>CAXTBR010000012.1:13882-65108 GCA_964242785.1 uncultured Lichenihabitans sp. | reverse complement strand
TGAGTTCCGTGGCGGAGCCCGGAGCCATGACCTCGGGAAACGGGCGGCGCTGATCCTCCCGACGGCCGAGGGTCGATGCGCCGCATGTCGCCCGGCCTGCGTCGGCCAAGCCCGGACCCTGGAGACCCGATGGCACTCGCCCGAACCATATCGCCCGGCGGATCCCCGAGCCCGGTGCTCGAAGACCTCCTCGTCGCGGCGCGCCGGCACAGCGCCGAGTTCCCGGACGTCCTCGCCAACCACCTGCCGATGATCCTGGTGGCGCTCGCGCGGATGGGCGCCTCGGATGCGCGGCTCCACGCCTATTTCGTCGGCTATCGCGACGCGCACGGCCTGGTGCCTGCCCCGCCCGCCGTCGCGCCGATCCGCCGGGAGCGATGGAGCGAGACGCTCGGCGACCGCGCGCGGGAGACGGACTACCGGGCCTTCTTCGCGGCGGAGGTCGCGCGCCTCGGCATCCGCGGCGCGCTGGCGGCCTACCTCCCGACCCTCGCGCCCGGCATCGCCGGGAGCGCGCTCCACCCGCTGATGCGGCTCGCCTACGGGCTGCTGCGCTCCGACCCGGCCGAGGTCGGCACGGCGCTCGGCTACTGGGCGTCCTGCTACCTGCCGCTGCCGCCCGCGACGGGCGCCCCGCCCCTCACGGACGATCCGGGCGAGGTTCTGGCCCGCATCGGCGGGATGCAGGGCCTGCGGGCGCTGCCGGCCTTCGACCACCTCTGGCACGGCATCCGCGCGGCGGGCGCCGACCCGGACTTCGCGCCCGTCGTCGACTGGCTCCGCCTCGATGCGGGCACGCTGCGCCGCGTCGCCGAAACCTCGCTCGCCCTCTATGCCGCCACCCTGGATTTCTCAGCGCTGCACGCCGTGACGGGCACGCACTGGGTCCGCCTCGTGGCCGCGGTCTGCCCCGAGCCCCTGGTGCTGCGCAGCTTCTGGCAGGCCGTCGCGGCCCTGGTGCCGGGCATCGGCTTCCCCGCGCTGCCGACCCTGCAGGCCGTCGAGGCTTGGCGCAACCTGCCCTGTCCGGCGTGGCCCGCCATCCGGGCCGCGGCGGTCGCCTCCGCGGACGAGCACGACATCAGCCTCGTCTTCTCGGCGAGCGAGGAGGAGAGGGTTTACGGCGACCGCCTCTATCGCGTGGTCGCCGCGCGGCGCGTGGGGCTGATCCCGTGACGGCCGACGGCACGACGCTGCGCCTCACCGACGCGCGCCTCGCCGACGGACGGGCCGTCGACGTCGAGATCTCCGGCGCGGCGATCACGGCCGTCCGCCCCGTCGAGCCGGTGCGGGCCGATGGCGTCGAGACTCTGGACTGCGGGGGCGGCCTGCTGGCGCCGAGCTTCGTCGAGGGCCACATCCACCTCGACAAGACCCTGCTCGGGCTGCCGCTCATCCCGCATCGGCCCGGCGCCAGCGTGGCGGACCGCATCCGCAACGAAAAGGACCTGCGCAGGACCCTGCCGCTGTCGGTCGAGGAGCGGGGCGGTCGGCTGATCGAACAGGTCGCGGCCTTCGGGACCGGCGCGATCAGGACCCACGTCGACATCGATGCGGAGGTCGGCCTCTCCGGCCTCGCGGCGGTGCTGCGCCTGAAGGACCGCTACCGCGACCTCGTCGACCTGCAGGTCGTGGCCTTTCCCCAGAGCGGCATCCTGCGGGATCCCGGCACGGCGGCGCTGCTGGAGGCGGCGCTGGGCGAGGGAGCCGACCTCGTCGGCGGGCTCGACCCGGCCGGCATCGACGGCGACATCACGGGCCACCTCGACGCCGTCTTCTCGATCGCCGAGCGCCGCGGCGCGGGCGTCGACATCCACCTGCACGATCCCGGCCCGCTCGGCGCCTTCGAGCTCCGCGACATCGCGGCCCGGACGCGCGCCGTCGGCCTCGGCGGCCGCGTGTCGGTCAGCCACGCCTACGCGCTCGGCGCCATCGACGACGCCGATTTCGGCCGCACGGCCGAGGCGCTGGCGGAGGCCGGGGTGGCGATCATGACCAACGCGCCCGGCACGGGGCCGATGCCGCCCGTGCTGCGGCTCGCGGCGGCCGGCGTCACGGTGTTCGCGGGGTCGGACAACATCCGCGACGCCTGGTGGCCCTACGGCGACGGCGACATGCTCGACCGGGCCACGGTGATCGGCTACCGGCAGGGCTTCTTCACGGACGAGGACCTCGCCCACGCCTTCGCCATGGCGACGGTCCTGGCGGCCGGTGTCCTGGCCCGGCCCGGCTACGGCGTCGCGCCGGGATGCGCGGCCGACCTCGTCCTCATCCCCGTCCCCTCGGTGCCCGAGGCGGTGCTCCGGCGCCCGACCGCCCGGACCGTCATCAAGCGCGGCCGCGTGGTGGCCCGCGGCGGGGCATTGGTGGCGCGGGGCTGACGCCGCGTCGGCTCCCCCGCAGGCAGCGGTCCCCGACTCGCCGCTCAGGGCTCCCACGGAGATGACGGTCCCGGCGCAAATGAGACCAGCGGTCGAACCTCTCGACCGCCGGCCGGCGCGAAGGCGCGCCGCCGCTCGTGCGGCGTATCCCGTCACCGACGAGTCATCGTCGGCGACGGCCGGTCTCAAGCCGCCGTGCGCTGCTCCGCCCCGAGTGGTGCCAGCCGCAGCCGCGGCCGCACCTCCCGCTGCAGCAACTCCATCGAGCGCCGGACCGCGTCGGTCCGGAGTCCCGGGATCTGCACCATGACGTCGAGGCGGTCGACGCCGGTGGTCGCCGCGTAGTCGTTGAGGGCCCGGGCGACCTCCTCCGGATCGCCGACGATGAAGCTGACCTGCCGCCGGAGTTCCTCGGGCGAAGCGACGGTCGGCGGCAACAGGCCCTCCTCGACCGCTTCCTTGTGGTAGCCCTTGCCGCCCATCATGCCGAAATAGGTCTGCGCCGCGGCCTCGCTCCCGGCGATGGCCTCGTCGTGGGTCGGCGCCACGAAGACGAGCCGGACGCCGCGCGTGAGGCCCCGGCCGCCGGCTTCGCGGTAGCAGCGGACGTAGGCGGCCTGCTTGACGGCGAGCTCCGCCTGCCCGACCACGAGGTTGACCCCGCGCCGCGCGAGCTAGCGCAGCGTCGGCTCGTCCCGCGCCGCCGCCCAGATCTTGCCGGCGATGGCGGGGGAGGGTTTCGGGCAGATCTCGACCGTGCCGTCGAGCTGGCCGGTCCTCAGCAGGTCCAGCACCTCGTCGAGCGCCCCCTGGAACTGCGCCGCCTTCTCCTCGCGGCTCATCGTCATCTTGGGCTGGAACGAGCCCTGTCCGATGCCGTATTCGACGCGGCCCCCGGTGAGGACGTGCAGCAGCGACATCTCCTCGACGGTCCGCAGCGGGGAGGCGGAGGACAGGATCCGCACCCCCGAGCCCACGGTGATGCGGCGGGTCGAGGCCGCGATATGGGCCAGCATGATCTCGGCGAGCCCCACGAGCGCGATGGCCTCCTCGGCCCGGCGGCGGCGCTCGGCCACGGGGACGCGCGCCACTTCGAGGCCGAGTTCCACGTCGGCGAGGACCTTGCGCCGGGGGAGCAGCACCGACTGCTGGGACACCAGGGCGAAGCTGCGGAGCGCCCGGGCCTCCGCGGGGCCGACGCCGCCGATGCCGACATGCCCGGCCGTCGGCTTGACGAGGTCGGCCATGATGCGCAGCAGCGTGGACTTGCCGCATCCCGACGCGCCGATCAGCGAGGCCCAGCCCCCGACCGGCACGTCGAGGCTGCAGTCCGACAGGGCCGCGGTGGTGAGGTTGCCGCGGCGATAGGTCATGCTGACGCCTTGAGCCAGCAGGCTGAGCTCGAGATTGTCCTGCAAACAGCCCTCGTGGCGAGAGATGAGCGTCGCCGACGCCGCCCGGGTCGGATCTTCCCCTGCAATGATCGGGCCGATGAGACCGGATCTCCGCACGGGGTGTCGCCGATCCGGCAACGCGCCCGGGTCCGGTCGATGGCCGGCCTCGCAACGGGAACGGGTCGACCGCGCACGCCGACGCCCCCGAGCTTGTCGGGGCCGGTGCCTTCGAGCAGCGCGACGTGGATTTCAGCTTGCGCCGCGACTCCCAAGCACCCTCTCCACGCGGCAGCGAACCGAAGGTCATCGTCGCCGACGGTCTCGCTCCGTCGGTGAGATGATCTCTTTTTGTTCTGATCAGGGTTCCCCGATGCATGGCAGGCGTGCGGTTTTGGCCTCGAAACGCGGGGGTGCTTGGGAGTGACCATCGGCTGCGCCGCGCGGACCGCGCATCAGTCGAACAGCCGGCGGGCGATGGCCGTCCCGACGTTCGCGGCGGCGATCTGCTGGAAGCCGTGAACGTAGTTGCCGGCGTAGAAGTTGCGGATCATCGCGACGCGGGTCTGGATCGACTCGTCGAACTTCACCGCGAAGCTGCCCCCGAGGTCGCGGGCGATCGTGCCCAGGACCTCGTGCCCGCGGATCGTGCAGGCGAGGCCCGTCCCGACGGGCGCCGGGGCCGGCCCCTGCAGCCGCGCGCCGGTGATCGAGATGTCGACGAGCCGCCCCGCCAGGTGGCGGCCCTCGACCGTCACGGCGACGGGCTCGTCGGTCTCGAACCGCTCGGCCTTGCGGCGGCGGGGCTGCTCGATGCACACGAAGCAGACCACCACCAGGATCACGAGGTTGTACCAGGTCCAGGCGAGGGCGAGGCCCCCCGCGGTCAGCGTGTCGCCCTGGAGGTCCAGCATGAAGGCGTGGACGATGCCGGCCAGGCTCAGCGCCACGAGGGCGCCGAAGATCGCGAGCAGGTTCCACTCGATGAAGCGCTTGCCGCGGTCGCCCCCCTTGGCCGTCACCTTGAACTTCTGTCCCTGCGGGCGCAGCAGGCCGGTGAACACCGCCTTCAGGATGGTCGGCGTGACGATGAGCGTCCCCACGTCGGACATGAAGGTGAGCGAGCGCCCGCGCGAGACCCAGCTCATCGTCGCCGACTGCCACACGAAATAGGGCAGGAACTTCGGCAGCAGGTCCCCGAGGTTGGCCTGCACGGCGTGGATGCCGAACAGCAGGTAGGCGATGGGCATGAGCAGCGCGAAGGCCTTGCCGGTGTAGACCGCCGTCCAGCTCAGGAAGGCGTCGACGAGGGACAGCCGGTCGATGAAGCGGAGCTTGGACGAGCGGGAGAAGGGGCCGCTGCGGCCCCGCGTGATCTGCATGAAGCCGAGGCACCAGCGGCCGCGCTGGGTGATGAACTCCTTCAGCCCCTCGGGCGCGAGCCCCAGCGTCAGCGGCTCGTTGAGGTAGGAGGTGGTGAAGCCGCTCTCCTTCATGCGCAGCGTCACGAGGTAGTCCTCCGTCACCGAATCGGTCGGGAAACCGCCGATGCCCATGAGCGGCGCGAAGCGGATCACCGAGGACGTCCCGCAGCAGAAGGCCGCGCCCCAGGCGTCCTTCGAGGCCAGCACCACGTCGAAGAAGAAGCGCTGCTCGTCGGGCCAGACGTGGCCGGCCGACAGGTTCACCTGGATCGGGTCCGGGTTGATGAAGTGCTGCGGCGTCTGCACGAGCCCGACGCCGGGGTCGCGGAACAGGCAGAGCGCGCGGGACAGGAAATCGGGCAGCGGCACGAAGTCGGCGTCGAGGATCGAGATGAAGTCGGGGGGATCGGGGAGCGCCGCGACATGGGCCAGGGCATGGTTGATGTTGCCGGCCTTGGCGTGGGCATTGTCCGGTCGGGTGAGATAGAGGCATCCCAGCCGCTCCGACAGGTCGCGCAGCCACTCCCGCTTGCCGTCGTCCAGCACCCAGACGCGATAGTTCGGGTGGTTGAGGCCCGTCGCGCCCACGATGGTGCGCTCGAGGATCGCCTCCTCCTCGTTGTAGGTGCAGATGAACAGGTCGACCAGCGGCGGGGCGATGCTCGCGAGCCAGGGCTTGTTGGCCTCGACCTCGGCGGTGCGGTCGCGCGTGCGCGACAGGAACATGAGGGCCAGGACCGCGGCGAGCAGCGTCAGCGATTCGACGGTGAGGAACAGCAGGGCCACCACGAAGTCGAGCGTCAGGCCGGCGGGCGGCAGCGTGTCGCTCACGCGCCACACGAAGTAGCGGCCCATCAGCGCCACCGCGACGCTCATCATGAAGAGCCGCGCGGCGAAATCCTCCCGCCGGAGGAAGGGGGTGACCATCACGGCCACCCCGGCCGCGACGAAGCCCGGCGCCAGGGCCGTGAGGAGGGAGCCGTTCACCGGGCCGCGGCCTCCGGCTCGCCGAACACGACCCGCCCGGTGCGTCCCACCGCGCAGGCGCCGTCGGCGCTCGGGATCGAGACCGAGACGCGGTAGGGCTCCTTGCGCAGGGCCGCGGGCTCGATCGCGAGGTTGGCCGGCGCGGCCGCGACTCCGGTGAGCTGGACGACGCGGCCGGCGAGGTCGGGGCCGCCGTCGGCCGGGATGAACCGCGCCGTGCTGCCGAAGGCGAGCCGGTTGTAGACCGATTCCGTCACGTCGGCCGTCACCATGGCGGTGGAGCAGTCGATCAGCCTGACGAGGTCCTGGCCCGCGCGGACGTGTTCGCCGGGCGACACCACGGCTTCCCAGATCCGGCCCGCGGCCGGCACCGTCATCGTGACCTCGTCCAGCACGCCGAATCGCGCCTGCTCGGCCCCGACCTGCTGCCGCGTCTCCCGGAGTTCCGCGTCGAGGCTCGCGATCTCGGCTTCGAGGTCGGCGATCTGGCGGCGGAGGTCGTCGTCCCGCAGCACCGAGTTCGGCAGGTCGCCGTCGCCGTCGCTGAGGAGGATGCCGTCCTTCGCCGAGGCGAGCTGGACGGTCGCGGCCTGCAGGCGGGCCCGCGTGGCGGATGCCGCCTCGATCGCGATCGTGGCAAGGCGGGTGAGGTGGGCGAGCTGGACCTTCCCCATGCTGCCCGAGCGGGC
Source organism: uncultured Lichenihabitans sp. (assembly GCA_964242785.1). Lineage (GTDB taxonomy): Bacteria > Pseudomonadota > Alphaproteobacteria > Rhizobiales > Beijerinckiaceae > Lichenihabitans. The sequence continues at coordinate 58,236 of CAXTBR010000012.1, read as the reverse complement.
CAGGAGCGCGGCGCGGTCCCGGTCCGCAACGGCCTCCTCGGCGCGCCCGGCCGCGGCCGTGACCTCGCTGCCCAGCTCGGCGACCCGTGCCTTGAACTGCTCGATCCGGCCGAGGCGGAACGCATCGGCGCGCCTCGCGAGCGACGTCTGCCCGGAGCGGGCCGAGACGAGGCGGGTCTCGTTGGCCTTCCGCTGGCTGGACAGGCGGGCGATGCGCCCGTTCAGCTCGTCGAGGCGCCCGCGGTCGGCCCGCGCGTCGACGATCCGGAGAAGGGCGACGCCGCGCGGCAGGATGCCCGGCGCCTGGAGCTCCGTGGGCGAGGCCACGATCTCGCCCTCGATCGGCGAGCGCAGCGTCACGACGCGGGCGTTGACGACGGCCTCGACGCTCGACGTCTGGAGCAGCGTCCGGACCGGCAGCACGCCGAAGACCCCGACGACCCCGAGCCCCAGCGCCACCTTGCCGGCCCGGCGCCAGCCGACGCCCTTCAGGACCTCGACGCCCTTCAGGCTGTAGGGATTCTGCGGCACCCCGAAGCGGATCGCCGGCGCGGGCGATGCCGGCCGTGGGGCGGGTGTCTCCGGCGGCCCGACCTGCCGTTCGAGGGCGCGCTGCAGCCCGCGGACGTCGAGGTCGCCGCCGACCGGGGTCGCAGCGGAGGTCGTCGACCCGACAGCGCCGTCGCGGCCGGATGGCGGGTCGCCCTGGGGCGCCGCTCGTTGTACCTGCTGCGATGTCGCGCCCATGATCGTCGCCCCGCTCTCCGGTTCGAACGGAGATGACGTGGCCACTGTGCAAGAGGCGCTACGGCTCGGACGTTAATGGACGGAAGGGCGATGGCGCTATGGTCATCGAAGGATGAAGGCGAGATCAGGGCACCCGAGCCGATGATTCATCGGACAGGGTGCCGCGTCCGGGCCGCCCGCTCCCGCCGTCACTCGGGCTTGAGCAGCACGTGCCTCTTGCGGCCGAGCGACAGCTTCACGGCGCCCGCCACGAGGTCGCCCGCGCCGAGCGTCAGGGCCTCGCTCGACACCGCGTCGCCGTTGACCCTGAGGCCGCCGCCCCTGATCTGCCGGCGCGCCTCGCCCGTCGACGACACGAGGCCCGCGCGGGTGAAGGCCGAGAGCACGCCGAGGCCCGCCGCGAACTCCGCCGCCGGCACCGTCACGGTCGGCAGGTCGGAGGCCGGCGCGCCCTGCTCGAAGGTGAGCCGCGCCGTCTCGGCCGCGGCCTCCGCGGCCCCGGCCCCGTGCATCAGCGCCGTGGCCTCGGTGGCGAGGCGCTTCTTGGCCTCGTTGATCTCGGCGCCGCCGAGCGCCTCCAGCCGGGCGACCTCGTCCAGCGGCAGCAGCGTGAAGAGCCGCAGGAAGCGCCCCACGTCGGCGTCCTCCGTGTTGCGCCAGAACTGCCAGTAGTCGTAGGGGCTCAGCATCTCGGGCTTCAGCCACACGGCGCCCGCGGCGGTCTTGCCCATCTTGGCGCCCGAGCTCGTGGTGATGAGCGGGCAGGTGAGGGCGTAGAGCTGCGGCGTGCCCATGCGGCGGCCGAGGTCGAGGCCCGTGACGATGTTGCCCCACTGGTCCGACCCGCCCATCTGCAGCCGGCAGGCGAAGCGCCGGTTGAGCTCGACGAAGTCGTAGGACTGCAGGCACATGTAGTTGAACTCCAGGAACGACAGCTCCTGATCGCGGTCGAGCCGCATCTTCACGCTGTCCATCGACAGCATGCGGTTGACCGAGAAGTGCCGGCCCACGTCGCGCAGGAAGTCGATGTAGTTGAGCTTCGTCAGCCAGTCGGCGTTGTCCGCCATGACGGCGTCGGTCGCGCCCTCGCCGAAGCGGACGAGCCGGGCGAAGTTGCCCTTGATGCTCTCCTTGTTGGCGTCGATCTGCTCCACCGTGAGGATCTGGCGCGACTCGTCCTTGCCGGAGGGGTCGCCGACCCGCGTCGTGCCGCCGCCCATCAGCACGACGGGCTGGCCGGCGCCGGTCTCCTGGAGCCAGTGCATCATCATGATCGACACGAGGCTGCCCACGTGCAGCGACGGCCCCGTGCAGTCGTAGCCCACGTAGGTGTTGAGCTCGCCGCGGCGCGCCAGCGCGTCGATGCCGGCCTCGTCGGACATCTGGTGCACGTAGCCGCGCTCGCGCATCACCCGGAGGAAGTCGGAGGCGGGCGGGGCCTGCTCGGGGCTGGCGGACATCGTATCGACCTGACGGCTCGGGGAGGGGCGCCGCGCCCCGACGGGTGGGCGAAGCCGGCGTGGGCCCGTCTATGGCGTCTTGCCCGGCCGCGCAACATCGGCGACCCTGAGGGCCTCTGCGGGAGGGGGTGCGGTCATGCTGGCACTGGGTCTGATGAGCGGCACGTCGATGGACGGCATCGACCTCGCCCTGCTGGAGACGGACGGCCGCCACGCCTTGAGCTTCGGCCCGACGGGCTCCGTCCCCTATGCCGAGGCCGACCGGGCGCTGCTGCGGCGCGCGCTCGCCGACGCCGTGGGCCTCGCGGACCGGGACGCGCGGCCCGGCGCCCTGGCCGAGGCCGAGGTGCGGGTGACGGCGCTGCACGTCGCGGCCGTGCGGGACTTCGTCGCGCGCCACCCGGCCGAGACGCGCGGCCTCGCCCTCGTCGGCTTCCACGGCCAGACGGTGCTTCACCGGCCCGAGCGCGGCCTCACCGTGCAGATCGGCGACGGTGCGGCGCTCGCGCGGGGCTGCGGGATCGACGTCGTGGCGGACCTGCGCGCCGCCGACGTCGCGGCCGGGGGGCAGGGCGCGCCGCTGGTGCCGGCCTTCCACCGCGCGCTGGCCGAGGCCGCGGGGCTGGAGCGGCCCGCGGCGCTGCTCAACGTCGGCGGCGTCGCCAACGTCACCTTCCTCGCGGGCGACGCCGACCCGGTCGCCTTCGACACGGGGCCGGGCAACGCGCTGGTCGACGACCTCATGCTGGAGAGGACCGGCCAGCCCTTCGACCGGGACGGCGCCACCGCGGGCGCGGGGCGGATCCACGCCGAAATCGTGGACGCGCTGCTGCGGCACCCCTATTTCGACGCGCCGCCGCCGAAATCGCTCGACCGCAACGACTGGTCGCGCGACGCCGTCGCCGGCCTCGCGACGGCCGACGCGGCCGCCACCCTGACGGACTTCACGGCCGCCGGCGTGGCCCGCGCGCTCGACCTGCTCGCGGGCCGGCCGCAGGTGCTGGTGGTCTGCGGCGGCGGCGCCCACAACGCGACGCTGATGGGCCGGCTCGGCGCCCGGCTGCCCTGCCGCGTGCTCGGCGCCGCGGACCTCGGCTGGGCCGGGGACGCCATCGAGGCCCAGGCCTTCGCCTATCTCGCGGTGCGCTCGCGGCTGGGGCTGCCGCTCACCTTTCCGGGCAGCACGGGCGTGGGGGCGCCGACGACGGGTGGCGTCTTCCACCCGGCGCCGCGCTGACGATCAGCTCCCGGTGCTGCGGGCCGGGATCGCGGTGCGGACCGGGTTGTCGAGGCGCCGGTCGAGGTAGGCGCTGACCTCCAGGATCAGGGCGTCGACGCAGTTCTCGAAGAAGTGGTTGGCGTCCGGGATCACCGCGTGCTCGATCAGGATGCCCTTCTGGGTCTTCAGCTTCTCGATCAGCATCTGCACCTCCTTCAGCGGCGCCACGCGGTCCTTGTCGCCGTGGACGAAGAGGCCGGACGAGGGGCAGGGCGCCAGGAAGGAGAAGTCGAAGAGCGTCGCGGGGGCCGCGATGGAGATGAAGCCCTCGACCTCCGGGCGGCGCATCAGGAGCTGCATGCCGATCCAGGCCCCGAACGAGAAGCCGGCGATCCAGCAGGCGCGGGCGTCGGGGCTGACGGTCTGGGCCCAGTCGAGCGCGGCGGCGGCGTCGCTGAGCTCGCCGGCGCCGTGGTCGAAGTGGCCCTGGCTGCGGCCGACGCCGCGGAAGTTGAAGCGCAGCACCGAGAAGCCGCGCTCGGCGAAAGCGTAATAGAGGTTGTAGACGATCTGGTTGTTCATCGTGCCGCCGAACTGCGGGTGCGGGTGCAGCACGATGGCGATGGGGGCGCCGCGCTTCTTGGCGGGATGGAAGCGGCCTTCGAGCCGGCCGGCGGGTCCGGCAAAGATGACTTCAGGCATGGATTCTCCGAGCGTTCCGCCGCGGGATCGCGGCCGCGGGCCCCCCTTGGCGGCGCGCGCCGGGCGCTGCGGGATGGGCTTTGGGCAGCCGGACGGGCTCGCTTGACTCCGGTTTCCCGAGGCCGTAACCCCGTTAGAACGATTCTAACAGGATGACGGTCGCCGCTCACGGCATCGAGCCCGGTCTCGCCCGCGGGCCAGCGGCCTCTTAGCACGCCTGCCCCTTGCGATTGCAAGACATTTGAGTGATCCGCCCGTGAACGGCCAGCCCGCGCGCCCGCGCGCCTACCTCGACCACAACGCGACGTCGCCGCTGCGCCCCGAAGCCCGCGCCGCGGCCCTCGCCGCGCTGGAGGGTGCCGCCAACCCGTCCTCGGTGCACGCCGAGGGCCGCCGCGCCCGCGCGCTGGTCGAGGCGGCCCGGGCCCGCGTGGCCGCCCTCGCCGGGGCGCGGCCCGAGGCCGTGGTCTTCACCTCGGGCGCCACCGAGGCCGCCCACCTCGCCCTGTCGCCCGACCTCGCGGCCGATGGCCGCGCCGGCTTCGACCGGCTGCTCGTGTCGGCGACCGAACACGCGGCCGTGCTCCGCGGCCACCGCTTCCCCGCCGAGGCCGTGACGGCGCTGCCCGTGCTCCACGACGGCACGCTCGACCTCGCGGGTCTCGACGCGGCGCTCGCGTCCGGCGGGCGGGCCGTGGTGGCCGTGCAGGCCGCCAACAACGAGACGGGCGTGCTCCAGCCCATCCCCGCCCTCGCGGCCCGCGTGCGGGCCCACGCCGGCCTCCTCCTCTGCGATGCCGTGCAGGCCGCTGGGCGCGTGCCCTGCGACGCGCTCGGCGCCGACATCCTGCTCCTGTCGGCCCACAAGCTCGGCGGCCTCCCGGGCGCGGGCGCCGTGGTGGTGACGGGCGGACGGGCGTCGCTCGGCGCGCCGGTGCTGCGGGGCGGCGGGCAGGAGCGCGGCTTCCGCTCCGGCACCGAGAACGTGGCGGCCATCGCGGCCTTCGGGGCGGCGGCGGCGCTGGGCGTCACCGGTGGCCTCGCGGGCCTGCGCGACCGCTTCGAGTCCGCCCTGCTGGCGACGGCACCCGACGCCGAGGTCTTCGGCCGCGGCGCCCCGCGCCTGCCCAACACCTGCGCGTTCGCGGTGCCGGGGGTGACGGCCGAGCGGCTGCTGATCGCGCTCGACCTCGACGGCGTCGCGGTGTCGTCGGGCTCGGCCTGCGCGTCCGGGGTGGTCGGTCGGTCGCACGTGCTTGACGCGATGAAAGTGAGACCCGATCTCACTTCCGGCGCCCTGCGGGTGAGCTTCGGCTGGAGCTCGACGGAGGCGGAGGCGGATCGCGCCGCGGACGCGCTGGCCACGGCAGTGAACCGCATGCGCGGGGGTCGGTTTCGATCCGCCGCGTGACTATATGGATGACGGGGCTCCGACAGAGCCGTTGCGAACAGGATCGCGTCGCTCCCGCGGCCGGTCGGGGAGACTGAGATGGCGGCTGTTCAGGACACCGTCGATCGCGTCAAGGCGATCGACGTCAGCGAATACAAGTACGGCTTCATCACGGACATCGAGTCCGACAGGGCCCCCAAGGGCCTGAGCGAGGACATCGTCCGCTTCATCTCGGCCAAGAAGGACGAGCCGGCCTGGCTGACGGAATGGCGCCTCGAAGCCTACCGCCGTTGGCTGACCATGGAGTCGCCGGACTGGTCGCGCGTCAAGCATCCGCCGATCGACTACCAGGACCTGCATTACTTCTCCTCGCCCAAGGGCACGGCCGGCCCGAAGTCGCTCGACGAGGTCGACCCCGAGCTGCTGCGCACCTACGAGAAGCTCGGAATCCCCCTGCGCGAGCAGGAGATCCTGGCCGGCGTCGAGCCGTCGTCGCGCGTCGCCGTGGACGCGGTCTTCGACTCCGTCTCGGTCGCCACCACCTTCAAGGCCGAACTCGCCAAGTCCGGCGTGATCTTCTGCCCGATCTCCGAGGCCGTCCACAGCCACCCCGAGCTCGTCAGGAAGTACCTCGGCTCGGTCGTGCCGGTGACGGACAATTATTACGCCACGCTGAACTCGGCCGTCTTCTCCGACGGATCCTTCGTGTACATCCCGCCGGGGGTGCGCTGCCCGATGGAGCTGTCGACCTATTTCCGCATCAACGACACCAAGACCGGCCAGTTCGAGCGCACGCTGATCATCGCCGACAAGGGCTCCTACGTCAGCTATCTCGAGGGCTGCACGGCCCCGATGCGCGACGAGAACCAGCTCCACGCCGCCGTGGTCGAGCTCGTGGCGCTGGAAGACGCCGAGATCAAATACTCGACCGTCCAGAACTGGTATCCGGGCGACGCCGAGGGCCGGGGCGGCATCTACAACTTCGTGACCAAGCGCGGCGACTGCCGCGAGGCGCGGGCCAAGATCTCCTGGACGCAGGTGGAGACCGGCTCGGCCATCACCTGGAAGTACCCGTCCTGCATCCTGCGCGGCGACAATTCGCGCGGCGAGTTCTACTCCATCGCCATCTCCAACGGCATGCAGCAGGTCGACAGCGGCACCAAGATGATTCATCTCGGTCGCGACACGACGAGCCGCATCATCTCGAAGGGGATCGCGGCCGGCAAGTCGGACAACACCTACCGCGGCCTCGTGTCGGCGCACCGCAAGGCCACCAACGCCCGCAACTTCACCAACTGCGACTCCCTGCTGATCGGCGAGCAGTGCGGCGCCCACACGGTGCCCTACATCGAGGCCAAGACCTCCACGGCCGTCTTCGAGCACGAGGCCACCACCTCGAAGATCTCCGAGGACCAGCTCTTCTACTGCCGCCAGCGCGGGCTCTCGGCCGAGGAGGCGACCGCGCTGATCGTCAACGGCTTCGTGCGCGACGTGCTCCAGCAGTTGCCGATGGAGTTCGCCGTCGAGGCCCAGAAGCTGATCGCCATCTCGCTCGAAGGCAGCGTCGGCTGACCATCGCGCCATCACACGAAGGGCACCCCGCCGGCCGGCGGGGCGCCTCCGCACGGGATCGACAGGGTGACACCATGCTGGAAGTCAGGAATCTCCACGTCGAAGTGGACGGGCAGAAGATCCTCCGAGGGCTCGACCTCACCATCAGACCGGGCGAGGTCGCGGCCGTCATGGGCCCGAACGGCTCCGGCAAGTCGACGCTGTCCTACGTCATCGCGGGGCGCGCGGACTACGAGGTGACGGACGGCGAAGTGCTGCTCGACGGCGAGAACGTGCTGGAGATGGACCCCGAGGAGCGGGCCGCCAAGGGCCTGTTCCTGGCCTTCCAGTACCCGGTCGAGATCCCCGGCGTCGCCACCATGACGTTCCTCAAGGCTTCGGTGAACGCCCAGCGCAAGGCGCGCGGGGAGGCGGAGCTCTCGACCCCCGACTTCATGCGCCACGTGAAGAACGGCGCCGCCAAGCTCGAAGTCGACCCCGACATGCTCAAGCGCCCGCTGAACGTCGGCTTCTCGGGCGGCGAGAAGAAGCGCATGGAGATCCTGCAGATGGCGCTGCTGGAGCCGCGCTACGGCCTGCTCGACGAGACCGATTCCGGCCTCGACATCGACGCGCTGCGCATCGTGTCGAACGGCGTCAACGCGCTGCGCGCGTCCAACCGCGGCTTCCTGGTCATCACGCACTACCAGCGCCTGCTCGACTACATCAAGCCGGACGTGGTCCACATCATGTCCAAGGGCCGCATCATCAAGAGCGGGGACGCCGCCCTGGCGTTGGAGCTGGAGAAGAACGGCTACCGCGACTATGTCGCGGACGCCGCCTGAGGTCGACGCCATGGCCCCGATCATCCGCAAGGACCACGACGCCGAGCGCGCGCTGGCCGACCAGTTCCGCGCGCGCCGCCCCGCCGACGCCTCCGCGGCGCGGCGCGACGCCGCCTTCGCGGCCTTCGCCGAGGCCGGGCTCCCCGGCCGCCGCATCGAGAGCTGGCACTACACCGACATGCGCGGCCTTTTGCGCGAGGCCCTGCCGCCCGCCGCCGAGCCCGATGCCGCGACGGTCGCGGCCGCCCGCGCCCGCCTCGACGCCCATGCCGTTCCGGGTGCCGCCCGCCTCGTCGTGCTCGACGGCCACTACGTCCCGGCCCTGTCCGACCCGGCGCCCCTCGGCGCCGGCGTGCGGGTGACGTCGGTGCTGGATGGGCTCGGCACGCGCGCCCTCGCGCCCTCGCTGCACGCCGCCCAGAAGCTCGGCCAGCCTGAGTCGCTGCTGGAGCTCAACGCCGCCTTCCTGCAGGGCGGCGTGATGATCGAGGTCGAGGCCGGCACGGCCGTCGCGGCGCCGATCGAGATCGTCGTGCTGATCAGCGGGCGCGCGCCGGCCGCGACCTACGACCGGAGCTACCTGCAGCTCGGCGACGGCGCTTCGGCCACCGTGATCGAGCGCCACGCCGCGCTCGACGAGGCGCAGTCGCTGGCGACCTCCGTCCTGGTCGCCTCGGTCGGCGACGGCGCCAGCCTGGAGCACCTCGTGCGGGTCGACGGGCTCGGCCCGAAGGCGATGCACTTCGGCACCACGCTGGTGCGGCTCGGCGCCGACGCGAAGTTCGACGCCACCACGCTCATCGCCACGGGCGGCGTCACGCGGCGTCAGGCCTACCTGGAATTCGCGGGCCCCGACACGGTGGCGCATTTCCAGGGCGTGTCGCTGCTCGACGGGCGCTCGCACGTCGACACGACGCTGATCGTCACCCACACGGCGCCGCACTGCGAGAGCCGCGAGCTCTACAAGCACGTGCTCGCGGACGAATCGACCGGCATCTACCAGGGCAAGGTCGTGGTGGCGCCCGGCGCGCAGAAGACCGACGGCAAGATGCTGTCCAAGGCGATCTTCCTCGGCGACGGCGCCAGCATGTACAACAAGCCGGAGCTGGAGATCTTCGCCGACGACGTGGTCTGCGGCCACGGCGCGACGGCGGGCTCGCTCGACGAGGACCAGCTCTTCTACCTGCGCGCCCGCGGCATCCCGCTGAAGGAGGCCCAGGCGCTGCTCCTCGAAGCCTTCGCGGCCGAGGGCATCGAGGCCGTGGCGAACGACGCCGTCAGGGGCGAGTTCGCCGACCGCATCGGCCAGTGGCTCCGGCAACACGGACGGTGACTCCCATGCTCGATCAGCCCTTCTACGACGTGGCGGCGGTGCGCCGGGACTTCCCGGCCCTGTCGCTCACCCCCTACGGCAAGCCCCTCGTCTACCTCGACAACGCGGCCTCGGCCCAGAAGCCCAGGGCCGTGATCGAGCGCATCACCACGGCCTACGAGACCGAATACGCCAACGTGCACCGTGGCCTGCACTACCTCGCCAACGCCGCCACAGAGGCCTTCGAGGGGGCGCGCGAGAAGGTGCGGGCCTTCCTCAACGCCGAATCGGTCGACGAGATCGTCTTCACGCGCTCGGCCACCGAGGCGGTGAACCTCGTCGCCTCCTCCTTCGGCCTCGCCCACATCGGCGAGGGCGACGAGATCGTGCTCTCGATCATGGAGCACCATTCCAACATCGTGCCCTGGCACTTCCTGCGGGAGCGCAAGGGCGCGGTGCTGAAGTGGGTCGGGGTCGACGAGGACGGCAACCTGTCGCTCGACGAATTCGAGGCCGCGCTGTCGCCGCGCACCAAGATCGTCGCCATGACGCACATGTCCAACATGCTGGGCACCATCACGCCCATCAAGGAGGTGATCCGCATCGCCCACGCCCACGGCGTGCCCGTGCTGGTGGACGGGTCGCAGGGGGCCGTGCACCTCGACGTCGACGTGCGCGACCTCGACGCCGATTTCTACCTCTTCACCGGCCACAAGGTCTACGGCCCGACCGGCATCGGCGTGCTCTATGGCAAGAAGGACATGCTCGCGTCCCTGCCGCCCTTCAACGGCGGCGGCGAGATGATCGACGTCGTGACGACCGAGGGCGTCACCTACAATTCCCCCCCGCACCGATTCGAGGCCGGCACGCCGCCGATCGTCCAGGCGATCGGCCTCGGCGCCGCGCTCGACTACATGCGCGAGATCGGCCGAGACCGGATCCGCGCGCATGAGGGCGACCTCACGCGCTACGCCCACGAGCGCCTGGGCCGGGTCAACTCGCTGCGGATCTACGGCCGTGCGAAGGACAAGGGCGCCATCGTGTCCTTCTCGATGGAGAACGCCCACGCGCACGACATCGCGACCGTGATCGACCGCTACGGCGTGGCCGTGCGGGCCGGCACGCATTGCGCCATGCCGCTCCTGCAGCGCTTCGGCGTCACGGCGACCTGCCGCGCCTCCTTCGGGCTTTACAACACCCGCGAAGAGGTCGATGCCCTGGCGGACGCGCTCCTGCGTGCCGAAGCGCTCTTCGCTTGAAGGCTCCTCCCATGTCAGACGCTGCCGCCAAGGCGCCCCCCGACCAGCCCAACCTGCCGGAGATCGAGCCGGCTCCCGCGATCCCCCCCGCCGAGTTGGAGGGGATCACCGAGGGCCTCGTGGCGGCGCTGAAGACCGTCTACGACCCCGAGATCCCGGTCGACATCTACGAGCTGGGCCTGATCTACAAGATCGAGATCGACGATTCGAAGTTCGTGTCGATCGACATGACGCTGACGGCGCCCGGCTGCCCCGTGGCCGGCGAGATGCCGGGCTGGGTCGAGACGGCGGCGTCCGGGGTGCCCGGCGTCGCCGGCGCCAAGGTCTCGATGGTGTTCGACCCGCCGTGGGACCAGAGCCGCATGTCCGACGAGGCCCGCGTCGCCCTCGACATGTGGTGACGAGACTTCCCTTCTCCCGCTCGCGGGAGAAGGAAACGTTCTCTTCAGGCCGCGTCCGCCCTCACGGCGTCGGTGCCCAGCCAATTCTCCAGGTCCCGCTCGGCCCTCAGACTCATCGCCCGCTTGTTGGCCTGGGCCTTCTCCGGCCCGCGCAGCTTCTTCCCCGTCTCGGAGCGGGGCGCCTCGCCGAGGGGCGGGAACAGGCCGAAGTTGACGTTCATGGGCTGGAACGACGGCGGCCCGGCGTCGACCGTCTCGATATGCCCGCCCGTGATGTGGTTCAGCAGCGCCCCGATGGCCGTGGTGGCGGGCGGCACGGCGAGGTCCTCGCCCCGCCGCTCGGCGGCCGCCATGCGGCCCGCCATCAATCCCACGGCGGCGCTCTCCACGTAGCCCTCGCAGCCCGTGATCTGCCCGGCGAAGCGCAGGCGCGGCATGGCTTTGAGCCGCAGCCGCGCGTCGAGCAGGCGCGGCGAGTTGATGAAGGTGTTGCGGTGGAGGCCGCCGAGCCGGGCGAACTCGGCCCGCTCCAGCCCCGGGATGGTGCGGAACACCTCGATCTGGGTGGCGTGCTTCAGCTTCGTCTGGAACCCCACCATGTTGTAGAGCGTGCCCAGCGCGTTGTCCTGGCGGAGCTGGACGATGCCGCAGGGCTTCACGGTGGGGTCGTTGGGGTTGGTCAGGCCGACGGGCTTCATCGGCCCGTGCCGCAGCGTCTCCCGCCCGCGCTCCGCCATGACCTCGATGGGCAGGCAGCCGTTGAAGTAGGGCGTGCCCTCCCATTCCTTGAAGGAGGTCGTCTCGCGGGTCAGCAGCGCGTCCACGAAGGCATCGTACTGAGCGCGGTCGAGCGGGCAGTTGACGTAGTCGAGTCCGTTGCCGCCCGGCCCGACCTTGTCGTAGCGCGACTGGTACCAGGCCCTGTCGAAGTCGATGCTGTCCTTGTAGACGATCGGCGCGATGGCGTCGAAGAAGGCGAGGTGCTCCTCGCCGCCGAGCGCCGCGATGGCCTTCGCCAGGCCCGGCGAGGTCAGCGGGCCGGTCGCCACGATGACGTCGGTCCAGTCGTCGGGCGGGAGGCCGTCCACCGCCTCGCGGCGCAGGGTGATGAGCGGCTCGGCCGCGATGGCGGCCGTCACGGCCGCCGCGAAGCCCTCGCGGTCGACCGCCAGGGCGCCGCCGGCCGGGACCTGATGGCGATCCGCGCAGCTCATGATGAGCGAGCCCAGGCGACGCATCTCGCGGTGGATCACGCCGACGGCGTTGCCGAGCGCGTCGTCCGAGCGGAACGAGTTCGAGCAGACGAGCTCGGCGAGGTCCTGGGTCTTGTGGGCGTCGGTGGGGCGGGTCGGGCGCATCTCGTGCAGCACGACGGGCAGGCCGGCGCGGGCGATCTGCCACGCGGCTTCGGAGCCGGCGAGGCCGCCGCCGATGACGTGGATGGGTTCGGGCTGGGTGATCGACATCGCCCAGACCTATGGAAAGCCCGCGGCCTCCGCAAGCGCTCCCGAAAATGGAGCGCCCGCCGGAGCGGTCGCTCGGCGGGCGCGGGTGTCGTCGGGTGGATCGATCGGGATCAGGCTTCGCTCTCGGCGCTCTGGCGCACGAGGACGTGGATGTCGGCGCGGCCGATGCCGAGGTCGTTCAGCTCGCGGTCCGACAGGCGGGACAGCTCGCGGACGGACTCGCGGTAACGGCGCCAGGCGGCGAGCTTGACGGACAGGGTCTTGATCATGGGATTGCTCCGATTTTGTTAGCCCGATGTCGCCGCGGGAGGCGGCGCGCGGGCGGGGAAGACATGCCCACCCACACACAATGGCGGGCATGGTCGGGGCTCGCCGCGCGAGGCGGCGGGCCGGCGTCCGACGGAAGGCGTCAGGCGGCGAGGGACTGACGGTTGTGGGCGCCCCAGGAGGGGGCGGCGGCCTCGGCCCAGTCCTGGGCCGGGAGCGCGGCGGCGAGCTGCGGGGCTGCGGCGACCGCGTCGCGGGCCGTCACGGTGGCGCGGGCCGCCACGGCCTTGATGTCGGCGCGGGCGATGCCGAGGTCGGCGAGCTCGCGGTCCGTCAGGCGGGAGAGTTCACGGATGGCGTCGTGCTCACGGCGCCAGTTGGCGATGAAGTTGAACATCGAAAGGTTCCTTGTCGTTGGCGGGGCCGAGCCACGCGCTCCGTCCTGCATGACCTTTGATGCAGCGCAATATACGCGCTTTCGCTCATCCCACCACGCACAAGCGCAAACGGCTGACATGCGTCTGGTGCATGGACAAGTTCACGATCCGTTAGGATCGATGGTCAAATGGGAGCGAAATGGCGTCGTTTCGGCGTGGTTGAGGCACTCTTCGCCGTGCTGTCATGTTTCCGTTGCATGACTGCTGGGAAGTTCCGCCGTCGAGATGGGCAGCGGCGGCCCGCAATGCCGGATTCGGAGGCGTCCCGCATCTCCGGTAAGCATGCCGTTATGGTGCGATGCACCATAAACGTCGGACGAGTTTCGGCGGAGCGGTGGCTCATCGCCGGAACTCGCCATCCGTCCTCGACCGCCGGTCACATGGCCGGTGCTGTCCTGACGGACGCTGGATGTCGCATCAGTCCGGTTTCAAAAGGCCACCGGCCTTTTGCGGGTTTCAGGGCAGAGCCCTGAATAGCCCTCAATAGAGAAAATGATAAATAGAACTGACAAAGCCAGGATCTTCAGGGCTCCGCCCTGAAACCCGCCAAAGGGCAAGCCCTTTGGAAACCGTTCTGAGGTGATGGCCCGCTCTACTCTGCCGCTGCCTGCAACGGGCGCCGGGCCAGAACGTCGCGCAGGAAGCGCCCGGTGTGGCTGGCGGGGTTGCGGGCCACCTCCTCGGGGGAGCCCGTGGCGACGATGCGGCCGCCGCCGTCGCCGCCCTCGGGGCCGAGATCGACGATGTAGTCGGCCGTCTTGATGACTTCGAGGTTGTGCTCGATCACCACCACCGTGTTGCCCTGGTCGACGAGCTCCTGCAGCACGGCCAGGAGCTTCGCCACGTCCTCGAAATGCAGGCCCGTCGTGGGCTCGTCCAGGATGTAGAGCGTCCGCCCCGTCGAGCGCCGGGACAGCTCCTTCGACAGCTTCACCCGCTGGGCCTCGCCGCCCGACAGGGTGTTGGCCTGCTGGCCGACCTTGACGTAGCCGAGGCCGACGCGGCTCAGCGTCCGCATCTTGTCCCGGATCGACGGCACGGCCTTGAACAGGTCGGCCGCCTCCTCGACCGTCATGTCGAGCACGTCCGCGATGGAGCGGTCGCGGTACTTCACGTCCAGCGTCTCGCGCCCGTAGCGCTTGCCCTTGCACACGTCGCAGGTGACGTAGACGTCGGGCAGGAAGTGCATCTCGATCTTGATGACGCCGTCGCCCTGGCAGGCCTCGCAGCGGCCTCCCTTCACGTTGAACGAGAAGCGGCCCGGCCCGTAGCCGCGCGCCTTCGACTCCGGCAGCCCGGCGAACCAGTCGCGGATCGGCGTGAAGGCCCCCGTGTAGGTGGCGGGGTTCGAGCGCGGCGTGCGGCCGATCGGCGACTGGTCGATGTCGATGACCTTGTCGAGGAACTCCAGCCCCTCCACCGCGTCGTGCGGGGCCGGGTGCTCGGCCGCGCCCCCGAGCCGGCGGGCCGCCGCCGCGAAGAGCGTGTCGATCACCAGCGTCGACTTGCCGCCGCCCGACACGCCTGTGATGCAGGAGAAGGTGCCGAGCGGCAGCTCCATGGTCACGTTCTTGAGGTTGTTGCCGCGCGCGTTGACGACGCGGAGCTGCTGGCCCTCCTTGGCGGCGCGGCGGCGGCGCGGCACGCCGACGTGCCTGCGGCCCGCGAGGTAGTCGCCGGTGAGCGAGGCGGGGTTCGCCATGATCTCGGCCGGCGTGCCGGCCGCCACGATGTGCCCGCCGTGGACGCCGGCGCCGGGGCCGACGTCCACCACGTAGTCGGCCGCCAGGATCGCGTCCTCGTCGTGCTCGACGACGATCACGCTGTTGCCGAGGCCCCGCAGGCGCCGCAGCGTGCCGAGCAGCCGCTCGTTGTCGCGCTGGTGCAGGCCGATCGAGGGCTCGTCCAGCACGTAGAGCACGCCCGTCAGCCCCGAGCCGATCTGCGACGCCAGGCGGATGCGCTGGCTTTCCCCGCCCGACAGCGTGCCGGCGCCGCGCCCGAGCGTGAGGTAGTCGAGGCCCACGTCGATGAGGAAGCGCAGCCGGTCGCGGATCTCCTTCAGGATGCGGGCCGCGATCTCGTTGCGCTTTTCGTCGAGCTGGCCCGGCAGGGCGTCGAACCAGGCGATGGCCTTGCGGATCGACAGTTCGGCCGCCGCCGAGATGGTGCGGTCCGCCACCCGCACGGCCAGCGCCTCGGGCTTCAGCCGCGCGCCCGCGCAGGTGGCGCAGGGCACGGCGCCCATGTAGCGCGAGATCTCCTCGCGGACGAACTCGCTGTCCGTCTCCTTGAAGCGCCGGTCGAGGCTCTTCACCACGCCCTCGAAGGGCTTGGTGACGCCGTAGGCCCGCGCGCCGTCGTCGTAGTTGAAGCGGATCGCCTCCTCGCCGGAGCCGAACAGCACCACGTCGCGAACCGCCTGGGGCAGGCTGTTCCACTTGGCGTCGAGCCGGAACCGGTAGTGCTTGGCCAGCGAGTCGAGCGTCTGGGCGTAATAGGGCGAGGACGACTTCGACCAGGGCGAGATGGCGCCGCGCTTGAGCGACAGCGTCGGGTCCGGCACCACCCGTTCGGCGTCCACCGTCATCTGCGAGCCGAGCCCGCCGCAGTGCGGGCAGGCGCCGAAGGGGTTGTTGAAGGAGAAGAGCCGCGGCTCGATCTCCGAGATGGTGAAGCCCGACACCGGGCAGGCGAACTTCGACGAGAACACGACCTCGCGGGGCGAGCCGTCGGCCGGGGCCTCGGCATATTCCACGATGGCGATGCCGTCGGCGAGGTCGAGCGCCGTCTCGAAGCTCTCGGCGAGGCGGGTCGCGATGTCGGGCCGCACCACGAGGCGATCCACCACCACGCCGATGTCGTGCTTGAACTTCTTGTCGAGGGCGGGGGCCTCGTCGATCGGGTAGAATTCGCCGTCGATCTTGAGGCGCTGGAAGCCCTTGCGCTGGAACTCGGCGATCTCCTTGCGGTACTCGCCCTTGCGGCCCCGCACGACGGGCGCCACGAGGTAGAGCCGGGCGTTGGCCGGCATGGCCAGCACGCGGTCCACCATCTGGCTGACGGTCTGGCTCTCGATGGGGAGCCCCGTCGCGGGCGAATAGGGGATGCCGACCCGCGCCCACAGCAGACGCATGTAGTCGTAGATCTCCGTCACGGTGCCGACCGTCGAGCGCGGGTTCTTCGACGTGGTCTTCTGCTCGATGGAGATGGCGGGCGACAGCCCGTCGATCTGGTCGACGTCGGGCTTGCCCATCATCTCCAGGAACTGGCGGGCATAGGCCGACAGCGATTCGACGTAGCGGCGCTGGCCCTCGGCGTAGATCGTGTCGAAGGCCAGCGACGACTTGCCCGAGCCCGACAGGCCGGTGAACACCACGAGCTTGTCGCGCGGGATCGTCAGGTCGACGTTCTTCAGGTTGTGCTCGCGGGCGCCCCGCACCACGATCGAATCGCGGTCGGGCAGGCGCGGCGGCTCGGCGAGGTCGACCCTCGCCATCAGCGCCCCGTCGGTCATCTCGTCCGGGACGAGGGGCGCGGGTTCCGGCGCCCTGGCGGCCCGCACCTTGCGGACGATGCGCGGGGCTTCGGCCGGGGCCTCGGCCGGCGCTTCGGCTTTGCGGGTCTTGGAGCGGGGCTGCTGCGCCATGGCGGGACGGGGTTCCAGGGTGGGGACGGCCGGCCGCGGACCGGGACCGGCATCATATAGGCGCGGCGGCCCGCGATGCGGAACCGCCCCCGGAGCCGAATCCGTCCCGGCGACGCCGCGCTTCGCGATTAGCACGATCCGTGCTACGGAACAAAGACGGAACGCGGCGGCACAGGGTTTGGTAACCCTGGCCGGCTACAGCGTGAGGCGGAGCCGGGGCGAGCGCGCGCGAGGCGCGGGTTCGCCCCCTCATTTCGGTCCCGGGGAGGGGTCCATGTCGGGCAGCGTCAACAAAGTCATCCTGATCGGCAACCTGGGCCGCGACCCGGAGGTGCGGCGCATGCCGTCCGGGGACGCCATCGTCAACCTTCGCCTCGCCACGACCGAGAGCTGGCGCGACAAGGCGTCCGGCGAGCGCAAGGAGAAGACCGAATGGCATTCGGTCGTCATCTTCAACGAGAACCTCGCCAAGGTGGCCGAGCAGTACCTGAAGAAGGGCTCCAAGGTCTACATCGAGGGCCAGCTCCAGACCCGCAAGTACAACGACAAGGACGGAGTCGAGAAATACAGCACCGAGATCGTGCTGCAGCGCTACCGCGGCGAGCTGACGATGCTCGAAGGCCGCGGGCAGGGCGGCGGCGCCGGCAACTTCGGCGGCGACGACGGCCCGGGCGCCTTCGCGGGCGGCGGCGGCGGGTCGTCCTTCGGCCGCTCGTCGCCGATGGACCGCGGCGGCGGCGGCGGCGGTGCCGGCGGGCGCGGCGGCAGCATGTCGGAGGCCATCGACGACGACATCCCGTTCTGAAGGGCGTCCGGCCGAAAACCTTTCCGCCGAATCCGTGCCGCTGCGGCGGCCTCCGGGGCCGGCCCGAGGCGGGGGCGATCGACCCCGCGACGGCTCGCACATCCGCGCCGCCGCGCCTATATCGAGGTGGGCATCCATCTGACGGCGACGGCCCGGAGGCGAGCCGTCCGCGAAGGGACCGAAGTTGGCCGACAACGACGACAAGACCGAGCACCCGTCCGGCATCCGGCCGGTGTCCATCGCCGACGAGATGAAGCGCTCCTACCTCGATTACGCCATGAGCGTGATCGTGTCGCGCGCCCTGCCCGACGTGCGCGACGGCTTCAAGCCCGTGCACCGGCGCATCCTGCATTCCATGCAGGAGAACAATCACCTCCCGGACCGCTCCTACGTCAAGTCGGCCCGCATCGTCGGCGACGTGATGGGCAAGTACCATCCGCACGGCGACAGCGCGATCTACGACGCGCTGGTGCGCATGGCGCAGAGCTTCTCGATGCGCCTGCCGCTGATCGACGGGCAGGGCAACTTCGGCTCGGTCGACGGCGATCCCGCGGCCGCCATGCGCTACACCGAATCGCGCCTCGCGCCGTCGTCGCTGGCCCTGATCCAGGACATCGACGAGAACACCGTCGACTTCCAGCCGAACTACGACGGCAAGGAGCTGGAGCCGGTGGTGCTGCCGGCGCGCTTCCCGAACCTCCTGGTCAACGGCGCCGGCGGCATCGCGGTCGGCATGGCCACCAACATCCCGCCCCACAACCTCGGCGAGGTGATCGACGCCACGCTGGCCGTGATGGACCGGCCCGAGATCGACATGGAGGACCTCCTCCAGATCGTGCCGGGGCCGGACTTCCCCACGGGCGGCGCCATCCTGGGCCGGGCCGGCATCCGCTCGGCCTATGCCACGGGCCGCGGCTCGATCATCATGCGGGCCAAGGTCGAGGTGGAGCAGATCCGCCGCGAGCGCGAGGCGCTGATCGTCACCGAGATCCCGTTCCAGGTGAACAAGACGACGCTCCAGGAGCGCATCGCCGAGCTCGTGCGGGAGAAACGCGTCGAGGGCATCTCCGAGATGCGCGACGAATCCGACCGCGACGGGATGCGGATCGTCATCGAGCTCAAGCGCGACGCCGTCGCGGACGTGGTGCTGAACCAGCTCTGGCGCTTCTCGTCGCTCCAGACGAGCTTCGGCGCCAACATGATCGCGCTGAACGGCGGCCGGCCCGAGACGCTGAACCTCAAGGACTTCCTCGTCGCCTTCGTGGACTTCCGCGAGGAGGTCGTCACCCGCCGCACCAAGTTCCGCCTCTCCAAGGCGCGCGACGCGGCGCATATCCAGGTCGGTCTCGCCATCGCGGTCGCCAACATCGACGAGGTGATCCGGCTGATCCGCACCTCGCCCGACACCGCCACCGCGCGCGCCGCCCTGATGGACCGCGACTGGCCGGCCCTCGACATGGCGCCGCTGATCACGCTGATCGCCGACCCGCGCCACAGGCTGAACGAGGACGGCTCCTACCGGCTCAGCGAGGCCCAGGCCCGCGCCATCCTGGAGCTGCGCCTCGCCCGCCTGACCGCGCTCGGCCGCGACGAGATCGCCGACGCCCTGAACAAGCTCGCGGCCGAGATCGCCGACCTGCTCGACATCCTCGGCTCGCGCGTGCGGATCTTCGACATCATCCGGGGCGAGCTCGAAGCCATCAAGCTGGCCCACGCGACGCCGCGCCGGACCGCGATCCTCGACTCCGAAGCCGACATGGAGGACGAGGACCTCATCGCGCGGGAGGACATGGCCATCACCGTGTCGCACGCCGGCTACATCAAGCGCGTGCCGCTCTCCACCTACCGGGCGCAGCGCCGCGGCGGCAAGGGCCGCTCGGCCATGCAGACGCGCGACGAGGACTTCGTCGCCCGCATCTTCGTGGCCAACACCCACCAGCCGGTGCTGTTCTTCTCCTCGCTCGGCCAGGCCTACAAGATGAAGGTGTGGCGCCTGCCGCTGGCCGCGCCCCAGGCGCGCGGCAAGGCGCTGGTGAACCTGCTGCCGCTGGAGCAGGGCGAGCGCATCACCACCATCATGCCGCTGCCCGAGGACGAGCGCGCCTGGGCCGACCTCGACGTGGTCTTCGCCACCACCCGCGGCACGGTCCGGCGCAACAAGCTCAGCGACTTCGCCCAGGTGAACCGCTCGGGCAAGATCGCCATGAAGCTCGACGAGGGCGAGTCCATCGTCGACGTCCAGATCTGCTCGGACCACCACGACGTGCTGCTGACCACGGCGCTCGGCCAGTGCATCCGCTTCGCCGTCACGGACGTGCGGGTGTTCAAGGGACGGGACTCGATGGGGGTGCGCGGCATCTCGCTCGGGGCGGGCGACAGCGTGATCTCGCTCGCCGTGCTGCGCCACACCGAGGCGACCCCGGGCGAGCGCATCGCCTACCTCAAGCGCCGGCGCGCCACGGAGGGCGAGGCCGTGGGCGAGGACGACGTCGAGAAGGAGGTCGTGGGCGAGAACGGCGAGGTGCCGGCCGCCGCCGACACGCTGGACCAGGACCGCTACGTCGTGATGTCGGAAGCCGAGCAGGACATCCTCACCATCTCGGAGAACGGCTACGGCAAGCGCACCTCCTCCTACGAGTACCGGATCACCGGCCGCGGCGGGAAGGGCATCGGCGCCATGGCGGTCAACGCCCGCAACGGCAGCCTCGTGGCGTCCTTCCCGGTGCAGGACAGCGACGGCATCATGCTGGTGACGAACGGCGGGCAGCTCATCCGCTGCCCCGTCAACGGCATCCGGGTGGCCGGGCGCAACACGCAGGGCGTGATCGTCTTCGACACGGCGCAAGCCGAGAAGGTGGTGTCGGTCGACCGCATCGCCGACGTCGGCGAGAACGGCGCCGGCGAGGGCGGGGAGCTCGTCCCGGATGCGTGATCGCGCGTCCGGGCGCTGAGCCCCCCATCATGCGCGTCGCCCTCTACGCGGGATCCTTCGATCCCCTGACCAACGGCCACCTCGACGTGATCCGGGCCGCGGCCCGGCTCTGCGACACGCTGGTCGTGGCGGTGGGCCGCCACGCCACCAAGCAGCCCCTGCTGGACCACGATGCCCGCGCGGCGCTGATCCGCGCCGAGGCCGGCCCGGCCGTCGCCGGGGCGGGCTGCGCGCTGCGCGTCGAGAGTTTCTCGGGCCTCGCCGTCGCGGCCGCGCGCGACGTCGGCGCGACGCTGATCGTGCGGGGCCTGCGCGGCGCGACCGACCTCGACGACGAGATGAGCATGGCGGGCATGAACGCGGTGCTGGCGCCCGGCGTTCAGACGGTCTTCCTGCCGGCCTCGCCCGGCACGCGCTTCGTCACCGCCACGCTGGTCCGCCAGATCGCCGCCATGGGGGGCGACGTGTCGGGCTTCGTGCCCCCCGCCGTCGAGCGCGCCCTGAAGCTCGCCGTCGCCGGCCGGGCGTGAGGACCGCTTTCGTGGATCCGTTCTGATCCCCGTCGTGCTCGAAGGAGGCGAGGGCTGGTCGGCAGGTCGGCGAGGTGAAGGGGCGGCGCCGCGCCAGTGCACCGACGGAAAACCCGGCAGTACAGTTCGGTCGAGCCGGTCTACCGCCGGTTTTGTTCGCGAAGAGTCGCGTCCCGCATGTTGAACCGGGGCCGTCTGCTCTCCCTCTATCCATCGCGATCACGGACGAAAGCGTCGCTCGCGAGGGGAGGCGGCGCCCTGTCGTGGCGTTCAACTCCTTCTTCACCCTCTCGGGTTAGGGTCGACTGCGTCGAGGCGATCGAAGCCGGCGAGTCCCGGTTCAGCGGTCCCCGTCCTCACCCCTGTTCGCCGTCCTTCGCCGCGATGCGGCCTGAGCACCGGAGCCCGCCTTGGACACGATGGACGAAATCCGGCAGACCTTCTTCCAGGAATGCGAGGAGCAACTGCCCGAGCTCGAGGCGGGCCTGCTCGCCCTGGAGGCCGGCGACGGCGACGGCGAGACCGTCAACGCCGTGTTCCGGGCCGTGCATTCCGTCAAGGGCGGCGCCGGCGCCTTCAACCTGACCGACCTCGTCCGCTTCGCCCACGTCTTCGAGAACACGCTGGACGCGCTGCGGACCGGCAAGATCCAGACCGACCCTCCCCTCCTCAAGGTCATGCTGCGGGCCGCCGACTTCCTGTCCGACCTCGTGCGCGCCAGCCGCGACGGGGCGCCGGTCGACGCCGCGCGCAGCGACGCGCTCGCCGCCGAGCTCGCCGCCTGCCTGCCCGGCGCGGGCGCCCCGGCGCCGGCCGCCGCGGCCCCGGAGCCGGCCTTCGCCTTCGTCCCGGTGACGATCGACCTGTCGGACTTCGACGACCTCATGGCGCTGCCGGCCGCGGCGGCCCGCCACACCGTGCGCTTCAAGCCCCGGCCCGAGCTCTACGCCAAGGGCAACGAGACCGCGCTGCTGTTCCGCGAGCTCGACCGGCTCGGCACGATGGCGGTGAGCTGCGACGCCGCGGAGCTGCCGCTGCTCGACGCGCTGGACCCCGAGGGCGCCTACCTCTCCTGGACCGCCGAGGTCGAGGGCTGCGCCGACGCGGCCCTCATCCGGGAGATCTTCGACTTCGTCGAGTGGGACAGCGACTTCTCGGTCGACGCCGACGCTCCCCCTCCGTCGGACGATCCCGAGCCGGAATGGACCATGGCGGACTTCGGTCTGGCGACGGACGGCGCCTCCGAGCCCGAGCCCGCCCCGCCCGCCGCCGAAGCCACGCCGTCCGCCCCGGTGCCGGCCGCCGCGGCGCCGGCCGAGCCCGTCCGGGCGACCGCCCCGGCCGGGGAGGCGCCCGAGGGGGAGCGCCGGTCGGCGCCCCGGCGCGCCACGATCCGCGTCGACCTCGACCGCGTCGACCGGCTCATCAACCTCGCGGGCGAGCTCGTCATCCATCAGGCGATGCTGAACGAGCGCGCGGGCGAGCTCGGCCTGTCGCGCCGCTCCGCCATCTCGAACGGGCTCGACGACCTCGAACAGCTCACGCGCGACATCCAGGACAGCGTGATGGCGATCCGCGCCCAGCCGGTGCGCTCGGTGTTCCAGCGCCTGCCGCGCCTCGTGCGCGAGGTGGCGAGCCAGACGGGCAAGTCCGTGCGCCTCGTCGTCGAGGGCGAGGAGACGGAGGTCGACACGATCGTGGTCGAGCACCTCGGCGATCCCCTGACCCACATGATCCGCAATGCCATCGACCACGGGATCGAGAAGCCGGAGAAGCGGCTCGCGCGGGGCAAGCCCGCCGAGGGCTGCCTGCGCGTGGCGGCGCTGCACCGCTCGGGCCGCATCGTCATCGAGGTGTCGGACGACGGCGCCGGCATCGACCGGCCGCGCGTGCGCGAGATCGCCGAGAGCCGCGGCCTCATCGCCCGCGACGCGCGGCTGACCGACGACGAGGTCGACAACCTCATCTTCCTGCCGGGTTTCTCCACCGCCTCGACCGTGTCGGACATCTCCGGGCGCGGCGTCGGCATGGACGTCGTGCGGCGCGAGATCCAGTCCCTGTCGGGGCGGATCTCCATCAGCTCGCGCCCCGGCGAGGGGTCGACCTTCACGCTGAGCCTGCCCCTCACCCTCGCGGTGCTCGACGGCATGGTGCTGAGCGTCGCCGGCCAGACCGTCGTGGTGCCGCTGAGCGCCGTGGTCGAGATCCTGATGCCGCAGGACGTGAAGGTGCACGGCTTCAGCGACGACGCCCGCATCATCGGCCTGCAGGACGCCTTCGTGCCCCTGGTCGACGCCGCCCTGTGGCTGGGGTTCCGCGACGCGCCCGTGCCCCCGCGCGACGGCGTCGTGCTGCTGCTGGAGACCGACGGCGGGGAGCGCCTGGGCCTCGTGGTCGACGCCATCCAGGGACAGCGGCAGGTCGTCATCAAGAGCCTCGAGGCCCATTACGGCAAGGTGCCGGGCGTCGCGGCCGCCACCATCCTGGGCGACGGCCGTGTCGCCCTCATCCTCGACGTCGAGGCGCTGGTGCGCGCCGGCGGCCAGCACCGCCACGGCGGCTCCGCCCTCCCGGCCCCGCAGGAGGCCGCGGTGCGGGACGATCCCGCGCGCCACCAGCGCGAGCTCGTCACCTTCACCATCGCCGAGCACGGCTTCTGCCTCGACATCGGGGCCGTGAGGGAGATCCGCGGCTGGACGACGCCGACCCCCATGCCCCAGACCGCGAGCCACGTCCGCGGCACCATCAACCTGCGGGGCACGGTGCTGTCGATCGTCGACATCGCCACCATGCTGGGCCTGCCGGCCCAGGAGGCGACGGAGCGGCACGTGATCGTCGTAGTGGAGGTCGGCGGCCGGCCCGTCGGCCTGCTCGTGGACGCCGTCACGGGGATCATCGCGGTCGAGGGCAGGGCGGTGCTGCCCCCGCCCGCGGCCGGCTCGGCCGTCCAGCCGGGCCTGATCGCGGGCGTGCTGTCGCTCGACGGCCGCATGCTCAGCCTGCTCGACGCCGCCCACTTCCTGCCGGCCGCGGTCGACCTCGCCGCGTGACGGCTCCCTCACCCACCCTTCCGCGACACCGGGTCGATCTCGGCCACGACCTCCACTCGTTTGGATAGACGACGATGCCCTTAGCCTCAGCCCTCAAAGTCATGATCGCCGACGACCAGCAGACGAGCCGCATGCTGATCCGCACGGCCCTGGCGGAACTCGGCATCAAGCAGATCGCCATGGCCAAGGACGGCGACGAAGCCCTGTCCGGGATCATGCGCGAGCCGGTGCATCTGGTGATCTCCGACTTCCATATGCCGAAGATGAACGGGGTCGAGCTGCTGCGGGCCGTGCGGGCCAACGGGCCGACGCGCAAATCCGCCTTCTTCCTGCTGACCGGCGCCGACAACGCCGAGTTCCTGAAGCTCGCCGTGCAGCTCCAGGTCAACAACTACCTGAAGAAGCCCGTCTCGACGACCGAGCTCCGCAGCAAGATCGAGGCGGTCTTCGGGGTGCTGCAGTGACGGCGGGACCGGGCCCCGGCCGGTGGCGGGCGTGAGCGCGACGGCCGAGAGCGTGAGCGCGATGGACCGGCTCGACCACCTCCTCGGCCGCATCGGGTCGGAACTGCTGCGGCAGGCGGAGCGTCTGTCCCGCGTCGGCGGCTCGGGCGAGGGCGCCGCTGGCCCGCTCCCGGCGGCCCAGATCGTCGCCATGCAGGGCGTCGACGAGGCCGAGCAGACGCTGCGCGAACTGGCCCTGGTGCTGCGCCGGGTCGCGGCTTCCAAGGCCGGCGCCGCGGGGATCGACGTCGCGCGCCTCGCCGAGGGCCTGACCCTGGCCCGGACGGCCTCGGTGGTCCTCGGCCGGGAGACCGAGGCGGCCGAGGGCGGAGAGCTCGACCTGTTCTGACGACAGGTCCGGTTTCGAAAGGCCCCCGGCCTTCTGCGGGTCCGGGGCGGAGCCCTGGAGGAGCGTCACGCCGAAGTGCTTCAGGGCTCCGCCCTGAGACCCGCCAAAGGGCGAGCCCTTTGGAAACCCGTCCGGGAAGGAACGGCATCACGACATCGGCCGTGAGATGACCGTTTCCGCAAAGACAGCTTGGTAAATTTTGGCATTAGACTTCGAGTGACTTAACCCATCGACAAGTAATTCCATGCAATGTGGTGGTTGAGGGCGATGCAGGCTGAGCTCAACCTGCGATCGGGTCGACGGGGACTGAAGACGGACCCGCGTCGTCGCTTCCGATCGACGCGAGGCGGCCCTGCCCTGCGGCCCATCCCACCAGCCAGTCAGATCCGGAGCCGACGACATGTTTTTCCTGCGCGGGACATCGAAGGAACGGGGGCGGGCCGGCCAGGACGAGCGCACCCGGCTCGCCGCCCTCGACCGGACCCAGGGGGTGATCGAGTTCGACCTCGGCGGGAACGTCGTGCGGGCCAACGACAACTTCCTCTCCACCATGGGCTACGCCCTCGCCGAGGTCCGCGGGCGCCATCACTCGATGTTCGTCGATCCCGCGGTCGTCGACAGCGACGATTACCGCGCGCTGTGGCGGCGCCTCGGCGAGGGCGAGGTGTTCAACGACCGCTTCAAGCGCTTCGCCAAGGGCGGCCGCGCGGTCTGGATCCAGGGCTCCTACAACCCGCTCCTCGGCCCGGACGGCAAGCCCTACGGCGTCATCAAATTCGCCATCGACGTGACGGCCATCGAGGAGCAGCGGCTGGCGCAGCTCGCGGCCCAGCGCGAAGCCTCCGACACGCAGCGCGTCTTCGTCTCGGCGCTGGCCGTCGGCCTCGGCAAGCTGGCCGAAGGCGACCTCGCCTACCGGCTCGACGGCAGCTTCCCGGCCGATTACGGCAAGGTCAGCAGCGACTTCAACGCGGCGCTGGAGCGGCTCGCCGACACGATGAAGGTCGTGGCCGACAACGCCGCGGCCATCCGCACCGGCACCCACGAGATCTCGACGGCCTCGGACGACCTCGCCCGGCGCACCGAGCAGCAGGCCGCCAACCTCGAAGAGACCGCCGCGGCCCTGGGCGAGATCACCTCCACGGTGAAGAAGACCTCCGAGGGCACGCGCCACGCCCGCGAGGTCGTCAGCGCCGCCAAGGGCGACGCCGAGCAGTCGGGCGCCGTCGTGACCCGCGCCGTCGAGGCCATGGGCCAGATCGAGAAGTCCTCCGGCCAGATCGGCCAGATCATCGGCGTCATCGACGAGATCGCCTTCCAGACCAACCTGCTCGCGCTCAACGCGGGCGTCGAGGCGGCGCGGGCCGGCGACGCCGGCCGGGGCTTCGCGGTGGTGGCCTCCGAGGTGCGCGCCCTGGCGCAGCGCTCGGCCGAGGCCGCCCGCGAGATCAAGGCCCTCATCACGACCTCGTCCCAGCATGTGACGGCCGGCGTGAAGCTCGTGGCCCAGACCGGCAAGTCGCTCGACGGCATCGTGGCGCAGATCGGCGAGATCAACGACGTCGTCACCACCATCGCGGATTCCGCCCAGGAGCAGGCGACGGCCCTCGAACAGATCAACACCGCCATCGTGCAGATGGACCAGGTGACCCAGCAGAACGCCGCCATGGTCGAGGAGGCCACGGCCGCGAGCCACAGCCTCGCGGCCGAGGCCGAGCAGCTCACCCAGCTCGTGGCCCGCTTCGAGACCGGCCACGTCCCGGCGGCCGCCGCGCCGCCGGCCCGCCCGGCCCGGATCGAGCCCGCGGCCTCCCACGCGAGCGCGACCGTCGCGGCCCTGAAACCCGTGGGCCGGGGCGGCGCCGCCCGCAAGCCCGAGCCCGTCGCGGCCGACGACGACTGGGAGGAGTTTTGACCGCGCGGCTGGGGCGCCGGGCCCCCTCCCGGAAGGTGCCGTCCGCGGCGCCGGCCGTCCCGCCCCCCGGGCGGATGGCGCTGGCCGAGAACCTGGACCGCGCCGGGGCGCCCGCCCTGGCCCAGGCCCTGCTCGCGGCCCGCGGAGCGGAGATCGAGGTGGACGCCTCCGCGGTGCAGCACCTCGGCGCCCAATGCGCCCAGGTCCTGCTCTCGGCGCGCATGACCTGGGGCGTGGACGGCCAGCCCTTCCGCATCGCCCGGCACAGCGCCGCCTTCACCGAAGGGGCCCGGTTGCTCGGCCTCTCAGTCGATCTCGGGGAGTGAGGACACGATGGCCAAGCTGGTTCTGACCGTGGACGATTCACGGACCATGCGGGACATGCTGCGGATGGCGCTGTCGGCGGCCGGCTTCGACGTGGTCCAGGCGGAGGACGGCATCGACGGGCTCGACGCCCTCGGCAAGTGCAGGCCCGACGTGATCGTCACCGACATCAACATGCCGCGCCTCGACGGCTTCGGCTTCATCGAGGGGGTGCGGGCCAGCGGTCCGCACCGCGCCGTGCCGATCCTGGTGCTCAGCACCGAGAGCGGCGCCGACAAGAAGCAGCGCGCCCGCGCCGCCGGGGCGACGGGCTGGATCGTCAAGCCCTTCGATCCGCCGAAGCTCGTGGACGCGGTCCGGCGCGTCTCGCCCTGACGGCGCGGCGGGCCCCCCGACCGGGGCTCCGCCGTCCGACCGCCTCCCCTCCCTCCCCGGTGCCCTCATGACGAGCCATCAACACCAGAGCGGAACGCGCGAGCTGGTCACGTTCCTGATCGGCCGGCACGAGTTCTGCGTCGACATCATGGCGGTGCGCGAGATCCGCGGCTGGACGCCCGCCACCCCGCTGCCCCACACGCCCGGCTGGGTGAGGGGGGTGATCAACCTGCGCGGCGCCGTCCTGTCCATCATCGATCTCGCGACCCGCCTCGGCCTGCCGGCGGAGGACCCCACGGCGCGCCACGTCGTCATCGTGGTGCAGGTGGGCGACCGGATCACGGGGCTCCTGGTCGACGCCGTCACGGGCATCCTGTCGGTCGACGCGGCCTCGATCCTGCCGCCGGCCTCGGCCGCGCCGCTCTCCGAGGTCCACGCCGTCGAGGGCGTGCTGGCGCTCGACGAGCGCATGGTCAGCCTGCTGAGCATCCCCCACGTGCTGCCGCCGGTCGAGCGCGTCGCCGCATGAAACCGTCGCCCCGCGCCGCGCCGGCCCCCGGCCCCGAGGAGCGCGAATCCGAATTCGCCTTCTCGGAAGGGGAGTTCAAGCAGATCGCCCACATCCTCTACGCCCACAGCGGCATCGCTCTCGCCGAGCACAAGATGCCGCTCGTCTACGGGCGCCTCGTGAAGCGGCTGCGCGCGCTCGGGCTGGACAGCTTCCACGACTACTGCGCCCTGGTGGGTTCCCGCGGGGGCGTGGACGAGCGCCAGCGGATGGTCTCGGCGTTGACCACCAACGTCACGCGCTTCATGCGCGAGCCCCACCATTTCGCCCACCTGCGCGACGTCGCCCTGCCGCCGCTGCTCGACGCGGCGCGGCGCGGCGGCCGCGTGCGGATCTGGTCGGCCGGCTGCTCGTCGGGCCCCGAACCCTACTCCATCGCCATGGCGGTGCTGGGGCTGATGCCGGACGCCGCGGAGCGCGACATCCGCATCCTGGCGACCGACATCGACCCCGGGATGATCGCGGTCGGGCGCGCCGGCACCTACGCGGACGAGGTGGTGCACGACATCCCCAAGGCCGAGCGGCTGCGCTGGTTCACGCCGTCGTCCGGGGCCGGGGCGAGGTGCTGGACGGTGGCCGAGCCGATGCGGCGGCTCGTGGCCTTCCGCGAGCTCAACCTCATGGGCGAGTGGCCCATGCGGGGCGGCTTCGACGTCATCTTCTGCCGCAACGTCGTCATCTATTTCGACGAGGCCACGCAGGCCCGGATGTGGGGCCGCTACGCGGCCCTTCTGCCCCCCGGCGGGCTGCTGTGCATGGGCCATTCGGAGCGCCTGTCCGGGCCAGCGCGGCCGCTCTTCGACCTCGTCGGTCCCACCATCTACCTGCGGCAGGGGTCGCCCCGATGAAGAAGATCCGGGTTCTCGTCGTCGACGATTCGCGCAGCATGCGCCTCATGATCGGCGCCGCCCTGGCGGGCGCCCCCGACATCGCCGTGGTGGGCGAGGCCGGCGACCCCTACGAGGCCCGCGAGGCCATCAAGGTCCTCGACCCCGACGTCGTCACCCTCGACGTCGAGATGCCCAAGATGGACGGCATCGCCTTCCTCGAGAAGCTGATGCGGCTGCGCCCGACCCCGGTCATCATGGTGTCGAGCCTGACGGGCCCCAACTGCGAGCAGACCCTGACGGCCCTGCAGATCGGCGCCGTCGACTGCGTGTGCAAGCCTGTCGCGGGGGACGCCGCCCCCTTCGCGGGGCTCATCGACAAGATCCGCGCGGCCGCCACCGCGAAGATGACCCCGCGCGGCGGGGCTCCCGCCGCACGCCCCGAGGGCGCCGAGCGCGCCGGCTACGTGTCGGACGGGCGGATCGTGGCGATCGGCTCCTCCACGGGCGGGGTCGAGGCCCTGTGCGAGGTCATCGCCAACTTCCCGGCCGGCTGCGCCCCGACCGTGATCACCCAGCACATGCCGGCCACCTTCACCCGGAGCTTCGCGGCGCGCCTCGACAGGCTCGCCGAAGCCACGGTCATGGAGGCCCAGGACGGGGCGGTGCTCGAAGCGGGCCGCGTCTACGTGGCGCCCGGCGGCGACCGGCACCTCGTCATCACCGGCCGGACGCGCCCCACCTGCCGCCTCGTGCCGGCCGATCCCGTGAACGGGCACCGCCCCTCCGTCGACGTGCTCTTCGCCTCGGTCGCCAAGACCGTGGAGGGCGGCGCGCTCGGCGTCATCCTGACCGGCATGGGGCGCGACGGCGCCGAGGGGCTCGCGGCCATGCGGCGGGCCGGCGCCCAGACCTTCGGGCAGGACGAGGCGAGCTCGCTGATCTACGGCATGCCCCGCGTGGCCCACGAGGCGGGGGCCGTCGAGAAGCAGCTCCCCCTCGCCAGGATCGGCCCGGCCATCGTGGCGGCCACCCGGCGGCGGCCGTGACGGCACCGGCACCCGAGGATCGTCTCCACCGTCGAAGCCTGTTCCGGATCACCGCGATGCACGGGGTGCCCCCGACGGGGTTCGGGGAGGCCGCGCGCCGGCGCTCGATCGCCGACCATGTGGTGCAGGGCGAGCAGCGGGTGACCGGCGACCCCGACGTGAGGCTGACCACGATCCTGGGGTCCTGTGTCTCCGCCTGCCTGCACGACCCCTTCGCGAACGTCGGCGGCATGAACCACTTCCTGCTGCCGGGCGCCTTCGATCAGGCCGGATCGGGGGAGGGGGAGCGGATCGGCGTCCACGCCATGGAGCTGTTGATCGACGAGATGCTGCAGCGGGGCGCCTCGCGCCGCCGGCTCGAAGCCAAGGTGTTCGGGGGAGCCTGCCTGAATGCGGCGCTGAATGACATCGGCGGACTGAACGCCGCCTTCGCGCGGCAGTTCCTGCGGCTGGAGGGCATCGCCGTGGTGGGCGAATGCCTGGGCGGACGGCTCGCCCGCCGCATCCAGTTCTGGCCGTCGAGCGGGCGCGCGCGCCGCATCTTCCTCGCCGACGCGCATCCCGCGACGCGCGTGACGCCGGCCGCCGTGCCCGCGATCCCGAGCGACGCGGGGACGCTGGAACTGTTCTAGCGAGGGAAGGACGGGCGGCACCCGCCCCATCCGTCTCGGCCGCAGGCGTGACGGGTGGGGCGACGCCCGCCCGCGCGGCCGCCGCGGTTCGAGGGCGGCGCCCGGCCCGTCAGTGGGCCGGCAGGGCGGCGCGCTCGGGGACGCGGGGCGGGATGGATTCGAGGCGCGCCATGCCGGCCTTGACGGCCGACTGCACCTTCTCGAAGGCCCGGACCTCGATCTGGCGGACGCGCTCGCGGGAGATGTTGAACTCCTCCGAGAGCTGTTCCAGCGTGATCGGGTCGTCGGCGAGGCGCCGCGCCTCGAAGATCCGGCGCTCGCGGGCGTTCAGCACCTTAAGCCCGTCGACCAGCGCGTCGTGGCGGTTGTGGCGCTCCTCCTCGTCGGCCAGGACCGCCTCCTGGCTGGTCGAGTCGTCGACGAGCCAGTCCTGCCACTCGCCCTCGCCGTCCTCGCGCATCGGCGCGTTGAGCGACGTGTCGCCGCTCAGTCGGCGGTTCATGTCGATCACGTCCTGTTCGGACACGCCGAGCTTGGTCGCGATGGTGGTGACGTGCTCGGGGCGGAGTTCGCCCTCCTCCAGCGCCGAGATCTGGCTCTTGGCCTTGCGCAGGTTGAAGAACAGCTTCTTCTGGCTGGCCGTCGTGCCCATCTTCACCAGCGACCAGGAGCGCAGGATATATTCCTGGATCGAGGCCCTGATCCACCAGATCGCGTAGGTGGCGAGGCGGAAGCCCTTGTCGGGCTCGAAGCGCTTCACGGCCTGCATCAGGCCGACGTTGCCCTCCGAGATCACCTCGCCGATGGGCAGGCCGTAGCCGCGGTAGCCCATGGCGATCTTCGCCACGAGGCGCAGGTGCGAGGTCACGAGTTCCTGGGCGGCGTCGCGGTCGTCGTGCTCGCGCCAGCGCTTGGCCAGCATGTATTCCTGCTGGGGTTCCAGCATGGGAAACTTGCGGATTTCGTTGAGGTAGCGCGTGAGCCCGCTTTCACCCGAGATGATCGGAAGCGCATACGCCATGGTGTTCTCCTTCTGGAGCCCGCAAGGACACGGGCCCCGGCGAGCGCTCTCTCGAAGCGACTCGCCAACCACCCCTTATAGACCCCGACGCGCAGCGACCCTATGGTGCATCGCCGAGATGGCGAAGAATTAATGGTCCGCCCACCGCCGATTCCACGATCCTGGCCAACGCCGCGGAATCGCCGAACGATCCATCGCTGCGACATCCACCGCTGCGACTAAAGGGTGGTGCGATCGCGAAGACGGCGCAGGGGCCGGATCGGTCCTGCGCCGCGCGGCGTGCGTTTTCGATGGGATGATGAGACCGGCTCAGAGTTTGTGAATGTATCGAACTTGTGACTGAATGCCCTCTGAAAACATTCAGGAGTTTCTGCCAGTTTTGGGGCAGACGGGCATTCATTCACAAACTCTCAGTGCCGGAGCTTGGCCATCTCGTCCTTGAGGAGGAGCTTCTTGCGCTTCAACTCGCTCAGCTTGACGGGATCGGCGGCGGGATGGGTCTTCTCCGCCTCGATCTGCTTGTCGATCGTCTGGTGGCGGCGGTTCAATTCAGCGATATGGCCCTGCAAGGACATCCTGAACTCCCTGTTGCGTCGCGGGACATACCCGTCGACGACGGGAGCATGACACGCCCCGGGGCCTGCACAAGCGCGCCATGGCGGCGGCGGCATCACATCTGCGCGACCCGGTGCGGCCGGAGATCCCGCCCGGTCAGCCGTGGCCGGACAGGCGCTCCACCACGGCGCCGCACTGGCCGAGCTTGTGTTCCAGGTGCTCGAAGCCGCGGTCGAGGTGGTAGACGCGGTTGACCGTGGTCTCGCCCTCGGCCGCCAGCGCCGCGATGACGAGCGACACGGAGGCGCGCAGGTCCGTCGCCATGACGGGGGCGCCCTGCAGGGAGGCGACGCCGTCCACATAGGCGACATCGCCCGCGAGGCGGATGCGGGCGCCGAAGCGGCCGAGCTCGCCGACATGCATGAAGCGGTTCTCGAAGATCGTCTCGGTGATGCGCGACGAGCCCTCGGCCCGCGTCATCAGGGCCATGAACTGCGCCTGGAGGTCGGTCGGGAAGCCCGGGAAGGGCGCGGTCGAGATGTCGACCGGGGCGATGGCGCCCCCGTCGCGCCGCACCCGCAGCCCCTCGGCCGAGGACGTCAAGGTCGCGCCCGCGCGCTCCAGGGCGTCGACCGCGCCGGTCAGGATATCGGCCCGCGCGCCCTCCAGCATCACGTCGCCGCCCGTCATGGCGACCGCCATGGCGTAGGTGCCGGCCTCGATGCGGTCGGGCAGCACGGCGTGGCGGGCGCCGTGGAGCCGCCCCACGCCCTCGATCTCAATGCGCTCCGTGCCGGCGCCCGCGACGCGCGCGCCCATCTTGTTGAGGCAGTCGGCGAGGTCCACCACCTCGGGTTCCCGCGCCGCGTTGAGCACCGTCGTGCGGCCCCGCGCCAGCACGGCCGCCATCAGGGCCGTGTGGGTGCCGCCGACCGTGACCTTGGGGAAGCTGATCTCGGCGCCCTTGAGCCCGCCGGGGGCGCGGGCGATGGCGTAGCCGTTCTCGATCGCGATGGTGGCGCCGAGCCGCTCCAGCACCATGAGCAGGAGGTCGACGGGCCGCGTGCCGATGGCGCAGCCGCCGGGCAGCGACACCTTGCACGCGCCCATGCGGGCGAGCAGCGGCGCGATCACCCAGAAGCTCGCCCGCATGCGGGACACGAGGTCGTAGGGGGCCGTGGTGTCGACGATGTGCTCGGCCCGCAGGTCCACGGTCTGGCCCGACACGACCTCCTCGCCGGGGCGCTTGCCCTTCAGCGTGTAGTCGACCCCGTGGTTGCCGAGGATCCGGACCAGCAGGTTGACGTCCGCCAGCCGCGGCACGTTCTCCAGCGTCAGCGTCTCGTCCGTGAGCAGGCTCGCGATCATCAGCGGCAGCGCCGCGTTCTTGGCGCCCGAGATGCGGATGATGCCGTTGAGCTTTCGCCCGCCGACCACGCGGATGCGGTCCATGTGTCCTCGCCGATGGTGATGCCGCGGGGGCGCGGCCGAAGGGTGGTGGAGGGTGATCTCAGTCCCGCGCCGGGGCGGGTTCCTCGGCCGCCGCGCGGCCGCGGCTCTGGGCCTTGCGGCGCTTCAGGTTGGCCCGGAGCGCCTCGGCGCGCCGGTCGAGCCTCGCCTGCGCGCGGGCGCCGCCCGGCCCGCGGTCCGCCGCGTCCCCGTCGGGCGGGGCTCGGCCGTGAGGCTCGTCGGTCGGGTCCATGGGCGTCCTCGGGCCGCGCGCGTCCTCCGCCGGGCGCCGCGCCGACCGTCGTATTCCCTTCACCGATGGGGGGCAAGGCGCGGCACCGGAGCGGCCGGGCTCTGCCCGCGGGTCCGACGGCCAGGGCCATCAGGCGAGGCGGCGACCCTCGGAGAACCGTCGCGGACCGGGACAAACAAGGTTGGCCGGTGGTGGGTCCGTTTGAAATTCATGCGGACAAGATTTTTTCAGAACGGCCTGAAACTGCACGAGACGCGTAGCACTCTCTCTTTCGGACAGGCAGTCTGTCCACCTGTCCACCTGTCCACTGGCATAACCGTTCCAAATTCCGGATTCCATAGACCAGCTTCGGCGCGCAGTCCGGTAAGTGATGTATGCCCCAGATCCTAAGCCTCTCCGTCGTCACGCCTCGGCTTATGCCGCTGCCCGTCCTTGATTGAGATCCGGCAGCTCTGCCAGTACCCCGCCCACCGCTATTGTCGGCCGAAAACGTCGATCTCATCAATTGCAGATCTTATTCACTTGGATCCAGATCCAGAATCGCCCGAGACTCAAGGAGCATATCTAGAGGGTTTGTGCCGTACGACTGAAACCCCATTCTACCGTACAATCTTGCTGCATCATGATCAATGGCCGTAAGAGTCATTCCGAAAATACCGGTCCTGATCGCTACTTCTCGAACATGTTCGATGACAGATCCTAGAAGTATGGTTCCATAGCCTCGATGCTGGTATCGCTCATCGACCGCAAGCCAACCAAGTCTCATAACAGGAAAGATTTTATTCCTTGCATAGCATAGATGTTGCTTGCGTGGATGAACAACTTTCAAATCTTTTTGTAGAATCGTCAAGGCGTAAAATCCCATTGGATCGGGATTATCGATGAAGTGAGCCGTGTAAACTTGGAACCTCATCCTGCAGTGTGAGTCCCATGCATCATTGCGGAAAAAGTAATCTAAATCTGGCGCGCCACAACGAAAATCGCCTCGACCGCAATCAGCGGTGAGGCGCTTAAACTCAATTTCCTGTATTTCTGTATCAAGCTGACCTTCGTCGCTCGCGTCGCCTTCGCTCATTATCCTTGAAGGCTCCGTAAACCCGCTTCAGTTCCGGGGTAGCTTTGATTTCGTAGTTGGACAAGGGCTTTGGTTTTGCAGGAAGAACCATATTGACAACAATGCCTACATACGACAGCAGTGGTTGTGCAAATCGTGCAACACGCAAACTCAGTTTCAGGGTCCCCATCACAACCTCCAACGCGAACCGCCTTTAACGCCCACCTGAGAAGTGGACCGGAAGGTCGGCCGAATACTTTGTGTCGTGCGGCACCAATTATCTCGACACATCCCTCGCAAATTGGTCAGCAATAACCGAACAAAGCGAGGTTGTTGCTACAGCGTTTTTTGCGCTCGTGTCAAGAGCGCTATCTCATTGATTTCCGACCGGTTTCAGCGCTAAATATTATTTGATCCCCGGTGCAAAACTCATAAGTCATGCAACGTTACGACCCTTACAGACCGCAAGGGAGATAGCCAGAAAAATCACAATTAGAAAATCCGACGGCTTCACCCCTCGTGAGACGTCGGTGAGGCCAATTAGGCTTCGCCCCTCTCCCGCTTCTTGTAGAGGTCACGCATGGCCAAAGAAGCCTCACTGGCCTCGACCAGAGTCACGATCAATCCTCCCCCACGACCGGTTGGCCCGATGGCCGGTGCCTGTCGGCCCGAGGGCGACACCGGCCTGCGACGCGTGGGACAGGCGTCAGGCGCCATCACGGCTTCACCCGCTCGTCCCGTCGCGCGTCGTCGCCCGCCGACACCGGTCTTCGGCCCTCGACGGCCGGCGCCGTGACGGCGTCGAGCAGGGCCGCCCGCGCCGCCGGGTCCTGGGGGAAGCCGGCCTCCCGGTAGGCCGCCCTGAGCCGCGCCAGGGCTTCGCCGATCGCCGGCCCCTTCAGCCCGCGGGCCAGCAGGTCGCGGCCCGAGACGGGCATCTCCGGCACGGGCTCCTCGGCGACGCGCCGCTCGGCCTCGGCCCAGCCGGCGTCGTCGGCGGCCGAAGCCCGGGCGAGCCGCGACCCGTCCGCCGCCGCGGCCCGGCCGTGGACGAACAGCAGGTCCAGGCCGGCGAGCCGGTCGGGCACGGGGGAGCGGCGCGCGAGGTCGGCCGCGGCCGCCCCTCCCGCCAGCATCCTGTCGCGCTCGGCGTTGGACAGGCGCAGCCCGTCGCGCAGGCGCTCGACGTCCTCCGCGCCCCGCACCGCCAGGGCGCAGAGGCGCAGGAGGGGATCGGGCGCGCCGGCGTCGAATTCGGCCAGCCGCCGCAGGCGCGCGACGTCGGCCGGGCCGCCGAGGATGCGCGCCAAAAGATCGGTGCCGTCGAGGGTCTCCAGCACGGGCACCGCGCCCGGCGCCCCCAGGAGCTTCAGCACCTCGCCCCGCACCCGCTCGCGCGACAGCCGGTCGAGCCCCTCGCGCGCCGCCAGCGAGGCCGCGAGGCCCTCGGCATCGAGCGGGCCGACGCCGTAGGTGGCGTGGAAGCGGAAGAAGCGCAGGATGCGCAGGTAGTCCTCGCGGATGCGGGTCGCGGCGTCGCCGATGAAGCGGATGCGCCCCGCCGCGAGGTCCGCCACCCCGCCGGTCGTGTCGTGCAGCGCGCCGTCGGGGCCGACCGACAGGGCGTTGACGGTGAAGTCGCGCCGCTCGGCGTCGCGGGTGAAGTCCCGCCCGAAGCGCACCACGGCGTGGCGCCCGTCCGTCTCCACGTCCTCCCGCAGGGTGGTGACCTCCAGCGGCAGGCCGCCGCTCAGCAGCGTCACGGTGCCGTGGTCGATGCCGGTGGGGATGGCGCGGAGCTTCGCGGCCTTGGCGCGGGCCATCACGGCCGCGGGCAGGGCGGTGGTGGCGAGGTCGATGTCGCCCGGCGGCAGGCCGAGCAGGGCGTTGCGCACCGCGCCGCCGACCACGCGGGTCTCCTCGCCGTCGCGATCGAGGAGGTCGAGGACGCGGCGCAGGCGCGGGTCGTCGAGCAGGGGCGCGCCGTCGAGGCGGCCGTCGGCGGAGAGGTGGAGCGGGCGGGGGATGACCTCGGTCGGCATGGGCTCCCTCCTACCGGGCCGGAGCCCCGCGATCCAGCGCGGGCGGGGGTCAACCGCCGCCGCAGAGCCCGTTGAGGTGGCGCACGAACAGCTCCGTCGCGGCCTCCACGTCGCCCGAATTGTCGATGCGCAGGTGGCCCGCGGCCTCGGCCGGCGGGGCGAGGGGCACCTGCCGCCGCAGCCGGTCGCGCACGGTCGCCTCGCTCTCCCGGCCGCGCGCGCTCAGCCGCCCCAGCAGCACCTCCGGGCTCGCCGTCACCTCGACGACCCGCAGCGTCCCGAAGGCGCGGGCCGCGTCGCCGAGCGAGCGGCGCGACAGGTTGGCCACCACCGCGAACCCCCGCCCGATCTCCTCGGCGACCGAGCGCGGCAGCGCGTAGCGCAGCCCGTGCGCCTCCCAGGCGAGCGAGAAGGCGCCCTCGGCCTCGGCGCGCGCGAAGCCCGCCTCGTCGAGGCTGTCGTGGTCCTCGGAGGCGACCAGCGCGGCCCGGGTCACGACGCGGCGGGCGAAGCGCAGGCGGCGGTCGAGGGCCGGGTGCAGGGCGGCGCGCGCCATCAGCGTGTCCTTGCCGGCCCCGCTCGGGCCGACCACCGCCACGAGCAGGCCGCGCCGCTCAGGCGACACGGCGCCCCTCCCGCCACGCCGCCACGACGAGCGGGGGGTGGCCGGCCGCGGTCTTGACCCGCACGAGGTCGGCCCGCAGGCCCACGGCGATCGCGCCGCGGTCGTCGAACCCTGCCGCGGCCGCGGGGTTCGTCGACACGAGCCGGATCGCGGCGGGCAGGTCGAGCACCCCGCCCTCGCGCAGCGCGAAGGCCGACTGGAGCAGGCTGAAGGGCACGTAGTCCGACGACAGGATGTCGAGCAGCCCGCGGGCCAGGAGGTCGGCGGCCGACACGTTGCCCGAATGCGAGCCGCCGCGCACGACGTTGGGTGCGCCCATCAGCACGCCGAGGCCCGCCGCGTGCGACGCCGCCGCCGCCGCGACCGTGGTGGGGAACTCGGCCAGGGTGACGCCGATCGCCACACCCTCGCGCACGTGGGCCTCGGTGGCGTCGTCGTGCGACGCCACCGCGATGCCGGCGGCGCGGCACGCCCCCGCGATGGCGCGGCGGTTCGGGCCCGAATGGGCGTCCGACTCGGCGATGCGCCGCCGGCAGAAGGCCGCGAAGGCCGCGTCCGTCAGGTTCATCTTGCGCTGGTAGTAGGAGCGGTAGGTGTCGAGGTCGATGAACTGCCGCTGGCCGGGCGCGTGGTCCATCACGGAGGCGAGGCGGACGCGCGGGCGGCCGGCGAGGGCCTCGAAGGTCGGCAGCACGTCGGGGGCCGACACCTCGCAGCGCAGGTGGATGTAGTGGTCCGCGCGCAGCCGGCCGCCCTCCGCCGCCGCGTCGATCGTCTCCGCCATGGCGAGCATGTCGGCGGAGCCGAGCAGCGCGTCCTCGTTCGTCCCCACCCGCAGCGCGTCGAAGACCGTGGTGATGCCGGAGGCGGCGATCTGCGCGTCGTGGGCCTGGAGGGCCGCCATCATGTTCCAGCGCACCTTCGGTCGCGGCAGGTAGTGGCCCTCGATGTGGTCGGTGTGGAGCTCCACGAGGCCGGGGATCAGCAGGTCGCCCCCGCAGTCCTCGCCGAGCGCGGAAGGCCCCTCCGCGATGTCGGCGATGCGCCCGTCCGCGAGGGCGAGGCTGCCGTGGACGACCTCGTCCCGGAGCACGATGGCGGCGTTGCGGAAGACCTCTGGGCTCATGGCGTCGCCGTGGTGGAGGGGGCCGGGGCCGGCCCGAAGGGGTGGAAGGCGTGGACGCGGAACGGCGCGCCCGGCGCGGGCTCGACGAAGAGCGCGAGGCCGTCGAGCGCGAGCGGCCGGTCGAGCACGGCGGCGAAATGGCCCGCGATATCGCGCTGGACGGCGTCCGCGCCCTCCGCCACCCGCCCGGTCAGCGTCATGTGGAAGCGGAACTCGTCGCGCACGAAGGGATAGCCCCAGCGGTGGAGGTGCGCCCGCTGCCGCTCGCTCAGCCGCTCCGGCCGCCGTCGCGCGACCTCCTCGGCGGTGAGCGGCGCCCGGTAGGGCTCGAACGCGTCGAGCACGTCGCCTTCGAGCGCGCGCAGCGCGGGCTCGTCCCCGGCGGGGACGAGCGCGAAGAAG
This sequence comes from uncultured Lichenihabitans sp., assembly GCA_964242785.1. Classification (GTDB taxonomy): domain Bacteria; phylum Pseudomonadota; class Alphaproteobacteria; order Rhizobiales; family Beijerinckiaceae; genus Lichenihabitans. The sequence continues at coordinate 19,145 of CAXTBR010000012.1, read as the reverse complement.
TCGTCGAGCCGCGCCAGCGTGAGGCGCCCGATCACCGGCGGAGGCCGGCCGGTGCAGAAGGCGCCGAGGCGCTCCGCCACCGCGTCGAGGTCACCGTCGCGCTTCAGCCGGAACGGCGCCCGCAGCGTGGCGTGGAAGCCGTAGCGCGCCGGCTCGGCCACGAGGGGATCGCGCGCCGGATCCGCGGGGCGCGCCGCGCGGCCCGTGAAGGCGTCGCGGCCGAGCCAGGCGGCGGCGAGGCGGGCGAGCGCGCTGTCCGGGCCGGGCGCGTGATAGACCGCGGCGCGCATCACGCACCTCCCGCGGCGAGGCGGCCCTCGTGGCGGTCGAGGAAGGTCTCGGCGCCGCGCGAGGCGGTCGGCGCGTCGAGCGCCGGGACCGGGTGGCCGGTGATGACGCCGCGTGCCGGGGAAGATCGCCCGACGGTCCCGGAGGTGCGACGGGCGCCCCGGGGCGTCCGTCGCGGCATCGATGTCGAAGCGGTCACATCTTCTTCATGTGCTTCATCTTCATCTTCTTCATGAGCGGCTTCTGGACGTTGGACGTGTTGCCGTTGGCACCCGCCTGGGAATTGTGGGCCGTGGCGGCGCTCGCCGGGGCCGACAGGGTGGCGAGGGGCAGGCAGAGCACGCCGAGGGCGGCGGCGATCTTGATGGCGTTCATGGCATATCCTCCGGGGTCGTCGTGCCGTTATGGCGCGCATCGCGGCGCGATCCAGCCCTCGGGGTCTCCCGTCCGGGTGCGGGCCGCGCAGCGTCAGCCGGCGTCGGCCGCCGTCCCGGTCCAGACGGGCTCGATCATCACCAGGCCGCCCTCGGCCTGCCGCTCGACGGAGAGCGCCGCGAAGGCTTCTCCCACCATGGCCTCGGCGTCCTGGCGCAGCATCGCCACGTCGTAGGGGAGGTGCGCCGCGAAGGGATCCCAGTCGAAGCAGCCCACGATCAGCCCGTCGAGGCGGCGGCGGGGCTGGCGTGCGGCGAACTGGACCAGCCCCTCGAAGGCCGCGATGGAATTGACCAGGACGCCGGCCGGCACGCTCCCCCGCAACGCCGCGTGGCGTTCGAGCGCCGCGCAGGCGTTCTCGGGCGGGTAGCCGCAGCGGAACAGCCCGGCCTCGTCCGGGCGGTGGCCCGCCGCCGCCAGCGCGGCCAGGAACCCCGCCACCCTGTTGTCGGTCGCGTATTCGCCCGCCACGCCCCCGAGATAGACGAGGCCGGCCGGCGAGGCGCCCCGGGCCGACACCGCGGCGATCAGCCGCTCGGTCAGCCGCCGGGCGCCGCCCGCGTTGTCCGACACCACGGAGGGCGCGCTGTCGGCCGGCAGGTCGAGGTTCACGCAGGGCACCGCCGCGGCCCGGCACAGGGCGTTGAGGGGCGTGGGGTGCGGCACCCCGGCGATGAACAGGGACTCGACCCGCTGCGCCAGCAGCGTCTCGGTGACGCGGGCCTCCACGGCGGGATCGCGCTGCGTGCTCACCACGATGGGGCACAGGTCGCGCCGCCGCGCCTCCGCCTCGAAGGCTTCGGCGAGATCGGCGAAGAAGCGGTTGCGGTAGTGGGGCAGGACCATCCCGCAGAGGCCCGAGCGCGACAGCCGCAGGCCGCGCGCCTTCAGGTTGACGTTGTAGCCGAGGCGCTCGGCGCTCTGCCGGATGCGCTGGGCGGTGTCCTCCTTGATGCGGTAGCGCGACCAGGTGCCGTTCAGGACGAGGCTGACGGTCGAGGGCGACGCCTTGGCCTCGTGCGCGATGTCGTAGATCGTCGACGTCCGCCGCCGCCGGCCGCGGGGCCCTGCTTCGCTCATCGGGCGCGTCCTCGATCATCTCTGCCTGCCGTCTCGCGCCCCTCCCTACGCCGGAATCGGCGTCGTCGGTAGCCACGCACGCGCCCGCTCCGCCCCGCGTTGACAGGGCTGCTGAACCGATTTAGCAATTCGACAGCCGCCCGGAGCGGCGGTGAACGACGGCCCCGGCAATCGGGTCGCGGCAGGGAGGTTCGACATGGATCCCATCAGGCGTGCCCTCTGTGCGGGCGTGGCATCCCTCCTCGTGGCGGGACCGGCCTTCGCGTCCCCCGACAAGCCGGTCATCGGCGTCGTGGTGAAGATCGGCGGCATCCCGTGGTTCAACGCCATGGAGGCCGGCATCAAGCGGAAGTCGGCCGAAATCGGCGTCAAGGCCTCGATGATCGGCCCGACGAGCGCCGACCCCGCCCTGCAGGTCCGCGCCATCGAGGACCTGATCGCCCAGAAGGTCGACGTCATCGGCGTCGTGCCGAACGACGCCGAAGTGCTGGAGCCCGTGCTCGAACGGGCGCGGGCCGCCGGCATCAAGGTCATCACCCACGAATCGCCCAACCAGAAGAACGCCGACTACGACTTCGAGCTCGCCTCCGTGAAGGGCTTCGGCGAGGCCTACGGCAAGAGCCTCGTCGAGGCCACGGGCGGCAAGGGCGAATACGCGGTCTTCGTGGGGGGCCTCACCGTGCCGCTTCACAACGCCTGGGCGGACGCCGCCATCGCGTACATCAAGGCCAACGCCCCCGACATGAAGCAGGCCGGGGACCGCTACGGCGTGGCCGAGAACGTCGACCAGTCGCGCAGCACCGCGCTCGACATCATGCGGACCCATCCCGACCTCAAGGGCTTCCTGGCCTTCGGCAGCCAGGGCCCGATCGGCGCCGCCCGCGCCGTGGCGGAGCGCCACCTCGACGGCAAGGTGACCGTCATGGGTCCCTTCTCGCCCGGCCAGGGCCGGAAGCTCGTCCACGACGGCGTGCTGACCGGCGGCTACATGTGGAACCCCGCGCTCGCCGGCGAGGTCTTCGTCACGCTCGGCACCATGCTGGCCAAGGGCGAGCCCGTGACGGACGGGACCGTCATCCCGGGGCTCGGCACGGTCCACCCGGCCGGCCACAACCTCATCGTCGACGAACTCGTGAACCTCAACAAGGACACGGTCGACGACCTCGCCAAGATGGGCCTCTGATCCTCGGACGCCCCGCGCGGCGGCCTCGCGCCGCCGACGGGCGGAGCACGCCATGCCAGCCCCACCCGCGGCCGAGGCCGTCCCGCTGATCCGCCTCGAGAACCTGTCGAAGAGTTTCGGCGGCGTGAGGGCGCTGAAGGACGTCCGCTTCGACGTCATGCCGGGGGAGGTGCTCTGCCTCGCGGGCGAGAACGGCTGCGGCAAGAGCACCCTCATCAAGATCGTCAGCGGGGTGCACCAGCCCGAACGGGGCGCCACCATGCTGTTCGACGGCGAGTCGATCCTGGGGCTCGACCCGGCGAAGGCCCGGGCGCTGGGCATCCAGGTCATCTGGCAGGACCTGGCGCTGTTCCCCGAGATGTCGGTCGCCGAGAACATCGCCTTCGAGCGGAACCTCGGCGGGCGGCCCAGGCTCGTCGACCATGCCGGCATGCGGGCGGCGGCGCGGCAGATCCTCGCGCGGCTCGGCGTGCCGCTCCCCCTCGACGCCCCCGTGAGGTCGCTGCCCATCGCCCAGCGCCAGGTCGTGGCCATCGCGCGGGCGCTCGTGGCCGAGGCCCGGCTCGTCTTCATGGACGAGCCCACGGCGTCGCTGAGCCAGGCCGAGACCGACGCGCTGCTGGTGATCGTGCGCAAGCTCTCGGCGGAGGGCATCGCCGTGGTCTTCGTCAGCCACCGGCTGGCCGAGGTGCTGGACGTGTGCACCCGCGTCACCGTGCTCCGCGACGGGACCTATGTCGGCACCTTCCCCACGGCCGGCATGACGCAGACCCGCCTGACCGAGCTGATGACGGGCCGCACCTTCGACTATGCGGTGCACGACCGCGACCTCGCCGGGGCCCCGGTGGTGCTCGACGTGCGCGACCTGTCGCGCCCGGGCGAATACGAGGGCGTGTCGCTGACGATCCGGCGCGGCGAGATCCTCGGCGTCACGGGCCGGCTCGGCTCGGGCCGGACCGAGCTCGCCCTGTCGCTGTTCGGCATGACCCGGCCCGCCTCGGGCACCGTGACGCTCGACGGGCGGACCCTCAACCTGTCGGGCAACCGGGCCGCCATCCGGGCCGGCATCGCCTACGTGTCGGAGGACCGGCTCCAGCTCGGCCTCGTGCAGCGGCAGTCGATCGGCGACAACACGGTCGCGTCCGTGCTCGACCGGCTGCTGGGGCCGGGGCGCCTCGTCTCGGCGCGGCGGCGCGACGCGCTCGTGGACGGCTGGATCGCCGACCTCGGCATCAAGGTCGGCCGGCCCGAGGACGCGGTGTCGACGCTGAGCGGCGGCAACCAGCAGCGCGTGGTGCTGGCCAAGTGGCTCGCCACCGAGCCCAGGCTGCTGATCCTCGACTCCCCCACGGTCGGCGTCGACGTCGGGGCGCGGGCCGGCATCTTCGCCATCATCCATCGGCTCGCCGCCCAGGGCATGGCGATCCTGCTCATCTCGGACGAGATCCCGGAGGTCTACTTCAACGCCGACCGCATCCTCCACATGCGCGACGGCCGGCTCGTCGGCAGCTACCGCCCGGCCTCGGTCGAGATCGACCGCATCGAGGAGGCGGTGCATGCCTGAGCAGGTTTCGGGAGAGCGCGACGCGCTCTCCCGACAGGAAGCTGCGGCGAAGCGAGGATCTCGGCGGGCGAAGCGTCGGTTTTCCAACGCGGGCCTGCCGAGTCTCGGCATCGGCGCCACCGAGCGCTGGCTGATCCTGGTCATCCTGGCCCTGGTGGCGGGCCTGGGGCTCGGCACCGGCACCTTCCTCACGCTGCCGAACCTGTTCGACCTCGCCAACACCAGCGCGGTCAACATCATCTTCGGCGTGGGGCTGCTGGTCGTGCTCATCGCCGGGGGGATCGACATCTCCTTCGCGGTCGCGGCCTCGGTGGTGCAGTATCTCGTGGCGCTGTCGGTCGGCGCGCTCGGCGGCGGCGACTGGGCGCTGGGCTTCCTCCTCGCGGCCCTGTTCGGGGCGCTGCTCGGCTGCGTCAACGCCGTGCTGATCTACCGCTTCAGCATCGTGTCGATCGTCGTGACGATCGCCACCTACAACCTGTTCTTCGGCCTCCTGATGTTCTTCTCGGGCGGGGTATCGCTCTACGACATCCCGGACTGGTGGACGTCGCGCCTCGGCCTCGTCAGGATCGACACGGCCGCGGGCCGGGCGGAACTCACCCTGCCGGTGCTGGTGATGCTCGTCTGCGTCGCCGCGACCTGGTTCCTGCTGCGCCGCACCTCGACGGGGCGGCAGGTCTCCTTCGAGGACGCCGCGTGGGGCCACGGCGCGT
>CAXTBR010000012.1:0-13872 GCA_964242785.1 uncultured Lichenihabitans sp. | reverse complement strand
TCTACGCCATGGGCGACAACCCGGAGGCGGCGCGGCGCCTGGGCATCGGCATCGGCGCCATGCACTACATCGCCTACGGCTGGCTCGGCCTCATGGCGGGCATCGCCGGCCTCATGCAGGCCCATTACGCCCAGGAGGTCGTGCCCAACGCCCTCTACGGCCGCGAGCTCGACGTGCTGGCCGCCGTGGTGCTGGGCGGCGCGCGGCTCGGGGGCGGCCGCGGCACGGTGCTGGGCGTCGTGCTCGGCATCGTGCTGGTGGCCGTCACTCAGAACGGCTTGAACCTGCTGGGCATCTCGCCCTACGCCTTCAAGATGATCATCGGGGCCATCATCCTGATCGCCATCACCCTGTCGAGCGAGGGGGCCGCCCGCCTTTTCGGCGGCTGGCGCGCCGCCCCCGCCCGGAAAGGCATCGCCTGATGGCGGTCCAATCGCTCCCCGCCGGCCGGCCGTCGCGCCCCAGGAGGCGGATGGACGGCGAGATCCTGGGCCTGCTCGGCTTCCTGGCCCTGGTGGTGGCGCTGTTCGGCACCCTGTCGGACCATTTCCTGTCGGAGGGCACCTTCCAGTCCATCGCCTTCCAGCTCCCCGAACTCGGCCTGCTCACCCTCGCCATGCTGATGCCGATCGTGTCGGGCGGCTTCAACCTCGCCATCACCTTCACGGCCAACCTGTCGGGGCTCGCCATGGCCGGTGTCATCCAGTCCCACGGCGGCGTCGACGCCGGGCTCGGGGTCATCCTGCTCGGCGCCGCGGCGGCCCTGGCGACCGGCGCCTTCATCGGCTGGCTCATGGGCACGATCATCGCGTACACGGGCGCCCACCCGATCCTCGTGTCGCTCTCCACGATGATCTTCGTGCGGGGCCTGGGCGAGTTCCTCACCCGCGGCGGCGACGTGTCCGGGATGCCGGGCGTGGTCCAGGCGATCGGTCAGGGCACGGTCCTGCGCGTCCCGGTCCCGCTGCTGATCCTCGCGGGCGCCGTGCTGCTGTGGCACGTCATCATGGCGCGCACGCGCCTCGGCTTCACGACGCGCTTCATCGGCTCCAACATCGCGGCGACCCGCTACTCGGGCATCGACACGCGGCGGGCGCTGGTGCTGATCTACGCGCTGTCGGGGGCGATGTGCGCGGTGGCCGGCATCGTCATGCTGGCGCGCTTCAACTCGGTCCGGGTCGGCCACGGCGAGGCCTACGTGCTCATCACGGTGCTGGCCTGCTTCCTCGGCGGCGTCGACCCCTTCGGCGGCTTCGGCCGCGTGCTGCCCCTCGCCATCGCGCTGGTCATCCTCCAGGTCATCGCCTCTGGCCTGAACCAGGTCGGGGCCAGCCAGCACCTGGCGACGGCCCTGTGGGGCGCCTTCCTGCTCGCCGTGATGATCTTCCGCTCGGTCTGGAGGACAGGGGTCCTCCGGTTCTCCGTCGGGCGCTGAGGGGAGCGGTCGCGTGTATATCGGGATCGACGCGGGAACCTCATCCGTCAAGGTCGTGCTGGCGGACCGGCGCGCCATCCTGGCCGGCACGGAGGAGCCGCTCCACCCGCGCCAGCCGCGCCCCTCCTGGTCCGAGGACGACGCCGAGGCGTGGTGGTCCGCCACGGAGCGCGCCCTCGACCGGCTCGCCGCGGCCTCGCCGCAGCTCTTCGCCCAGGTCGACGCCATCGGCCTGTCGGGCCAGATGCACGGGGCCCTGCTGCTCGACGCCGCCGACGTGCCCGTGCGCCCCGCCATCCTGTGGAACGACGGCCGCAGCGCCGCCGAGGCCGAGGCCCTCGCGGGCCGGCCGGGCGACCTCGCGTCCCGCCTCGGCGTCAGGCCCATGCCGGGCTTCACCGGCCCCAAGATCGCCTGGCTGCGGCGGCACGAGCCCGAGGCGCTGGAGCGCGCCCGCCACCTGCTGCTGCCGAAGGACTACCTGCGCCTGAAGCTGACGGGGGAGCGCATCACCGACGTCAGCGACGCGGCCGGCACCTGGCTCCTCGACCAGGGGAGCCGCCGCTGGTCGCCCGAGGCGCTCGCGGCCTGCGGCGTCGACCCCGCCTGGCTCCCCGGCCTCGTCGAGTCGAACGCCGTCGCGGGCCGGCTCCGGCCCGGCCCGGCGGCGCGCTGGGGCCTGAGGCCCGGCCTCCCGGTCGCGGGCGGGGGCGGCGACACGGCGGCCGGCGGGGTGGGGATCGGCGCCATCCATGACGGCGCGGGCTTCGTGTCGCTCGGCACCTCGGCCCAGCTCTTCCTCGCGGCGTCGCGGTTCCGGCCCGAGCCCGACCCCACGATCCACGGCTTCTGCCACGCCCTGCCGGGCCGGTGGTTCGCCATGGCGGCGCTGCTCAACGGCGCGAGCCCGATGGCGTCCGCCGCGCGCTGGACCGGGCGCCCCGACGTCGCCACGCTGATCGGCGAGGTCGAGGCGGGCTATGCCGGGCCGTCGCGGCTCCTGGCGCTGCCCTACCTGTTCGGCGAGCGCACGCCCCACGACGACCCGCAGGCGCGCGGCGCGGTGATCGGGCTCACGGGGTCGACGACGCCGGTCGACATCGCCCAGGCCATGATGGAGGCCGTGGCCTTCTCGCTGCGCGACGGGCTCGACGCCTTCGGCCCCGGGCGGGACCGGCCCGAGGCGCTGGGCTTCATCGGCGGGGGATCGCGCTCGCCCTTCTGGGGGCGGATCATCGCCTCCGTCCTGGGGATCGCCCTGGTCCGCTACGAGGGCGCCGCGCACGGGCCGGCCTTCGGGGCCGCGCGCCTGGCCCGGCTCGCCGCCACCGGCGAGGATCCGGCCGCCGTCGCCACGGCCCCGGCCGTCGCCGAGGTCATCGCGCCCGACGCCCGGCTCCGGGACGGCTACGAGCCGCGCCTCGGCGCATTCCGCTCGCTCTACGCGGCGCTGAAGGGGGAATTCGCCCGGCCCTGAGGGGCCGCGGCGGGGACGGGCGGCCGTCGGGCCGCGCAGGGGACGGATGGATCGGAGCGGCGAGATGAACAAACTGGGTGTGCACGCGCTCGTGTGGGCGGCGGGCTGGAGCCACGACGAGGCGGCCTACGCGATCGGGCAGACGGCCGAACTCGGCTACGACCTCATCGAGATCCCGGCGCTCGACCCGAGCGCCATCGACGTCGACTTCACCCGCCGCGCGCTGGAGAAGGCCGGCATCGGCGCGACCTCCTCGCTCGGCCTCGACGCCGGCACCGACATCTCCAGCGGCGACCCCGACAGGACGAAGGCCGGGCAGGCGCGGCTCGAACAGGCCATCGCCATGGCGCGCGACATCGGCGCCACCCACGTCTGCGGCATCCTGCATTCGGCCTTCCAGAAATACGCCGTGCCGACCACGGCCGAGGGCGTGAAGCGCTCGGTGGAGGTGCTCCAGCGCGTCGCCGAGACGGCCGCCCGGAGCGGCATCGTGCTCGGGCTGGAGGTGGTGAACCGCTACGAGTCGAACGTGCTGAACACGGCCTCGCAGGCCGTGGAGATGTGCCGGCGGATCGGCGCCGCCAACGTCAAGGTCCACCTCGACGTCTACCACATGAACATCGAGGAATCGGACATCGCGTCGGCCATCATCGAGACGGGCGACCACCTCGGCTACTTCCACACGGGCGATTCCCACCGCGGCTACATGGGGTCCGGGTCGATCGACCTCGCGGGCGTGTTCCGCGCCCTCGTCAAGGCCGACTACCGGGGGCCGATCACCTTCGAGTCCTTCTCGTCGCGCGTGGTGGGGCAGCCGCTCGAAGGCATCCTCGGCATCTGGCGCAACCTGTGGGAGGATGGCCGCGACCTCGCGGCCCACGCCAAGATGTACACGGATGCCCAGCTCAAGGCGGCGCACGAGGCCCGCAAGCAGGCGGAGCGCAGCCGCCTCGCCTGACGGCCTTCACGCATCCCGGCGGCCGGGGAGGTTCCGCCCTTCTCCCCTCGGGGAGAATCGGGTCCCATCCCGGCTTGCCGGGATGGGACCCGGGTGCCCGTCGCGGCGAAGCCGCGATAAGGGCGGATGAGGGGGATTCCACAGGGGTGGATCCCCCTCATCCGGCGCTGCGCGCCACCTTCTCCCCGCTGGGGAGAAGGGCGCGATCGACCGGCACCGGCAGCACCGTGCGCGTCACTCGATCGGAGGGGCGGCGCGGGACGGGGGTGTCAGGCGCAGCTTCGGGTCCTGCAACTCCCGCAGCGTCTTCGCGGTCTGCCTCTGGTAGGCCGCGAGAGGCCCGTCGTTCGGGTCGATGATGAAGGGCTGCCGCCACGCGTCGGCCTTGGAGCCCGCGGGGTGGAAGTCGAAGATCTCGTCCGCCCTGGGGATCCCGTCGCCGGACGGCGCCGCATCCCCGGCGTCCGACAGGGCCGTCCGCTTGACGGTCTTGATGCCCGCGAGGGGCGGGGCGACGGGGGGCGGCACGACGAGAGTCTTCGGCGCCTCCGGCGTCGCGAGCGCGACGGGCCGTTCGGCCTGAAGCATGCAGCCCCCGGCGATGAGCGCCAGGGCGGCCGAGACGGAGACGCGGACACCGGACATGGCGCGATTATGGGGCGGGGCGGCCGGCAGGTCCAGGCCGATGCCGGCGGTTGCACCGGGTCATGGAACTTTCACGGTGCGTCGGTCATCCTGCCCGCGGACATCATGGGACGATGGCGCCTGAGGCTCGCCCGGCGCCGCGGGCCCGTCCGCAACGCATCGTCAACCTTCTCGCCCTACGACATCCTCATCCGCCGTTCGGACCTCTGCGGCGGAGGGGAGGGGGAGGCCGCGTCCGTACTGGCCTCCCCCGGGCGCTCCGCCCTGGCCGGCCGGAACGGATCTTCGGCCCCAGGCGTTTCAGATGGTTCGAAGCGCAACATTTGATAAGCGTGGCGGTTGGGTGGCATGGCTGATGATCCTCCCGTCCCCACCCTGGTCCTGGTCGTCGACGACGAGGCCGTGTTGCGCTTCCTGGCGACCGACACGCTGGAGGACCACGGCTATCGCGTGATCGAGGCCGAGGACGCGGGCACCGCCCTGAAGCTGCTCGCCGAACATCCCGACGTCCGGGTGCTGTTCACCGACGTGAACATGCCCGGGGCGATCGACGGGCTGGAGCTGGCGCGGGAGGTCCACGCGCGGTGGCCGGCCGTCAAGCTGATCGTGACGTCGGGCCGGCTGAACCTGTCGGCCGGCGAGATCCCCGACGCCGGCCACTTCGTCCCCAAGCCCTATTCGCCCGATGCCCTCCTCGAACACGTCAACGAGGTGCTCGCCGGAGCCCGCGGCAAGGCCGCCGAGTGAGAGTCTGACGGGGCTGCTCAGCCGGCCAGCACGCGCCGGCGCCGCTGCCATGTCGCGGCCTTGCGCAGCACGCGCGACAGCTCCTCGATCGAATAGGGCTTGTGCAGCAGCTCGAAACCGGAGGTGCCGTTCTCGGCCAGAACGTGGCTGTAGCCCGAGGTCAGCACCACCGGCAGGGCCGGATGCAGGCGCCGGATCTCCCGGCCGAGCTGGATGCCGTCCATGCCGGGCATCACCACGTCCGAGAACACGATGTCGAACCCGTCCGCGTCGCCGGCCAGCTCCGCCAGGGCCTGTTCGGCATCCCGGGACCAGACCGTCACGTAGCCGAGTTCGGCCAGGGTCTGGGTGGCGAAGCCGCCGACGTCCGGGTTGTCCTCGACCACCAGCACGCGGGTGCCGTGTCCGTCCATCAGGGGTTCGGGCTCGCCCGTCTCGGCCGCCGCGGCGGGTGCCGCGACCTCGGGCAGGTAGAGCGTGAAGGTCGTGCCTTCCCCGACCCGGCTCGCCACCATCACCTCGCCGCCCGACTGCTTGGCGAAGCCGTAGACTTGGCTCAGGCCCAGGCCCGTCCCCTTGCCCACGGATTTGGTGGTGAAGAAGGGCTCGAAGATCCGCTCCAGCGCCTCGGCCGGGATGCCGGCTCCCGTGTCGGTCAGCGACACCGCCACGAAGGGCGCCGTGACGGCGGCATGGGCGCGGATGACCGGCATCTCGCCGACCCGGCGCACCGCCACCGTGAGCCGCCCCTGACCGCCCATCGCGTCGCGCGCGTTGACCGCCATGTTGATGATCGCGGTGTCGAACTGGCTCGGGTCGGCGTCGATGAAGCAGGGCGCATCGGGCATCTCCGTGGCGATGCGGATGCGCGAGCCGGTCAGCGTGTTCATCATGTCGGTGAGCTGGCGCAGGCTTTGGCCGGCGTCGAACACTTCGGGGCGCAGGGCTTGCCGCCGCGCGAAGGCGAGGAGTTGGCCGGTGAGCCGGGCTGCGCGCTCCACCGTGTCCGAGATGGCGCCGACGTAGCGGGCGCGGCGCTCCTCCGGCAGGTCGGGGCGCTTGAGCAGGTCGGTGGACGAGCGGATCACCGTCAGGAGATTGTTGAAGTCATGCGCGACGCCGCCGGTGAGCTGGCCGACCGCCTCCATCTTCTGCGACTGGCGCAGCGCCGCCTCGGCCTCCATCAACTGCTCGGTGCGCGAGGCGACCTGCACCTCGAGCGTGGCGGCGAGCGCCCGCAGGTCGTGCTCCGCGCGGCGGCGCTGCACCGCCATGCGGGTGCGCTGCGCGACCTCGCGGACGAAGGCCATCTCCTCGGCGGGCCAGGCGCGGACCGTGGCGTGGTTGAGGTAGAGCAGGGCCACGGCGCTGTCCTGCTCGGTCACCGGCATGTTGACGAAGGCCTGGGCGCTGATGCCCCTGAGCGCCCCGGCCATCGCGGCGGTGCGGGGATCGAGGTCCGCGTCGGTGCACACCACCGTGTCGCCGCGCTTGAGGTCGTCGACGTAGGAGCCGTAGTCCCGGAACTGCAGCGTGCCGGCGAGGCTCCGGATGCCGGGGGCGTTCCAGTCGCGCTCGATGGTGACGGTCTCGGCGACGGGGTCGACCGTGCCGTAGCCGGCCCGGCTCACCTCCAGCATGCGGCCGAGCATCTCGGACGCCGCGTAGGCGAGGTCGGCCGGGTCGTCGAGGATGCGGAACCGGTCGTCGAGCTCGATCAGCGCCCGGTCGCGCGCCTCGGCCCGCTTGCGGTCCGTGATGTCGAGGCAGGTGCCGGCGAGCCGCAGCGGCGTGCCCTCGGGCGACCGCAGCACCTGGGCGCGGACGTCCACCCAGCCGAGGGTGCCGCCCGGATGGAGGACGCGGTATTCGATGTGGTAGTCGGCGCCCGTCGCGACGCTCTCCGCCACGGCGCGCTCCATGCGGTCGCGGTCCTCCGGATGGATGGCGGCACCCACCTCGGCGTGGGTGAAGAGGGACGCGGGGTCGCGCCCGAAGGCGGCCTTGAAGGCATCCGACGCGTTCAGCTCCCCGCTGGACAGGTCGAGCTCCCAGATGCCGAGCCGCCCCGCCTGGGTGGCGAAGCGCAGGCGGGCCTCGCTGTCCTCCTGGGTCCTCAGCCTGTCGCTGAGCTCGGCCATCAGGGCGGCGTTCTGGTATTCCAGCCCGGCGAGGCGCTCGCGCTCCAGCGTCACGTCGACCTGGCTCGCGAAGAAATAGGTCAGCACGCCGTCGGCGTCGCGGACGGGCGCCATCAGCAGGCGGTTCCAGAACGGCTCGCCGGTCTTGCGATGGTTGCGGATGTCGACCTCGATCGGCCTGCGGGCCCGCACCGCTTCCCGGATCCGGTTCACCGTCGCGGGATCGGTCTCGGGGCCCTGGAGGAAGCGGCAGTTGCGGCCGACGATCTCCTCGCGCGGGTAGCCGGTCAGGCGGCAGAAGGAATCGTTAACGAAGACGATCGGGTTGTCGGGCAGGCGGGGGTTCGAGATCACCATGGGCATGCGCGTGGCGCGCACGGCCGCCGCGAAGGGATCGGTCTTGTCGTCGACGCCGGCGATCTCGGCGATGATGTGTTCGGCCCCGTAGTCCCTGCTGGACCTGACGGCCGACTGCCGCAGCCGCGCGATCTCCGCCTCGGCCTCGGCGATCCGCTGACGGAGGCGCTCCTCGCCGGCTTCGGTCACGCAGCACCTCCCCGCCGGTGCCCGGCCGCGCCGTGCGGTCCCGCGGCGAGCTCCTTCGGGACGATGGAAAGGGTGGGCTCGGCCGGCATCCGATGCCCATAGCAGGGAAGATCGCCGACTGTCATCCGCCGCGTGTGACGCACCTCCGCGGCCCGGGGCGGAGCGGCCCGTCGATGCCGGTCGCGGGACGGGAGCCTTCCCGAAGATCGGCTCGCCGAGGGGGCTATTCCCCCATAGGCACTTAGATTGCAGCAGAACCTCGGATTTCCCCCACCTTCCCTCATCCTGAGCAAGGGTCCGCAGGACCCGTGTCGAAGGACGCAGGAGCGGGACGCTCTCGCGCGGAGGGCGCCTGCGTCCTTCGACACGGCCCTTCGGGCCTGCTCAGGATGAGGGAAGATGGGGTATTTTCCACCTCAATGAGTGCCTATGGGGCTATCCCCCGCCGGCCGGTTGGGCGGTGGCCCGGTCCGCGAGGCCGTGCAGGCGCTCGACGAGGGAGCGCAGGCTGATGTCGCCCTTGTTGAGGATCTGGCTCGCGCCCCGCAGGCGGCGCCGGTCGTCCCGCGTCAGGTCCCGCGCCGTCAGCACCACGACGGGGATCTCGGCGCAGCCCGGCACGGCGCGCAGCTCCTCGAGAAAGTCGAAGCCGTCCATCACCGGCATGTTGAGGTCGAGCAGCACGGCCTCCGGCCGCCGCGCGGCCGCCTGCTGCAGCCCCTCGCGGCCGTTGCCGGCCTCGGTCACGGTCCAGCCGTCGCGCTCCAGCACCGAGCGGATGTGGAGGCGGGCCGCGGCGTCGTCCTCCACCAGGAGGATGCCGCCCTCCGGGGTGCGGAAGCGGTCCATCACCCGGCTGAAACGGTCCCAGCGCACGGGCTTCAGCATGTAGTCGGCGGCGCCCAGCGACGCCGCGAGGCTGCGCTGGTCGACCGACGTCACCATGACGACGGGGGTGGCGGACAGGTCCGGGTCGGCCTTGAGTTCGGTCAGCACCGACCAGCCGTCGATGCCGGGCATCATCACGTCGAGCAGGATGGCGCGGGGGCGGAGCCTGCGGGCCAACTCCAGGCCGGCCCTGCCGTCCGCCGCGACCTGGACCCGGAAGCCCTCGCGCTGGAGGAAGCGCGTCATCAGCGTCCGCTGGTCGGGGTCGTCGTCGATGACGATGACGAGGTCCTGAGCGCCGGTGCCGTCGCCCGGCGCCGCCTCGGCCTCGGGGGGGCGGCCCTCCCCGGCGGGCGGCGCGTGGACGACGGGCAGCGTCAGGGTGAAGGTGCTGCCCTGGCCGGGCACGCTCTCGACCGACACGCTCCCGCCCAGGAGGTCGGCGAAGGCCTTGGTGAGCGAGAGGCCCAGGCCCGTGCCGCCGAAGCGGCGCGTCGTCGAGCTGTCGGCCTGCTGGAAGCGCTGGAACAGCTTGGCGAGCTGCTCGGCCGTCATGCCGATGCCGGTGTCCGAGATCCCGAAGGCCGCCCGCTCCACGCCGTCCTCGCCCCGGTGCCGCGACGCCTTCAGCGTGATCGTGCCGCCCTCGGTGAACTTGGCCGCGTTGGAGAGGAGGTTCAGCAGGACCTGGCGCAGCTTGACGAGGTCGGAGTCCATCGTGCCGATGTCGGGCGCGAGGTTCAGCTCCAGCCGGTTGTCCTTCTTGCCGATGAGGCTGCCCACCGTGGTGGCGATGTCGTGCAGCATCGGCGCGACCTCGAAGGACTCGGTGTAGACCTCCATCTTGCCGCTCTCGACCTTGCTCAGGTCGAGCACGTCGTTGATGAGGCCGAGCAGGTGGCGGGCGTTGGATTCGATCTTGCGCATGTCGGACCCGAGCCCGGCCGCGTCGCCCCCGTCGTCGATCTCCTCCAGCATCATCTCGCTGTAGCCGATGATGGCCGAGAGCGGCGTGCGCAGCTCGTGGCTCATGTTGGCGATGAAGGTCGACTTGGCGAGGTTGGCCTCCTCGGCGGCAAATTTCGCGGCCGACAGCTCCAGTTCGGCCCGCTTCTGGTCGTCGATGTCGGTGTTGGTGCCGACCCAGCGGGCGATGGCCCCGGCGGGGTCGCGCTGCGGCACCGCCCGCACGAGGTGCCAGCGGTAGGCGCCGTCCGCGCGCCGGATGCGGAACTCGACCTCGTAGACGTCGCCCGAGGCGAGCGCCGCCGCCCAGCGGGCCCCGGCGGTCGGCAGGTCGTCGGGGTGGACGATGGCGGTCCAGCCCAGTCCCCGGAGCGCGGCGTCGGACGCCCCGCTGTAGTCGGACGTCCGGTCGTTGGCCCACTCGATCCCGCCGTCCGGCGCCGCGGTCCAGACCTGGTTGGGGATGGCCTGGGTGAGCGTGCGGAAGCGGGCGTCGTGCGTCCTCGCCTCGTGCTCGGCGCGCAGGCGCTCCACGGCGTCGCTGACCCGCGACGCCACGCCCTCGATCAGGGTGACGTCCTCCGGCGACCAGCGGCGCGGCTCGCTCTGGTTGACGAAGAGCGTCGCCTTGAGCCGGCCCGCCCGCAGGATCGGCACCGACATGAAGGCCCTCACCCCGATGGCGTCCCACAGGGCGGGGTCGAAGCCTGGATCGGTCCGGATGTCCGCCACCGCCACCGTGCGCCCGCGGCGCTGGCGCTCGACCGACTCCTTGCCGAAGGATTCGAGGTCGTAGGACCCGGCGAGGGTCTCGACGCCGTCCACGTAGGCCGAGGTCAGCAGCACGGTCGCGCCGTCCGGCTGCACCTCGCCGTAGCCGACCCGGTTGGCGCCGAGGTGGCGCCCCAGGGCCGTCACCGCGGCCGTCACGATGGCGCCAGCGTCTTCGAGGCCCCGCAGGCTCTCCTCGAGTTCGAGGCGGAACGCCTGCCGGCGCCCGGCCAGCACCTGCTCGGTGGTCTCGTTGCAGGCGCAGAAGAAGCCCACCACCCGGTCGTCCTCGCGCACGGGCGTGTACGAGAAGGAGAAATGCGCCTCGGGGGCCTGGCCCTCGCGGTCCACGACGAGCGTGATGTGGTCCATGTGGACCGGCTCGCCCGCGAAGGCCCGCTCCACCAGCGGCCGGAGGTCGTCCCGCGCCTCGGCCCACACGTCCAGGAACGACCGTCCGAGCGCGTCCCGGTCCTTGTGGCCCAGGATCGCGCGGTAGGGGTCGTTGTAGAGCAGGGTCAGCCCGGGGCCCCAGACGGTGAACATGGGCTGCTTGGCGCAGAGCATGATGCCGACCAGCGTGCGGAGCGGCGCGGGCCAGCCCTCGACGGGCCCGAGCGGGGTCGCCCGCCAGTCGTGGGTGCGCATGCGCCGGCCCAGCTCCCCGCCGTCGTGGAAGATGGAGTGCTCGGGGGCCTTCATGTGACTCTCTCTACCGGTTCGCGCCGCCGCGCGTCCAACGCCGCCGGAGCCCGCCGAGGGCGACCGCACCGACATCTACCGCAATCGGCACCGGCAGGGCGAATTTCATGTCGGATCGCGCCGGCCGGCCTCCGGGGAGCGCCGCCGCGGCGGCGTGAGGGTTTCCTCCCGGCCTCGCCCGCGTGAGCCGGGGCCGGGGGGATGCGGGGCGGGCCCGCGACCCGCCTCGCCGGCTAGGTCTTCAGCGGGAACCCAGGCGGCCAGAAGCCGGGAGATTCCGCCTCGCTTCGCTCGAACGGCGGAGCGGGGGAAACAGGCCGGTGTCCAGCTTGATCTCGAAGGCGGCGTCCCGGCGGGCGAGCGCGTAGGCATCCCGGAACAGCTCATCCCGTCGCGGTTTCAGGCCGGGATTGTCGGCCAGACGGGTTTCCACGTTCAGGCGCTCCCGATCGACCGTGTTCTCCCAACTGGCCGTCGCCATCGCGGGCCGGTAGATCATCTTGAGGAGGTGCATCGCGATCAGCCGATCGGATGATCTCAGCGCCGCGGCCTCCGAACGCCCCAAGGTCTCGATCTCCTCCGCGAGGTCGTCGACGTCGACGAGGTCGAGACGGCCCGCGCGCAGCAGTCCGGCCTGTTGTTCGGCCCAACTGTAGAAATCGTCCTCGTGGAGCGTCCTGGTCTCGTCCATGGGCGTGCTCCGCGTCCGGCGGTGGGCCTTGACGTCCATGGTAGTCCAACCTCCTCGCTCCGAGAACCTCTGCACCCGTCGAGATGGACCGCGCTCACTGCACGGGGTCGAAGTCCCCCGGCTCGAAATCGCGGTGCACGCCGCAGAACTCGCAGGTGACGCCGATGCGGCCGTCCGGCCCGATCATGTCGTGGCGCTCCTCCCGGCTGAAGGAGCGCAGCATGCCGTCGATGCGCTCGCGCGAGCAGCGGCAGGCGTCGTGCAGCGGCTGACCGTCGAAGACCGTCACGCCGCGCTCGTGGAACAGGCGGAACAGCAGCCGCTCGCTCGACAGCGTCGGGTCGACCAGTTCGTGGTCCTCCACCGTGCCGGCCAGCGCCTTGGCCTCCGACCAACTGTCGTCCTCGGGCGCGTCGCGCACGAAGCCGGCCGGCGCGTCGCCGGGGTCGAGGTCGACCTGGCGGCGGCGGTCCTCGGACTCGGGCAGGAACTGCGCCAGTAGCCCCCCGGCCCGCCACGCCGCGCCCTCGCCCGTGACGCTCTGGGCGACCGCGAGCCGCACCAGCGTGGGGATCTGCTCGGACTGGGTGAAATACTGGTGCGCCGCGGCTTCGAGGCCCTGGCCTTCGAGCGGCACCACGCCCTGGTAGCGCGACATGTCGGCCCCCTGGTCGATGGTCAGCGCGAGGTGGCCCTGGCCGAGCAACTCGGCCGGGGCGAGCCGGGCGCCGGCGGCGTCGAGCCGTCCCCGGTCGAAGCGCGCGAAGGCGCGCAGACGGTCGGGCGCGTCGAAGTCCACCACCAGCATGTCGACGATGCCGTCGGTCTTGGTCTGGAGCTGGAAGCGGCCCTCGATCTTCAGGGCCGAGCCCAGCAACGCCGTCAGCGCCGCCGCCTCGCCGACGAGGCGCGACACGGGTTCGGGATAGCCGTGCTGCTTCAGGATGCGGTCGACCGAGGGGCCCAGCCGCACCACGCGGCCGCGGATGTCGAGCCGCGTCACCGCGAAGGGCAGCACGAGGTCGTCCTGGCCGAGGTCCGAGACGGGGCGTTCCACGCTGGCGGGCATCATCACTCCGGGCTCGAGGGTGGGGCGCCGCGTCTCCCCCGACATCGGCGCCGTCCCTGAGATGGGCGCCGGGGCGCCGTTTTTCCATCGGCCCGTCAGGGGTCCCGGCGGCAGCCCTCAGGCGGGCGCGAGCGCGCCGAGGCACCAGGCCAGGATGCCCTTCTGGGCGTGCAGGCGGTTCTCGGCCTCGTCGAACACCACGGATTGCGGGCCGTCGATGACCTCGTCGGTCACCTCCTCGCCGCGGTGGGCCGGCAGGCAGTGCATGAACAGCGCCCGCGGGTCGGCCTCGGCCATCAGCCGCGCGTTGACCTGGTAGGGGGCGAGCAGGTTGTGGCGGTTGCCGTCGTCGTCGCCCATCGACACCCAGCAGTCCGACACGACGGCGTCGGCGCCCCGCACGGCCTCATGCGGGTCGGAGAACACCGACAGCCTGGCGCCGTTGCGCCGCGCCCAGTCGACGAGGTCGGACGGGGGTGCCAGCTCGGGCGGGCTCGCGACCCGCATCTCGAACCCGAAGCGCTGCGCCGCGTGGGCCCAGCTCACCATGACGTTGTTCGAGTCCCCGCTCCAGGCCACCACGCGCCCGCCGATGGGCCCGCGGTGCTCCTCGAAGGTCATCACGTCGGCCATGACCTGGCAGGGGTGGGACGCCTTGGTGAGGCCATTGATCACCGGCACGGTGGCGTGGTGGGCCAGTTCCTCGACGAGCGAGCGCTCCAGAGTGCGGATCACGATGGCGTCGACGTAGCGCGACAGCACCCGCGCCGTGTCCGCGATGGTCTCGCCGCGGCCGAGCTGCATCTCGGCGCCGGTCAGCATCAGCGTCTCGCCGC
>CAXTBR010000011.1:0-86919 GCA_964242785.1 uncultured Lichenihabitans sp. | reverse complement strand
CGGCCAGGGCGCCAAGCCCGGCGGCGGCGGCATGCTGCTCGGCCAGAAGATCACCGACCGCGTCGCCGACATGCGCACCCTGCCCAAGGGCATCGACCAGCGCTCCGCCGCCCGCCACCCCGACTGGACGGGGCCGGACGACCTCGAGATCAAGATCATGGAGCTGCGCGAGATCACCGACTGGGAGAAGCCCATCTACGTCAAGATCGGCGGCGCGCGGCCCTACTACGACGTCGCCCTGGCCGTGAAGGCGGGCGCCGACGTCGTGGTGGTGGACGGCATGCAGGGCGGCACCGCCGCCACCCAGGAGGTGTTCATCGAGCACGTCGGCCTGCCGACGCTGGCCTGCATCCGCCCCGCCGTCCAGGCGCTGCAGGACCTCGGCATGCACCGGGTGGTGCAACTCATCGTGTCGGGCGGCATCCGCAACGGGGCCGACACCGCCAAGGCGCTGGCGCTCGGCGCCGACGCGGTGGCGATCGGCACGGCGGCGCTGGTGGCGCTCGGCGACAACGATCCCGCCTACGAGGACGAGTATCGCGCGCTCGGCACGACGGCCGGGTCCTACGACGACTGGCACGAGGGCCGCGACCCCGCCGGCATCACCACCCAGGACCCCGAGCTGATGGCCCGGCTCGACCCCGTCCTGGCCGGCCGCCGCCTCGCCAACTTCCTCAAGGTCATGACGCTGGAGGCCCAGACGGTGGCGCGCGCCTGCGGCAAGAACCACGTCCACAACCTCGAGCCCGAGGACCTCTGCGCGCTGACGGTGGAGGCCGCCGCCATGGCGCGCGTGCCCCTCGCCGGCACGAGCTGGATCCCCGGCCAGGGCACCTATTGAGGTCCACCGTCCCCCTCGGTCTCCCCCCGCACGATCGGACGCCCGTCCCATGACACAGGACCTCGCCGCCTACGCCGAGAAGAACGGCATCCGCTACTTCATGATCTCCTACACGGACCTGTTCGGCGCCCAGCGCGCCAAGCTCGTCCCGGCGGCCGCCATCGCCGACATGAGCCGCGACGGCGCCGGCTTCGCGGGCTTCGCCACCTACCTCGACATGACGCCGGCCCACCCCGACCTCTTCGCCGTGCCGGACGCCTCCTCCGTCGTGCAGCTTCCCTGGAAGCGCGAGGTGGCCTGGGTGGCGGCCGACTGCGTCATGGAGGGCGAGCCCGTCGCGCAGGCGCCCCGCGTGCTGCTGAAGCGGCTCGTGGCCGAGGCCGCGAAGGAGGGGCTCCGCATCAGGACGGGCGTCGAGGCCGAGTTCTTCCTCATCGAGCCCGACGGTCTCGCCGTCTCGGATTCCAAGGACACGGCCCCCAAGCCCTGCTACGACCAGCAGGCCCTGATGCGCCGCTACGACGTCATCGCCGAGATCTGCGACGACATGCTGGCGATGGGCTGGCAGCCCTACCAGAACGACCACGAGGACGCCAACGGCCAGTTCGAGATGAACTGGGCCTTCGACGACGCCCTGGTCACGGCCGACCGCCACTCCTTCTTCAAGTTCATGGTCAAGTCGGTGGCCGAGCGGCACGGGCTGCGCGCCACCTTCATGCCGAAGCCCTTCCCGACCCTGACGGGCTCGGGCTGCCACGCCCACATCTCGGTCTGGGACGCCGAGGGGCGGACCAACATGTTCCACGACGACGCCGACGCGATGGGCCTGTCGGCCCAGGGCTACCACTTCCTCGGCGGCATCATGCGGCACGCCTCGGCGCTGGCCGCCATCACCAACCCCACGGTGAACAGCTACAAGCGCATCAACGCGCCGCGCACGGCCTCGGGCGCCACCTGGTCGCCCAACTCCGTCACCTGGACGGGCAACAACCGTACCCACATGGTGCGGGTGCCCGGCAAGGGCCGCTTCGAGCTGCGCCTGCCCGACGGCGCCGTCAACCCCTACCTGCTCCAGGCCGTGATCATCGCGGCGGGCCTCGACGGCCTCCGCACAGGGGCCGATCCCGGCCCGCGCCACGACATCGACATGTACCAGCTCGGCCATACCGTGACGGACGCCCCGACGCTGCCCCTGAACCTCCTCGACGCCCTGCGGGCCTACGACGAGGACGCCGGCCTGAAGGAGGCCATGGGGCTCGACTTCTCGGCCGCCTACCTCAAGCTGAAGCGCCAGGAGTGGAACGGCTACGCGTCGCACTTCACCCAGTGGGAGCGCGACACCACGCTCGACGTGTGAGGCGGTGCGGGACGGATGCGGGATCACGGGGGAAGCGTGTTTCGATGAGCGAGCGCCTGGATTGCGTCGTCGTGGGCCTCGGTGCCATGGGCTCGGCCGCCCTGTACCAGTCGGCGAAGCGGGGCGCCCGCGTCGCGGGCGTCGACCGATACGCGCCGCCCCACGACCTGGGGTCGAGCCACGGCGAGTCGCGCATCACCCGCCAGGCCGTCGGCGAGGGACCGGCCTACGTGCCCTTCGTGGTCGCGTCCCAGCGCATCTGGCGCGAGCTCGAGGCCGAGACGGGCGACGAACTCTTCACCCAGTGCGGCGCGCTGGTGATGGGGCCGGGCGACGGCGTGACCACGCACCACGGCATGCGGGACTTCACGGCCCGGTCGATCGACGCCGCCGAGCGCTACGGCATCGCCCACGAGGTGATCGACGGCGCCGAGGTCGCCCGCCGCTTCCCCATGTTCCTCGGGCTCAGGGGCGACGAGAAGGCCTATTACGAGCGCGGCGGCGGCTACCTGCGCCCGGAGAACTGCATCGCCGCGCAGCTCAAGCGCGCCCGGGCCCTGGGCGCGGAGGTCCGCACCGGCACCGACGTGCTGTCGATCGAGCAGGACGGGTCGGGCGTGCGCGTCGAGACGTCCGGTGGCGCGCTGCTGGCCGACCGGGTCGTGGTGTCGGCCGGCGCCTGGGCGGTGCCGCTGCTCGGGGCCCCCTTCGACCGCCTGCTCACCGTGAGCCGGCAGTTGCTCCACTGGTACGCGCTCGACGACATGAGCGCCTACGACGCCGCGTCGCCGGTCTTCATCTGGATGCACGGGACGTCCGACACGGACTATTTCTACGGCTTCCCGCCCTTCCCGGGGGACCGGCGCGTCAAGGTCGCGTCCGAGCAATACGAGACCACGACCACGGCCGAGGCGGTCGACCGGCGGGTGGACCCCTCGGAATCGGTCGGCATGTACCGCGATAACGTCGCGGGCCGCCTCGCCGGCGCCACGCCGCGCCTGGCCGGGGCGGCGGCCTGCCTCTACACGGTGACGCCGGACCGGGGCTTCATCATCGATCGCCACCCGGAGCAGGACCGCGTGCTGGTCGTCTCGGCCTGTTCGGGCCACGGGTTCAAGCACTCGGCCGGCATCGGCGCCGCGGTCGCGGACCTCCTCGCCGAGGGCCGGACCGGCGTGGACCTCCAGCCCTTCGCGCTGTCGCGCTTCCTGTGACGCCCGCCCCGGCGCGGGCGTTCCCGGACGAACACGCGGGGCGTCGCTGAGTCGGGGGGCCCGCTCACTTGCCGCCGTCCACGCTGAGCACCTGCCCGGTGATCCAGCCCGCGTGGTCGGAGGCGAAGAACAGCACGGCCGCGGCGATGTCCGCGGGCCTGCCGAGGCGCTTCATCGCGATGCCCTGCACGAGGCGCTCCTGCCCGGCCGCGCCCAGCGCCTGCCACTGGCGCTCGGTGGTGGGGTTCGAGCGCACGAAGCCGGGCGCGACATTGTTGACCGTGATGCCGAAGGGGCCGAGCTCGTGGGCGAGCTGGCGCGTGAGGCCGATCTGCCCGGCCTTGGCGCTCGCATAGGCCTGGATGCCCGTGAGGCTGATCCCGAGGCCCGCACCCGACGAGATGTTGACGATGCGGCCCCACCCGGCCTCCTTCATGCCGGGCACCGCGCCCTTCGCCATCTGGAAGACGCCCGTGAGGTTGACGTCGAGGATCGCCCGCCACTGATCGAGCATGACGTCCTCGATGGGCTGGCCGACCTGCCCGAGCACGCCGCCGGCGTTGTTGACCAGGACGCCGACCTCGACCCGGTCGAGCGCGAGGCCGGAGAAGAACCCGGCCACGGCGGCCTCGTCGGTGACGTCGAGGCGGCGCGGCGTGCAGCGGGGCCCCGCCAGGGCGGCGGTCTCGGCGAGTCCGTCGGCCAGCACGTCGCAGGCGATGACCGCGGCCCCGGCCTCGATCAGCGCCAGGGTGATGGCGCGGCCGAAGCCG
This sequence comes from uncultured Lichenihabitans sp., assembly GCA_964242785.1. Lineage (GTDB taxonomy): Bacteria > Pseudomonadota > Alphaproteobacteria > Rhizobiales > Beijerinckiaceae > Lichenihabitans. The sequence goes on along the minus strand of CAXTBR010000011.1, from coordinate 82,734 downwards.
TGCGCCGCGCCGGTGACGACCGCGGTGCGGGTGCCGAGATCGACCTTCATCGTGCGCTCCCCTCGCCGAGGCCGTCGAGGTTGGCGCGGTCGAGCGGGCGGCGGCCCTCCTCGATGTCGTGGATGCGGGCGACGATCGCGGCCGTGACGGGGGTCGGCACGCCGTGGCGCCGCCCGATCTCGACGACCGGCCCGAGTTGCGCGTCGACCTCGGTGCGGCGCTTGCGCACCGCGAGGTCGCGCCAGATGCCCGAATGGGACTTCAGCGAGCGGCGGTTGTGCGCCACCATGTCGTCGAAGGAGCGCGCGGTGCGGGCCGGCAGCGCCTCGGGCAGGAAGGCCCCGGGGTCGAAGCCGTCGAAGCCTTCGAGCGTCACGCCCTCGGCCCGCGACACCGCCGCGACCTCGTGGGCGAGGCGGGTCAGCACCGGGCGGTGCTCCGGCCGGGCCAGGACGTCCGCGATGGCGTCGTCGGTCAGCGCCGTGGCGAAGAGCATGGCGCCGTAGATCAGCTTGGCCCAGAGGTAGCCCCGGATGTTGGGGGTGGCGACCGCCGCCGGGTCGAAGTGCCGGAACAGGGCGTGGAGGTCGCGGAGCCGCGCCGTGTCGGCGCCGTCGACCTCGCCCACCACCACCGCGCCCCGTCCGCCGTACAGCACGGTGCCGGGCGCGAGGTAGTCGGCGCCGAAGTTGACGAAGCAGCCCATCGTCCGCGATGCCCCCACGCGCGCCGCGATGACGCTCTCGTTGAGGCCGTTCTGCGCCGACACCACGTAGCCGTCCTCCGCCAGGTGCGGCGCCAGGGCCTCGATCGCCGCGGCCGTGTGGTGGGCCTTCACGGCCAGGATGCAGCGCCGGAAGGCGCCGCGCACCGCGTCCGGCGTGAAGGCCGGCGCCCGCACGCGGCCCGGCGCCACCGGGCCGGTGATCTCCAGCCCGTCGCGGGCGAGGGCCAAGACATGGTCGGCGGCGGTGTCGACGAAGACCACGCCCTCGCCGGCCCGCACGAAGGCCGCGCCGAGCGCCCCGCCGATGGCGCCGGCGCCCCAGATCAGGATCGGGTCGTCCCCGCTCACGGTCCCCACGGAGATGAGCGCTTCGTTCTGAACGCCCGACTGAGAGGCCGACGGCCCATCGATCGAAGCCATCATCTCCGTGGGAGCCCTCACGACCACGGCCCTTCGAGGAGCGCGCGGGTCTCCGCCACCGCCACCTCCCAGATCGCCAGCATGTCGGCGTCGGGCCGCTCGTAGAGCCCGCCGAAGTTGCCGTCGCCGAGCAGCGCGCGGACGCCCTCGGGCGCCATGACCCGCATGCGGTCGAAGTCCACCATGGGCTTCTGCGACGCGGGCTGGACCACGCCGGCGAGCCGCGTCCAGGGGAAGTTCTCCATCCAGGAGGCGTGGCTGGCCACCGCGTCGATCTCCTGCACCTTGGCGAAGGTTTCGGGCGCGTTCCACCAGTTGTGGAACTTCACCGCCGTGCCGGGGTGGTCGGCCATCCACTCGGTGGCGAGGGCGCCGGCGGGCGCGTTGCCGCCGTGGCCGTTGACCAGGAGGATGCGCCGGAAGCCCTGGCGCGCCAAGCTGTCGAGCACGTCGCGGACCAGCGCCAGATAGGTCGAGACCCGCAGGCTGACCGAGCCCGGATAGGCCAGGAAGTAGGGCGTGATGCCGTAGGGCAGGACGGGGAAGACCGGCACGCCGAGCGGCGCCGCGGCCTCGGTCGCGACGCGCTCGGACAGGATCGAGTCGACCGACAGGCTCAGACCCGCGTGCTGCTCGGTGCTGCCGAGCGGCACCACGGCGCGGTCGTCCGTCTCCAGGTAGCGTTCGACCTGGGACCAGTTCATGGCGCCGATCGTCATGCGACATCCTCCTGCAGGGTCGGGGCCGGCGCGCCGTCGAGCAGCGGCCGCACGATGCGGTCGATGTCGACGGGGTCCGGGCTGTGGCGGTATTCGATGGCGACGAGCCCGCGCGGCAGGCGGTCGAGCACGGCTTCGGCGCCGGTGGCGAAGACCACGACGTCGTAGGCGCCGAGCCGCTCCCCGAGGTCGGCGTCGTCGAGAAGCGCGGCGTCGACGGTCTCGACGTGGGGGGCGAAGCGCCCCACCCCCGGGCGCATCAGCGGCAGGAAGTCCGGGAAGCGCGACACCGCCAGCACGCGCGCGCGGGGGGCCAGCGATGCGAGGTCGCGCCGCGTCGCCTCGGAGGGGATGAACCGGACCGTCGCGACCCGCGCGCCCGGCAGCAGGGCTTCGACGTCGCGGCGGCGGTGCGCCATGGCGAGGACGAGGTCGGCGGCCCCGGCGCGCCGCAGGGTCGCGGGATCGGCCCGGAGCGCATCGAGCGTGACGCCCTCGACCGCCGCGGCGGGCGACAGGGCCTCGGCGACCGCGCGGGCGTAGGCGGCCGTCGCGGCCGGGAAGATGCCGACCAGCACGAGCCGGCGGATCCGGCCGCGCCCGCCCCGCGCCGACAGCCGCGCCGCCACCAGCCCGGCGATGTCGCCGGCCCGCAGCCCCAGGGCGAGGCCCTCGTCGATCAGCGCGTCGACGCGCCGGTGGAACCCCGGGAGGCGCTCGCCCGGCCCGTCGCTCCCGGTGCGGCGGGACACGAAGGTGCCGGACCCGGCCCGGCCCTCGATCAGGCCGGCGTCCTTGAGCTCGCGATAGACCTGGCTCACCGTCATGGGGGCGACGCCCGCCTCCCCGGCGAGGTCGCGCACCGAGGGCAGGCGGTCGCCGGGCCTGAACTCGCCGCAGGCGATGCCGTATTCGACGAGGCCGCGGAGCTGCAGGCCGAGCGGCACCGGCAGGCTGCGGTCGAGGGTGAGGCGGATCGGGGCGGAGCTCATCTGTCCTGGAAGGCTAGCACGCTGAGGAACCGCTTCACAATCGGCCCCGCTGATCGAAATGCGGGCATCGCTGCCGTTATTCTATGCCGTCGGGGGTGTTGACAGCGGGAAGAGCCCGCGGGTAGCGTCCTAGACTAGTATAACACCAGTGCGCAGGATGGATGCCGATGAAGACCCGCCCGAGGTTCAGCACGGTTCTCGCCCTGGCGGCCGGCTTGGCGGCCGGCCTGGGGGCGTCGCTGGCCGCCGCCCCGGCCGGCGCCGTCACCCGCGGCGGCACCATGGTGTACGGCCGCTACGCCGACAGCCTGTTCCTCGACCCCGTCCTCAACGACGCCAACGTCGACATCTGGATCCTGTCGAACCTCTACGACACGCTGCTGCTGCCGACCGACGACGGCAAGGGCGTGCAGCCGGGCCTCGCCTCGGCCTATGCGGTGTCGCCGGACGGCAAGGCCGTCACGCTGACGCTGCGCGACGGCGCCATGTTCTCGGACGGCTCGCCCATCACGGCCGAGGACGTGAAGTGGTCGCTCGACCGCGCCCGCGACCCCAAGGAGGGCATCTGGAACTTCATCGACGAGTCGATCGGCTCGGTCGACATCGTGGACCCGAAGACGGTCGTCCTGACGCTGAAGCATCCGGACCCCGCCATCGTGCCGGGCCTCAGCGTCTTCAACAACGCCATCATGCCGAAGAAGCTCGTCGAGGCCATGCCGGGCGCGACGCTCGACGACAAGGCCAAGGCCTTCGCCGAGCACCCGGTCGGCTCCGGCCCCTTCGCCTTCGCGTCCTGGAGCCGCGGCCAGGAGATGAAGCTCGTCCGCAACGCCCACTATTGGCGCCCGGGCGCCGACGGCAAGCCGCTGCCCTACCTCGACGGCGTCACCTTCGAGATCCTGCCCGACGACGCCACGCGCCTGCTCAAGGTGCAGTCGGGCGAACTCGACGGGACTGAATTCGTGCCCTTCAGCCGCGTCGAGGAGATGAAGGCCGACCCCAAGCTCGACATGATGCTGTTCCCCTCCACCAAGGTGAGCTACGGCAACTTCAACGTCCGCCCGAAGCTGAAGAGCGGCGCCGACAACCCGCTGTCGAACGTGAAGGTGCGGCAGGCGCTGAACTACGCGGCCGACAAGGACGCCATCATCGCCATCGTGACGCACGGCGTCGGCACGCCGATGTCGAGCTTCATGTCGAGCGCGACCCCGCTCCACGCCGGCACCGGAGCCGCCTTCCCGACCGATCCCGCCAAGGCCAAGGCGCTGCTGAAGGAGGCGGGCTTCGACAAGGGCGTCCGCTTCTCCTGCCTGGTGCTGGCGGGCAACGTCGACGAGATCGGCATCGCCACGGCGCTCCAGCAGATGTGGGCCGACGTCGGCGTGACCCTCGACATCGACCAGGTCGACAACGCCACCTTGACGTCGCGCTACCGCGACGGCGACTTCTCGATGCGCCTCGGCTACTGGACCGACGACATCGCCGACCCGAACGAGATCACCTCCTACTTCGGCTATTTCCCCAACATCCAGTCGCAGCACTCGGGCTGGAACGACCCCGCCTTCAACGCCCTGTTCGAGGCCTCCCAGCAGGAGCTCGACGTGGCCAAGCGCACCGACCAATATGCCAGGATGCAGGCCATGTACCGCGACGGCCCGACGGTGCCGCTCTACGAGTCGCCCTATCCCGTGGTGCTGAAGAAGAGCGTGCACGGGTTCCTGCAGATCCCGCTCGGCAACAACATCTTCTCCGGCGCCTCCATCGAGAAGTGACGGGCGCAGCCCCGTGCTGAGTCTGGGCTACGTCGTCCGCCGCATCCTGCAGATGGTGCCGACGCTGGTCTTCATCCTCGTCGTCACCTTCGTGCTGGTGCGGCTGCTGCCGGGCGACCCCCTGAGCGCCATCGCGGGCGACCGCGTCACCGACGCCCAGGTGGCCCAGGCGCGGGCCGCCTACGGGCTCGACCAGCCGGTCCTCACGCAGTTCCTCCTCTACGTCCGGCGCGTGTTCACGGGCGACCTCGGCCGCTCGCTCGTCGTGCAGGCGCCGGTGTGGACGCTGGTGGGGGATCGCCTGCCCCCGACCCTCGTGCTCTCCGGCATGGCGGTGCTGATCGGGATCGGCCTCGCCGTGCCGCTGGCCTTCGTGTCGGCGCTGCGCCGCGGGCGCCCCGCCGACCTCGTCATCCGGGCCGGCGCCCAGGTCGGCCTGTCGATGCCGGTCTTCTACATCGGCCTCGTGCTGCTCACGGTCTTCGCCGCGCACCTGCGCTGGTTCCCGGTCGGCGGCTACGGCGACGGCTGGGGCGACCGCGTCTACCACCTGTTCCTGCCGGCCCTGACGCTCGGCGTCAGCCTCGCGGCCGTGCTGATGCGCAACCTGCGCTCGGCCATCGTCGACGTGCTCGGCGCCGAATACGTCGACTTCGCCCGCGCCAAGGGCCTCGCCACGCGGGTGATCCTGCTCCGCCACGTGCTGCGCAACGCGCTGATCTCGACGCTGGCGCTGCTCGGCCCGACCGTCGGCACGCTGCTCGGCGGGGCCGTCATCACGGAATCGGTCTTCGCCATCCCCGGCGTCGGCCGCCTGATGATCGAGAGCATCTACGGCCGCGACTATCCCGTCATCCAGGGCCTGACCCTGGCGCTCGCCGTGACGGTGTCGCTGACCTTCCTGGTCACCGACCTGATCCAGGCCTCGCTCGATCCGCGGGTGGCGCGGTGAGCGTGGCGGAGGACCTCCTGTCGCGGCCCGCCGCGCCCCGCCGCACCTTCACGTTCCGCCGGCCGCGGATCTCGCCCGCGCTGGCCGCCGGCCTCGCCATCCTGCTCTTCGCCCTCGCCCTCGCGGTCGTGCCCGGCCTCGTGGCGCCCTACAGCCCGACCGCCTTCGACTACCGCGCCATCCTGAAGGGGCCCACGCCGGCGCACCCCTTCGGCACCGACAACTTCGGCCGGGACATCCTGTCCCGCACGATCTGGGCCTACCGGATCGACCTGCAGATCGCGCTCTTCGGCACGCTGTTCCCCGTCGTCTTCGGCACGCTGCTCGGCGCCGCCGTGGGCTATGCCGGCGGCTGGGCCGAGGTGGTGTTCGGCCGCGTGGTCGACGCGGTCGTCACCTTCCCGTTCCTGGTGCTGGTGATCGCCATCGTGGCGGTGCTGGGGCCCGGCCTCATCAACCTCTACATCGCGGTCAGCGTCGTGGGCTGGGTGTTCTACGCCCGGATCGTCGCGGCCGGCGTGGCGGTGCAGCGCCGCCTCGACTATGCGGCCGCGGCCCGGGTGATGGGATATTCCACGATGCGCATCGTGCTGCGCCACCTCCTGCCCAACGCCGTCTCGGCCGCGCTGGTCTACTGGATGACCGACATGGCGCTGTGCATCCTGCTCGGCTCCAGCCTCGGCTACCTCGGGCTCGGGGCGCAGCCGCCCGCGGCCGAATGGGGCGTGCTGATCGCCGACGGCAAGAACTATATGAACACCGCCTGGTGGATCTCGATCTTCCCCGGCCTCGCCATCGTCACCACGGGCCTCGGCTTCAGCCTGCTCGGCGACGGCCTGGCCGACCTGCTGAGGCCGCGGCGCTGAGGTCGGCGTCGGGCGACGCGGGCGCGCCGGGCTCGCTCCGGGTGCGGGGCCTGACGACGGTCTTCCACCCGCCCTCGGGCCCGCTCACGGCGGTGGACGGCGTCGACCTCGACCTCGCGCCGGGCGAGATCCTGGGGCTCGTCGGCGAGTCGGGCTCGGGCAAGAGCGTCACGCTGCGCTCGCTGCTCCGGCTCGTGCATCCGCCGGGGCGCGTCGCCGGGGAGGTGTCATGGGGCGGGCGCGACCTCCTGGGCCTGCGCGAGGCCGACCTCCGGCGCGTGCGCGGCCGCGAGATCGCCACCGTGTTCCAGGAGCCCATGACGGCGCTGAACCCCGTGCTCACCGTCGGCCGCCAGATCGACGAGAGCCTGCGCGCCCACACGGGCCTCGACGCGCGGGGCCGCCGCGCCCGCGGCGTCGAACTGCTCGACCTCGTCGGCATCCCGGCCCCCGCGACCCGCCTCGCCGACTACCCGCACCAGTTCTCGGGCGGGATGCGCCAGCGCGCCATGATCGCCATCGCGCTCGCCGGCGAGCCGCGGCTGCTCCTCGCCGACGAGCCCACGACAGCGCTCGACGTCACCATCCAGGACCAGATCCTCAAGCTGATCCTCGGCCTGCGCGCCCGGCTCGGCATGGGGGTGATCCTCGTCACCCACGACCTCGGCGTCGTGGCCCAGAGCTGCGACCGCGTCGCCGTGATGTATGCCGGCCGCATCGTCGAGAGCGGCGCGGTGGCGCCGGTCTTCGCGGCACCCCGGCACGCCTACACGCGCGGCCTCATCGGCTCCGTGCCGCGCGCCGGGGGCGAGCGGCGCCCGCTCCTGTCGATCGAGGGCACGCCGCCCGGCCTCGGCGACAGGCCCGCGGGCTGCGCCTTCCACCCGCGCTGCGGCTTCGCCACCGAGCGCTGCCGGCGGGAGGTGCCGCCGCTCGGCGAGGTGATGCCGGGCCGGCTCGCCGCCTGCTGGCACCACGGGGCCGTGGCGGCGGCCGGGATCGACGGCCCCGCGGCCTACGACCATCCGGCGCGGGTGCCGGCGTGACGGCCGTCCCGCTCCTGTCGCTGGAGGACGTGGTGGTGCGCTTCCCCGTGCCCCGCACGGTGCTGGACCGCATCGCGCGCCGGCCGGCCCGCGCCGTCCATGCGCTGAACGGCGTCCGGCTCGACCTCCGCCGCGGCGAGACGCTGGGGCTCGTGGGCGAGTCGGGCTGCGGCAAGTCGACCCTCGCCCGCGCCGCCGTGCGCCTCATCGACCCCGACGACGGCCGGGTGCGCTTCGAGGGGCAGGACATCGCGGAGCTGACGGGATCGGCGCGGCGCGCCTTCAACCGGCGCGCCCAGATGGTGTTCCAGGACCCCTACGGCTCGCTCAACCCGCGCATGACGGTGCGGCAGGTGCTGGCCGAGGCGCTGTCGGTGCACCGCGTCAGGCCCCGGGCCGCGATCCCCGCCCGCATCGGCGAGCTCCTCGACCTCGTGCGCCTCCCGCCCGACAGCGCCGACCGCCTGCCGCACGAGTTCTCGGGCGGCCAGCGCCAGCGCATCGGCATCGCCCGGGCGCTGGCGGTCGAGCCCGACCTCCTGGTGGCGGACGAACTCGTCTCCGCCCTCGACGTGTCGGTGCAGGCGCAGGTCGTGAACCTGCTGCTCGACCTGCAGGGGCGCCTGGGGCTGACGGTGCTGTTCGTCGCCCACGACCTGCGGCTCGTGCGCCACATCTCGCACCGGGTCGCCGTGATGTATCTCGGCTCGGTGATGGAGGTGGGCGACACGGAATCGCTGTTCTCCGCCCCGCGCCACCCCTACACTCGCGCCCTGCTCGACGCAGCGCCGGACCTCGACCCCGCGCGGCGCACGACGGTCGCGGCCGCGCGGGGCGAGCTGCCGAGCCCGCTGGCGGTGCCCTCGGGCTGCCCCTTCCACACCCGCTGCCTCCACGCCTTCGACCGGTGCCGGACCGAGCGCCCGCTCCTCGCGCCGCGCGGAGCGGCCGGCCGCGCCGCCTGCCACCTCGCCGATTTCGGCGCCCCGGCCTGAAGGGGATCGCCGTGCCGGGGACGGAGCGCTTCGGCGGAGCCGGACGCCGGCCGAACTCCGGCGCGGCGCCACGGGCTCGGACCTCGATTCCTACCTCGGCGCGCTCGCCGCCAAGGTCGACCGGCTCGCCGGGCGACACCGACGGCGGCGATCCTTCACCTCTTCACATCCTGAGCAGGCCCGAAGGGCCGTTTCGTCCTTTGACAGGCTCAGGATGAGCTAGCGTTGGCACACATCACTGAGGGTGGGCGTTAGCGCCCTTCTCCCGCCTGCGGGAGAAGGTGCCCGGCAGGGCGGATGAGGGGGATTCCACAGGTGGTGGATCCCCCCTCATCCGGCGCTGCGCGCCACCTTCTCCCCGCTGGGGAGAAGGGCAACCCCCGCGGGCGCCGAGATGTGTGCCAACGCTAGCTCGGATGAGGGAGGTGGAGGGGAAAAAGGTCAGCAAAGACCACCGCTGGTGTAACACGGTTCCCGTCTGATCGCTTCCCTCCGCCGCTCGTCCCCGCGAAGGCGGGGAGCCAGCGCGAGATGTCCGGCCGAAGGCCGGTCCTTCCTCTCTGCACCCGCGCGGCTTCGCGGGGCACGATCGACGGCCCCTCGAAGCGGCACGGTCCCGCTCACGTGCTGCCGCGCACCACGAGCTCGAAGCCGACGTCGACGCGGCGGGTCTGCCCGGGGGCGTTCGCGATGGCGCCGAGGAGCTTCTCGGCGCCGATGCGCCCGATGTTGAGGCGGGGCGAGGCGATCGTGGTCAGGCCGGGCGTGACGAGGCCGGCGATGTCGAGCCCGTTGAAGCCCGCGATGGCGACGCGGCCCGGCACCGCGATCCCCTCGCGCTGGGTCCGCAGCACGGCCCCCACCGCGAGGTCGTCGTTGGCGTAGAAGATCGCGTCGGGGCTCGGCTCCGTGCCGAGCAGTTCCATAAGCATGTCGCCCCCGAGCGCCGGGCTCGACGGGAGATTGCGCGTGAGCGGCGCGCGGCGCGCGGCCCCGGCGGCCGCGAGGGCCCGGTCGAACCCCCTGAAGCGCTGGCCCGCGCGGTAGTCCTCGTCGAGCCGGCAACCGGCGAAGACCATCCGCGCGTAGCCCCGCGCGAGCAGGTGGCGCGCCATCGCGGCGCCCGCCGCCCCGTGGGAGAGCCCCACGTTCATGTCGATCGGCCGCGCGCCGATCTCCATGATCTCGACCACCGGCCGGCCCCAGCGTTCGAGCAGCGCCCGCGTCCGCGGCTGGTGGCGCGTGCCCGCCACGATCAGCCCGGGCGGCGACCAGCCCAGGAAGGTCGAGATCCAGCCGTGCTCGCGGTCGAGGTCGTATTCGGTGTTGCCGAGCAGGAGCTGGAAGCCCGCCGCCTGCACGACCTCCTGGATGCCCTGGATCGTCTCGACGAAGACCGCGTTCGACAGCGACGGCACCACGACCGGGATCACGGGCGAACTCGCCGAGGCGAGCGCGCCGGCGACGCGGTTCTGCACGTAGCCGAGGTCCTCGACCGCCCGCCGCACCCGGTCCCGGAGGTCGTCCGACACCATGTCGGGCTTGTTCAGCGCCCGCGACACGGTGATGGGCGACACGCCCGCGCGCTCGGCGACGTGCTTCAGCGTCACGGCACCCGGGGCCTCGCGGAGGGTCGGAACCCGGGCCATGCTCTTCATCCGCGGAGGAAAGCACGGAACCGCCCGGGGTTCAAACCTCGGCCCCCGGGCGATGATTGCGAGATCATGGTTGCGCAATCAAATCGCTTGGCCTAACCTCCGGGGGGTCGACAGAGCTGAAAAGGCCGGGACGCGATGGGGGGAGGACACCAGGTGAGCGCAGCGCGCGAGAGCGATCCGTCGACGCCCAGCCTCTATCAGGCCCGCGATCTGCGCAGGAACTTCGGCCCCGTCGAGGTGCTGAAGGGCGTCGGCCTCGACCTGAAGCCGGGCCGCATCCTGACCGTCATGGGCGAGAACGGGGCCGGCAAGTCGACCCTGTTCAAGATCCTCGCGGGCCAGATCTCGCCGAGCGGCGGCACGCTGAGCCTCGACGGCACGGCCGTCGACCTCCCCTCCCCCGCGGCCGCCCATGCGCGCGGCATCTACCTCGTGCCCCAGGAGCCCGCGCTGATGCCGGAGCTCAGCGTGGCCGAGACCATGTTCGTGGGCGCGCTGCCGACCCGGGGCCGCTTCCCCGGCCGGGTCGACTGGGCGGGGATGCGCGCCCGCGCCCGCGCCGCGCTCGACGCCCTGGAGCTGCCGATCGACGTCGACCGGCCGGCCCGCACGCTGAGCATCGCCCAGCAGCAGCAGGTGGAATGCGCCAAGGCGCTGCTGCGCGGCTGCCGCATCATCCTGTTCGACGAGCCCACGAGCCCCCTCACCGCGCACGAGGTGGACCACCTCTTCGCCATCATGCGGCGGCTCAAGGCCGACGGCTGCACGCTGAGCTTCATCAGCCACCGCATGGACGAGGTGCTGGACATCAGCGACGCCATCGCGGTGCTGCGCGACGGCGTGCTGGTGGACGTCGTCGAGCGCCCTGCCTTCGACCGCATGCGCCTCCTGTCCCAGATGGTCGGCCGGCCCATGAAGGCCGTGCCGCGCCGCGCCGCTTCCAACGCCGGCGAGGAGGTCGCGCTCGAGGTCCGGGGCCTGTCGGACGGGGCCCGCTTCGCCGACGTCGGCTTCACCCTGCGCCGGGGCGAGGTGCTGGGCCTCGCGGGCCTCGTGGGGGCGGGGCGCACCGAGATCGCCGAGACCGTGTTCGGGGTCCGCCCCGCGGCGGCCGGCGAGGTCCGGCTCGGCGGCGAGGACGTGACGGGCCTGGACAGCCACGCCGTGATCCGCAAGGGGCTCGTCTACGTGCCGGAGGACCGGGGCCGCCACGGCGCCGTCCTGCCCATGACCATCACGGAGAACGTCACCTCGGGCCTGCTGGAGCGCGTGCGCCGCCGGGCCGGGCTGCTCAGCGCCGGCGACGAGACGCGGATCTCCGCCAAGGCCGTGCGCGACTTCCGCGTCCGCTGCGCGGGCCTCGACCAGAGCCTGCGGGAGCTGTCGGGCGGCAACCAGCAGAAGGTGGTCTTCGCCAAGTGGATGACCACCGCGCCGCGGGTGGCGATCCTCGACGAGCCCACCCGCGGCGTCGACGTCGGCGCCAAGGAGGAGATCTACGAGATGATCGACGCCCTGGCGCGCGACGGCCTGGCGCTCTTGGTGATCTCGTCGGAGAGCGAGGAGCTGGTGCGGCTGTGCGACCGCATCCTGTCGGTCTACGAGGGGCGCATCGTGGCCGAGCTCGCCGGCGCCGACATCACCCCGGCCAGCGTGGCCCGCTCCTACCTCACGGCCGCCTCCGCCGCCACCGACGGGGTGGCGGCTTGAGCACCGTGCGGAAACCGGCGCCGGCGGGGCGCCCCGCGTGGCGGGAGCGACGCGAACTGGTGCTGATCGCCGTCACCGTGGCGTCGGCCGGGCTCGTCGGCCTCGTCAACCCCGGCTTCCTGGCGTCCGGGAACCTGCGCTTCGTGCTCCTCAACTCGGTCGTGCTGTCGATCGTGGCGCTGGGCCAGACGCTGGTGATCGCCATGCGCGGCATCGACCTGTCGGTGGCGCCCCTGATGGGCCTCTCCGCCATGGTGTGCGGGCTGCTGGCAGAGGGGCACGGGCTGCCGCTCTGGGGGGCGATCGGCATCGCGCTCGGGCTCGGCCTCGCCCTCGGGACGCTCAACGGCGTGCTGGTGGCGGCGCTGAACATCCCGCCCATCATCACCACGCTCGGCACCTACAGCCTCTTCGGCGGGCTCACCTTCCTGTATTCGGACGGCACGCAGGTCGACCAGGTGCCGCCCTCCTACGCGGCCTTCGGCAACGCCGGCCCCTTCGGCCTGCCCGTGCCGACGCCCGTGCTGGTGCTGCTGGCCGTCATGGGCCTGTGCTGGTTCGCCCTCAACCATTCGGGCTTCGGCCGGGCCGTGCTGGCCGTGGGCAACAACGCGGCCGCCGCCTACAACGCGGGTCTGCCCGTCATCGCCATCCGCATCCGCGTCTACGCCCTGTCCGGGATGCTGGCCTGCCTCGGGGGCCTCATCTTCGTCTGCTACACGGGCTCCGCCACGGTCACGACCGGGACGGGCGACCACGTCGAGCTCCAGTCGATCGCCGTGGCGCTGGTCGGCGGCACGCTCATCGCGGGCGGCCGGGCCAACGTGGTCGGCACCGTGCTGGCGAGCCTGTTCCTCAGCGTGGTGCTCACCGCGCTCGTGTTCCTGCAGGTCCCGCCCATCTGGTACTCGGCCGGCGAGGGGCTGATGATCCTGATCGCGGTGCGGGGCGGGACGCGGCGCGCGCCCGTCGCCGGGAGGGCCTGACCGTGGACATGCGCGTCCCCCTGGCCGTCGAGGCCGCCGCCCCCCGCAACCGCCGGCGGCTGCCCGTCGGCGGGTGGGAGCTGGCCCTGGCGCTCCTGCTGGCCGCCGTGGTGGTGGGCTTCGCCCTCCTGGCGCCGGGCTTCTACGACGGCCCGGCCTCCCTGCTCGGGCTGACCGAGAACTTCCTGCCCTTCGGCATCGTCGCGCTCGGCCTGAGCCTCGTGATCCTGACCGGCGGCATCGACCTGTCGGTGGGCGCCGTGGCGAGCCTGTCGGCGGTGCTGGCGGCCCAGCTCTGGAGCCGGTTCGGCGTCGACATCTGGGCGGCGGCGGCGCTCGGCGTCGCGGTCGGCGGGCTGCTCGGCCTCGTCAACGCCGCGGTCATCCTGCGGCTCGGCATCGAGCCGCTGATCGCCACGCTCGGCACGAGCTTCCTCTACGGCAGCGCCGCCGTGGCGGCCGCGGGGGCGGCCCCTCCGTCCGGGTTCCCGAACGGCTTCACGGCGCTCGGCACCTCCGCGCTCGACGTCGGTCCCCTGGCCGGGCTGGTGCCCCTGCAACTGGTGCTCTTCGCCGTCCTGGCGGCCGTGTTCTCGGCGCTGGTCGGCCGCAGCGCCTTCGGCCGCAAGCTCGTGATGGTGGGCTACAATCCCGAGGCCGCGCGCTATTCCGGCATCCGCACCGGGCGCATCCTGGTGACGGCCTACGCCGTCAGCGGCGCCATGGCGAGCCTCGCCGGCCTGGTGCTGGCCTCCTATTACGACGCCGTGCGCCCCGACATGGGCGACGTGCTGCTGCTCACCACCATCACCATGGTGGTGCTGGGCGGCGTCAGCATCTTCGGGGGCGAGGGCACCATCACCGGCGTCGTCATGGCGGTGCTGGTGCTCGGCTTCCTGCGCCAGGGCATGCTGATCGCCGGCTTCTCCGACATGGTCACGACCATGCTCACCGGCGCCATCCTGCTGGCCTCGATCGCCGTCAAGAACCTGTTCAACAGGCGCGGCACGGGCCTCCTCGACCAATTCCGGGCGCTGATCCGACGCCCTGAGCCACCGCGCGCCAACCCGAGCTGAGACCGAGGGCCGCGCGGCCCATCCCCGATCGGACCTCCTGGGAGGAGACCACATCATGCAGAACCATCGTCGTTGGCTGGGCGGAGCCGCCCTCATCCTCGCCCTGGCGCTTCCCCTGTCGCCGCCCGCCGCGGCGCAGGGGGCCGCCCCCGACATCTCCAAGCGCATCAAGGTCGCCATGGTGCCGAAGCTCATCGGGCTCTCGGTCTTCAAGGCCAACGAGCAGGGCGCCATCGCGGCCGCCAAGGACCTCAACATCGACTTCCTCTACACCGGGCCGGTGACGGCCTCGGCGCAGGGCCAGGTGGACCAGTTCAACAGCCTCATCGCCCGCAAGTTCGACGTGATCACCACCACGTCCAACAACCCGACCCAGCTCGCCCCCTCCCTGATCCGCGCCCGCAAGGCCGGCATCAAGGTCGTGTCCTACGACAGCGACGTGGCGCCCGACGCGCGCGACTTCTTCATCCAGAACACCGCCTATCCGGCCTTCGGCAAGGCGCTGGTCGAGTCGGTGATCAAGTACACCGGCCCCGAGGCGAAGATCGCCATCCTGTCGTCGACGCCGGACGCGACGATCCAGAACGAGTGGATCGGGGCGCTGAAGACCTACCTCGCCGCCACCTATCCCAAGGTCGAGATCGTGGCGACGGAATACGGCCAGTCGAGCCCCTCGCAGTCGCTGACGGCGGGCCTCAACATCCTCCAGGCCCATCCCGAGGTCACCGGCATCATCGCGCCCGACGGCGCCGCCGTGGTGGGGGCCGCGGCCGCCATCGAGAAGCTCGGCAAGACCGGCAAGGTCTTCACCACCGGGGCCAGCAACCCCGACGCCGTGCGCCAATACGTCAAGGCCGGCATCATCAAGGAGACGCCGCTCTGGGACGAGGTGAAGGAGGGTCAGCTCGTGATGTACGTGGCGCGCCTCGCGGCCAACGGCGCGTTGAAGGAGAACGACAGCTTCACCGCCCCGGGCCTCGGCACCTTCGAGGTCAAGGACAAGGTCATCGTGTTCAGCGAGCCGCTGGTCTTCGACGCCGCCAACATCGACCAGTACAAGTTCTGAACGGGTCGACGCACGAGGGCCGCCCGGATCGCCGGGCGGTCCGCACCACCACACGGACGAGAGGGTTTTCGAGATGAAACGCGTGATGTTCACGGGCGGCAGCGGCAAGGCCGGCCGCCACGTCGTCCAGCACCTGGTCGAGCACGGCTACCAGGTGCTCAACCTCGACACCAAGCCGCTCGACAACCCGAAGGTCCGCACCCTCGTGACGGACATCACGGACAGCGGTCAGGTGTTCAACGCCCTGTCGAGCTACATGGGGCTGCACGAGTTCGACCCCGACCTGGCGCCCCAGCCCGTCGACGCCGTGGTGCATTTCGCCGCCATCCCGCGCATCATGCTGGTGCCCGACAACGAGGTCTACCGCATCAACACGATGGGGACCTACAACGTCATCGAGGCGGCGCTGAAGCTCGGCATCCGCAAGGTCATCATCGCGTCCTCGGAGACGACCTACGGGCTCGTGTTCAACCACACCCACCGGAACCCGGAGTATTTCCCGCTGGACGAGGACTACCCGGTCGACCCGCGCGACAGCTACGCCATGTCGAAGATCTGCAACGAGAAGACCGCCCAGGCCTTCGCGGGCCGCACCGGCGCCGACGTCTACGCGATCCGCATCGGCAACGTGGTCGAGCCCGACGAGTACAGGCTGTTCCCGGGCTTCTTCGCCAAGCCGGACTTCCGCAAGCGCATCGCCTGGAGCTACATCGACGCGCGCGACCTCGGGCAGATCGTCCGGCTCGGCATCGAGAAGGACGGCCTCGGCTTCCAGATCTTCAACGCCGTCAACGACCACACCTCGTCCGACCTGCCGACGGCCGAGCTGCTGCGGCGCTACTATCCCGGCGTGCCGGTGCGCGGCGAACTCGGCGAGTTCGAGGGGCTGCTTTCGAACCGCAAGGCCAGGGAGACGCTCGGCTTCCGCGAGGCCCACAACTGGCGCCGCGAGGTGCCCCAGGGCTGACGGCCGCTCATGCGCCGTGATCGTGGGACTCGGGCGGTCGGCCGAAGGCGCGGCCGAGCTCCGCGACCTGATCGGGCGACAGCAGGCGGGGGTTGAGGCCGCGCAGCAGCAGGTAGAGCTTCGCGGTCTCCTCCAGCTCCTCGATGGCGTTGACGGCCGCCGTCAGGGTGTCGCCCGCCATAACGGGTCCGTGGTTGGCGAGCAGCACGGAGGCGTAGCGCCCCGCGAGGCCGCGGATCGCCTCCGCGACCGCCGGGTCGCCGGGCCGGTGGTAGGGCACGAGCGCGGTGTCGCCGACCCGCATCACGTAATAGGCGGTGAGCGGCGGCAGCACCGAGCCCGGTTCGACCTCGGGCAGCATGGATAGAGCCACCGAATGGGTCGAGTGGAGGTGGACCACGGCGCCGGAGGCGTGCCGCGTCTCGTAGAGGGCGCGGTGGAGCGGCCCCTCCTTGGTGGGCTTGTCGCCCGCGAGGAGCCGGCCTTCGGCGTCCATCAGCGACAGGCGCGCGGGGTCGAGCGAGCCCAGCGAGGCGTCCGTGGGGGTCATCAGCAGGCGGCCGTCGTCGAGCTGCACGCTGATGTTGCCGGAGGAGCCGGGCGTCAGCCCGCGCTCGAACAGCGAGCGGCCGTAGCGGCAGATCTGGTCGCGGATGTCGGACTCGCGCATGGGACGCCCCGGCTGGAGGGGACCGGCGCCGCACCCGGGAGCCGCACGGTGGAAACGGCGTTGACACGGGGCGGTGCTCGGGTCGATGCTCGATGATAGCGCTATCAAAAGCGCGCCGCAATCGGCCGCCACGGCGGCTCCGGCGCGCCCCGAAGGGGCAGGACGATGGGTGGAAACGGGTTGTCGGGCTCCGCGGCCGTGATCGGCCTGGGGTCGATGGGCTACGGCATGGCGGTGTCGCTGATGCGGGCGGGCGCCGCCGTCGCCGGCTACGATCCCGCGCCGGGCGTGGCCGAGCGCTTCGCGGCCGAAGGCGGGCGGGCGGCCGCGAGCCCGGGCGAGGCGGCGCGGGGCGCCGACGTCGTGGTGGCCGTGGTGGTCAACGCCGACCAGACCGAAGCGGTGCTGTTCGGGCCCGACGGCTGCGCCGACGCCATGGCGGCGGACGGCGTCTTCGTGTCCTGCGCCACCATGGCGCCCGACCGCGCGCGGGCCCTGGCGAAGCGGCTCGAAGCCACGGGACGGCACTACCTCGACGCCCCCATGAGCGGCGGCGCCGCGCGGGCCGCCGACGGCTCCCTCACCATGCTGGCCTCGGGCAGCGAGGCCGCCTTCGCCCGCGCCCAGCCGGCGCTCGACGCCATGACGGGCAAGCTCTACCGGCTCGGCGACGCGGCCGGCCAGGGTGCGGCCTTCAAGATGGTCAACCAGCTCCTCGCCGGCGTCCACATCGCGGCGGCCTGCGAGGCCATCGCCTTCGCCCGGCGCGAGGGGCTCGACCTCGCCCGCGTCTTCGAGGTCATCACCGCCTCGGCCGGCAATTCCTGGATGTTCGAGAACCGCGTGCCTCACATCCTCGACGGCGACTACGCCCCGAAGAGCGCGGTGGAGATCTTCGTCAAGGACCTCGGCATCGTGATCGACATGGCGCGGGCGAGCCGCTTCCCCGTGCCGGTGGCGGGCGCCGCGCTGCAGATGTTCCTCATGACGGCCGCGGCCGGCATGGGCCGCGACGACGACGCCTCGGTGGCCCGGCTCTACGCCCGGATCGCCGGCCTCGACCTCCCCGGACAGGAGTGAACCCGTGCCGCGCTTCGCCGCCAACCTCACGCTGATGTTCACCGAACTGCCGTTCCTCGACCGCTTCGAGGCCGCGGCGGGGGCCGGCTTCGCGGCCGTCGAGTTCCTGTTCCCCTACGATCACCCCGCCGAGGCCGTGGCCGAGCGGCTCCGGCGCCACGGCCTCGCCCAGGCGCTGTTCAACCTGCCGCCGGGCGACTGGGCGGCGGGCGAGCGCGGCCTCGGCGCCCTGCCGGAGCGCCACGCCGAGATGCGGGCCAAGTTCGACGAGGCCGTCCCCTACATCCGGGCCACCGGCACGCCCTGCGTCCACCTGATGGCGGGCAGGACCGACCGCTCCGCCGCCGCGGACCGCGCCTTCCGCGAGGCCGTAGCCTGGACGGCCGAGCGGCTCGCGGCCCTCGGCGTCACCCTGGTGCTGGAGCCGCTGAACACCCGCGACAACCCGGGGTATCACCTCGTCGACTTCGACGCGGCGGCGGCGCTCATCCGCGACCTCGCGCTCCCGAACCTGAAGCTCCAGTTCGACCTCTACCACTGCCAGATCCTGCACGGCGACGTGACGCGGCGGCTCGAGGCCATGATGCCGATCGTCGGCCACGTCCAGGTGGCGAGCGTGCCGTCGCGCCACGAGCCGGACGGCGAGGAGCTGAACTTCCCCTTCCTCTTCGGCCTCCTCGACCGGCTCGGCTACGGCGGCCACGTCGGCTGCGAGTACCGGCCGCGCGGCGGGACGGCGGCGGGCCTGGGCTGGTTCGCGCCCTACCGCTCCGGCCCCGGGGCGACGCCGTGAGCCTCGCGCTCGGCGCCGTCGCGGACGACTACACGGGCGCGTCCGACCTCGCCGGGACCTTCGCGGGCGCCGGCCTCAGGGTCGTGCAGACGATCGGCGTGCCGCCCGGCGACCTCGCGCTGCCCGAGGTCGACGCCGTCGTGGTGGCGCTGAAGAGCCGCTCGATCCCGGCCGAGCGCGCGGTGGCGCTGTCGCTCGCCGCCGACGCCTGGCTGCGCGGGCGCGGCGCCGGCCACGTGCTCTTCAAGGTCTGCTCCACCTTCGACTCGACCGACGCCGGCAACATCGGCCCCGTCACCGACGCCCTGGCGGCGCGCGCCGGCGCGGTGCCGCTGGTCTGCCCGGCCTTCCCGCGCAACCGGCGCACCGTCTACCGCGGCCACCTCTTCGTCGGCGACGACCGGCTCGACGAGAGCCCGCTGAAGGACCATCCGCTCAACCCCATGCGCGATTCGAGCCTCGTGCGGACCCTGGCGCGCCAGAGCGCCCGGCCCGTGGGCCTGATCCCCATCGAGACCGTCGAGGAGGGTGTCGAGGCCGTGCTGGCGCGGGCCTCCGCGCTCGCGGCCGAGGGCCACGGCAGCATCGTCATCGATGCCGTGCTCGACCGGCACCTCGACGTGCTGGGCCGCGCCGCCCTGGCGTCCCCCGTCTCGACCGGCGCCTCCGGCCTCGGGCTCGGGCTCGCCCGCGCCGTGGCGGCGCGGGCCGGCGCGGCGCCGGCCGCGGCCGCCCCGTCGGCGCGCGACGCCGCGGCGCCCGGCACCCTGATGCTGGCGGGGAGCTGCTCGGCCGCGACGCTGGAGCAGATCGACCGCGCCGAGGCCGGCGGCGTGCCGGTGCTGCGGCTCGACGTGGACGCGCTGATGGCGGGGGGGGACACCGCGGGGGCCGCCGCCTGGGCGCGGGAACGTCTGGCGCGCGGGCCCGCCCTGCTAGCGACGAGCCGCCCGCCCGCCGACGTCGCGGCGCTGCAGCGGCGGTTCGGCGCCGCAGCCGTTTCGGAACGGCTCGAATCCGCCCTGGCGGGCCTCGCCGCGGCGCTGGCGGCGGACCTGTCGCGCCTGATCGTGGCGGGCGGCGAGACGTCGGGCGCGGTGGTGGACCGCCTCGGGTGCCAGGCCTTCGCGCTCGGGGCCGAGATCGCCGCCGGCGTGCCCCTGCTGACGGTGCTGGGCGCGCGGCACGCGGGCTTGGGCCTCGTGCTGAAATCGGGCAACTTCGGCGGGGCCGACTTCTTCGCCGATGCCGCGCGGGCGAACTGAACAGGGGATGGGGATGGACAAGGAACGGGTCGGCTTCGTGGGCGTGGGCCTGATGGGCCACGGCATGGCGCGCAACATCGTCGACAAGGGCTGGCCGCTGTCGGTCCTCGGCTACCGGCGGCGCGAGGCCGTGGAGGACCTCGTGGCCCACGGCGCCCGCGAGGTCGGCTCGGCGCGCGAGCTGGCCGAGGGGAGCGACGTCGTGGTGCTCTGCGTGACGGGGTCGCGGCAGGTCGAGGCCGTGGTCGAGGGGCCCGACGGTCTGGCCGCGGCCGGGGTGCCGCTGGTGATCGTCGACTGTTCCACCTCCGAACCCTCGACCACGACGCGCCTCGCGGCGTCGCTGGCGCCCCGCGGCGTCACGCTGATCGACGCGCCGCTCAGCCGCACGCCCAAGGACGCCTGGGCCGGCACGCTGGACGTGATGGTGGGGGGCGACGACGACGCCGTGGCGCGGGTGCGGCCCATCCTCGACTGCTTCGCGGGACGCGTGGTGCCGACGGGGCCCGTCGGCACCGGCCACACCATGAAGCTGCTGAACAACTTCGTCTCGCTCGGCTATGCGGCGCTCTACTCCGAGGCGCTGATGCTCGGCGCCAAGGCGGGTCTGACCCCGCAGGTGTTCGACTCCGTCATCCGCGGCGGCCGCATGCACTGCCCGTTCTACGACACGTTCTTCACTTACGTGCTGGAGCGCGACCGCGACGCCCACAAGTTCACGCTGTCGAACGCCCTGAAGGACCTGACCTATCTGGCGAGCTTCGCCCAGACGGCCGAGGTCGCCAACCCGGTCGGCGCGGCGGTGCGCAACAGCTTCGCGTCGGCCGTGGCGGGCGGCCGCGGCGGCGATTACGTCCCGATGCTCTCGGACGTCGTGGCGGAAGCCAACGGCGTTGCCGACCATGGCGTGGTGCCGTAGCCCCGGTCGATCCTTCGACGGGCGCTCGGATCGGCGTTCCAGCGCGAGCCCGCTGGGGGTTCTAAAAGGATTGGAAGGGATCGACCGCTCCGTTCCGGAGTGTCCCATGGGGCGAGGCTCATGGCGGATTTCAGGGTGATGACGTCGGGTCGCGATCGTCCGGTTTCAAAAGGCCCTCGGCCTTTTGCGGGTCTCAGGGCGGAGCCCTGAAAAACTGACGATCTCTTTTCAGGGCTCCGCCCTGAAACCCGCCAAAGGGCTCGCCCTTTGGGATCCTTTACGAAATGATATCATCCTGGAACTCAAGGAGAGCCTTGAGCGATACCGACGCTCTGCGGGAGTTTTGCGGAGCGTTGATGTCCCTCAGCCTCCTCAGCGCGGGTGCTTGCGATCTCAGCGGATGGTATTGCCGCCGTCGAGCATCAGATTGGCGCCGTTCACCATCGCGGCGGCATCGCTGGCGAGATAGAGAGCGGCTTCAGCGACCTCCGCGGGCTGGGCAAAGCGGCGGGTCGGGATGTCAGCGCGGGCCTTGTCGCCTTTCTCGCCACCCCAATAGGCCCTGGCCAGCTCGGTTTCCACGACCGTGGGGGAGATGCAGTTGGCCGTGATGCCGAAGGGACCCCATTCGACGGCGAGGCAATTGGTCAAGCCGATCAGCCCGGCCTTGCTGGCGGAATAGGCCGCGTGGCCCTCGATGCCGATGACGGCGGCCTGCGATGCGATCGAAACGATGCGTCCCCATTCCTGCCGGCGCATCAGCGGAGCGGTCGCCCGCGCGCACAGGAAAGGCGCACGCAGATTGATGCGCATCGTCGTGTCCCAGTCGCGGGTCGCGAGCGTTTCAGCCGGCGCCAGGAGGCCGATGCCCGCATTGTTGACGAGGATGTGAACCGTCTGGAAGTCGCCCGATATCCGCCCGAACGCGTCCTCGATCGCCTGTTCGTCGCCGAGGTCGGCGACATAGACCCGGTGATCGCCTCCCCATCGCGCGGCGACATCGAGGACGCCGTCGCTCCGGTCGATCAAGGCGAGCGTCGCGCCTTCCCTGGCGAAGGTCTCGGCCAGGGCCGAGCCGATGCCGGCGGCCGCGCCCGTGATGACGGCGATCTTTCCGCTCAATCTCTGCATGGATCGGATCCAGATGGATGCCGGTCGGCGAGACCGGTCGCTCGCGATACTCGGGGTTCCCACGGCGTGCATGAGGTCCCCGCGGGACCTCATGCATCACTTGCTCACTTGAGGAACTGCTTGGCGTTGTCGGCCGTGATATAGGTCCAGGGTACATTGTAGAGCTTGGTGGTTCCATCGCCCCACGGCATCTTCTCCTTGTACTTCTCCCAGATATCGGACTTCGGCTGATAGCTCGGTCCGATCAGGTTGCGAAGCACGATATCGACGGCGCCCTGGGCCTGGGCATGGGAATCCTGCGCGACCGACAGGATCATCTCGCCCGCGTCGACCGCCTTGATCGCATCGGTCACGCCGTCCACCCCCGCGATGGCCACGGTCTTCGGGTCGATGCCGGCGGCCTTGAGCGCGCGGATGGCCCCGAGCGCCATCTCGTCGTTCTGGGCCAGGACGCCCTTGATCCCGCCGGGATGGGCCACCAGCCAATCCTGCATGATCTTGAAGGCCTCCTGGCGTGACCAGTTGGCCGTCTTGGTCTCCAGGAGCTTGATGTCGGGGTGCTTGGCGAGGACCTCCTTGATGCCCTGCCCGCGCTGGATGGCGCCGAGTTGGCCCACCGGGCCTTCCAGCTCGACGACGCCGCCACCGCCATCGATCCGCTTGATGACGGCCTCGGCCACGTCGCGGCCGGCCTGGACGTCGTCGGAACCGATGTAGGAGGTCTCGGCTTTCGTGTCGCAGGGACCGTTCGAGCCGATCACCGGAAGGCTCTCCGACGACGCTTTCTTGACGACGGCGTCGCAGGCCTTGGAGTCGATCGGAACATAGATCGCGGCATCGAACTTCTGCGTTTCCATCGTGTCGAACTGGCCGCGTTGCGTCAGATGGTCGTATTTGCCGTCGAAGATCGTCATGTCGACGAGGCCGGACTTGACCGCGGGATGCTGGACGATGTCCGCGGCCCAGCGTTGCGCATATTCGTTCTGAAGGCCGTAGATCGCGGCGCCGACGTGCCACTTCTTGTCTTCGGCGAACGAGCCTGTGGCGGCCAAGGCGGTCCCGAGTCCCGCCAGCAGGATGGTGCTCGCAGTCGACAGTAGATTTCCACGCATTCCCATCTCCCTCGTTGAGTGTGTTCTAGTTTTTTCGCCCGCGCGAAACGAGATCGAGCAGGACGGCGAAAAGGATGACCAGGCCCTTGATCACGTCCTGGGTCGCCGAGGAGTCCCCCAGCGCCTTCATGATCTCGAGGTGGTTGAGCAGGTTGAGCCCGTTGCTGATGAGCCCGATCAGGATGACGCCCAGGAAGGTGCCGACGATGCTGCCCCGCCCGCCCGCGAGGCTGGTGCCGCCGATCACGACCGCCGCGATCGCATCCAGTTCATAGCCGAGGCCCGTGATCACCTGGGCGGAGCCGTTCAGCGCGGTCACCACGACGCCGGCCATCCCGGCATAGGCGCCGCTGATCACATAGACCGCGAACATGACCCATTTGACGGGAACCCCGCTGACCCGGGCGCTCTTTTCGTTGCCGCCGACGGCGTAGACGTAGCGGCCGAACCGCGTGAAGGTCAGCACGAACCAGGCCACGGCCATGAAGCCGAGGAAGATGGCGATCGGCATGGGGATGCCCGCGACCCTGCCGTAGCTGACGACGTCCACGGCGTCGCTGAAGCTGTTGCTGGGTCCCGGGATCGAGCCGCCGCGCGAGTAGAGCTTCACGGCGCCGCGGGCCATGCTCATCATCGCCAGCGTGGCGACGAAGGGCGGCATCTTGAAGAAAGCGATCACCCCGCCGCTGATCACGCCCGTGCCGGCCCCCACCGCGACGCCGATGATCGCGGCGAGCCACAGGGGCAGTCCCGCATCGGCGAGGGCGTAGTTGGCGAAGACCATCCCGGCGAAGGCCAGGACCGACCCGACGGCCAGGTCGATCCCGCCGGCGATGATCACGAAGGTCATACCGGTCGCGAGGAGCCCGTTATACGAGACCTGAACCAGCACATTGGTGATGTTTCGCGCAGTGAGAAAGTACTGGTCGGCCAGGGACAGCCCGAACCCCAGCAGCAGGATGGCGAAAAGGAGGCTGTACTTCGAAAGGCTGCCTCGCAGAAGGCCGTTCGAGCGTCCGGCATCCGGATGCGTGAGCGTTCCCGCCATCAGGCCGCCATCCTGGTCAGGGCTTCGTGGGAGGCCTCGGCGCGCGAAAGCTCGCCGGCGATGCCGCCGCCCCGGAACACGACGATGCGGTCGCTCACCTGGAGGATCTCATCGATCTCGGACGACACGACGATGGAGGCCTTTCCCTCGGCCACGAAGCTCTCGATGATCCCGTAGATCTGCTGCTTGGCGCCTTCGTCGACCCCGCGCGTGGGCTCGTCGCAGAGGAGGACGCTGGGCTCGTTCAGCAGGCAGCGTGCGAAGACGATCTTCTGCTGGTTGCCGCCGCTCAATCTCTCGACCGAAAGTTCGGTCGACGCCGTTC
Organism: uncultured Lichenihabitans sp.; assembly: GCA_964242785.1. Classification (GTDB taxonomy): domain Bacteria; phylum Pseudomonadota; class Alphaproteobacteria; order Rhizobiales; family Beijerinckiaceae; genus Lichenihabitans. The sequence goes on along the minus strand of CAXTBR010000011.1, from coordinate 58,439 downwards.
GGACCTTGAGCAGGTCGATCATGCGCCGGACCGCGCTCCTTTCGAGGCCGCGGCGAACCCAGAGCATGGAGCCCAGCCATTTCAGCGACGACAAGGCGATGTTCTCGCGAACCGACAGGCAGGCGATGATGCCGCTGTCCTTGCGATCTTCGGTCACGAGGCTCAGTCCATGGCGGAGAGCATCGCGCGGGGAGGCGATGGAGACAGGCTTGCCGTCGAGCTCGACCTCGCCGCTGTCGGGGCGGTTCAGGCCGAAGAGACAGGCGAGGAACTCGCTGCGCCCCGCGCCCACGAGACCGTAGATGCCGAGGACCTCGCCGGTGGCGACCTGCAGATCGATGCCGGAGAACTCGCCCTTTCGGCTCAGGCCCGACACTTTGAGCTTGGTTCGGCTCTGCCCGGCCCGGATGGCCGGCTCGTGGTGATGGAGATCCTGTCCGACGATCAACCGCACGAGCGTGTTGCGATCGAGGTCCTCCATCGCACCCGTCTCGACGAAGCGGCCGTTGCGGAAGACCGTGTAGTCATCGGCGATGGCGAAGAGCTCCCTCAGCCGATGCGACACGTAGATGATGCCGACATTCTGCGCCTTGAGGCCACGGATCGCTTCGAACAGGACCTTCGTCTCGCCGGCCCCGAGCGCCGAGGTCGGCTCATCCATGATCAGGATTCGGCTGTCATGGCTGATGGCCCGAGCGATCTCGACGAGTTGCTTGCGCGCGACGCTCAGATCACCGACCCGGCTGCGCGCCGAGATGTCGAAGCCGAGCCGCTGCATGAGCGCTTCGGTGTGGCGGCGCATCGCGGCGTAATCGACGAGGCCGTGCCGCGTCGATTCACGGCCGAGCTGGATGTTCTCCGCGACGCTCAGGTCGTCGACGAGGCTGAGTTCCTGCGTGATGATCGTGATCCCGGCCGCCAGGGCCTCGGCCGGCGTGGAGAAGTGAGCCGGCTTGCCGTCGATGAGGAGCTCGCCGCCGTCGCGCGACACCAGTCCCATCAAGACGTTCAGAAACGTCGATTTGCCGGCTCCGTTTCCGCCGCAGAGGGCGTGGATCGTGCCCGGCCGGAGCTTGATGCCGCCGTCGATCAAGGCCGGCACCCCGTTGTAGGCTTTGTGGATTCCACGCGCCTCGAGCAATAGATCGGTCAATCGCGCTCCCCCGACGCCCCGTCTCACCACGTCGGCATCACGCCCGGGCACACGGACTCACCGAGACGAGGTCCTCCGCCTCTCACGATGATCTGCAGCTTCAGCCGAATGCGATGTGTCCCGCCCGCGCTGAACGACGTGGTTTGCGCGGCGTCTTCTTCTGCGATCAGACAATGGCAAAACCCATGGGCTGTCAACGGAAGTTGATTGAAAACGTGGGGTAAAAGATGCTGCACTGCACAATGATGAGCGCTAGGCAGGGTCCTTTGAGCGAATTTGATCGTTGTGATGATGAGCGATGCTCGGCCGTCGGGGTCGACCGTGCGGAACCCATCGGCCCCGCACGCGGACGGCCGAGCCGGGCCGCCTCTCCGCCCATCAGCCGGGCGACGCGGCGGTCTTCGCTGACCTCTTTCCCTCCATGCCCCTCATCCTGAGCCTAGCGTCGGCACACATCTCGGCGCCCGCGGGCGGGGGTTGCCCTTCTCCCCAGCGGGGAGAAGGTGGCGCGCAGCGCCGGATGAGGGGAGATCCACCCCCTTTGGAATCCCCCTCATCCGCCCTGCCAGGCACCCGGGTCCCATCCCGACAAGCCGGGATGGGACCCGATTCTCCCCGCTGGGGAGAAGGGCGCTAACGCCCAGCCTCAGTGAGGTGTGCCAACGTTAGCATCCCGAGCAGAGCGCCTCTCGCTCTCTCATCCTGAGCCTGTCGAAGGACGACACGACCCTTCGGGACTATTCAGGATGAGGAGGGGTGAAAGATCGCCGCCGTCAGTATAAGATGCTGTCCTGGGTCAAGCGCCCGAGGTGGAGTGCGGGCGAAGGGTCAACGAGCGCGCCGTTCATCCGGGCTCGACGTCCGTCCGGCGCCGGAGCAACTGAACTGCCAGGCCGAGGTGCCCCTCTGCCGCCTGGGTCGCTGATCGGACCCACACGCGGCCTCCGAGCCCTGCATCAGGAGGGGAGACTGGTGCATCTGGCTGTCGGCCGCGGCCGGCCCTGGTCGGACGAGAAGGCCGAGGGTCAACGCGAGGGCGACCGAGACGCGGGCCGCCGTCTCAGAGTGTGTCAATGTATCGAACTTGTGCCTGAATGCCCTCTGAAAGCATCGAGGAACTTCCGCTCCTTTTGGGCCAGATGGGCATTCATTCACGAACTCTCAGCGGTTCTTCCGCCCGCGCGCTTTCGGGTCGGGCTCGGGGGATCGGGGATCATCGGACGGCCTGTCGCCTGTGTTCGCATCGACGCTCGGCTCGGCCTTCGGCGCAGCGGCCTTCTTCGGCTTCGCGCCGTTCTCGGGCTCCACGTCGACGAACTTGATGGCCATGGTCGTCTCCGCCGTCCTGGGTCACGCCGCGGTCGGCGCGCGTCTCATCGCATGGTCGACGCGCCGTCCTGGACCGCCTCCCCCATGTAGAGACTGCCGGTCCACCGCGAAAGGTGCCGGCGGTCGATCGTGACAGCGATGGCGGCCATCGAAGGCGTCATCGCGGTATCGTCCCCTGCCGAGCAGTTCGATGCATCCGCGGAAGCCCGACGCTGAACCGCTGTTCCGAGCGGGTCGGCGGACGACAGGCATGCGCGATCCGACCGAGGTCCGAGGCATCGGACAAGATGGGGATGGCGAGATTTCGACCGATGCCGTGATCGGACCGACATCATGCCCCTGAGATTCGATCGAATGTCTGTTCAGACAGATGAGGCGTCGATGTCGCATCCCATCCCTGCTTCGGGGGGAGGGTTCGAGCGGCGCGCATCCCTGCCATCTCCGATCTGAATGTTGGGCATCAAATCATATGATCAGTCGAAGTCCGGCAATGTCATTGAAGGTGCGATCGGCCCGGACCACATCGAGTCGAGACGATGGCTCGTGTCTGACCCTCAGATGAAGCCATGGAGAGAGCCCCCATGAACGACCGATTTCACTATGACCCGAACGCCTATCGCGAGCAGGTCATCCGCATCGCCGAGCACGTCATCCCCGACGGCAGCGCTGTCCGCGCGCCTGCCGCCCCGGTCCTCTACGACACCAACAGCTACCACGGCGCAGCCATCCAGGGCGCCGAGCAGGATCGCCTGAGCAGGCTGTATCCGCGCCTCTACCGCTGAAGCCAAGCCGCCGTCCCGACGTGGAGGAGGCCGGATCGGGGGTGGAACAGCCCTTCGTCCCAGGGCCTCGCGCCAGTGGAGGACGCCGGCGCGCGCCCCGGCGTCATGGCGACGGGACGCGCTCCCCCGCGGCACCGGCACGCAGCAGCATGCCGAAGAGGTCGCGCGGCTCGTCGGGGTCGGCCAGGAGGTCGAGATCCCGATGGAAGCCCGTCCCGACGAGCTTCGCGCGGACGTAGCGCAGGGCCGAGAAATCCTCGACCGCGAAGCCGACGGAATCGAACAGGGTGATCTGGCGCGCGTCCCGTCGCCCCGGCACCAGACCCGCCACCACGCGCCACAGTTCGTGCACCGTGTGGTCGGCGGCGAGTCGCTGGATCTCGCCCTCGACGCGCGTCTGGGGCGGATATTCCACGAAGATGTCGGCGCGGTGCAGCACGTCCGGGTGGATCTCGGTCTTGCCGGGGCAGTCGCCGCCCACCGCGTTGACGTGCACGCCGGCGCCGACGTGGTTGTCGCCGAGGATCGTGGCGTTGCGCCTGTCGGCCGTCACCGTGGTGATGATCTCGGCGCCCTCGACCGCCTCCGCGACGCTGGAGGCGGCGTGGACCGCGAAGCCGAAGCCCCGCAGGTTGCGGATGCATTTGCGCGTCGCGGCGGGGTCGACGTCGTGGAGGCGCAGCCGGTCGACGCCGAGCAGCGCCTTGAAGGCCAGCGCCTGGAACTCCGCCTGCGCGCCGTTGCCGATCAGCGCCATGGTGCGCGCGCCCTTCGGCGCCAGGTGCCGGGCCGCCACCGCCGAGGTCGCGGCCGTGCGCAGCGCCGTGAGGATCGTCATCTCGGACAGCAGCAGCGGATAGCCCGAGGCGACGTCGGCCAGCAGGCCGAAGGCCGCGACGGTCTGGCGGCCGTCGCGCGCGTTCCCCGGATGGCCGTTGACGTATTTGAAAGCGTAGAGGGTGCCGTCGCTGGTCGGCATCAGCTCGATGACGCCGTCGGCGCTGTGCGAGGCGACGCGCGGCGTCTTGTCGAAACACTCCCAGCGGCGGAAGTCCTCCGCGATGGCGTCGGCGAGTTCGACGAGGAAGCGCTCGACGCCGACGTGGTGCACGAGCCGCATCATGTCGTCGACGCTGACGAAGGGGACGAGGTTCAACACGGTCAGGGGCTCCGGGTCGGGCGGTCGAGCGGCCGCCGGCCCGTCAGGCCCGCGGCGCGGTCGACCATGGGGGAGGCGGTGCGGCCGCGCCCGTCGATGCCGCGCGGGCCGGGGACCTCGACGCGGCCCTCGCCGAGCGCCACCGGAGACTAGCGGGGCCGGGCGGCGGGGTGAACGGACCAGATTGGCACTGTGGCGGCTTCGTCCTATCGTTTCGCTCATGTCGAATGGCCGAAACGATCAGTGATGGACGACGTCGACCGCAGCCTCGTGACGATCCTGCGGCACGACGGGCGCCGCAGCATCTCCGACATCGCGCTCGAACTTGGCCTGTCGCGCGCGACCGTCCGGGCCCGCATCGCCCGGATGGAGCGGGCGGGCGACATCATCGGCTATACGGTGATCCTGCGGGCCGACGCCGTGGCGATGCCGGTCCGGGGGCTGACGCTGATCGGGATCGAGGGGCGCCGCACCGCGCAGGTCATCGACGCCCTGGCGGGGTTCCCGGAGGTGGGGGCGGTGCACACCACGAACGGCAAGTGGGACCTCGTGGCGGAGATCTCGGCCGGGAGCCTCACCGACCTCGACGCCGTGCTGCGGCGGCTCCGGCTGATCCCCGGCATCACCGGCTCCGAGACGAGCCTGCTGCTCGCCACGCCGCGCAGCACGGGGGCGCGGCTGTGAGCGGCGGGGCGGGAGCGCCCGGCGCCGCGATCGTCCGGGATTTCCGGCGAGCCGACACCGAGGGCGTAGCGGCGCTGTGCGAAGCGATGCAGGCCCACTACGGCGTCGCCTGCCCGCCGCGGCCCGCCATCGTGGCGGACCTCCTCGACCTGCCGCCGGGCGTGCGCCTCCTGGTCGCCGAGGGCGGGGGCGGGATCGTCGGCCTCGCCTTTCTGTCGCCGCTCTACCCGGGTCCCGGCCTGCGCAAGGGATTGTACCTGAAGGAGCTCTACGTCGCGGCATCGGCCCGCGGCGGAGGGGTCGGACGGGCGCTGCTGGCCGCCATAGCCGCCCTGGCTGTCCAGGGGGGCTACGGCCGTGTCGACTGGACCGCGGCGGCCGGGGATGCGCGACTGATGGCCTACTACGAAGGGCTCGGCGCCGTGCCGGACCCGAAGCGAGCGTTCCTCCGGCTGACCGGTGACGCCCTGTCCCGCCTCGCCGAGGGCTCCCACGGACATGATACCGGCGGTCAGATCTCTTGACCGCTGGCCAGCGCGAAGGCGCCCCGCCGCTCGTGCGGCGTATCCCGTCGTCGACGAGTCATCGTCAGCGACGGCTGGCATAAGGGCACTCCCATCGATCAGTGCTGCGAATGAGCGCTCGTCGCAGAAGGGTAAGGCCGGCAAAGCGCAGCACTGATCGATGCGGGAACCCTAAGCGCTTCGACTGAGGAGCCCCGCACCTCTCGGACCAGCATCGAGATCGAAGCCCTGATGGCCGTGGGGACTCTGAGGGATGAGCCGGCCTCAAGCCTCGCCCCGCTCGGTCCGCCACGCCGCGTTCAGCGCCCAGACGCGGAACAGTTGCAGCTCCGCGGAGGGTTCGCGGTCGGAGGGGGTCGTCAGCCAGTAGCAGTTGCGGCTCTCGAACCCGAGGCCGCAGGGGTTCACCAGCGTCCCCGCCGCGAGTTCGTCGCGGATGAGGCTGCGCGGCACCAGCGCCAGCCCCTGGCCCGCGATGGCGGCGCGGATCACCAGGGCGTAGTAGCCGAGCGCCGTCAGCCGCAGCCCGGCGTCCTCCGCGCCGTGCGCCCGGACGAAGTCGGCCCAGGACAGCGGCGTCCTCTCGTGCACCAGCAGGCGGTGGCGCGCCACGTCGCCGATGCCCGCGACGCCGCCCCCCGCCGCGATGCCGTGGGGCGAGCCGACCAGCAGCACCTCGCGGCCGAGGAAATAGTCGGCGTCCCAGCCCGGCCAGCGGCCCTCGCCGAAGCGGAACACCACGTCGACCTCGCGGAACGTTTCGCGCGGCGCGAAGGTGACGAAGCGGACCTCGATGCCGTCGTGCCGGTCCGAGAAGGCCGGCAGGCGCTGCATGAACCAGCGGTCGCCGAGGATCGGCAGGACGTGGAGGCGCAGCACGGGCCGGGACGAACGGAGGCCGGCGGTCCGCAGCGCCGCCGTCTCCAGCGCGCCGAGCGCGATGCGGGCCTGCTCCACGTAGATCAGGCCCGCCGGGGTCGGCGACAGCCCCTGCGGGGCGCGGACGAACAGCGCCACCCCCACGAGCGTCTCGATCGACTTCAACTGCTTGCTGACGGCGCTCTGCGTGAGGTGAAGCGCGTCCGCGGCGGCCGACACCGTCCCGTGCTGGGCGAGCGCGGCCACGACGCGCAGGGCTGTGGTGCTCGGCAGAGCCGCCATGGCGACCTCACGGGCTATTCCGATTCGGAATAGCGTGTCGGAAATCTCCTCATTTGTCCATGGGATCCGCCGCTGCCAGGATCCGGGGCGGCGGAGGCGGGACATGACGGCGGATCGCCTGTGGGGAGCCCGGTTCAGCAAGGGCCCGTCGGCCGCGATGGCCGACCTGTCACGCTCGCCGCCGAGCCACTTCCGCCTCGTCCCCGAAGACCTGCGCGCCTCCGCGGCCCACGCCCGCGAACTCGTGCGCGCCGGCATCCTCACGGCCCCCGAGGGGTCCGAGGTCGAGCGCGCGCTGGCGGCCATCGGCGAGGATGTGGCGGCGGGACGCGCCGCGCCGGTCCCGGCCGACGAGGACGTCCACACCTTCCTGGAGCGCGTGCTGACGGCGCGGCTCGGCCCGCTCGGCGGCAAGCTCCGGGCGGGGCGGTCGCGCAACGACCAAGCCGCCAACGACCTGAAGCTCCACCTCCGCGCCCGGGCCCGCGCCATCGCGGCGGGCGTGGCGGAGCTGCAGGACGCGATTCTGGCCCAGGCGGACGCGCATCTGGCGACGCCGACGGCCGGCTTCACCCACCTCCAGCCGGCCCAGCCCGTGACCTTCGCGCACCAGATCCTGGCCCACGCCCAGGGGTTTTCGCGCGACGTCGACCGCCTGATGGACTGGGACCGCCGCGCCGCCCGATCGCCGCTCGGCGCCGCGGCGCTCGCCGGCTCGGCCATCGCGCTCCACCCGGAGCTGTCGGCGGTCGAGCTCGGCTACGACGCGCCCTGCGAGAACTCGATCGACGCCGTGGGCGCCCGCGACCACGTGGCGGAGTTCCTCTTCGCCACAGCCATGCTGGGGGTGAACCTGTCGCGCCTCGCCGAGGAGGTGTTCCTGTGGACCACCGAGCAGTTCGGCTGGGTCGACCTCGACGACGGCTACGCCACCGGCTCCTCCATCATGCCGCAGAAGAAGAACGCCGACATCGCCGAGCTGACGCGGGGACGGGCATCCCGCCTCATCGCGACCCTCAACGGCGTGATGGTGATGCTGAAGGGCCTGCCCTTCGCCTACAACCGCGACCTCGCCGAGGACAAGTGGGCCGCCTTCGAGGCCATCGACACGCTGGCCCTCGTGCTCCCCGCCATGGCCGGGATGATCGCCACCATGCGGGTCGACCGGGAACGCCTGAAGGCGCAGTCGACGGCGGGCTTCACCCTGGCCACCGAGGTGGCCGACTGGCTGTCGCGCGGCGGCCTGCCGTTCAGCGAGGCCCACGAGGTCGCGGGCGCGCTGGTGCGCCGCTGCGAGGCCCGGGGCATCGACCTGCCCGACCTCACGCCCGACGACCTCGCGGCCGTCGATCCCCGCCTCACCCCCGAGGTCCTGCCCCTGCTGACCCCGGAGGCCGCCATCGCGGCCCGCTCCGGCTACAACGGCACCGCGCCGGCGCGCGTGGCCGAGCAGATCCGGCGCCTGAAGGCCGTGCTGGCGGCCCAGCGCGCCTGGGCGGTGGCCTGAGGGAGGTTCCAGCGCCGGGCGACCGGCGGAACTGTGACCGCTTCTTGCAAGGCATGGGGGCCGGCGCCCCGCGCCGGGCTCGCCGAAGGGCCATATCGGACGCAGAGGACCTCTGGATGACGGACGCGAGCCTCCAGTATCAGACGAGCCACCTGACCCTGGTTCCGCGGCGCCACTACGGGCGCCTGGCCTCGGCGGCCGTCGTCATCCTGCTCCTGGGCGCGCTGGTCCGCGCCTTCGTCTATGGCCGGATCGAATGGTCGATCGTCGGCCAGTTCCTCTTCGCGCCGGCGATCCTGGAGGGGCTCGCCAACACCCTCATCATGACGGTCGTGGCCATGGCGCTCGGCATCGCGCTCGGCGTGGTGGTGGCGGTGATGCGGATCTCCGACAACCCCGTCCTGTCGACGGTGGCGGCTGGCTACGTGTGGATCTTCCGCGGCGCCCCGGCGCTGCTCCAGCTCCTGCTCTGGTTCAACCTCGCCCTGATCTTCCCGCGGCTGGGCATCCCCGGCGTCTTCTCGATCCGCACCGTGGAGGTGATGACGCCCTTCGTGGCCACGATGCTCGGGCTCGGCATCCAGCAGGGCGCCTACACGGCCGAGGTGGTGCGCGGCGGCCTGCTGTCGGTCGACAACGGCCAGTACGAGGCGGCCCGCGCCATCGCCATGACGCAGATGCAGATGCTGCGCCGCATCGTGCTGCCCCAGGCCATGCGGGTGATCCTGCCGCCGATCGGCAACGAGGTCATCGGCATGGTCAAGCTGACGTCGCTGGCGAGCGTCATCCAATATGCCGAGATCCTGCACAACGCCGAGATCATCTACTTCGCCAACACGCGCGTCCTCGAACTGCTGCTGGTGGCGAGCTTCTGGTACCTCGTCGTCGTGACGGTGCTGTCGCTCGCGCAAGGGTACATCGAGCGGTACTTCGGGCGCGGCACGCGCGCCGGCAGGACGACGGCCTGAGGAGCGCGACCATGTCGGACATCCTGGTCAAGGCGATCGACGTCGACAAGAACTTCGGGTCCTTCAAGGCGCTCCAGTCCGTCAGCCTCGACGTCCGCAAGGGCGAAGTCTGCTGCATGATCGGGCCCTCCGGCTCGGGCAAGAGCACCTTTCTGCGCTGCATCAACATGATGGAGCGCATCGACGGCGGCTCGATCTTCATCGACGGCGAGCTGCTGGGCTATCGCCGCGAGGGCACCAGGCTGCACGAGCTCGGCGACGCCGAGATCGCCCGCCAGCGCCGCCGCACCGGCATGGTGTTCCAGCGCTTCAACCTGTTCCCCCACAAGACCGCCATCGAGAACGTCATGGAGGGGCCCGTGGTGGTGTTGAAGGAGCCGAAGCAGCGGGCGCGCGACCACGCCCGCGAGCTGCTGAATCGCGTCGGCCTCGGCGACAAGATCGACAGCTATCCCTCGGCCCTGTCGGGCGGCCAGCAGCAGCGGGTCGCCATCGCCCGCGCCATGGGCATGCGGCCCGAGATCATCCTCTTCGACGAGCCCACCTCGGCGCTCGACCCCGAACTGGTGGGCGAGGTGCTGGACGTGATGAACGGCCTCGCCGAATCCGGCATGACCATGGTGGTGGTGACGCACGAGATGGGCTTCGCCCGCAACGTCGCCAACACGGTGGCGTTCATGGAGGCCGGCCGCGTCGAGGAGGTCGGCCCCGCCGCCAAGGTGCTGGCCCAGCCCGACAACCAGCGCTGCGCGGCCTTCATCCGCGCGGTCCACAAGTGATCCCCTTTCCGCAACGCAGGACGATGAGCATGACACGATTGATCGGCATCCTGGCCCTGGGCTGCGCCCTGAGCCTCGCGGGCCCCGCGGGCGCCCAGGAGCTCCCCGCGGCCTACAAGACCGCCGGCAAGGTGGTGGTGGCCAACCAGCCGAACTATCCGCCGATGGAATACAAGGACCCCGGCACCAACACGCTGAAGGGCGTCGACATCGACCTCGGCCTGGCGCTCGCCCGGGAGCTCGGCGTCACGGTCGAATGGGCCGACATCGGCTTCGAGCAGATGGTGTCCTCGCTCAACACGGGCAGGGTCAACATGATCGAGAGCGGCATGACCGACACGGTGACGCGCCGCGAGACCCTGACCTTCGTCGACTACATGACGACCGGCGCGCAGTTCTACACGTCGGTCGACAACAAGGACGACTTCAAGACCATGGAGTCCTTCTGCGGCAAGAAGGTCGGCATGAGCAAGCGGACCACCTTCCCCGAGGAGACCGCGGCCTGGAGCAAGGCGAACTGCGAGGCCAAGGGCAAGCCGGCCATCGAGGTGGTGGGCACCGAGGGCTCGGCCGACGCCCGCACCCAGCTCAAGCAGGGCCGCATCGACGGCGCCGTCCAGGGCTCGGAGACGCTGCCCTACCTGCTGACGCAGGAGAAGGACGCCTACGTCATCGTCGGCCAGCCCTTCACGGCGCAGTACCAGGGCATCGCCTTCCAGAAGTCGGACGGCGCGCTGCGCGACGCCTACGCGGCCGCGCTGGGCAAGCTCGTGGCCTCGGGCGAGTACAAGAGGATCTTCGACAGCTACGGCCTCGGCGTGACCATGATCGACAAGGTCAGGATCGACGGCGAGCTTCCGAAGTGACCTGAGCGTCCCGCGACGATGTCCGAAGGCTCCGCCCCGGAAAGGGATCCCAAAGGGCGAGCCCTTTGGCGGGTTTCAGGGCGGAGCCCTGACGACGGATCTTCAACCCTGAGTGTCAGGGCTCTGCCCTGAAACCCGCAAAAGGCCGAGGGCCTTTTGAATCCAGTTTTGGACGTTCCAAATGCCAGTGCCCGCCATCGGCGCCCCGGTCGACGTGCTCTCGCGCTTCGCGGCCGGCCTCCGCTTCGAGGACCTGCCGCCGGAGCTCGTCGCCAAGGCCAAGGTGCACATCCTCGACACGGTCGGCGCCGCCCTCGCCGGCACACGCTCGGCGGAAGCCGCGATGCTGTGGGCCGCGACCGGCGGCCCGGGGGCCGCGGGCGCCCGGATCTGGGGCACGGCGCGGCACGCCTCGCCGCGCGACGCCGCCCTCGTCAACGGCGTCGCGGCCCACGCCTTCGAGCTCGACGACTGCGGCGGATGCGACCATTCCGGCGCCGTCGTGCTGCCGGCCGTGCTGGCGGCGCTGCCCTCCGTGCCCGGCCCCGTGGCGGGCCGCGACCTGGTCGCCGCCGTCGTGGTGGGCTACGAGGTCGGCCGGCGCGTGCTGGAGGCCGCCGGCGGCTACGACGTGCACAACGGCGCCGGCTGGCACTCCACCGGCACCTGCGGCACGCTGGCGGCCGCCGCGGCCGTGGCGCGCCTGCGCGGCTTCGCGCCGGGAGCGATGCGCGACGCCGTCACCCTGGCGACGAGCCTGTCGTCCGGCCTCTGGGCCTTCATCCACGACGGCTCGCCGGCCAAGAAGCTCCACGCCGGCCGCGCCGCCGAGGGCGGCCTGCTGGCGGCCGACCTCGCGGGCGCCGGCATGCGGGGACCCGCCCAGGTGTTCGACGAGGTGTGGGGCGGCTTCTTCCGCTCCTTCAACGGCGCGCCCGGCGACCCGTCCCGCCTCGCGCAGGACCTCGGCCGCGCCTGGATGCTCGACCGCGCGTCGCTCAAGCCCTACGCCTCCTGCCGCGGCGCCCATTCGGCGGTGGACGCCGTCGGCGACATCCTGGGCGAGGCCGGGCGGGACGCCCGCGAGATCGAATCCATCGACGTCCGGCTCAGCCCCATGCTGATGGACATGTGCGGGGGCGCGGAGGTCGACCCGCTCCCGGCCGCCCAGATGAGCCTGCCCTACGCGGTCGCGGCGCGCTGCGCCTTCGGCGAGGCCGGCCTCTCCGCCTATGCGGAGGAGCGTCGCCGCCACCCCGACGTCGCCGCCCTGCTGCGCCGCATCCGGCTCGCCGTCGACCCCGGCCAGCGGCCACTCGACGAGCCCGCCGTGGCGGTGTCGTTCCGGGACGGCACCCGGCGCGAGCGGGTCGTGCCCCGCGCCACCGGCTCGCGCGAGCGGCCGATGAGCGAGGCCGCCGTCGCGGCCAAGTTCGACTCCCTCGCCGGCCTGGCGCTCCGCCCCACGGCGGTCGCGGCGCTGGGCGAGGCCCTCCGTCACCTCGACGCCATGCCCGACTGCGCCGCGCTCGACGCCCTCCTGGCCGGCGACGCCCCGGCCGGCCCCGTGTTCCGCTGAAGGAGGGGCCCGCGATTGACCCCCGACATCCCGCCCGTCCCCTTCAACGCCGCCGCCCCGGCGCCGGACTACCCCTGGCCGGACGGCGCCCGGAGCGCGCTCTTCATCGGCTTCGACGTCGACGGCGAGACGGCCTGGATCGGCAACACCCCCGCCAACGCCGACCGCCTCGTCACCGTGTCGCACGGCGGCTACGACGGGCGGGTCGGCATCGCCAAGGTTGTGGAGTTGCTCGACGAGCTGGCGCTGAAGGCCACCTTCTTCATCCCCGGCTGGACGGCGCTGGCCCACCGGGGGGCCTGCGAGGCGATCCTCGCGGCGGGCCACGAGATCGGCCACCACGGCTACCTGCACCGCCGGCCCGAGCGCGGCGCCTTCGACGCCGCGCGCGAGGAGATCGACCGCGGCTTCGCGGCGCTCGACCGCGCCTTCGGGGTCCGCCCCGTCGGCTATCGGGCGCCGTCCGGCGAGAACTTCCCCGAGCTCCTCGCCTATCTCGCGGGATGCGGCATCCGCTACTCGTCGTCCTTCCGCGACGACGTCCGGCCCTACCGGCACCGCCTCGCCGACGGCGGCGCGGGGCCGGTCGAGATCCCGGTCAACTACGCCTTCGACGACTGGAACTTCGGCATGACGAGCCGGGTCGACCCCCGGCCGATCGTCGGGCGCGAGACGATCCTGCCGCTGTGGATCGACGAGTTCGAGGCCACCCACGCCTGGGGCGGGGTGACGACGCTGGTGCTGCACCCGCAGGTGTCGGGGCGGCCGATGCGCTGGCACATCCTGCGCGATTTCCTGTGCCACGTGCGCGACAGGGGCGGCGTGTGGATCGCCACGGGCGCCGAGATCGCCCGGCATTTCGAGGCCTGCGAGGCGCACACGGCCGGCGCCCGGTGAAGGAGACGAGGGTCATGGACGCGAAGAAGCTCGACGCGCTGCGGGCGCGCTACGCCGGCGCCACCGGCGGGGACGTCGACGACCCGGACTTCCGCAAGGCCGCCGCGCAGCAGTTCTCGGCGAGCGACCGGCGCAAGTGGCCCTTCGCCGACCCCGCCACCTTCCTGGACGCGCCCTTCCGGGCGGACGCCGACCTCGCCGGCCTCGACGTGGCGCTGGTGGGCGTGCCGATGGACCTCGGCGTCACCAACCGGGCGGGCGCGCGCCTGGGTCCGCGCGCCGTGCGGTCGGTCGAGCGGATCGGCCCCTACGAACACGTTCTGCGCATGACGCCCATGGCCGACTGCCGCGCCGCCGACATCGGCGACGTGCCGTTCCGCAGCCGCTTCAGCCTCGAATCCTGCCACGCCGACATCGAGGAATGCTTCGGCCGCATCGTGTCGGCGGGCGTGATCCCGCTGGCCGTGGGGGGCGACCACTCGATCAGCCGCGCCATCCTGGCGGCGGTGGGGCGCGGCCGCCCGGTGGGCATGGTCCACATCGACGCCCATTGCGACACCGGCGGCATCTACGAGGGCTCGAAGTTCCACCACGGCGGCCCGTTCCGGCAGGCCGTGCTGGAGGGCACGCTCGACCCCGAGCGCACCGTGCAGATCGGCATCCGCGGCGGCGCCGAATACCTGTGGGAGTTCTCCTTCGCCTCCGGCATGACGGTGATCCACGGCGACGAGGTGCCGAAGCTCGGCCTCGACGCCGTGATCGCGCGGGCGCGGGCCGTGGTGGGGGACGGGCCGACCTACGTGTCCTTCGACGTCGACAGCCTCGACCCCGGCTTCGCCCCCGGCACCGGCACGCCCGAGGTCGGCGGCCTCACGCCGCGCGAGGTGCTGGAGATCCTGCGCGGGCTCGACGGGATCGACATCGTGGGCGGCGACGTGGTGGAGGTGGCGCCCCAATACGACGCCACCAGCAACACGGCCCAGGCCGGCGCGCAGGTGCTCTTCGAACTGCTCTGCCTGACGGCCCGGAGGCTGGCGAGGGGGGATCGCGCGACGCCGTCGGCCTGAGAGCCTGTTTGAGCGCCGGACCGGCCGAGCGCGACGCGGATCTTTTGGCGCTCCGGCGGTTTGTACGGGCCTGATCAGGCCCTCGTTCGGAGACGTCATGTCCAGGCTCAGAGTCCTCGCATTCATCGCCGCGGCGGCGCTCGCGCCGGCCGGTTCGGTGGCCGCCATCGCGGCGACGGCCCACAACTCTCAGGCGGGAGCCTACGGCAGCACCAAGAACGCCTGCGGGCCCACGCCGGGCTTCCCCGACGAGGGCGACTGCCTGTCCAGCGCCATCGGTGATTCCGTCGACGGAGCGCCTCCGCGCGGCGACCGGCGCGGGCGATACCGGCCGACGAAGCCCGTCCTGGGCTGGCCGGAGTGAAGGCCATCGGGCGGGCGCCCTCGCGGCACCCGTGCCGCCCTGAACTCGGCAGGGGTGCGGGCCAGCCGGGCAGGACTCGCCCGTAGCGCGACCCGAGAGCATCGACGGGAGCCGGTCCGCCGGGGAGCGGTGGGACGTCGAGGATCGCCCCCTCGCGGCCGCGGCGTGGCCCACGCTCCGGTGCAGGATGACGCCCAGGGCCGGGGTCCTGTCGGGTCCGTCGCCGTCCCGACGGGGAGCGGATCAGGAGGGGAGTCGACATGGCGGCGACGGGTGTTCGGTCCGGGTCCGCGGTCTTCGAGCGGCGCAACCCCGTCTCGGGCGCGGTCACCAGCACCGCGGCCGCCATGAGCCCGGCGCAGGCCCGGGCCGCGGTGGAGGCCGCGGCCGCGGCCTTCCCGGCGTGGTCGGCGCTCGGCCCGAACGTGCGGCGGGTCGCCCTGACGCGGGCCGCCGAGGCCCTGGAGGGCCGGGCCTCGGCCTTCGTCGACGCGATGATGGACGAGACCGGCGCGACCGAGGGCTGGGCGCGCTTCAACCTCGCGCTCGCGGCCGGCATGGTGCGCGAGGCCGCGGCCCTCACCACCCAGGTCGCCGGCGAGGTGATCCCCTCGGACAAACCCGGCTGCATCGCCATGGCGTTGCGCGAGCCCGCCGGGGTCGTGCTCGGCATCGCGCCCTGGAACGCGCCGATCATCCTCGGCGTGCGGGCCGTGGCGGTGCCGCTCGCCTGCGGCAACACCGCCGTACTGAAGGCCTCAGAGATCTGTCCCCGCACCCACGGCCTGATCGTCGCATCCTTCGGGGAGGCCGGCCTGCCCGAGGGGGCCCTGACCCTCGTCACCAACGCCCCGGCCGACGCCGCCGAGGTGGTGGGCGCGCTGATCGACCACCCGGCCGTGCGCCGCATCAACTTCACGGGCTCGACCGCGGTCGGCCGCATCGTCGCCCGCCGCGCGGCCGAGCACCTGAAACCCGTGCTGCTCGAACTCGGCGGCAAGGCGCCGCTCCTCGTGCTGGAGGATGCCGACCTCGACGAGGCCGTGAAGGCTGCGGCCTTCGGCGCCTACATGAACTCGGGCCAGATCTGCATGTCGACCGAGCGCATCATCGTGGTCGAGGGCGTGGCGGACGCCTTCGCGGCGCGGTTCGCCGCCAAGGTCGCGACTCTCAAGGCCGGCGACCCGCGGGAGGGCCGGACGCCGCTCGGCGCCGTCGTCGACCGGGCCACGGTCGAGGCCGTCGAGGCGCTGATCGAGGACGCGCTCGCCCAGGGGGCCGAGCGCCTCGCGGGCGGCCCGCTCGCCGAGGGCGTGCTGATGAGCCCCCAGGCGCTCGACCGCGTGACGCCCGCCATGCGGCTGTTCCGGGAGGAGAGCTTCGGCCCGGTGGTCGGCATCACGCGGGCCCGGGACGAGGACCACGCGGTGGCGCTCGCGAACGACACGGACTACGGGCTCTCGGCCGCGGTCTTCACGCGCGACGCGGCCCGGGGCCTGCGCGTCGCCCGCCGGATCAGGTCCGGCATCTGCCACGTCAACGGCCCCACGGTCCACGACGAGGCGCAGATGCCCTTCGGCGGCCTCAAGGCCTCGGGCTACGGGCGCTTCGGCGGCCGGGCTGGCATCGACAGCTTCACCGAGCTGCGGTGGATCACGATCGAGACCGAGCCGGGCCGCTATCCGATCTGACACGGCCTCATCCGCTCATCCCCGCGCGGGCGGGAACCCGGCGCGGGATGCCCGGCCGAAGGCCGCTACCCTTCCACTGTGTGATGAGCGGCACGCGAAGACGATCTGTCGGCCTTCGGCCGCCTCTTGGCGCCGGCTCACCGCCTTCGCGGGCTAGCGTTGGCACACATCTCGGCGCCCGCGGGGTTTGCCCTTCTCCCCAGCGGGGAGAATCGGGCACCCATCCCGGCTCGCCGGGATGGGACCCGGGTGGCGCGCAGCGCCGGATGAGGGGGGATCCACCACCTTTGGAGGCCCCTCATCCGCCCTGCCGGGCACCTTCTCCCCAGAGGGGAGAAGGGGCCCAACGCCCAGCGTCGGTGATGTGTGCCAACGCTGGCCTTCGCGGGGAGGAGCGGCGCAGAGGGGGGCCGAGCCGATCGGCCGGAGACCCTGTGGGCCGGCGGCCGGGGCCTCAGGCAGCCTTGAGCGACGCCATGTCGATGACGAAGCGGTAGTGCACGTCGTTCCGGAGCAGGCGCTCGTAGGCCGCGTTGATGTCCTGGATCCTGATCATCTCGACGTCGCTGACGATGCCGTGGGCGGCGCAGAAGTCGATCATCTCCTGGGTCTCGGCCATGCCGCCGATGCCCGAGCCGGCGACGCTCTTGCGGCCGCCGATGACGTTGTAGCCCATCAGGGGATCGAGCGCCGTCAGGGCGCCGACCAGCACCATCGTGCCGTCGAGCTTCAGCAGCGCCATGTAGGGGTTCATGTCGTGCCCGACGGGGATCGTGTTCAGCAGGAAGTTGAACGATCCCTTGGCCTTCGCCATGGCGTCGGCGTCGCGGGACACCAGCACCGCGTCGGCGCCGAGCCGCAGCGCGTCCTTGCCCTTCTCGGGCGAGGTGGTGATCATCACCACGCGGGCGCCGAGCGCCTTGGCGAATTTCACGCCCATGTGGCCGAGGCCGCCGAGCCCGATGACCCCGACCGTCTGGCCCGGGCCGATCTTCCAGTGCTTCAGGGGCGAGTAGGTCGTGATGCCGGCGCAGAGCAGCGGGGCCACGGCCTTGAGGTCGAGGGCCTCGGGCACCTTCACGACGAAGCGCTCCTCGACGACGATCCGCTCGGAATAGCCGCCGAAGGTCGGCTCGCCGCTGCCGCGCTCCTTGCCGTTGTAGGTCACGGTGCAGCCTTCGAGGCAATACTGCTCGAGGTCGGCCTCGCAGGGCTCGCAGCGCCGGCAGGAATCCACCATGCAGCCGACGCCGGCGAGGTCGCCCACCTTCAGCTTGCCGACATGCCGGCCGACGCTCGTGACGCGCCCGACGATCTCGTGGCCCGGCACCATGGGGTAGAGCGAGCCGCCCCAGTCGTCGCGGGCCTGGTGGAGGTCGGAGTGGCACACACCGCAATACAGGATGTCGATCGCGACGTCGTGCGGGCCGGGTTCGCGGCGCTCGATGGTGAAGGGTGCGATGGGCGCGTCGGCCGCCTGCGCCGCATAGGCTTTGACCTGGGTCATCGGTTCGTCCTCGTCGATGCGGGATGGCGCCCCGAAGGATTCGGGGGTGTCCGGGATGACGGCCTCCCGCCGGACGGCGTCGCGATGGCGAGCCGCCCGGACACCATCCGGCGCGCCCGGGATCCGGTCAAGGCACCTTCAGTCCGTCGGCGGCACGGCCGCGACGAGGACCGGATCGGCGCGGTAGAGGTCCGGGTAGAGTTGCCGGAGCGCCGCGACCTTGGGCAGGTCGTTGATCGCGATATAGGGGTAGTTCGGGTTGCGGGCGAGGAAGTCCTGGTGGTGGGCCTCGGCCGGATAGAAGGCGCGGCCGGGCTCGACCTGGGTGACGACCGCGGCGTCGAAGACGTGGGCGGCGTTGAGCTGGGCCTTGTAGGCCCTGGCGACCCGGGCCTGCTCGTCGCTGGTCGGGAAGATGGCCGAGCGGTACTGCGTGCCGGTGTCGGGACCCTGGTGGTTCAGCTCGGTCGGATTGTGGACGGCCGAGAAGTAGATCTGGAGGATCCGGCCGTAGCTGATGCAGCGGGGGTCGAAGGTGACCTTCACGGATTCCGCGTGGCCGGTCGAACCCGTGCTGACGTCGTCGTAATGGGCGGTGGCGGCGTCGCCGCCGGCGTAGCCCGACACCGCGCTCGTGACGCCCGCGACGTGCTGGTAGACGCCCTGCACGCCCCAGAAGCAGCCGCCCGCCAGGATGGCGGTCTCGGAGGGCGCGCCCGCCGCGGCGGTCTCGTCGACCGCGGGGGCCGGGACGGGCCGCGCGTCCTCGGCGTGGGACCGCGGCGCGAGGGCCAGACCGGCGCCGGCCGTGATCGCGGCCGCGAGCAGGAGGACGGCTCCGCCGCGGCGGGCGGCGCGGGATCGCTTGACGAACATGGATGCTCCTTGAGGTTCAGGGTTCTCACACGGATCGAACGCGTGCCTGGATGCCCTCGGACAACATCGAGGAGTTTCCGCCCGTTCTGGGCCGGACGGGCATCCATTCACGAACTCTCAGCCGAACGTGAAGGCGAAGGCCTGCACGTTCGGGTCGAGGAAGGTGATCTCGAAGGTGCGGTCCGCGACCGGGCCGCTCTGCCGCACGAGCTGGTAGAGCCGCTGCCCCGTCACGGTGCCGCTCCCGTCGGCGGCGGTGTCGACGCCATGATGCTCGCCCGGCGCCGCGCCGTCCACCGTCACGCGGAACCGCACGGGCTTGCCGTCCGGCCCTGGGCCGAGCACGAGGTGCAGGTCGCGGGCGTGGAAGCGGTAGACGATGCCGCCCTGGGCGCGGTCGAGGGTCGCGCTCTCGTCGCCCACCGTCCAGTCGCCCGACAGGCCCCACTCGTTCAGCCGCGGGGCGCCGGGCGCGTAGGTGTGGGCCTTGCCCTGCACGGCGCCGCCGGGCGACACGAAGTTCTCGGCGCGCTCCGTCCCGACGTAGGTTTCCGGCGACTTGACATCGCCCATGTCGGCCGCCGCCTGCGCCCCGTCGGCCTTCACGGCCACCACGTCGGAGGCGACGCCGGCCTGGCCGGCCTCGGCCAGCAACTGCTGGATGACGTGTTCGGAGCCGTCGTAGTCGCCCTCGCCGAAGTGGTGGTGGCGGATGCGGCCCTGCGCGTCGATGAAGTAATGGGCCGGCCAGTACTCGTTCTTGAACGCCCGCCAGATGGCGTAGCCGTCGTCGATGGCGACCGGATAGCCGATCTTGAGGTCGGCGACCGCCTGCCGGACGTTGTCGGGGCGCTTCTCGAAGGCGAATTCCGGCGCGTGGACGCCGATCACCACGAGACCCCGGTCCCTGTACTTCTCGGCCCAGGCCCGGACGTAAGGGATGGCCCGCAGGCAGTTGATGCAGGAATAAGTCCAGAAGTCGACGAGCACGACCTTGCCCTTGAGGCCCTCGGCCGTGAGGGGCGCGGAGTTCAGCCACTCGGTCGCGCCGGCGAGAGACGGCAGGGTGCCTTCCACCGGCAGGGCTTCGGCCGCGGGCCTGGCTTTCATCGTCATGGCCGGGCTGCCGCCCTGCGGGACGCCGCCGCCCGTCATGGCGGCCCCTCCGGTCATGGCACCGGGGTCGCCCGACATGACGACGGAGGACGCCGGGGCCTCGGCGGGATGGAACCTGTCGAGCAGCCCCTGTTCGAGCGAGGCCGTGCTGGCGAGCGAGACGCGGGTGAGGAGGCCCGTGTCGAGGCCGAGCGCGATGGCCGCGACGCCGGCCAGCACCGCGACGCCGAGACCCCGGCGCACCCATTCCCCGGCCCCGAGCGACCGCTTCATGGCGGCGAAGACGCGGCCGCCGATGAGCAGCGCGAGGGCCAGCGATGTGGCGGCCCCCATCGCATAGGCGAGGAGGAGGAGCGTCGTGCCCACGCTGGCGCCGCCGAGCGCCGCCCCGGTGAGGATGAGGCCCAGCACGGGGCCGGCGCAGGGCGCCCAGAGCAGCCCGGTGGCGATGCCGAGCAGGAACGACGGCAGCACCGAGCCCCCGGCGCCGCTCCCCCGCTCGGCCGTGTCGGAGAGGCGGCTGCCGAGCCCGACGAGGGGCCGCGTCAGCCGGTCCGACAGGTGAGGGAACAGCAGCGTGAGGCCGAACAGGGCCAGCAGCACGATGGCGGCCGCGCGGCCGTACTGGTTGGCCGCCACCGCCCAGCCGCCCGCCACGGCCGCCAGGGTCGCGACGGCCGCGAAGGTCAGCGCCATGCCGACCAGCATCGGCAGGCCGCTCCGCGCGAAGGGCCGGTCGGCCCGCGCGAAGACGAAGGGCAGCACCGGCAGGATGCAGGGGCTCAGGATGGCGAGGACGCCGCCGAGATAGGCGAGGGGGATCAGCAGCATGGGTGCGCCGTCCCGATTCAGGCCGCGGCCGGCTTGAACGTCAGTGCGAGTCCGTTCATGCAGTAGCGTAGGCCCGTCGGCTTGGGGCCGTCGTTGAAGACGTGGCCGAGGTGGCCGCCGCAGCGGCTGCAGTGGACGGCCGTCCTGGCCATCAGCAGGCTGCGGTCCTCCCTCTGGCCGACCGCGCCCTCGATCGGCGCCCAGAAGCTCGGCCAGCCGGTGCCGCTCTCGAACTTCGTGTCCGACGAGAAGGCGTCCTGTTCGCATCCCGCGCAGGCGAAGGCGCCGCGCCGGTGCTCCTCCAGCAGCGGGCTGGTGAAGGGCCGCTCGGTGCCGCTGCGCCGCAGGACGGCGAACTGGTCGGCCGTCAGGCGCTTCCGCCACTCCGGCTCGGTATGGGACACCGCGAAGGTCCCCGGCTCGTCGGCCTCCGCGGCCGCCGGCCATCGGTAGGCCGAGACGGCGGCTGCGGCGCCGAGGGCGCTGCCGACCAGCAATCGACGTCGGGTGATCATATCGGGGCTCCGCGGGGCGGGCGACCGCCGTCGCCCTCTCGCCCATTACGGCACCACGCGCTATGGCGTTACGGGAATAGCGAGTTTTTCTTCGGCCCCGGGATGGAACGGGATCGACCGGCGGAGACGCCGTCGTGCCGAGCCGCCCGGGCCGCGGCGGCGGCTCGGCCCGGGCAGCGCCGTCAGGCCGCCTCGTAGCCGAGGATGCCCTTGATCTCGAGGAAATCCTCCAGCCCGTATTCCGCATATTCCCGGCCGTTGCCGGACTGCTTGTAGCCGCCGAAGGGCACGCCGGCGTCCCAGGCCGGGTAGTTGATGTGGACGTTGCCGGTGCGCATCCGCACCGCCGTCTCGCGCGCCTTGGCGATGTCCTTGGCCTGGATGTAGGAGGCGAGGCCGTAGGGAGTGTCGTTGGCCTGGGCGATCGCCTGCTCGACGCTGTCGTAGGGCATGATCGACAGCACGGGCCCGAAGATCTCCTCGCGGGCGATCCGCATCTCCGGCTTCACGTCGGCGAAGACGGTGGGCCGCACGTAATAGCCGCGGTTGACGCCGGTGGGGCGGCCGCTGCCGCCCGTGACCAGCGTGGCGCCCTCGCGGATGCCGCTCTCGATCAGGTCCTGGATCTTGTCGTACTGCACCTGGCTGACGACCGGGCCGAGGTTGGTGCCGGGCGCGTCGGCCGGGCCGACCACGAAGGTCTCGGCCGCCGCCTTGGCGTGGGCCGCGGCCTCGTCGTGCCGGTCGCGCGGCACGAACATGCGGGTGGGCGCATTGCAGGACTGGCCGGAATTGCCGAAGCAGCCCGCGACCCCCTTGGTGACGGCCTCGCGCAGGTCGACGTCCGGGAACAGGATGTTGGCCGACTTGCCGCCGAGCTCCTGGTGCACGCGCTTCACCGTGTCGGCCGCGGCCTTGGCCACGAGGATGCCGGCCCGCGTCGAGCCCGTGAAGGACATCATGTCGACGTCGGGGTGTTTGGCCAGCGCCTGGCCGACCGTGGGGCCGTCGCCGTTGACGAGGTTGAACACGCCGGGCGGCACGCCGGCCTCGTGCAGGATCTCGGCGACGATGATGGCGTCGAGCGGGGCGATCTCGCTCGGCTTCAGCACCATGGTGCAGCCGGCCGCCAGCGCGGGGCCGACCTTGCAGGTGATCTGGTTCAGCGGCCAGTTCCACGGCGTGATGAGGCCGACGACGCCGACCGGCTCCTTGACGACGAGCGACGTGCCCTTGCGCTCCTCGAAGGCGAAGCGCTCCAGCACCTCCGCCATCTTCTCCAGATGGGCGAGGCCGGAGCCGACCTGGGCGTCGAGCGCGTAGGGCCGCGGCGCGCCCATCTCGCGCGACACGGCGAGGGCCAGTTCGGGGCCGCGCCTGCGGTAGACCGCGATGATCCGGCGCAGCAGGGCGAGCCGCTCGGCCGGCGCCGTGAAGCCGAAGGTGTCGAAGGCGCGCCTCGCGGCCGCGACCGCCCGGTCGACGTCGGCCTCGGCGCCGAGCGAGATGCGGGCGAAGGCTTCCTCGTTCGACGGGTCGACCACGTCGAGCCCGCGGGGCGCGACCGGGTCGACCCAGGCGCCGTCGATGTAGAACTGGAGGTCGTGGGACATGGAAGGTTGACCTTCTCGGCGCGGCACCGGCCCGCGCGTGACATCATACCAGCCGTGGCTGACGATGGCTCGTCGACGACGGGATACGCCGCACGAGCGCCTTCGCGCCGGCCAGCGGTCGAGGGATTCGACCGCTGGTATCACACCATCCGCAGCCAGGCATCCCAGCGCGGGTCGTACAGGATGCTGCGGGCGCGCATGTACTTCCAGGCGCCGTATTTCTGGTAGTCGAAGTCCCAGTCCTTGAGCCTGCGGTTCACCACGGCCCAGGAGGCCCATTTCACGTCGGCGAGCGCGCGGTTGACGGTCACCCGCGCCACCATGGCGGGGCGCACGCCGCCGCAGTATCGCTCGATCAGGCTCTCGGTCAGGCGCTCGTCGTAGAACATCTCGGCGAAGAGCACGCCGAGCTCGTAGCTGCGCTCGTTGTTGGAGGCGAATTCGTAGTCGATCAGGCGCATCGGCCGGGGTGCGGCGGGGTCCTGGGCGACGAGGAAGTTGCCCGGCATCGGGTCGTTGAAGCAGGGCACGAGGTCGAGGCCCGAGGCCGTGAAGGCCGCCTTGGCCTGCCGGTAGCGATGCTCGATCCAGGGCAGGTCGACCGGGAACTGCGCGCCGAGCCGGCGGCCCTGGTCGAGGTGCTCCTCGATCATGTCGAAGATCGTCTTGGTCTGGCCGAGGCGCGGGCCGCCGTGGAACCGGCCGTAGAGCGCGAGGACCTCGGCCTGGATCGACGGATCGCCGAAATCCGCGTTGGTGCAGGCCCGGTAGCCCTCGAGGAACGCGCTGACTTCGACGCCGTCCGCGGCGTCGAAGAACACCACCTCGGGCCCGATGCCGATGGCGTGGGCGACCCGCGCCGCCTCGTTGGCGGCGACGCGGTCGACGAACATCTCCGTCCCCTCGCCCGGCACCTTGACGACGTAGCGGCGCGGGTCGCCCTCGACCTCGACGAGCCAGTTCTGGTTCGTCAAGCCGCCGACGAGCGGCGCGTAGCGGAGCCCGCGGCCGCGCCACTGGGGCACGCGCGCCACCGCCGCCTCCAGGGTGCGCTCGTGGACGGTCGAGCCCTCGCCGGGCCTGCGCTGCACCGTCATGCCATCCTCCGCAGCATCTCGCCGAAGCGCGGCGCGCGCAGGGCCATGCGGCAGCGGGTGAAGCGCCAGCTCGCGAACTTGTGGAACTCGTGGACCGTGCGCGGCGACCGGGCCGCCACCAGGGCGCCGATGAGCCCCCAGCGGAGGTCGTCGGCGGTGCCGTAGACGCGGGCACGGTTGAAGCTGGCCTCGTCGAAGCCGCCGAACCCGCGCGCGAAGGCGTCGCGGGCCTCGGGCTCCTGCTCGAAGGCCTCGACCAGGACGCTGCCCCAGTCCTCCAGCGGATCGGCCGTCGTGGCGCGGTCCCAGTCGACCAGCCGGACCTCGCCGGCGTCGCTGATCATGACGTTGGACACGTTGCCGTCCCCGTGGATCGGCACGCGGTGGATCGGGACCCCGTCGAGCGCCCGCCCCGCGAAGCGCAGCTCCTCGACCAGCCAATCGGCGTCCGAGGGGAGCTGCGCGCCCGCCGCGACGGCGGCCGCGTGGAACCGCTCGATCTCGGCGAAGACGCCGCTCGCCCCCGGCAGGGCCGGTCCCTCCTGGAACCGGCGCCGGGCCGCCATCACGGCGTCGAGGATCGCGGGGTCGGCGAGCCGGTCGAGCGTGCCGACCCGCCAGCCGGCGTCGAGATCCTCCATCACCAGCACGCCCGCCGCGAGGTCGGTGGCCAGCACCCTCGGCCCGATCCCGAGGTCGGAGGCGCGCCGCGCGGCCTCGAAGCTCGACGGCAGGTCGATGTAGAGCGCCGCCTCGGGGTGCATCAGCTTGACGAAGAGGCTGCCGCGGCCCGCCCGGTCCGTCAATCGCCACGGCGCCCCGTCCACGCCGCGCCAGCTCGGCGAGGCCAGCACGGGAAAGGCCGGCTCCGCCGCCAGGGCCCGGTCCCCCCACCCGGGGGACGCATGCGCGTGGGCCAGCGCCAGGGTCCGCTCCTCGTCGAATGTGCGCATGCGCCCGACCCGATCCCTTCGCGATCCGCCGCGGCGTCGCGGCGATGGCGCGCGGGGTGGATGCCCCGCGCTCCGCGGGAGCTTGCCTGCCGATCGAGCGGTTGACCAGGGTCGAAAGCCCGAAGGTGCCGGCCCGCACCGCGTGCCGGGCCGGCCGTGCGAGGTCACGATGGACGGGCCGCCCGGACATCGGCCGTGAGGCGGGACGGGGTCTCGGCGTCGCACTCGAACCAGTCGCGGAAGCCCGCGACGCCGGCCCGGGTCACCTCGACGGCGCGGTCGCCGGGGCGCCGCACGAGCCAGCCCCTCTCGAAGCACCGGCAGGCCAGCGCCGCGCCGAGACGGCCGGCGAGGTGGACGCGGCGTTCCGTCCAGTCCAGGCAGGGCTTGCAGAACAGGCGGCGGCCGGAGGAGGGTGGGGCGGAGAGGTCGACGCCGAAGCCGTCCAGGAACGCCAGGCCGGAGGCCGACACCTCGCCGCCGTCCTCCGACAGGGCGATGTGGCCGCGGCGCACGAGGACGTCCGTGATGGCGACGCCGACCCGGCCCGCGAGGTGATCGTAGCAGGTGCGGGCGAGCCGCATCCGGTCGTCCCGGGCCGAGCGCGGCGTGAAGCGCGCCGGGACCTCGAAAGCCGCGACCGTGCCGATGCTCTCCAGCATCTGCGCCACGAGCGGCGAGCCGATCCGGTAGTAGCGGCAGCGGCCCTGGGCGCTGGCCGCGACGAGCCGCGCGCCGACGAGCTTGGACAGGTGCTCGCTCGCGGTGGATTTGGAGATCCCCGCGAGGCAGGCGAGTTCGCCGCCCGTCAGCGATTGCCCCTCCATCAGCGCGGCCAGCATGGTGGCGCGCGCCGTGTCGCCGACCAGGGCCGCGACTTCGACGATGTTGGCTGCGGAGGACATGCGGCAGCGTAGCAGGGACGTTCCCGCCGGGGCAATCCGACATGGTTCGGCCGCGGCCGAACCACCTCCGCATCGATCCTTGCTAATCATTGGACGACGGAGGGTCGCCCGATGAGCCATGACGGTGGAGCAGGTTACAGGGGCGGCATCGCGCTGAACCTCGGGGCGGCCGTGGCCTACAGCACGGCGGGCCTGTTCACCCGCATCCTGACGCTGGACACCTGGACGCTGCTGTTCTGGCGCAGCGGCTTCGCGGGGCTGATCCTGTTCGCCCTCCTGCTGGCCACGCAGCGGCGTCGGACGTGGTCGGTGCTGCGCGGCGTGGGCCGGCCCGGGATCGTCGTCGCGCTCGCCTCGGCGGTCGGGATGGTCTTCTACATCCACGCGCTCCGGCAGACGACGGTGGCGGACGTGGCGGTGATCTACGCCGCGTCGCCCTTCGTCACGGCCGCGCTGCTGTGGCTGTGGGTGGGGGAACGCCAGGACCGCACGACGATGCTGGCGAGCCTCGCGGCGCTGGCCGGGGTCGTGGTGATGATCGGCGGCGGGCTCGGCGCGGGACATCTCCTCGGCGACGCGCTGGCCCTCGGCATGACGTTTTGCATGGCCGTGATGATGATCGTCATGCATCGCTACCCGCAGGTCCCCATGCTGGGGGTGTCCTGCCTGTCGGCCGTCCTGACCGCGCTCTGCGTCTGGCCCTTCGCCTCGGCCTGGGACGTGACGGCGACGGACATCGGCAAGCTGATGGCCTTCGGGTCGCAGTTCGGGATGGGGCAATCGCTGCTGATGCTGGGCACGCGCCTCGTGCCGGCGACCGTGTCGGCCCTCATCGGCACGCTCGACGCGCCGCTGGCGCCGCTGTGGGTCTGGATGGTCGCGGGCGAGGTGCCGTCGTGGCAGACGCTCGTCGGCGGGGCGATCGTGATGGCGGGGGTGCTGGCGCACATCGTGTCCGGCGGCGGGCGCCGGCCGCGGCGTGACGGAGTCCAAAGGGCCGAGGGCCCCTTGCGACCTGGCCCCGCGAGAGGGGCGGGCGCCTCCGTTCGGGGCAGGAGCGGACCGTCTGACGACACTCGCTGAGGCGGGACGCGCCGCGACGGTTCACCGCCGCATCGACTCCGGTTCAGGGGGCTCCGCCGTCGGACGCCTCCCGCACCCGGATCACGAAGAGGCGGGCGGGTCCCTCGGCGCGCAGGCGCCAGCGGCCCTCGCCGGGCGCCTCGGCGAGCAGGCCGTCGAGCGGCCCGAGGCGCGTGACCCCGGCCCCCACCGTCACGTCCACCGCGCCGGCTGTGCACAGCAGCAGGACCGCGTGGCCCCCGACCGCGAGCACCCGCTCGCCGTCGAGGCGGAGCGGCTCGACGGCGTGGCGGAAGCGCCCGCGGCGCGTCATGACGTTGAGGTCGACGATCGGCCCGTCGAGCAGCGTCGCGCCCGTCGCGGCGTCGCCGGGGAAGCCGAAGGGCGGGGAGGCCGGCGTGAGCTCGGCCGGCGGCCGGCCGTCGACGACGAGCGACAGGCCGCGGCCCTCCAGCACGGTCAGCGTGCGGTCGACGTCGGGGAAGCGCGAGAAGGGCCCGTCGCTCGCCACCGTGGCCATGCTGACGCGCCAGCCGAAGGCGTCGAGCGCCGCGCCGGGCGGCGACAGGGCGATCTCCACCGTCTCGCCGCCGCCGTTCTTCCACGGCATGCGCCGGTGGCCGGCGGCGGGCAGGAGGCGCATCGGCCGGCGTCCCTAGCGCAGGCCCGGCAGGTCGAGACGCTTCTCCCCCGCGCAGGCGACGGCGTCCGAGCCGAGGCGGTCGCGGCCGGTCGCCACCGGGGCCTCGCGCGGTCCGCGGGCGTCGTCGATGCGGGTCACGGGACGGTTCATGGGGCGGTTCCCGGGGCGGAGCGGGCGAAGGACAGCGCGGCGGCCAGCACGCGCTGCAGCACGGAGCGGATGGGGGCGGCGTGGTCCGGGTCGTAGGGCGTCGGCCAGCCGGCCTCCGTCGGCGGGCCGTCGGGCTCGCGCATGTAGCCGCGGCAGGCGAGCTCCATCTGGATGGCGTGGACGCCCTCGGCCGGCCGGCCCAGCGAGCGGGTGATGTACCCGCCCCTGAAGCGGCCGTCCGTGACGCGGGTGAAGCGGTCGGCGGCGCCGTCCAGCACGGCCTCGACGGCGGCGGTCAGCGCCGGGGCGCAGCTCGCGCCCGCGGCGGTGCCGACGTTGAAATGCGGCAGCGTGCCGGGAAACAGCCGGGGCACGACCGACCTGATCGAGTGGCAGTCGTACACGACGACGGCGGGGTGGAGCCCGCGCAGGCGGTCGACCTCGGCCCGCAGCGCCGCGTGATAGGGGTCGAAGTGGCGGGCGCGGCGCGCCGCGATCTCGGCCGCGTCGGGCTCCTGGCCGGGGCGGTAGAGCGGCTCGCCGTCGAAGGTGGTGGTGGGGCAGAGCTCGGTCGTCGCCTGGCCGGGGTAGAGCGAGGCGCCCGAGGGGTCGCGGTTGACGTCGATCACCGTGCGCGAGATCGCGGTGCGGACCACGGTCGCGCCGAGTCCGGCGGCGAAACCGTAGAGGGTCTCGATCCACCAGTCCGCGTCCATCCGGGCCAGCCAAGGCGAGACGAGGCGGGGTTCGAGGTCGAGGAGGTCGGTGCCGGTGTGGGGGACGCTCACCAGCAGGGGCGCGTCGCCCCGGGCGACCTCCAGCCAGGGGGGGCCGGCCGCGCCGGGATCCGCGGCCGTCACCGGCCCCTCCACACGCGGGCGCTCAGGGGGTTGAAGCCCATGCGGTAGACGAGCTCGGCCGGGCGCTCGACGTCCCAGATCGCCAGGTCGGCCCATTTGCCGGGCTCCAGCGTGCCGGTCTCGGCCAGGAGCCCCAGGGCGCGGGCGGCTTCCCGCGTCGCGCCGGCGAGGCATTCATCGACCGTCATGCGGAACAGCGTCGCGGCCATGTTCATCGCCAGGAGCAGGGAGGTCAGGGGCGAGGTGCCGGGGTTGTTGTCGGTCGCCACCGCCATGGGCACGCCGTGGCGGCGGAACAGCTCGACCGGCGGGCGCCGCGTCTCGCGGATGAAGTAGAATGCGCCGGGCAGGATCACCGCCACCGTCCCGGCCTCCGCCATGGCGAGGGCGCTGGCCTCGTCCGTGTATTCGAGGTGGTCGGCCGACAGAGCGCCGAACCGGGCCGCCAGGGCCGCCCCGTGGAGGTTCGAGAGCTGGTCGGCGTGCAGCTTGACAGGGAGGCCGTGGGCCTTCGCGGCCGTGAAGAAGCGGGCGATCTCGTCGGGCGGGAAGGCGATGCCCTCGCAGAACCCGTCCACGGCGTCGGCCAGCCCCGCGGCCGCGACCGCCGGCAGCACGTCGGCGATGAGGCGGTCGATGTAGCGGGCCTCGTCGCCCCCGGCCTCCGGCGGCAGGGCGTGGGCGCCGAGGAAGGTGGCGCTGACGCGCACCGGGCGCTCGACCGCGAGCCGCCGCACGGCGCGCAG
The DNA here is from genome assembly GCA_964242785.1 of uncultured Lichenihabitans sp. GTDB lineage: Bacteria > Pseudomonadota > Alphaproteobacteria > Rhizobiales > Beijerinckiaceae > Lichenihabitans. The sequence goes on along the minus strand of CAXTBR010000011.1, from coordinate 29,034 downwards.
CGACTTCAGCTCGTTGGCGAGGTCGAGCCCGTAGCCCGATTTGACCTCGACCGTGGTGACGCCCTCGGCGATCAGCGCGTCGAGCCGGGGGAGCGACTGGCGCACCAGCTCGCCCTCGTCGGCCCCGCGCAGGGCCGCGACCGACGACGCGATGCCCCCGCCGGCCCGGGCGATCTCCTCGTAGCTCGCCCCCGCGAGCCGCATCTCGAACTCGCGGGCCCGGTCGCCCGCGTGGACGAGGTGGGTGTGGCAGTCGATCAGCCCCGGGGTGATCCAGCGGCCCTCGCAGTCGGTGACGGAGGCCGCATCCCCGAGGGCGCCCGGCATGTCGCGCTCGGGGCCGGCGTAGACGATGCGGCCGTCCCGCGCCGCCACGGCCCCGCCCTCGACCGCGCCGAGGCCGGGCCGGTGCGGCGCCAGCGTCGCGAGCCGGGCGTTCCGCCACAGGCGATCGGCACCGGACGCCTCGGCCGTCGTCATCGCCATGGGGCCTCACCTCCGATTCAAGCGTCGAACCCGAGCCCATAGACAGTCACGATGATCCCCGCTTGTCGATTCCCATCGGGGAGAATTCGAGCCGCCGCGAGGGAACTCGCCCCGACGGCCGCCGCCCTCCTTCCTCGTGACGCCAGCGTCGGCACACGTCACTGACGCTGGGCGTTGGCGCCCTTCTCCCCTCGGGGAGAAGGGCAACCCCCGCACGGGACCTCGCCGGAGCTCAGCAACTGCTCGGGTAGTCCCGGCACTTGATGCGCTGCTCGTTCTCCAACTCGATGGCGCCGGCGCTGCCGGCCGGGTAGCACCCGAAGCTGCCGTTGGGTCCGCGCACGTAGTTGCCGAACCCGTATTCGTTGACGTGGTAGCAGGGGTTCTCGCCCGCCGCCCGGCTCCGTCCGAGGACGTGATAGGGCGGGGCAGGGGCCTGGGCCGTGGCGGGGGGTGGCGAGGCCCCCATCGTCAGCAGGGCCGCCAGGGTCAGCGTCACGCGCTGGGTCATGTCCTCAGTCCTCGTGGGGTCGGGTTCGCGCTCCGGGGCCAGAGGTATGACGGGCGGGGCGCGATGCGAGGCGGCGTCTTGTCGCCGATCGTCGAACACGCTCCGGCGAGACGGGCTTGACACCCCCGTTCGTCGACAATAATCATCGACGATATCGACGATGACAGCTCCCTCCCGGCCGGGACGGGAGTCGGGGGCGCCGGGCGGCTGGCATCCCGGATCGTCGCCCACCATCGAGGACGGAGATGGGGCCGTGCGGGCGGGGACGACGTCCGCGCCTCGGACCATCGTGAAAAGGATCGGGATCCATGCTGAATCGCACGAGGCACCGGGGCGCGAGGGCCCTCGCCGGACTCGTCCTCGCGGCGGGGCTCGCGGGCGCCGTGCCGCTCGGCACCGCCGGGGCCGCGACGCTGCTCAACGTGAGCTACGACCCGACGCGCGAGCTCTACAAGGCCATCAATCAGGCCTTCGCGGCGGACTGGAAGAAGAAGACCGGCGAGACCGTGTCGATCCAGGCGTCGCACGGCGGCTCGGGCGCGCAGGCGCGCTCGGTCATCGACGGCCTCAAGGCCGACGTCGTGACGCTGGCCCTGTCGGGCGACATCGACGCGGTGGCGCAGAAGACCGGCAAGATCGCCCCCGACTGGCAGAAGCGCCTGCCGAACAACGCCGCGCCCTACACGTCGACCATCGTGTTCCTGGTGCGCAAGGGCAACCCCAAGGCCATCAAGGACTGGGACGACCTCGCCAAGCCCGGCGTGTCGATCGTGACGCCCAACCCCAAGACCTCGGGCGGCGCCCGCTGGAACTACCTCGCGGCCTGGGGCTACGGGCTCCGGCACGGCGAGGGCGACGAGGCCAAGGCGCGCGACTTCGTGGCCCGGATCTTCAAGAACGCCCCGGTGCTCGACACGGGGTCGCGCGGCGCCACCGTGTCGTTCGCGCAGCGCGGCCTCGGCGACGTGCTGATCGCCTGGGAGAACGAGGCCTTCCTCGCCTCCGAGGAGTTCGGCCAGGACAAGTTCGACATCGTGGTGCCGTCACTGTCCATCCTGGCCGAGCCGCCCGTGGCGGTGGTGGACGGCAACGTCGACCAGAAGAACACCCGCAAGGAGGCGGAAGCCTACCTGCAGTTCCTGTACACGCCCGAGGGCCAGCGCATCATCGCCCACAACTTCTACCGGCCGGTCCATCCCGAGGACGCGGCGCCCGAGGACCTGGCCCGCTTCCCCAAGCTGGAGCTGCTGACGGTCGACAAGGACTTCGGCGGCTGGGCGACCGCGCAGCCGAAGCACTTCGCCGACGGCGGCACCTTCGACCAGATCCAGGCGGCGAACCGCTGAGCCCCGTGACCGCCGCCGCCACCCTGACGCGCCCGGGCGTCCGGCGCTGGCGGCGGCCGAGCGCGCTGCCGGGCTTCGGCCTGACCCTGGGCGTGACGCTCGGCTATCTCGGCCTCGTGGTGCTGTTCCCGCTGACGGTGCTGACCTTGCGGGCGAGCGAGGTCGGGTTCGGCGGCGCGGCGCGGATCGCCTCCGACCCGCGGATCCTGTCGGCCTTCCGGGTGAGCTTCGGCACGGCCCTGCTGGCGGCCGTGCTCGACACCGTCTTCGGCGTGGTGGTGGCCTGGGTGCTGACCCGCTACCGCTTCCCGGGCCGGCGCCTGCTCGACGCCGTCGTCGACCTGCCCTTCGCGCTGCCGACCGCCGTGGCCGGCATCGCGCTCGCGGCCCTCTACGGCCCGAACGGCTGGCTCGGCGCGCCGCTGCTGCGGCTCGGCGTCAAGGTCGCGTACACGCCGCTCGGCATCCTCGTGGCGCTCCTCTTCGTGGGGCTGCCCTTCGTGGTGCGCAGCGTGCAGCCGCTGGTGGCCGAGCTCGACCGCGAGGTCGAGGAAGCCTCCGCGACGCTCGGGGCCGGGCGGCCCCGCACGCTCCTGCGCGTCGTGCTGCCGGCCCTCGCGCCCGCCATCCTGACGGGCTTCGCCCTCACCTTCGCGCGCGCCGTCGGCGAATACGGCTCGGTGATCTTCATCGCCGGCAACGTGCCCTACGTGTCCGAGATCGTGCCCCTCGTCATCATCCAGCGGCTGGAGGAATACGACTACGCGGGCGCCACCGGCGTCGCGACCCTCATGCTGGCCACCTCCTTCGCGATCCTGCTCCTCGTCAACCTCGCCCAGGCCTGGGGGCGGCGCCGGTTCGGCCATGACTGACGCCTCGCTCCAGCGGCCCCGCCCCGCCCCCCGCGCCGTCACGGCCGAGGGGCCGCTCGCCCGCGCGCTGCTGATCGGCATCGCGGCGGCGTTCCTCGTCTTCTTCGTGCTGCTGCCGCTCGGCGTGGTCTTCGTCGAGGCGCTGCGCGGCGGGTGGGCGACGATCGCGACGGCGCTCGCCGACCCCGACGCGCTCGCGGCCCTGCGGCTGACCCTCACGGTGGCGGCGATCAGCGTGCCGCTCAACGCCGCCTTCGGGGTCGCGGCCGCCTGGGCGATCGCCAAGTTCGACTTCGCGGGCAAGAGCCTGCTGATCACGCTGATCGACCTGCCGTTCTCGGTGTCGCCCGTCGTGTCGGGGCTGGTCTACGTGCTGGTCTTCGGCGCCCAGGGCCTGTTCGGCCCCTGGCTCTCGGCGCACGGCATCGACGTGATCTTCGCGGTGCCGGGCATCGTGCTGGCCACGGTCTTCGTCACCTTCCCCTTCGTGGCGCGCGAGCTGATCCCGCTGATGCAGGACCAGGGCCGCTCCGACGAGGAGGCGGCCCTGACGCTCGGCGCCGGCGGGCTGCGCTGCTTCCTCACCGTCACCCTGCCCAACATCCGGTGGGGGCTCCTCTACGGCGTGCTCCTGTGCAACGCCCGCGCCATGGGGGAGTTTGGAGCCGTGTCGGTCGTGTCCGGCCACATCCGCGGCCTTACCGATACGCTGCCGCTGCACGTGGAGATCCTCTACAATGAGTACGACATCGCTGCAGCCTTCGCGGTCGCCTCGCTCCTCGCCGTCCTGGCCCTCGTCACTCTGGCGGTCAAAGCCCTCCTCGAATGGCGCTACGCCGACGACCTCGCGGCCGGGCACCGGCGCTGAGGGCCTGAACCGGGCCGGCGTCGGCATCGCGGTGCGCGACGTCGTCAAGGCCTACGACACCCACGCGGCCCTGCGCGGCGTGTCGCTCGACGTCGCGGGTGGCGAGCTCCTGGCGCTGCTCGGCCCCTCCGGCTCCGGCAAGACGACGCTGCTGCGCATCATCGCGGGCCTCGAGACGCACGAAGGCGGCACCATCGCCATCGGCGGCCAGGACATGACGGCGCTCCCGGTCCAGGCGCGGGGCGTGGGCTTCGTGTTCCAGCACTATGCCCTGTTCCGCCACATGACGATCTTCGACAACGTCGCCTACGGCCTGAGGGCGCGGGGCCGCGCCGCCCGGCCGCCGAAGGCCGAGATCCGCGACCGCGTGCTGACGCTGCTCGACCTCGTGCAGCTCGGCGGGCTCGACCGGCGCTATCCGGCGCAGCTCAGCGGCGGCCAGCGCCAGCGCGTCGCGCTGGCCCGCGCGCTCGCCATCGAGCCGCGCGTGCTGCTGCTCGACGAGCCCTTCGGCGCCCTCGACGCCCGCGTCCGCAAGGACCTGCGCCGCTGGCTGCGCGACCTCCACGCCAGGACGGGGCAGACCACCGTCTTCGTGACCCACGACCAGGACGAGGCCATGGAGCTGGCCGACCGCGTGGCGATCCTCGACGCCGGCCGCATCGAGCAGGTGGGACACCCCTCCGAGATCTACGCCGCCCCGGCCTCGGCCTTCGTGGCCTCCTTCGTGGGCGACCCGACCGGGCTCGACGTCACGGTGGCGGGCGGCGAGGTGCGGCTCGGGCCCTTCGCCCTCGGCCCGGCCCCCGCCGGCCTCGGCGACGGGCCGGGCCGGCTCTTCGTCCGGCCGAGCGACGTCGCCCTCACGCGTCCCGGCGCGGGCGTGCCGGCGCGGCTCGCCAACGTCGTCTGGGCGTCGCACGGCCGGCAGGCCGAAGTGGCGCTCGACGGCGTCCCGGGGCGGATCGACGTCGAGATGCCGAAGGGCGCGGAGCTCGCGGCCGGCGACGATGTCGGCCTCGCCTTCTCGGTGCTGCGCGTCTTCCGCCGCTGAGAGTCTGTGAATGGATGCCCATCTGGCCCAAAACGGGCAGAAGTTCCTTGATGTTTTCAGAGGGCATTGAGGCACGAGTTCGATACAGTCACGGACTCTGAGGGCTCCCGCGGACACCGGTGCTTCGATTTCGAGGGCCTCGCCCCTCCCGGATCAGCGTCGAGACCGAAGCACCGATGTTCGTGGAGGCCCTGATGGCCGCGCGGGGCCTCACAGCGCGAGGTCGTTCGCCACGCTCGTCGCCAGCCGGACGAGGTCGGCCTGCCGGTGCGTGCCGGTCGCCTCGAAGAGCGTCTTCAGGTGGACCTTGACGGTGTTGGGCGACAGGCCCGCCTCGCTCGCGTAATCCGCCAGGCTGTTCCCCGCCATGAGGGCGGCCAGGAGCTTCGCGCCGGAGGCCGTCAGGCCGAGCGTCCGCGACAGGTCCGTCGGCGAGGCGGGATCCCGGCGCGCGGGGTCGGAGATGTAGAGGACCGTGGTGGCGGCCCCGCCCGGCTCGTCCCGCCGCCACATCCGCACCAGGTAGGGCGCGGCGCCGTCGGGGCGGGCGATGCGCAGGATGCGGGGCATCGGCGGACCGCCGGGAGCGAAGGCCTCCGCGAGCAGGGCCTGGGCGGCCTTCTCGGCGGCCGCCAGCCGTCCCGACCGGTCGAGCCCGAGGCCGTCGCCCCGCGCCAGCAGGAGCCGGGCCGACCGGTTGGCGTGGACGACCCGGCCGTCCGGCCCGAAGGTCATGACGGCCTGGTTGATCGGGTCGAGCGCCCGGCCGGCGAGTTTCAGCATCGATCCCATGTCGAAGAAGCTGTGCCTGAGCTCCAGCATCCGCATGACATGCGGCATCAGCCGCTTCAGGGCCGCGCAATCCGCCTCGTCGAACGGGGGCCGGGCGGGCCCGCGGTGCACCGCCAACAGGCCGATCCGGCCCTGCCGGTCGACCACGGGGCCGCCGAGCGCGCCCGCCAGCCCGAGCGGGTGATAGAAGCCGTCGAGGAACGGCCTGTAGCGGTCGGCGGTGGCGGCGAAGAGCGCGTCGGTGCTGGCGACGTCGCCGAGCCCGATCCGCGCCATGGCGGCCGGCGCGGGGTCGAGCGAGGCGAAGTCGCGCAGGTAGCGGACCTGGACCTCCGGATCATCGAGCGGGCCGTAGGCGACCTGGACGTCGGCCGACGGCCGGTGCCGGTCCCTGTAGAACAGGACCGCGGAATGACAGCCGAACTCGGCCGCGATCAGCCGCAGCATGTCCGGGAAGGCGCCGTCGTCGAGGACGCAGGAATAGATCACGTCGATCGCGTCCCTGGATCCGTCCATCTCCTGTCGCATGAGGTGCTCGCGTGCCGACGTTGCGTCGAGAAGACCATCGCGTCCGACGTCTGTCGCGACGATGATCGCAACATCCTTTCCGACCCGATGACAGGGCGGCCGTCTCGACGGACGAATCGGTCGACGGGGACGCGCTCCGCGGACAATCTACCAGGAATTGTTGGGCTTGACCGCTTCGGCGACGCGGTCTTGACTTGTCAGATGCGCCATCGCGAGGGTGCGGGTCCGTCGCCGCGGTGGATCGCCGGCCTGCGATCTCTTGCCTCGACGGGATCGTCGAGGCCCGCCCCGATGTCCTGGCCCCGACGTCCCGCGACCCCTGCCCGACCGGGATAGGTCCTGTGGGCCGGAAGGGATCGACCCGGCGGCGCCCCGCGGCGGTCGGGTTCACCTCTCCCGGGTCCGCCGTCGAGGCCGGGATGGCTGGGCGGAGAGGGGCAAAGGCGAGCCCGAGCCATCGGGAGGCCGCTGAGCGCTCGCCTCGACGGCCCATTCCGGTAGAGTGGACACGGATCGGCATCGGAGGTCGTCATGGTCGACAGCACGACATCGACGCGGGAAGGGTGACGCCGCACGAGGATGTGATGCGTCGGGCGCGGGCCATCATCGCAGGGGCCAAAACCGAGCCGTGACGCGCAAGGTCTCAGGATCGGATCAGGCGCGCGACGCGGGATGGCCGAGCTGGGGGCTCCCACCGGGGGAGGCCCTGATGCACTGGAGCGGACGAAGCGGATGACGGCCCGAGCCCTCGAACCCTCCCGGCTCGGCGCGGCGGACCCGCGCCGGCTGCTCTCGGACCGGCGCCTCGGCGCCATGCTGGGGCTCGGCTTCAGCTCGGGCATCCCCTTCCTGCTCGTCTACGTGACGCAGTCGGCGTGGCTGTCCGAGGCCAAGGTGCCGATCGGCATCCTCGGCCTGATGAGCGAGATGACCCTGGCGTATAAGTTCAAGTTCCTCTGGGCGCCCTTCCTCGACCGCTACGATGCCCCGCTGCTCGGCCGCCTGCTGGGGCGCCGGCGCGGCTGGATCGTCCTGTCCCAGGCCGGCATCGTGCTGGCCCTGGTGGGCGTCGCCTTCGGCGATCCCGGGCAGCGGTTGCCCTGGACGATCGCCTTCTCGCTGGCGCTCGGCTTCGCGGGCGCCACGCAGGACGTGGTGATCGACGGCTGGCGCATCACGGCCGTGCCGGTCGAGGGGCAGGCGCTGATGTCGTCCTGGGCGGAGGTCGGCTGGCGCGTGGGCAACCTCGTGGCGGGCGCCGGCGCGCTCTACCTCGCGGACGCCTTCGGCTGGCGCGCCGCCTACCTGTGCATGGCGCTGGCGCTGCTGCCGGGCGTGGCGGCCGCGCTCCTCGCGCCCGAGCCCGCCCGGCCCGAGGACGCCGCCGGCGCGCCCTCGGGCTTCGTCGCCACGGTCGTGGACCCCATCCGGGACCTCCTGGCGCGGCTCGGCCCCATGGCCTTCCCCACCCTCGCCCTGGTGGCGGGGTTCCGCATGCCCGGCTACATTTCGAGCGCCATGGCGGTGCCGCTGTTCAAGAGCCTGCACTATTCCAACTCGGACATCGCCACGGCCACGAAGCTGTTCGGCTTCTGGGTGGCGCTCGGCGGCACGTTCCTGGCCAGCGCCGTGGTCCGGCGCGTCGGGCTGATGGCGGCGCTGTTCGCCGGCACGGTCTTCGCCTCCGCGTCGCACCTCAGCCTCGCCTATCTCGCGGTGCACGGCGACCACGGCGGGGGCGAGTTCTGGCTCTTCGTGACGGCCGTCAGCGTCGACGACTTCGCCTATGCCTTCGCGTCCATCGTGCTGATCACATACATGTCGTCGCTCAGCGCGACGGAGCACGCGGCGAGCCAATACGCGCTGCTCACCTCCCTCTGCGCCCTGCCGGGCAGCCTCATCGCGGGCGCCTCGGGCTTCCTCATCGAGCGGATGAGCTTCGAGTGGTTCTTCGTGTCGACCTCGCTGATCGGCGTCCCCGTGGCGGCCCTGTGCTGGTACGTGTGGAGCCTGGACGGCGGGGCAGGGCGGCCGGCCGCGGCCTGAACCGTCCTCCGCCGTCGTCCGAACCCCGATCCTCACCCGATCACCCCGCGGGGGGCCGTGCCGCCGACGCCGCGCCGCCCTGCGACCGCGGGATGATTGACGGCCCGGCGCCTCTGCGGTCTGTTGCCCCCTCATCGTGGAGGGCGGGGACTGCCATGCCGACCGAGGACAGCGTCGCCGCCGAAGCCAGGGCCTGGCGCCGCGACATCCACCAGAACCCCGAGCTCCTCTACGACGTGCACCGCACGGCCGGGCTCGTGGCGGACAATCTCCGGGCCTTCGGCTGCGACGAGGTCGTCACCGGCCTCGGCCGCACGGGCGTGGTCGGCGTCATCCGCGGCCGCGGCGCCGGCCGCACCGTCGGCCTCCGGGCCGACATGGACGCGCTGCCCATGGCCGAGCGGACGAACCTCCCCTACGCGTCCAAGGTCGAGGGCAAGATGCACGCCTGCGGCCACGACGGCCACACCGCCATGCTGCTCGGCGCGGCGCGGCGCCTGTGCGCGGCGCGCGACTTCCACGGCACGGCGCTGTGCATCTTCCAGCCCGCCGAGGAGGGCGGCGCCGGCGCCCGCGCCATGATCGAGGACGGGCTGATGACCCGCTTCGGCGTCGACGAGGTCTACGGCATGCACAACCTGCCGGGCTTGGCGGTGGGGAGCTTCGCCCTGCGGCCCGGCGCCATCATGGCGGCGGCCGACCGCTTCGAGATCGACATCGAGGGCCGGGGCGGCCACGCCGCCCAGCCCCACATGACGGTCGACCCCGTGCTGGTCGGCGCCAACATCGTGACGATGGCGCAGAGCATCGCGGCCCGCAGCGTCGATCCCCTCGAATCCTGCGTGGTCTCGGTCACGATGTTCCAGGCCGGCACGGCGCAGAACGCCATCCCCCAGACCGCCCGGCTCGCCGGGACCACCCGCACGCTGTCGCCCGCGGTGCGGGACCTCACCGAGGAGCGGCTGCGCGCCATCGCCGAGGGCGTGGCGGCCGCCCACGGGGCCCGGGCGACGCTGCGCTACACCCGCGGCTACCCCGTGACGCGCAACCACCCCGATCAGACGAGGATCGCCGAGCGCGCCGCGGGTGCCGTGGCGGGCGCCGGCCGGGTCGACGGCGCCTTCGCGCCCATCATGGGGGCCGAGGACTTCTCATACATGCTGGAGGCCCGGCCCGGCGCCTTCGTGTTCATCGGCAACGGCGACAGCGCGGGGCTCCACAACCCCGGCTACGACTTCGACGACGACGCCATCCCGCACGGCATCGCCTATTGGGTGGAACTCGTCGGCGCGACCCTGGCGGCCTGAGACCGACCGTCAGTGCGCGGTGTCGATCATGCGGCCGACGCGCGCCACCATGTCCTCGGGGAGCCAGGGCTTGCGCAGGAAGGCCGCGCAGGAGGGCAGCCTGCGCGGGTCGACCAGCGGGCCGCCCGAGGTGATGAGCACCGGCACGTCCGGCCACAGCCGGCTCAGGATGTCGACCAGCTCCAACCCGTTCAGGGCGCCCGGCATCTGAACGTCGGTCAGGATCAGCGCGGCCTCGCCGCCGTGCTCGCGCAGGTAGGGCAGGGCCGCGTCGGCGGAGTCGAACTCCACCACCGTGAAGCCGTTGTCCTCGAGTTCACAGACCGCGAGGTCGCGCACGAGGAACTCGTCCTCGACGATCACGACGGTCCGGCGGACCCCTGAGAGATGTGTCTGTGCCATGACAGGTGAACGACAGCCCTTCCCGCAGGTTCCGCTCAATTCGAGCGATCCTCTCAACCATGCTTCACCGATGGTAAAAGGATCCTTCCGCTGATGCTGGCCGATGCGCTCGCGGCCTTCCGCGAGATCCTCACGCCCCCGTTCCGCGCGGCGCTCGCCAAGGTACTGGGCCTGACGCTGCTGTGCCTGCTCGGCGCCGTGGCGCTGCTCGACCGCGGGTTGCTGCTGCTCGTGGCGCTGCCCCATCCCTGGCTGTCGACGCTGCTGTCGATCCTGGTGGGGCTCGGGCTGCTCGCGGGTTCGGTGTTCCTGGTGGCGCCGGTGTCGTCGGTCGTGGCGGGCTTCTTCATCGACGACCTGGCCGAGCACGTCGAGCGCGACCTCGACCCGCTGGCGCCGCCCGGCCGGCCGCTGCCGGTGGTCGACGCCGTGGTGCTGTCGGTGCGGTTCGGGGCGCTGCAGCTCGGCGTGACGGCGCTGGCGCTGCTGCTGCTGCTCGTGCCGGGGATCAACGCGGTCGCGTTCATCGGCGCCAACGGCTACCTGCTGGGCCGGCAGTATTACGAGTTCGTGGCCCTGCGCCACCTGTCGGCCGCCGAGGCCGAGGCGCTGCGGCGGCGCCACGCCGGGCGCATCTTCCTCGCCGGGCTGGTGATCGCGGCCGTCGTGTCGGTGCCGGTGCTGAACCTCGTCACGCCGCTGTTCGGCGCGGCCTTCATGGTGCGGGTGTTCAAGCGCCTGCCCGCCCGCCTGCCGGCCGTCGCCCGCGTCTGACGGCGCGCGGTCAGACGACGCCCTCCGGCGCCAGGGCGCAGACCGTGCCGGCGTCGACCTCGATCTGCAGGGTGGCGTGGCCGATGCCGAAGCGCTCGCGCAGGCCCGCGCAGCAGGCCATCAGGGCGGCGTCGCCCGGGTGGCCGCCCGGCATGACGAGATGCGCCGTCAGGGCGGTGTCGGTGGTGGAGATCGGCCAGATGTGGAGGTCGTGGAGGGCCGAGACGCCCGGCCGCTCGGCGAGGTAGCGCCGCACGGCGCCGGGCTCGATGCCGGGCGGCACGCCGCCCATCGCCAGGCGCGCGCTGTCGCGCAGCAGGCTCCACGTCCCGTACACGATGACGGCGTTCACCGCGAGGCTCACGGCGGGGTCGACCCAGAGCCAGCCGGTCAGCAGGATGACGAGGCCGGCCCCCACGACCCCGGCCGAGACGACCGCGTCGGCCACCATGTGGGCGAAGGCGCCGCGGAGGTTGAGGTCGCCCTTCTGCCCGGCGGCGAAGAGCCAGGCGCAGGTCCCGTTGACCGCGATGCCGACCGCCGCCACGCCCATCACGGTCCAGGCCGCGACGGGTTCGGGATGGGCGAAGCGGGTGATGGCCTCCCAGCTCAGCCCGCCGATGACCACGAGCAGGAACACGGCGTTGAACAGCGCCGCCAGGATCGAGGACGAACCGAAGCCGTAGGTGTAGCGGCCCGTGGGGGCGCGGCGCGTCAGGATGTGTGCGCCGCCCGCCACGACGAGGCCCAGCACGTCCGACAGGTTGTGGCCGGCGTCGGCGAGCAGCGCCACCGAATGGCCGGCGAGGCCGAACGCCACCTCGGCCACCACGAAGGCGGCGTTGAGCGCGATGCCGACGAGGAAGGCGCGTCCGATCCGGAACGGGACGTGGGCGTGGCCGTGCGAGTGGCCGTGGTGGTGGTCGTGATCGTGCGCGTGGGGCTGCACCGTCGAGATCTCCTGGCCGATCGCCCGCCACCATAGCAGAGCGGGCGCCGGGCCCAAGCGCTGCCGTCGCGGGCGCGCGATGGACAAGCGCCCCGCCATCCGCCATCAAGCCCCGCGCGAATGCTATCCGGTTCCAAAGCTGCCGACGCCGGCCGTTGGCGCCCTTCTCCCCTCGGGGAGAAGCGGGCGCCCATCCCGGCTGGCCGGGATGGGATCCGGGTGCCCGGTCGCGACGAAGCCGCGACGAGGGCGGATGAGGGGGAGTCCACAGGGGTGGATCCCCCCTCATCCGGCGCTGCGCGCCACCTCCTCCCGCGAGCGGGAGAGGGGCGGAACTCCCCGGCCGCCGAGATGGGGGACTGTCGTAGACGCGAGGGGGAGCGTGATGGAACGGTCGCAGGCGGTCGACGGGGGTGTCGAGGACGTGCCTGCCCTGATGCGCGGCCTCGGGCGGGCGGCGCGGCAGGCGCAGCGCGCGCTGAGCAACGCCGCCGCCGGGACGGTGAACCGCGCCCTCGTGGCGGCCGCGGCGGCGGTGCGCGACCGCCTGCCCGCCATCCTCGACGCCAACGCCCGCGACCGCGCCGAGGCGGCCGGCCGGGCCCTGTCCCCGGCGGCGCTCGACCGCCTCGCCCTCGACCCCGACCGGGTGAGGGCCGTGGCCCGCAGCCTGGAGGAGATCGCCGAGCTGCCCTCGCCCGTCGGCCGCGTGCTGGCGCGGTTCGAGCGGCCGAACGGCCTCGTCATCGAGCGCGTGTCGACGCCGCTCGGCGTGGTGGGCGTGATCTACGAGAGCCGGCCCAACGTCACGGCCGACGCCGGGGCGCTCTGCCTCAAATCCGGCAATGCCGCGATCCTGCGCGGCGGCTCGGAGTCCTTCCACTCGACGCGGGCCCTGCACGGCTGCCTCGTCGAGGGCCTGGCGAGCGCCGGCCTGCCGCCCGCCGCCGTGTCGCTGGTGCCGACCCGCCACCGCGACGCCGTGGGCGAGATGCTGGCGGGGCTCGACGGCAACCTCGACGTGCTGGTGCCGCGCGGCGGCAAGGCGCTGGTGGCCCGCGTCCAGGCCGAGGCGCGGGTGCCGGTCTTCGCCCATCTCGAAGGGCTGGTGCACCTCTACGTCGACGCCGCGGCCGACCCCGACAAGGCCGAGGCGATCCTCGTCAACTCCAAGCTGCGCCGCACGGGGGTCTGCGGCGCCGCCGAGACGCTGCTGGTCCACGCGGGCGTCGCCGGGTCGCTCCTGCCGCGGCTCGTCGGGGCGCTCCTCGACCGCGGCTGCGCGGTGCGCGGCGACGCGGCGGTGCTCCGGGCGGACCCGCGGGTCGTGCCCGCCACCGAGGAGGACTGGCGCACCGAATACCTCGACGCCGTGATCTCGGCCCGCGTCGTGCCCGACCTCGACGCCGCGGTGGACCACATCGCGCGCTACGGCTCGCACCACACCGACTGCATCGTCACCGAGGACCTCGCGGCGGCCTCGACCTTCATGGCGGAGGTCGACTCCGCCATCGTGATGCACAACGCCTCGACCCAGTTCGCCGACGGCGGCGAGTTCGGCTTCGGCGGCGAGATCGGCATCGCCACGGGCCGCATGCACGCCCGCGGGCCGGTGGGCCTCGAACAGCTCTGCTCGTTCAAGTATCGCGTGCGCGGCGAGGGGCAGACCCGGCCGTGAGGGTCCCCACGGACATCGGTGCTCCGTTGTCGACGCCGGCCCGGGAGGCGGAAGCCCCCTCGACCGGAGCCCTGACGTCCGCGGGAGCCGTGGCCGATGCGGCCGGCCCGGCGCGGGCCCCGCGGCCCCGCTCGCCGGGCGGCCTCGGCCTGCCGCCGCACGCCCCCGGCCTGCGGATCGGCCTTTTCGGCGGCAGCTTCAACCCGCCCCACGAGGGGCACCGGCTGGCGAGCCTGACGGCGCTGCGCCGCGTCGGCCTCGACCGCGTCTGGTGGGTGGTGACGCCCGGCAACCCGCTGAAGCGCCACGGCGACCTCGCCGGCCTCGACACCCGCATCGCGGCGGCGCGCGCCGTGGCGGACCATCCGGGCATCGCCGTCACGGGCGTCGAGGCCGGGATCGGCATGCGCTACACGGTGGACACGCTGCGCTACCTCAAGCGCCGCTGCCCCGGGGTCCATTTCGTCTGGATCATGGGGGCCGACAACCTGCTGCAACTGCCGCGCTGGCGGCGCTGGCGCGACCTCGTCGACCTCGTGCCGATCGTCACGGTGGACCGTCCGGGCTCGACCTTCCGGTCGCTGCACGGCCGGGCCGCGGCCGTGCTGGCGCCGGGGCGGCTGCGCGAGTCGGACGCGCGGCGGCTGCCCACCTGCCGCCCGCCGGCCTTCGTCTACCTGCACGGCCCGCGCTCCACCGCCTCCTCGACGGCGCTGCGCGACGCGGGGCGGGGGCTGCTCACGCGCGGGTAGGAGGAGCCGCCGCGGCGCGCAGGCGCTTCGCCCCCGCGGCGAGGAGTGCCAGGACCCCGCCGGCCGCGAGGCCCAGGACGCCGGAGCCCGCCGCCGACACCGCCCATTCCGCCGCGGGACGGACGATCTCCAGCGCGTCGCCGGCGGCCGCGGCCGCGGCGTGCAGCGCGTGGGGCAGGGCCGGGAAGCCGAACGTCTCCAGCCCGTGCAGCAGGATGCCCCCGCCGACCCAGATCATGGCGGCGGTGCCGACGGCCGACACGGCCGCCATGACGCCCGGCATGGCGCGCACGAGGCCGCGGCCGAGCGCCCGCACCGGGGTCGTGCCGGCGCGCGCGAGGTGGAGGCCGATGTCGTCCACCTTCACCACCACGGCCACGACCCCGTAGACCCCGGCCGTGATGGCGACGCTGACCAGGGCCAGCACGGCGGCCTCGACGAGGATCGGGCTCTCCGCCACCTCGGCCAGCGACACCGCCATGATCTCGCCCGACAGGATCAGGTCGGTGCGGATCGCGCCGCGGACCTGATCGTCCTCCAGCCGGACGGGATCGCGCTCCGCGGGGGCGGCCTCGGCCGCGTGAGCGTGGCCCAGCCACGGCCCCAGCACCTTCTCGGCCCCCTCGAAGCACAGGAAGCCGCCGCCCAGCATCAGGAGGGGCGTGACGGCCCAGGGCGCGAAGGCGCTGAGGAGGAGCGCCGCCGGCAGCAGGATCAGCAGCTTGTTGCGCAGCGAGCCCAGCGCGATGCGGCCGATCATGGGCAGCTCGCGGGCGGGCGACAGGCCGGCGACGTAGCGCGGCGTCACGGCGGCGTCGTCCACCACCACGCCCGCGGCCTTGAGGCCGACCTGCCCCGCGATGCCCGCCACGTCGTCGAGCGATGCGGCGGCGAGCTTGGCCATGCCCGCGACGTCGTCGAGCAGGGCGAAAAATCCGGACGGCATGCGGTCGTTCCTCGCGGGCGCTTGGTCCCGAGCCGGCGCCCGGGCGGCAGGCTGCGCGGGCCGCCGCGAGGCGTCAACGTCCGGAACGGGATGGCGGCTCCGCGGTTGTGGGATCGGGTGCGCGGCGGCGGCCCGGACGGGGGAGAGCGCAGGGACCATGTCGGGACGCGAGATCGCCGAGGAACCGGCATTGCCCGAGCGCTCCGAGCGGGCCCTGAAGCGCCTGGCGAACCCCCGCGAACGCGTCCTGTCGTCGGCCCTCGACCTCTCGGACTTCGAGCGCCTCGCCAGGCCGAAGCTGCCGAAGGCGGTCTACGGCTACGTCGCCAACGGCGCCGAGGCCATGGTGGCGCGCGACAACAACCGCTCGGCCTTCCAGCACTGGCGCATGGTGACGCGCGTGCTGCGCGACGTGTCGCGCCGCACGCAGGCCACGACGCTGTTCGGCCGGCGCTACGCCGCGCCCTTCGGCATCGCCCCGATGGGGGCCTCGGCCGTGGTGGCCTACGACGCCGACAACCGCATGGCGCGGGCGGCGCGCGAGGCCGGCATCCCCTACGCGCTCAGCGCCAACTCGATCACGCCGCTGGAGGAGATGGCCCGGACCAACCCGGACGCGTGGTTCGCCGCCTACCAGTCGCCCGACCATCGCAGGATCGAGCGCATGCTGGCCCGCGTCGAGCGCGCCGGCTTCGACGTCTACATGCTCACGGTCGACGTGCCGGTGGGCTCCAACCGGGTGAACGACAAGCGGGCCGGCTATTCCATGCCGCTGCGGCCGACCCCGCGGCTCACCTGGGACGGGCTGACCCACCCGCGCTGGCTCGCCGGCACCTTCGGCCGCACGCTGATGGAGCGCGGCGTGCCCTCCATCGTCAACCTCGAAGCCGACGAGAGCATCGGCCTGTTCTCGACGAAGGTGGAGGCCGTCGCCGGATACGCCGACTTCGGCTGGCGGGAGGCCGAGCTGATCCGCAGGCTGTGGAAGGGCAAGTTCGTCATCAAGGGGCTGCTGTCGCCCGAGGACGCGGCGCTGGCGCGCGAGCTCGGCGCCGACGGCATCGTGGTGTCGAACCACGGCGGGCGGCAGCTCGACGCCGCGGTGTCGCCGCTCGACGTGCTGCCCGCGGTGAAGCGCGCGAGCCGCGACATGGCGGT
The DNA here is from genome assembly GCA_964242785.1 of uncultured Lichenihabitans sp. Classification (GTDB taxonomy): domain Bacteria; phylum Pseudomonadota; class Alphaproteobacteria; order Rhizobiales; family Beijerinckiaceae; genus Lichenihabitans. The sequence continues at coordinate 12,565 of CAXTBR010000011.1, read as the reverse complement.
GCTGGTCGACAGCGGCTTCCGCCACGGCACGGACGTGCTGAAGGCGTTGGCGCTCGGCGCCGACTTCGTGCTGATCGGCCGGCCGTTCCTGTTCGCCGCGGCCGTGGCGGGCGAGGCCGGGGTGCAGCGCGCCATCGGCATCCTGTCGAAGGAGATCGACATCGATCTGGCCCTGCTCGGCCTCAACGGGGTCGACGAGGCCGGGCCCGAGCTGCTGCACGAGGCCATCGCGCCTCCACGGATGGGAGAACCCGCATGAAGATCGGCGACCAGGTCCGGTTCCGGGCCGATGCGACGCACCGCGACACGCTGGGGCCGATGGCCGACCAGATCGGCCGGGTGGTCGAGGTCGGGGAGGCCGACGGCGTCGAGACCCTGGTGGTCAGCTTCGGCGACAACGGCCCGCTGGAGGCCGGCGTCCCGGCCACCGAGTTCGAACTCGCGGCCGACGGCGACGCGGCGCCGTGACCGCCCCGGAGCTTCCCATGACCCCTTCCGACGGCTTCACCATCCTGTCGGATCCGATGCCGGGCGGGCCGCCCAACCCGGTCGAGGTGCCGACCGACGAACCCGTCGGCGTGCCCCAGCCCCTCCCCGACGTGATCGACCCCGGCATCGGCATCCCGACCGGCCCCGGCCGCACCCCTGACCCGCCCGGCACGCCGGGCTCGCCGCCCTCGCCGGGGATACCGGGCGGGCCGTGACCGACGTGACGCCGGATCGATGGGTGGGATGTTCGAGGGAGTGATACAACTTCGAGTTGATTGACTCGGATCGCATCCTCACCCGCTCATCCCCGCGCAGGCGGGGATCCAGCGCGGAATGTCCGGCCGAAGGCCGCCCTCATCCTACCACCGCGTGTCGAGCGGCACGCGACAATATCTTGCCGGCCTTCGGCCGTCTCCTGGCGCTGGATCCCCACCTGCGCGGGGATGAGCGGCAGAGAGTGCGGCGGTCATTCGGAAACCGTATCAGGCGCGCAGGAGCTCCAGCAGGGCTTCCGCCACGGCGTCGGGCGCCTCGCCCGGGATGTTGTGCCCGACGCCGGGCAGGACGCGGCGCTCGTAGGCGCCCGTGAAGTGAGGCGCATCCGCGTCCTCGGGGGTCGCCGGGCCGACTCCATCGTCCGCGCCGCAGAGCGAGATCGTCGGCACGCCGATGGCGGGCTGCGCCGCCAACCGCCGCTCGATCCCCTCCAGGGCGGGGTCGCCCGGCACGAGGGCGAAGCGGTGGCGGTAGGAGTGAATCACCACGTCGACGAAGTCCGGGTTGTCGAAGGAGGGGGCCGTCGCGTCGAACAGCGCGTCGCCCTCGGCCCAGCTCGGCGACCACAGCCGCCACAGCAGGCGGCAGAAGCCTCGGCGGTCCGCCGCAAGGCCGCGCCGCCCGCGCTCCGCGTGGAAGTAATACTGGTACCAGAGCCGCCATTCGCTCTCGGGCGGCAGAGGCTCGCCCGAACCCGCGATGTTCTGGATGTTGTAGCCGTCGCCCGACACGAGGCAGCGCGCCCGCTCGGGCCATAGCGCCGCCACGATGCAGGCGGCGCGGCCGCCCCAGTCGAACCCCATCAGGGCGGCCGAGGTGAGCGACAGCGCGTCGAGGAGATCGATAAGGTCCTGCGCCAGGGTCGCCTGCTGCCCGGACCGCAGGGTGGAGGCGGACAGGAAGCGCGTGGGGCCGTAGCCGCGCAGGTAGGGTACGATGACGCGATAGCCCTCGCGGGCCAGCCTCGGGGCGATGCCGTCGAAGCAGCGCGGGTCGTAGGGGAAGCCGTGCAGCAGGACGACCGGCTCGCCACCCTCCGGGCCGTGCTCCTCGCACGCGACGTCGAGCGTGGGGGTGCGGACGACAGTCCGGCGAAGGTCTGGATCTGACACGGCGGCGGCACTTCCTGTTCCGTTGGTCACTTGGGAGACTGAGCCTAATCCGTCTGGCCCAGCGCCCGATACATCTCGGTCAGTTGCGCGCTCATCGGCAGGCCGAGGTCCTGGCCGTCCGGCAGCTTGTCGGTGAACCAGCGGCGGTAGCGCGCGGTGAGGACGCCGTCGTGGGGAAGCCGCGATGAGGGCGGATGAGGGGATTCCAAAGGGGGTGGATCCCCCCTCATCCGGCGCTGCGCGCCACCTTCTCCCCTCAAGGGGAGAAGGGCAGCCCCCCCGGCCGCCGAGACGTGTGGATTCGATCGATCGATAGGAGGGGGATGTTCGGGGGAGTCATACGATTTCGAGTCGACCGGCTCGGATCGCACCCTCACCCGCTCATGCTCGCCAGCGCGTCCCCGATCGAGAGTGCCGCCGTGGTAGGTGAGGCCCGTTCCCGCGCCGCAGAGTGCCTCGATGTCGTTGTCCGTCACGGTCCCGCTCTGCGGCCTCGCCCTCGCGCTCGAAGCCCTGCTGGGATACCCGGCCCCGCTCTTCCGCGCCCTCGGCCACCCCGTCACCTGGATGGGAGCGGGACTGGACGCGCTGGAGCGCCGGCTGAACCGCCCGGCGTGGAGCTTCGCGCGCCGGCGCGCCGCGGGCCTCCTGGCGCTGGCGCTGCTGCTCAGCGCCACCGCGCTCGCGACGCTGCCGCTCCAGGCGCTGCTGTCGCGCTCCGGGCCCGGCCTGCTCGCGCTGGCGGTGCTCGCCGCGAGCCTGCCGGCGCAGCGCAGCCTCTTCACCCACGTGCGCGACGTCGCGGCCGCGCTGGAGGCGCGGGGGCTGGAGGCGGGCCGCGCCGCCGTCGGCCTCATCGTCGGGCGCAACACGGCCGTGCTCGACGAGGCCGGGGTGGCGCGGGCCGCGATCGAGAGCCTGGCCGAGAACTTCTCGGACGGCGTCGTGGCGCCGGCCCTGTGGCTGGCCCTCGGCGGCCTGCCCGGCTGCGCGCTCTACAAGGCCGCCAACACGGCCGACAGCATGGTGGGCCACCGCAGCGCGCGCCACGCCGCCTTCGGCTGGGCGGCGGCCCGCTTCGACGACCTTGTCAACCTGCCGGCGTCGCGGCTCTCCGCGCTGTGGATCGCGCTGGCGGCGCCGCTCGCGGGCGGCTCGGCCCGTGGCGCGTGGCGCGCGGTCCGGCGCGACGCCCGCCGCCACCGCTCGCCCAACGCCGGCTGGCCCGAGGCGGCGGTCGCGGGCGCGCTGGGGCTGCGGCTCGCCGGCCCGCGGGTCTACGGGGACGCGCTCGTCGAGGACGCTTTCATGGGCGATGGGCGGCGCGATGCCGGCGCGGCCGACATCCGCCGGGCGCTGCGGCTCTACCGGTGGGCCTGCGCGGTGCAGTTCGGGGCGGTGATCCTCTTGTCTTCACTTGTACTTTGACCGAGACGACCTGAAAGGTTCTTCAAGACGGTTTCCAAAGGCCCCCGGCCTTTGGCGGTCAGGGCAGAGCCCTGAGTATAGTCCTATCGTCCATACCGGAAGTTCTTCACGAAATCCGGCACCGCGATGCCCTCCTTGAGGTTGGGATCGGCGACCGGGGGGAGTTGGACGAGGCGCATCGGGACCGAGCCGGCCCAGCGGTCGGACGCGTAATCCTCGGCCTCCTCCCCGGGCAGGCCGTCGCTGACCTTGGCCGAAACCTCGTCGAGCTTCATGCGGATCACCTTGGTGGCCTTCCACTCCTGTTCCGCCGGCACCCGCGCGTAGTCCCACAGGCCGGGGGCCAGGCGGTCGGTGAAGATCTCCAGCGCGTGGCGCTTGACCTCCTCCTCGCAGAACTCCGCCTCGCCGAACGCCATGACGGAGCGGAAGTTGACGTTGTGGTTGAAGGCCGCGCGCGAGAAGACGATCCCGTCCAGGTGGGTCACGGTGAAGCAGACCGGGATGCCCTTCTGCTGCGCCTTCAGCATGCGGCTCGCGGAGGATCCGTGCCAGTAGACGTGGTCGTCGATGCGCCAGTGGTTGGTGGGCGTGACGTAGGGCATGCCGTCGATCACGTAGCCGACCTGGCAGACGATGCCGGCGTCGATGATCGCGTCGATCGTGTCGCGGTCGTATTTGGCGAGCCAGTTGTAGCGACGCAGCCGCGTCTTGTCGCTGGGCGGGGCGGCAACGGGAGCGGTCATCGTCGGTGTCCTGGAAGGTTGGAGTCCGTGTCGGGGATGGAGCGGTCGACGCGAGGGAGCCACCATTCGCCGCCGTTCAACAGGACCCATTTTGCGATGATGGATGGGACCATTGGGGCGTCGAAGAGGCCGTTCACGCGAGCGCCGGACGGCGGCGGTGGAGCGGCCGCCTGAGCTCGATCGCGGCCGCGGCGCGCAGCACGTCGGCCTCGCGGCCGACCCAGCCGATGATCTGCACGCCGACCGGGAGCCCGGCGCGGGTGAAGCCGACCGGCACCGAGGCGGCCGGCTGGCCGGTCATGTTCCACGGGTAGGTGTAGGGGCACCAGGACCAGTCCTCGTCGGCGAAGCCCTCGGGGACGTCGCGGTCGAGCGCGTAGGGCGGCACCGGCATCACGGGGCCGACGAGGAGGTCGAAGCGGGTGAAGAAGGCCCTGGCGGCGACCGCGAGCGCGATGCGGCCCTCGGTGGCCCGGTAGAGCTCCGGCATGCCGAGCCTGCGCCCGCGATCGGCGAGGCTCAAGATCAGCGGGTCGAGCAGCGCCCGCCGCCCCTCGGGGAACTGCTCGGCCGTGTCGGCGCAGGCCGCCTCCCAGAGGAGCTGGAACGGCCCGAGCGGGTCGAGCGGCCAGGCCGGATCGGCCGCCGTCACCGCGGCGCCCGCCTCGGCCAGCAGCGGCCCGGCTTCGGCCACGAGGGCGTCGACCTCCGCGTCGACGAGCGGCGCACGGCAGCCGAGGCGGGGCGAGACCGCGACGCGCAGCCCCGACAGGTCCGGCGCCGCGAGGTCGGCCGGCATCGCGAAGGGCACGGGCCAGGCGTAGGGGTCGCGCGGCTCCGGCCGGCACATCACGTCGAGCATCGCGGCGGCGTCGCCGACCCGGCGCGCCATGGGGCCGACGACCGACAGCGGCATGTCGGCCCCGTGGGGCAGCGTCGGGACCCGGCCGAAGCCGGGCTTCAGGGCGAAGACGTTGGTCGAGGAGGCCGGGATGCGCAGCGACCCCGCGCCGTCGCTCCCCACGGCCAGCGGCCCGAACCCGAGGGCCAGCGCCGCCGCCGCACCCCCCGAGGAGCCGCCGGGCGTCCGGCCGAGGTCGTAGGGGTTGGCCGTGACGCCGTGCACGGGGCTGCGCGTCACCACCTTGCAGCCGGCGTCGGGCGTCGCGGTCTTGGCGATGAACACCGCCCCGGCCTCGCGCAGGCGGGCCACGCAGGGCGTGTCCTCCGCGGCCGGCGCGTCGGGATCCATCGCGGCCGAACCGCGCCGGCAGGGCAGGCCGGCGACGCGCGACAGGTCCTTGACCGTGACGGGCACGCCGTCGAGCGGCGACAGCGGCGCGCCGGCCGCGTAGCGGGCCTCCGCGGCCCGCGCCATGGCCAGCGTGTAGCCGGGGTCGACGTGCACCACCGCGTTCACGCGCGGGTCGAGCCGCGCGATGCGGGCGACCAGGCCCTCGGCCACCTCGACGGGCGAGAGGGTCCGGCGCCCGAAGGCAGCCGTCAGCTCGGCCACGCCGAGATAGGCCACGTCGTCGTCCGGCCCCGCCGGCGCGCCGGCCCCGTCTCCCGTCATGCGCGGCTTCCCCTCCGGCGGCCTTGAGCCATCGGCATCAGTAGAGCTCGAAATATTCGTTCGTCTCGGCGGGCGGGATCTCGTCGCGCAGGCGGGCCGTCTCCTGGCGCTTCATCGCGAGGTAGACCTTCACGAACTCCTCGCCGAGCATCTCCCGCAGCGCCATGTCGGCCTCGAAGGCGTCGAGCGCGTCGCCGATCTCGGTCGGGAGCTTCGGGTAGCGCTCGTCGTCCTCCTTGGGGCCGGCGCCGGCCGGGATCAGCTCGCGCTGCTGCAGCAGGCCGAGCAGGCCCGCCCCGATGGTGGAGGCCGCCACGAGATAAGGGTTGGACAGCGCCGAGGGGACGCGCACCTCCATGTGGGTCGACTGGTCGTGGCTGGCCTTCACCCGCACGCTGGCGGACCGGTCCTGGATGCCCCAGGAGACGTTGGATGGGGCGTAGGTCCGCGGGCGGATGCGGCGGTAGCAGTTCGGGGTCGGGCTCCACACCGCCATCGCGGCGCGGGCGTGGTCGAGCACGCCCTGGATGAAGCTCCTGAAGAGCCCCGACATGCCGTCCGGGTCCGCCTCGTCGAAGAAGGCGTTGGCGCCCGTGGCCTTGTCGAGGAGCGAGATGTGGAAGTGCGAGCAGCTTCCGGACAGGCCCTTGTAGGGCTTGGTCATGAAGGTCGCGAGCAGCCCGTGCTTCGCCAGATATTCCTTGACCGTGCCCTTGAACACGAAGGCGCAGTCCGCGGCCGCGATTCCGTCGAGCGCCTCGTAGTTGATCTCCACCTGGCCGGGCCCATGCTCGACGTTGTAGGTGATGATGTCGATGCCTTGCGCCTGCAGGACCTTGACGAGCTCGTCGATCGCCGGGACCTGGTGGGTGCGGGCGGTCGCAAAGATGGGCTGCCCGCCGAAGATCGGCTGCCGGGTCGCGGCGTCCACCACGTAGAACTCGTACTCGTGCCCCATCCGGGCCACGTAGCCGAGCGAGTCCGCCAGCGAGAGCATCGTCTTGAGGAGGAGGCGGGGCGAGGCCATCTGAGCGCTGCCGTCGTACCACATGGTGTCGCAGATCACCCGCCCGGTCCTCGAGAGCCACGGCACGGGGGTGAGCGTGTCCAGGTCCGCGACCATGACGCAGTCCTGGTAGTTCATCTCCTCGTTGTAGCCCGAGTTGCGGACCGGGATGGAGTAGCTGTCGAGCGCGACGGTCCCCCCGTAGAGGTTGAGGCCCTTGCGCAGGTAGCCGGCGACGTGGCCGATGGGGATCGTCTTGCCGCGGCTGAGCCCCGCCATGTCGGGCAGCTCGAAGCGCAGGTAGTCGTAGCCCGCGGCCCTGACCGTCTCGACGAAGGCGTCGGCCTCCTCCCGACTCGCGAGGCCGATGGGCGGGGCGTGCTTGGCATAGGAGGGTTCGTCGACGGGCTTCAACATCGGCCTGCTCCGAGGATCATGGGTGCGTCTCGACCGAGGCGCAGACGGCGGTGCCTCACGCCAGGGTGGTCATCAGGTTGTCGTTCAGCCGTTGCGCGGCGCGGCGGAACGCCGGCAGCCGCTCGGCGACCTTGGGTCCCAGGCGGGCCGCCTCCTCGATCCCGAGCGCCTGCTCCAGGCTCGCCCGGTAGGCGGGGATGCGCTCCCAGTCGCCGACGGTCTCGGCCATGATCTCGCAGTGGAACTGGAACCCGTAGGCATGGCGTCCGCTGCGGAACGCCTGGACCGGGCAGGCCGCATTGGCGGCCAGGATCGCAGCGCCGGCCGGCAGCCGGGAGACCTCGGCCCCATGCCACTGGAAGGTCTCGATGCTGGGCGCAAAGCCCTGCAGCACCGGATCGGCCTGCCCCGCGGGGGTGAGATCCACCTCCGCCAAGCCGACCTCCGGGCGCGCCATGAGGGACACCGTGCCGCCCAGCGCCTCGGCGAGCAGCTGGTGGCCGAGGCAGATGCCGAGATAGGGGCGGCCGAGCTCGGCGACCCAGTGCCGGATGGCGGCCTTCTCGGCGTGGAGCCAGGGGTGCTGCTCCTCCTGCCACACATCCATGGGGCCTCCCATGACGACCATCAGGTCGAAGCCGTCGAAGGCCGGGATGGGCGCCCCGGCGTCGAGATCGACCGATACCCAGCTATGCCCGGCCTTCTCCCAGAACTCCCGGAACACCCCGGGGTGCTCGACATCGACGTGTTGGAAAACGAGGATCCGCATCAGTGTTCCTGCATGCCCGGTGGGAGGCGTGGCGGGCGCCGGCCGGCCGGCGAGGCGCGGACGCGCGTCGGCCGGGGCGGCCCGGCCCCGGGATGCGGCGACCGGCCGGCCCTTGCCGCGACCAGCGCCGCTTGTAGTGTCGTCCGGCCGCTGGCGGCAGGGCCATTTTGGCGGGAGTCCCAGGGCCAATCGGCGGGGCGGGGTTCCGCCGTCCGGGGGACCGGCCGGCCGCTCGGCGTCACAGGCGTGTCCCGCTTGCCGGGTCGAACGCCACGAGGTGATCGGTCGCGACGTCCAGGCCCACGGTCTCCCCGATCCGCAAGGCGCGGATGGCCGCGGCGTCCGTCACCAGCCGGATGTCGGCGCCCTCGGTCCGGACCGTGAGCGCGGACCGCAGCCCGAGCGGCTCGACATCGACGAGCTCGCCCCGCAGGGCGGCCGTCCCGGGCTCGGCGAGGGTGACGTGCTCGGGGCGGAGGCCCGCCTCGAAGTCGGGACCGGCCGTGGCCAGGGACGCGACAAGCCGGGCCGGGACCGGGAACGTTCCGCCCGCGAGCCGGAACATCCCCGCCTGCATACCGCGGAGGGTCGCGGGCAGCAGGTTGATCTCCGGCGCGCCCACGAAACGCGCGACGTCCCGGTCCGCCGGGGCGTCGTAGAGGGACTGGGCGCCCGTGACCTGGATCACGCGCCCGGCCCTCAGCATGACGACGGTGTCGGCGACCGCCATGGCCTCGGCGAAGTCCGGGGTGGCCATGAGGAAGGTGTGGCCCGACTCGCGCTGGAGGCGCTTCAGCTCCGCGCGCAGCTCGATGCGGAGCATCGCGTCCAGGCTGGAGAGCGGCTCGTCGAGCAGGAACAGGCCCGGCTTGCGGATGAGCGCCCGCCCGAGCGCCACCCGCTGCCGCTCGCCCCCGCTCATGGTCTTGGGCAGCCGATGCAGCACATGCGCGATGCGCAGCGTGGCCGCCATCGCCTTCACCTCGGCGGCGATGAGCTCGCGCGGCGCGCCGCGGATTGCGAGCGGGTTGGCGATGTTCTCGAAGCCGGTGCGGTTGGGGTAGAGCGCGAGGTTGTCGAAGATCATCGCGACGTCGCGGTCCTTCGGCTGCAGCGACCCCACATCGATGCCGCGCATGAAAATCCGCCCCGCATCCGGACGGTCGAGCCCTGCGATGAGGCGCAGGGTCGTGGTCTTGCCCGCCCCCGCCGGGCCGAGCAGGACCGTCAGGGAGCCCTGCGGCACCGTCATCTGCACGTCGACCAGCGCTTCGCGCGGGCCGAAGCGCTTGCCGACATGGTCGAGCCGGAGCGCCGGCAGGCCGGCGGCGAGGCTGTCGGCGGCGATCTTCTCCATGATCATGGTCAAGCCGCGATCCGCCGGCCGGTCTCGCCGTGGAAGAGCACGAAGCTCGCGGGGTCGGCCAGGAGGCCGACGTCGGCGCCCTCCTCGGGCCTGCCGATCGAGGCCGTGACCACCTTGAGGCGCACCGGGCCGCTTTCGACCGTCACGACCGCCTCGGCGCCGCGCGGCTCCACGATGACGACCCGGCCCGTGAGGCCTTCGCCCGCGGCTCGCGCGATCCGCAGCGACTCCGGGCGGATGCCGAGCGTGACGGCCGTCTCGGGCCCGACCGCGGGGAGCGGCCATTCCACCGGCAGCACGAAGCCGTCCCGGTGGAACACCGGCCCGCCCGCGCCGTGCCGGACGCTGCCGCGCAGCAGGTTCATGGGCGGCGACCCCAGGAAGCCGGCGACGAAGACCGTGTCGGGCCGCTCGCAGATGAGGGACGTGCGCTGCACCTGCTGGATCTTGCCCGCGCTCATGACCGCGATGCGGTCGGCGAGCGACAGCGCCTCGATCTGGTCGTGCGTGACGTATACGATCGTCAGGCCGACCTCCTTCTGGAGCCGGCGGAGTTCACGGCGCATCGCGAGGCGCGCGGCGGCCTCGAGGTTCGACAGCGGCTCGTCGAGGAGCAGGATGGACGGCCGCGTCACCAGGGTCCGCCCGATCGCGACGCGCTGCAGCTCGGAGCCGCCGAGGTCGCCGGCCTTCGCGTCGAGCCGGTCCTCGATGCCGAGGAGCTCCGCGGCCTCCGCGACCGCGCGGGCCGTCTCGGCCTGGCCGGCCCCGCGCACCGCGAGGCCGAAGGCGAGGTTCTGCCGCACGCTCATGTGGGTGAAGACCGCATAGTCCTGGAACACGAGCCCCACGGTGCGGCGCCCGGGGGGCACGCCGAGCACCGACTTGCCGTCGATCCGGATGTCGCCCGAGGTCGGCTGCTCGAGCCCCACGATCATGTTGAGCGTGGTCGACTTGCCGCAGCCCGAGGAGCCGAGCAGCGCGAGGGTCTCGCCCGCCTCGACCGCCAGGTCGATGCCGTCGACCGCCGGAAGCGTCCCGTCGTGGAACGCCTTGCAGAGCTTGACGAGTTCGAGCTTGGGCGCGCCGCTCATCGTTTGATGGCCCCGAACGTCATCCCGCGCGCCAGATGCGACTGGATCATGAAGCCGCCGATGACGAGCGGCACCATGGCCAGCACGGCCAGCGCCGCCTGGACGCCGTAGAGGGTGCCCGCGGTCGCGGTCACGTATTTGGCGAGCTGGACGGGGATCGTGGTCACGTTGGTGTAGGCCAGGACCAGCGCGAACATGAATTCCGACCAGTTGAGGATGAAGATGAACATCAAGGTGGCGAAGAGCCCGCCCCGGATCAGCGGAATCGTGACGGTGAGGTGGGCGGCGAGCCGCGACCGGCCGTCGATCATGGCGGCCTCCTCGATCTCGCGCGGCAGGTCGTCCACGAAGCTCTTCAGCATCCAGGTCGAGAAGGGCAGGGTGGCGGCGACGTAGATGGCGATCAGCCCGGCATAGGTGTCGATCAGGCCGACGTTGGAGAAGATGATCACGATCGGCACCGCGATGGCGGCGGGCGGGAACATGCGGCCGGACAGGATGACGAGCGGGGTCGCCCGCCCGCCGCGCCCGTAGCGCGACAGGCCGATGGCGGCGAACAGCCCGATCACGACCGACAGGACCGTGGCGGTCACGGAGGCCAGGATCGAGCCGAAGACCGCGGCCGTCGCGGTCTGGCTGACGCCGCCGACCCCGTACTCGCGCAGGGCGTCGGGGTCGAACAGTGTCCGGTAGTTGAGCGGGGTGGGCTTGGCCGGGAACCAGATCGCCGGCACCGTGTTCCAGTCGGTCGGCGGCTTGATCGAGGTCATCACGATCCAGAAGACGGGGAACAGCGTGACGACGAGCGCCGCCGCAAGCACGAGCGCGAGGGGCCAGCCGAGGCGCCGGGACAGCATCAGGACCGTCCCTGCAGGAGCTGGTCGCGCACCGGCGTCAGGAGCAGGTGGATCAGCAGCAGGGTCCCGACCAGCACCAGGAAGGCCGCCGCGGCCCCGTAGGCGAGCTGGAAGTCGTTGAAGGCGAGCTTGTAGATGTAGAGGCTGATGGTCTCGGTCGAGGTGCCGGGGCCGCCGCGCGTCAGCATGAACACCTCGTCGAAGAGCTTCACGATCTCCATCGCGCGGATCACGAAGGCCACGATGATCACCGGCTTCAGCATGGGCAGCACGATGCGCCAGAAGATCTGGCGCGGGCTCGCGCCCAGCACGACGGCCGCCCGGACGGGGTTCTCGGGCACCGCGTTGAGGCCCGAGAGCAGGATCAGGAAGAACAACGGCGTCCAGTGCCAGACCTCGGTGGCGATCACCGCGACCGTCGCCAAGCGCGCGTTGCGGAACCATTCGGGCGCGGCGTGCGCGCCGAACAGCAGCATGATGATCTGGTTGATGGGGCCGTTCGACTGGAACAGCATCCAGAACGTGTAGCCGACCACGACGGGCAGGATCATCATCGGGGTGAGGAAGGCCGAGAACAGGATCGCCTTGCCGCGGAACTCCCGCAGGAACAGCACCGCGAGGCCGAGCCCCAGGGCGAACTCGAGGCTGAGGCAGACGACGGACAGGAGCAGCGTCCGGACGACGGCCTCGACGAAGCGCGTGTCGTAGACCAGGAGGTCGGCGTAGTTGTCGAAGCCGACGAACTGGGCCTGCAGCAGCGATCCCCGGGTGGGCGACCAGTCCGTGAAGCTCATGTAGAGCGCAACGAGCAGCGGGACGATCAGGACCAGGATCGACACGACCTGGCCCGGCAGGGTCATCAGCCGCCCGAGGCCGATCGCGCGTCGCGGTTTTTGTGAGCCGGGCGCGAGCGGGACGGCGGCCGGTCCCGCGTCCGTCCGTCCCGCCGCGTCGCCGGTCAGGACCGTCATGCCGGGCCCGGGTCGCGACGGACATGCCCGGCGCGCGATGCGCCGGGCATGTCCATGGCGTTGGTCCTCACGCCCACTTGTCCGCGCCGCTCGCCTTCTTGATGGGATCGGCGAGGTTGGTGGCGAGGGACAGCCAGGACTTCTTGACCTTGTCCTTGCCGACGCGCCGCGTGATCCGCTCGAAGGCGCGGGCGGCGTCGTCGAGGGCCTGCTTGGGCTTCTTGTCGCCCGTCATGCAGGAATGGACCTCCTTGTCGAGCGCGTCCTGATACTCGAAGCCGCCCGGCAGGCAGAAGTCCGGCACGGTGTTGACCATGTTCTTGTAGAGCGTCTGCAGGTATTCGGGCGAGTAGGTGTCTGTCATGCGCTGGGTCGGGGCCAGCATGTGGTTGATGCGGATCGGATCGGCGTAGCCCCCGAGATAGGGGATCGCGTCCATCGAGATCGTGGGCGAGGTC
>CAXTBR010000010.1:0-89408 GCA_964242785.1 uncultured Lichenihabitans sp. | reverse complement strand
GATGTCGGCCGCACCCGCGGCCACCTGCAGAAACGTCCGCACCATCTCGGGCAGGCCCGCGAAGTCGACCCGCTGCCGCGCCCAGCTTTCCCCGTCGCCGAGCAGCAGCAGGTTGTTGATCGACTTCATCGCGGCCGCGTAGGCGAAGCGCGCCGACAGCTGCGCGGTCGTGTCGGCCGAGCTCAGGTGCTCGGACAGGTTCGGCACCGTGACGACGTCGACCTTGGCCTCGTGCATCAGCGAGGTCGCGCCCGCCGTCGTCAGGGCCACGGCGTGCACCGCGTCGTAGAGGGTCTGCAGCACGGAGTCGGACCACGCCGAGGCCGCGAGGCTCGGGTCGGGCCATGGGTTGCCGAGAAAGCGCACCACGCGGGACGGGTGCAGCCGCAGCGTGCCGCGCCCGGGCGCCGCCACCTCGTAGAACACCGCCTCGCCGAACCAGGGGCTCAGCGGGTCGCGCTCGACCGCGGGCGCGCTCAGCTGCCAGCGGCTGACGGGGTGCAGGAACCTGAGCCCGCCGCGGGGCAGGGCGTCGGGGTCGAGCGGCGCGGCCAGGGCCGCGGGGTCGGTCTCGCCCGTGCCGATCACCAGGGCGCCCCCGCCGTAGAGCCGGCCCAGCGTCATGGCGCGCTGCACGGCGCGGCGCAGCCCGAGCCGGCGCTCGGCGGCCTCGACGCAGGCCACGTCGTCGCGGTGCCCGGCCCAGGCCCGCCACGCCCGCACCGTGTCGTAGGGCACGATGTCCACGACCTTGCGGGCCAGCCAGTCGCCCCGGTACATGGCCTCCAACTGGCCGCGGTCGAGGTCGAACAGCGTGAAGCTGTCGCCCGCCGCCTTGTCCCGGCCCGCGCCCAGCGAGGCCGCCAGGTTCGACAGGCTGTCGCGCGCCGAGGCCGTGAAGGCTGTGAACATCGCGCCTCGCAGGATGGAACGTGAAAGAGATGGTTTCCAAAGGGCTCGCCCTTTGGCGGGTCTCAGGGCGGAGCCCTGAAACCTATATTCTGTGGAGGATGACGCGGGCGAAGATTACATTCTGGTCTTCAGTCCGAAGCTTCAGGGCTCTGCCCTGAAACCCGCAAAAGGCCGGGGGCCTTTTGAAACCGGACTGATGCACAGCGGTCATCGCGGATCGACGGCGCGTCACACCACGCCGAGCAGCCGATAATCGGAGCGGCGCAGGGCTTCGAGGGCGTAGCGCAGGGCGTCGATGACGTGGTCGTGCCGGTCCTCCAGCACCGGCAGGATGTCGCCGGTGAGCGGGTCGGTGCGGTAGGCGTAGAGGGTCAGCTCGTCGATGGCGTGCCGGCAGTCGGGGTGCACGACGATGTCGTGGCCCTGGAGGAAGGCCACGCCCTCCGCGACCGAGCCCTTGCCCTTCTTGGCCGCCCGGATGCGGAAGCCCTCGCGGCGCAGGTGGTCGATGAGCTCGGGCCGGGCGCCGTCGGCCGTGATGGGCCAGGCGCCCGCCCCGTGCGTGCCCTCCACCGAGCGCAGCAGGGCGCCCGTCTCGCCGATGGGGCAGCCGACCCGGTAGGCCTCGCGGTCGACGTAGATGAGCCCGTCGAACAGGTAGCAGCGCACCAGCACGGTCGGGTCGGCCGCGAAGCCCCAGTCGGCCCCGTAGTAAGGCCGCGCGCCCTCCGGCACCGCGAGGCTGTCGATGCGCCAGCGGCGGAACACGCGCGTCTCGGCGTGGACCTGGTAGGCGCCCTCCCACACGTGCGCGTATTTCTCGGGGTCGCGCGAGCGGTCCCACAGCCGCTCGGCGTCGAGCACCGCCGGGAACCACGGATTGTCGGCGTGGCTCACGCGGCCGACCACGGCGTCGGGCCGGGGCGGACCCTGCCGGAACATGGCGTCGACCGGGTCCGACGGGTGGCGCGGGTTCCACGTGAACCAGAGCTCGGAGCCGGGCTTGCGGATGGTCGGCACCAGGATGTCGAGCGAGCGCCGCGACACGCTCGCGGCCTCCTCGACCCAGGCGATGTCGATCCCCTCCATGGACTTGATCGATTCGGGGTTGGACCGGAGTCCCGCGAACAGGAACAGCGAGCCGTTGCGCCCGCGGATCGCCTCGGCGGTCGAGCGGTAGCGGCCCCCGAGGCCCAGCGCCGCGATGCGGTCGTCGAGCAGGCGCTTCGCGCTGTCGCGGATCGAGCGCTGGATCTCGCGCGCCGCCAGCACGCGCAGCGGCCGCTCGGCCGCCATCAGCACCAGCGCGGTCGCCACCGCGTGGGACTTGCCCGAGCCGCGGCCGCCGTAGAAGGCCTTGTAGCGCGAGGGCGTGAACAGGGGCCGGAAGGCGTCCGGCAGCGCGATTTCCAGGCTTCGGGTCGACGGACCGGGCCGTGATGCCATGGGCGCCTCCGTCCTCCCTTCGGCCGCGTGTCGGGGGCGCCGGGGCGCGGCGTCAGGATGGCTCGGCGGGGGCGACGAAGCGGACCGTGATGCCGTGCACGCCCTCGTCGCCCTCGGCCGCGTGCTTGAGGTCGCCGTAGCCGCGGTCGATCAGGGCGTTGATGGCCGCCACGCGGGCCTGCTCGCTCGCGGCCTCGTGGGCCAACCGGGCGAGTTCGCGGATGGCCTCGGGCACGTGGGCCCGGATGGCCGCGCGGATCTCGGCCGTGGCCTCGTCGGGCGGCGCGGGCGCCGGCTTGCGCCGGCCGGGCTGTCTCGGCGCCATGAAGGGGTCCGGGCAAAGAAAAGGCCCGGAAGCGAAGGCTCCCGGGCCGAACCGCATCTCTGCAGTGGAGCCATATAGACCACGATGGCCGCCCAACGTCAAGAACAAAATAGGAACATCGGCGGGCGCTCATGCGATCCCGGCCGATCGGCTCGGATCGCCCTCTCCCCCCGGTCGTCCCCGCGCCGCGCGGGACGCGCGATCGAGAGTGTCGGGCCTTCGGCCGCCTCCTGGCGCTGGATCCCCGTAGGCACGGGGATGAGCGGTGAAGGGCAGCGATGGGGCGGAGATCGCATCGATCCCCCCGGAACCGCCCCTCCGACATCGACCCGGGGCAACGCCGGCACCGAGTTCAGCCGTCCCGGAGCCGTTCCCACACGAGCACGGCCGCGGCGAGGTCCTCGATGGCGGTGCCGACCGACTTGAACAGGGTGATGTCGTCCGGGCTGCCGCGCCCGGCGTGCTCGCCCCGGCACAGGGCGTGGAGGTCGGCCACGACGTCGTCCTGCCGCAGCGCGCCGTCGCGGAGGGCCGCCGCCACGTCGCCGCCCTCGCGGCAGGCGGCCGGCGTGTCGACGAAGACGCGGGCGCGGCGCAGCGCCTCGTCGTCGGCCTCGCGCATCGCCAGGGTGAAGGCGCCGACGAGGTCGAGGTGCTGGCCGGGCCGGAGCCAGGCGCCCCGCACCAGCGGCACGGCCGACAGCGTGGCGCAGGAGACGGTGTCGGCCTCCCGCACGGCGGCTTCGAGGTCCGTCACGGCCTCGGCCGGCAGGCCCTCGGCGCGGAGCCCGGCCGCCACCCGCTCGGCGCCGGCCGGCCGGTGATTCCACACGGCGACGCGGGCGGGCGGGCGCACGATGGCGTGGGCGCGCGCCAGGAACGGCGCCAGCGCGCCGGCGCCGACTATCAACAGGCGGCGCGCGTCGCGGCGGGCCAGCGCCTCGGCGGCGAGCGCGGAGGCCGCGGCCGTGCGCCAGTGGGTCAGCCTGGTGCCGTCGATCACCGCCAGCGGCGCCCCGGTCTCGCCCGACTGCAGCACGTAGACGCCGAGCACGGCCGGTAGGCCGAGGCGCCCGTTGTCCGGGAAGACGTCGACGATCTTGGTGCCGACGTAGGCGCCCGGCCCCGGCGCGTCGGCCGTCCAGGCCGGCATCAGCAGGTGGGTGGCGCCGGGGCCGCCGGCGCGGCCGAGGTGGTGGTGGTGGCGCTCCGGCAGCTCGCCCGCGGGGGCCGCGAAGGCGCGGCGCAGCGCGGCGATCAGCGCGGGGACGTCGAGGGCGCGGTCGACCTCCGCGGCCGAGACGATCCGCATGCCGCCCTCCCCCGTTCAGCCGGCGTCGTGGAGTTCCAGCGCCGGGAGCGGGCCCGACGACGCGCCCGCGAGGCGCGCCGCCTCGCGGTTCTGGCGCGACTGGATGTCGAGCTCGGTGCGCAGCCGGGCGTTCTCGGCGCGGGCGCCCTCGGCCTCGGCGGCGGCGCGGCGCGCGGCCGAGCGGTGGCGGCCCTGGCCGAGCCAGCTCGCCGCGCCGCCGATCACCACGCCGCAGGCGAGCAGCAGGAAGACCAGCAGGAACAGCGGCGCCGCCAGCACGGCGATCGGGTCGCCGGCCGAGAAGGGATCGAACGAGATGGAGACGACCTGCCGGTTGGCGACCGCGAAAGCGATCGCCAGGATCGCGATCGGCACCAGCACGATGGCCTTCAGAAAGGTCTTCACGGTCGCTTCTCTCCTGTGGGGCCGCCGCGGGCGACCTCCGTCAACGCGCGCCGGGTGTCGCACGATCCCGCGCCGGCGGTCACGCCCCGCGGGCGGCCCTCAGGCCCTCAGGCGCTTGCGCGGCGCCGCCTCGGCGGGCGGGGCGGTGTCGGCGCGGCCGGGGTCGGCGTCCCCCGGGTTGAGGCGCTCGCGCATCTCCTTGCCGGTCTTGAAGAAGGGCACGGCCTTCTCGACCACGTCGACGTGGTCGCCCGTGCGGGGGTTGCGGCCGAGCCGGGCGTCGCGCCGCTTGACCGAGAAGGCGCCGAAGCCGCGCAGCTCCACCCGGTCGCCGCGCACCAGCGCGTCCGTGATGCCGTTGAGCACGGCGTTGACGATCTTCTCGATGTCGCGCTGGTAGAGGTGCGGGTTCCGCTCGGCGATCCGCTGGACGAGTTCCGACTTGATCACCTGCGCCCCCACCCCCGCATCGCTCACGAGGCCGTCAGACGGCCGGTCGGTCCGCAGGGCCTCACTGGCCGCCGGTACCCTGCCAAACGGCCAGGAGACCGTCAAGGCGAGGCCCCTCGGTGGCGGCGCCCAGCGCCGCGGCGACGCGCCCGGCCTCGGGGAAGCCCAGCGCGTCCGCCACGCCCGCCGCCGAGGAGAAGAGCCCGAAGGGGCCGGTGCGGCCCCTGGGCTTGTAGTCGCGGATCGGCAGGCCGTGGGCGAGGTGGCGGTCGGCTTCGAGCCAGCCGACCGCGGTCTCCTCGGTGCCGAGCTCGTCGACGAGCTTCAGCGGCAGGCCCTGGCGCGCCGTGAAGACGCGCCCGTCGTCGACCGCCGCGAGCTCCTCGTCCGTCATGGCGCGGCGCGCCTTCACGAGGCCCTTGAACCAGTCGAAGCTGTCCGACACCAGCGACGCCAGGGCGGCGCGCGCGGCGTCGCTGGTGGGCTCGAAGCCGTTCGGCGCCGCCTTGAGGGGGGCCGACTTCACCTCCTCGACCTTGACGCCGACCTTGTCGAGCAGGCCCGACACGTTGGGGAACTGGAACAGCACGCCGATCGAGCCGACGAGCGAGTTGCCGTAGGCCACGATGTGGTCGGCGCCGAGCGCCGCGATATAGGCGCCGGATGCCGCCAGCGTGTCGACCGTGGCGGCGACGGGCTTCTTCGCCGCCACCTTGCGGATGGCGTCGTAGACCCGCTCGGACCCCACTGTGGTGCCGCCGGGGCTCTCGATCTGCAGGATCAGGCCCCGGGCCGAGGCGGTGGTCTCGACGTCGTGCAGGATGCGCAGCGTTTCCTCGTCGCCCGTGATGAGCCCGCCGATCCTGACGCGGGCGATGTGGGGCGTGACGCGCCCGGCGAACTGCGTCCGGCCCTCGGCCGCGAGCCCCAGGATCGCCGCCACGGCCACGACGCCGGCGGCGACGCGCCAGAAGGTGAGCTTGCGCCGGATGCGGCGGCGGTCGACGAGGTAGTCGGCGGCGGAGCCTGAGGACATCGACATGAGGCTTCTCTCCGCCAGGGATGGGCGTGCCAAGGGTGGGCGTGCCAAGGATCGCGCGATGGCAGGCGAGACTTAAGGGCGCCCGGGAGGCCGCGCAAGCGAGGGATCGGACGGGCCGTGGGGCCGCTCGACATCACCGCCGTCGAATGTCCCCATAGCTGGCATCGGTCCAGCCGAACTCACCTGCGGTGATCACGTCGCATCCAGCCTCGGCGGCAGCGTGCCTCGCCTCCACCGTGAGGTCTCGTGCGATGACGAGGATCGGGCCGAGATCGGATGCAACTCTTCGCAGCGCCCGATCGATCTCGCCGCTCACGATGACCTTCGTGCCCGGAAACCGCAGTACGACCGCATATGCGGCGACCAGCGGATTCGGGACGAACAGTGCGCCAGATTGAGGCCCAAACGCTTTTTCGACGGCCTCGCGGGTCGCCGGGACCCTGTAGGCGATCCGTGGTTTCAAGCGGCCTTCCTTTCCGAGGGACTGCGTTTCGTCGCAGCCTCATCGGCAGCGTCCACCGGAAGGACGACATCCGCAACTTTTCACATCTCATCCGTGAGGCCGGCCTGCATCAAAGGGGTGGCGCGCTCCCTTCCCTCCAGGCGGACGACACCGTGATGAAGACGGTGGGGCGTGACCGCTCGCGACCTGTCCCGGCCAGCATCCGAGACCGGAGATGATGGCTCAGGCGTGAGACGTGCCTGCCCTCGCGGATTTCAGGCCGATAGTTCCCTCATCGACGATAGCGAGATCGGCGGCTTTCGCACCCCCTGGATCTTGCCCCTGCCGAAAGGTCCGATGCTCTTGGTGAGCTGCTCTTCCTTCCGATGTCGGGGCCGAACTTACTCAGGGACGCGCCTTCGGGCTGTTATAGGTACATCCATAAAGAACCGATGGAGGCGACCGAGTCCTCACCGACTTGGTCGATCCAAAGGAGACGGCCACCTCGGGAGCCGGATCTTGGGAGCAGCCAAGAACGGACAAAGACTTAGGATCTGCCCTCGGCGCCTGTCGGCAGGGCCTATGGAGAGAACCGGATGCCGTTCACGACGAACAGGCCGCTACGGCGCTTCCGGACCGGGAAGCTGCCTGTGATCATCGTCACCGCCGAACCCAGCGTGCCGACGGCCGGGCACTCAGGTCGGGACGACACCGAACCCGCTCACGCAGCGACGGGTTCGGCATGGCCGCTCGGCTCCCACTTGCGACGGAGCGCGAATGCCAAGCCGGGCGGCAAGGCCGCGGCCGGGGATGGCGGCGGGTCGTCATCGTCATCGTCCCTGCTTCTCAGGGTGACGAGGAGCCTTGAAAGCGTGGGACGACGGCGTCGGCGGGGGCGCGGTGTCGGCGCCGTCGACGGACGTCCGGCGTCGGATGCATCCAGGGCACGGAGCGCTCTGAGAACCTCATCGACACTGACGATAGAGCCGCTGTCGAGCTGCCGTAAGCCGGGCGAGTCGACGACGGCATGCGCGTCAGAGGCCCACGCTGCCAAAACTTCGCGCTTCTCGGCGGTCGTCAGGTTCGGGCGAGATAGAACGTCGTCGGGATGACCCAGCACCCGCAGGGCGTCAGCAAAGGTAGTCGAGTTTTCGGGCGTGTTCGGGTGATTGAAAGTCGCCATCTCCGTTCTCCGCAATCTGGGCCCTCCGGCTAGGGGCCGGAGGGCAGGACCGCGATCTAAGGTTTGGGGATCGAACGTCGCTCGCTCACGCGGCCGTGCGCTGCGCCTCGGCGGCTTCTACCTGCTTCGGGCTGTTGTCCTGCACTGCCGCCGGCGCGCTTGCGGAGCCGATCTGGATCTTCCGCGGCTTGAGCTGCTCGGGGATCTCCCGGACCAGGTCGATCGACAAGAGGCCGTTCTCAAGGTTCGCGCCAGCGACTTTGACGTGGTCGGCGAGGTTGAACGTCTGGTTGAAGCTCCGCTGGGCGATCCCCTGGTGAAGAAGGTTGGGCTTGCCCTGCTGGGCCTGCTTGCGCCCGGTCACCATCAGTTGCGCGCCATGCTGGGTCACCTCGACGTCCTCGGGGCTGAAGCCCGCGAGCGCCATCGTGATCCGGTAGGCGCTCTCACCCGTCTTCTCGATGTCGTATGGCGGCCAGTCGGACCGCACCGAATGGTCGAGCATCTCGAACAGCCGGTCGAAGCCGACCGTGGAGCGATAGAGCGGGGCGAAGTTGAAGGTCGTCATAGCCACATTCTCCCTTGAGCAACATGGATACGAGGCGAGGCGGGGTTTGCCACGCCTGGGCCGAGCCCCCTTGGAGCCTCGGTCGATGCGCGATTTGGGAGGGGTAAAAATCGACTTCAAGGGGTGCCCGCGACTTTTTTCTGCGATTTCCGGCGTCGGTCGGATCAGGCCAGGAAGGCGTCATGGCGAGCACGACGGATGACCCTCGATCTCCCGTTCACTGCATACCGCACCGTCGCGCGGTTGCCTTCGGGACGGCGACACTGGCGGTCACGTCGGCGGCTCGGATCGATCGACGTCCATCGACGGTGATCGATCTGTGATGTCGGGGCGGCATCGGTTTCGCTCGCCATACAGATAGGTTCAGGACCTTGCCAGTCGAGCGTTCAACACAAGCAAACATGACGGCGGTGGTTCGTTTTGGGTGTGCCCATATCGAACCGGAAAAAGCGGTTCGCTTTGGTTCTCAGCGAGGGTGATCCTAAATGAACTTTTTCAGATGAACCCTTCAAAGCGAACCAGCGAGGATGGGCACGCTGCGGTGCTCGGAAGCGGACGCCGCTGAGATCGGGCTTGGGTCGAAAGCTGCCGCAAGATCATCGTCCCTCCCACGTCGGCAGCAGCTCGTCGATCGGCGGACCGCCGCGCCTCACGTCACGGATGCATCGTTTCCGGACTGTCCAACATCCCCGGCCGCCGCACCCCCGGCTCCCGCACCCGCCGCCGCCTCACTTTATCCGCCCCGCAACAGCCCGCTACCACCACGGCCCCGCCGATCCTGGCTAACCTCCTCCGGCGTCGCCACGAGAGCGACCGAGGGGAGGGACGACGGATGCGGGCAGCGACGTGCGGAGCCGTGGCGGCACTCTTGTTCTGCGCCCTCCCGGTGCGGGCCCAGATGGCCCTGCCCGAGGCGGCGGCGCCCGACGGCGCCAAGCTGTTCAAGAACCAGTGCGCCACCTGCCACACGGTCCACGCCTCCGACCCCAGGCGGCAGGGGCCGACGCTGGAGGGCATCGTCGGGCGCCATGCCGGCGCGGTCGCGGACTTCCACTATTCGCCGGGCTTCGCCAAGGCCGACTGGAGCTGGGACGAGGCGCATCTCGACCCCTGGCTCACGAACCCGCAGGCCGTGATCCCCGGCGCCATCATGCCGTACCGCCAGGCGAAGCCGGAGGTTCGGGCCGCCATCATCGCCTACCTCAAGGACCTGCACTGATGGGCAAGCCCGTCCATTCCATGATCCGCGTGCGCGACGAGGCCCGCTCGCGCGACTTCTACGCCCGCGCCTTCGGGTTGGAGCTCGCCGACAGGTTCGACTTCGACACCTTCGCGCTGGTCTACCTCCGCCACCCCTCCTCGCCCTTCGAGCTGGAGCTCACGGTCAACCGGGACCGGGCCGAGCCCTACGGGCTGGGCGACGGCTACGGGCACCTCGCGGTCGTGGTCGACGACGTCGACGCCGAGCACGCCCGCTTCGCCCGCGAGGGTTTTGAGGCCGGGCCGCTGCGCGACTTCCGGCACGAGGGCCGGACGCTGGCGCGCTTCTTCTTCGCCACCGATCCCGACGGATACAGGATCGAGGTCATCCAGAAGGGCGGCCGCTTCGGCTGACCCCTGACGCAGCGGCCGGGGGAGGCGGCATGAGACCGCCCCGCCGGCGAGGCCCCACCATCCCGGAGGAGACACCCATGAGAGAGATCGACCCGCGCAGCCGCTACAGCCGCCGCACGTTTCTGAAGGGCGCCGCCAGCGCCGGCCCCGCGGCCGCCATCGCGGCCGGCACGGGCCTCACCGTCACGGAGGCCTGGGCCGAGGACGGGCAGGCGCTGACGGCCCCGCAGCTCAAGACCATGGTCAAGATGGCGCGGGACATCTACCCGCACGACTTCCTGGGCGACCTCTACTACATCACGGCCATCAAGCCCTGGGACAAGAAGGCGGCCAGCGACCCCGCGGTCAAGTCCATGCTCGGCGAGGGCGTGAGCCGTCTCGACGGGGACGCGCGCGACCGCTTCAAGGTGGCCTACGTGGACGTGCCCTGGGAGGTCGACCGCGTCGTGCTGCTCCAGGGCATCGAGCACACCGACTTCTTCAAGAAGATCCGGGCCGACATGGTCGTGTCGCTGTACAACCAGCACGACCTCTGGCCGAAGTTCGGCTACGAGGGCTCCTCGGCCGAGTACGGCGGCTATCTGGGCCGCGGCTTCAACGACATCGACTGGCTGCCGAAGGTGTGACGCGAGAAGAACACCGAACAACAGCGAAGACCGGAGGAGACCAGGATGGCACAGGCACAATTCGACCTCAACGACGACGGCGTGGTCGTCATCGTCGGCTCGGGCGCGGGGGGCGGCACGCTCGGCAACGAGCTGGCGCAGAAGGGCATCAAGACCGTGATCCTGGAGGCGGGGTCGCGCAACGAGATCCAGGACTTCGTCAACGACGAGTGAGAAAGCTTCGCCCAGCTCGCCTGGACCGACATGCGGACCACCTCCGGCGCCTGGCGGGTCGCGCGCGACTTCCCCAACCTGCCGGCCTGGATCGTGAAATCGGTCGGCGGCTCCACGGTCCACTGGGCCGGCGCCTCGCTGCGCTTCGAGGAGCACGAGTTCAAGGTCAAGTCGACCTACGGCGGCCTCGACGGCGCCAACCTGCTCGACTGGCCCATCACCCGCGCCGAGCTCGACCCCTGGTACGACAAGGCCGAGTACAAGATGGGCGTGACCCGCACCAACGGCATCCCGGGCCTGCCGGGCAACAACAATTTCAAGGTCATGGAGGCCGGCGCCCGCAAGCTCGGCTACAAGGAGGTCCACACGGGCCGCATGGCCATCAACTCGCAGCCGCGCGACGGCCGCGGCTCGTGTCAGCAGATCGGCTTCTGCTTCCAGGGCTGCAAGTCGGGCGCGAAATGGTCGACGCTCTACACCGAGATCCCGGCCGGCGAGGCGACCGGCAACCTCGAAGTGCGGCCGAACGCCCAGGTGCTCAAGATCGAGCACGACCCCTCCGGCAAGGCGACGGGCGTGGTCTACGTCGACGGCGAGGGCAACACCCAGCGGCAGAAGGCCCGCGTCGTCGCGGTGGCGGGCAACTCGATCGAGAGCCCGCGCCTGCTGCTCAACAGCGCCTCGACCCTGTTCCCGGACGGGCTCGCCAACTCCTCGGGCCAGGTCGGCCGCAACTACATGCGGCACATGACGGGCTCGGTCTACGGCATCTTCGAGCGGCCGGTGCACATGTACCGCGGCACCACCATGGCGGGCATCATCCGCGACGAGGCGGCCTTCAACCCGAAGCGCGGCTTCATGGGCGGCTACGAGATGGAGACGATCTCGATCGGCCTGCCCTTCATGGCGGCCTTCCTCAACCCGGGCGCCTGGGGCCGCAGCTTCACGGCCTCCATGGAGGCCTATCCGCGGATGGCCGGCATGTGGCTCATCGGCGAGGATATGCCCCAGGAGACGAACCGCATCACGCTCGACCCCACGGCCAAGGACAAGCACGGCATGCCGGTGGCCTCCGTGCACTATGACGACCACCCGAACGACGTGGCGATGCGCAACCACGCCTACACGCAGGGCGCCGCCATCTACCAGGCGGTGGGTGCCAACGTCACGCTGCCGACCCCGCCCTATCCCTCGACCCACAACATGGGCACCAACCGGATGAGCGAGAAGCCGAAGGACGGCGTGGTCGACAAGTTCGGCCAGACGCACGACGTCAAGAACCTGTTCGTGTCGGACGGCTCGCAGTTCACCAGCGGGGCGGCCTGCAACCCGACGCTGACGATCGTGTCGCTGGCGATCCGCCAGGCCGACCACATCGCGACCCGCATGCAGAGCCGCGACATCTGAGGGAGGGGAGCACCATGCGCAAGTCTATCCTCAGCGAGTCCATCCTCGCGGCGGGTCTGGGGTCCGCCCTCGCCCTGGCGGTGCCGCTCCTCGCGGGCGCGGCCTCGGCCTGCCCGCTCAGGGTCGAGGCGTCGCGGCCCACGATCGTGCTGGCCGACAACGCCGCGACCTCGACGCCGGCCCCGGCGGGCGGCGACGCGAAGAAGGCGGCCGACACGGTCGCCTTCCCCAACAGCCCCAACGGGTCGCCGGCCGCCGGCAACAAGGGCGCGCCGGTCGTCACCGACAAGGCCGCCTGCGACGGCTCCGGGCCCACGGCGACCTGCGGCGACAGCCCGAAGCCGTCCAAGGCCGCCGACACCAGCGACACGGCCATCGCGACCCCCACCACGGTCAACGGCGCCGCGCCGAAGCCGTGACCGCGAGGGCCGGCGGCGGCCCGCCGCCGGCCCAGCTACTTGTGGGCCTCGAAGACCTTGAAGCCGCGCGCCTCGGCCCGCACCTCGACGCGGGCGAAGAGCGGCTTCAGCACGCCCTCGTAGGGGAGGTGGCGGTTGGCGGTGAGCCACAGCGCGCCGCCGCGCCGCAGCGCCTTGGCGGCCGTCGCCACGAGGCTCTGGCCCAGTGCCTGATCCTCGATGCCGCCCTGGTGGAAGGGCGGGTTCATCACCACGAAGTCGAGGTTGGCGAGCCCCCCGGGCCCCGGCCGCAGGTCGGCCCAGCGGACCTCCGCCCGCGGGTCGTCGACGTTGCGCCGGGCGGCCTCGACGGCGCGGCGGTCGAGGTCGATCAGCACCACGCCCTTCACCTTGGGCGAGCGGAGTGCCGCCCGGGCCAGCACGCCGATGCCGCAGCCGAAGTCGGCGCCCTTCCCCGAGAGCGCGGGCAGGGCCTCGATCAGCAGGGCGCTGCCGGGGTCGAGCCGGTCCCAGGAGAAGACGCCGGGCTGGGACCACAGGCCCAGGGCCTCGACGAGCCGCGGCGCGCCGGCCGCGACCGCCGCCTCCAGCCCCTCGGGCGCCTCCGGCCGCAGCCCGGTGCAGATGCGGTGGTGGCGCTTGCCGGCCTCGTCGAAGGCGCAGCCGAAGGCCCGCAGCTCGTCGCCGAGGCGCGAGCCGCCCTTGTCCTTGGGGGCCAGCACCGTGAAGGGCGCGGCCGGCGCCAGGGCGCCGAGGCCCAGGGCCAGCGCGTGGCGGCGCTCCACCGTGCCGGGCGGCGCCACCATCACGAGCTCGTCGAGCGAGCCCGCCACGAGCCCGTCCAGCGCCTCCGCGCCGGGCACGAGCGGCGACAGTTGCGCGGCCCCCGCGACGTCGAGCTTCAGTCCTTCGATGGGGCTCCCGTACACGCCCCTGCGCTTCGCCGCGTCCACGCCGTCTCCTGCTTCGTCCGGCCCGACCTATAGGGCGCCCCGCTGCCGAACGCCACGGCGCCTTGCGCCATCCGCGGCGCCGATGATCTATGGGGCCGGTCGGCGGTGGATGGCAGCATGATCCGGGTCCTGGTCATCGAGGACGACGGCGAGACCGCGGCGGAGATCGTCGAGGACTTCTCGGCCGCGGGGTTCTCGGTCGCCCACGAGGCGACCGGCCCCGAGGGCCTCGCCCGCGCCCGGGCCGAGAGTTTCGACGTCGTGACGCTCGACCGGATGCTGCCGGGCCTCGACGGCCTGACGCTGCTCGACAGGCTGCGCGCCGCCGGCATCGCCACGCCGGTGCTGGTGCTGAGCGCCCTGTCCAGCGTCGACGAGCGGGTCCGTGGCCTGCGGGCGGGGGGCGACGACTACCTGTCGAAGCCCTTCTCGGCGGCCGAACTGCGCGCCCGCGTCGAGGTGCTGGCGCGGCGCCCGGTCGAGCGGGACGAGACCGTGCTGCGCTTCGAGGACCTCCAGCTCGACCTCCTCGACCGCGCCGCGCGCCGCGGCGAGCGCACCCTCGACCTCTACCCGCGCGAGTTCAAGCTCCTCGAATTCCTCGTCCGCCAGGCCGGCCAGGTGGTGACGCGCGCCATGATGTTCGAGCGCGTGTGGGGCTACCGCTTCGACCCCGGCACCAACCTCGTCGACGTCCACATCGGCAAGCTGCGCCGCAAGGTCGACGGGCCGGGCGAGCCGGCGCTGATCCACACGGTGCGGGGGACGGGCTTCGTGCTGCGTCCGCCCGCGGGGTCGGACGCGGCGGCCCCGTGACGGCGCCTTCGCCGGCATCCTCGGCACCGGCATCCTCGGCGCTGGCGCCGTCGGAGGCGGCCCGGCCCCGCTCCCCCGTGGGGCTGCGGCCGCTGGAGCTGTTCCAGACCACGGCCTTCCGCTCGACCCTCGGCGCCGCGGGGATCGTGGCGCTGGGCATCGCCGCCATGGGGGGCTTCCTCTACTGGCAGACCGTCGGCTACTTCACGGAGCGGCTCGACACCGGCCTGCTGCTGGAGGCCCGCTCCCTCGCGGCGGAGAGCCGCCGGATCCTGTCGATCCGGCTCGACAAGTCCCTCGCGGTCGACCCCCGCGCCGACAAGGCCTACGGGTTGTTCGGGCCGGACGGCGCCCGGCTCGCGGGCAATCTGGCGGCCCTGCCCACGCCCCTGCCGCCGGCCGACCGGCCCGCCGGCGTGACGGTGGAGTGGACGCGCCGCGGCGCGCCCGAGACCGCCCTGGTGCGGGCCATCGCGGTGCCGCTGCCGGACGGGGCGGTGCTGTTCCTCGGCCGCAGCGCCAGCGACCTCCGGGAGTTCGACGCCATCGTGCGGCGCGCCATGACGCTGGCGGTGCTCCCGGCGGCCCTGCTGGCGCTGGTGGGGGGCGCGGCCGTCAGCCTCGGCACGCTGCGGCGGGTCGAGGCGGTGCGGCGCGCCTGCGCCCTCATCACCGAGGGGCAGTTCCACCGCCGGCTGCCGGTGAGCCGGCGGCGCGACGAGTTCGACCGCCTGTCCGAACTGGTCAACCGCATGCTAGACGAGATCGAGCGGCTCGTCGACGAGGTGAAGGGGGCGGGCGACGCCATCGCGCACGACCTGCGCACGCCGCTGACCCGGCTGCGCGCCCGGCTCGGCCGCGCCCTCGACCCCGACGCGCGCCACGCCCCCGTGGAGGAGGTGCTGGGCAAGTCGGTCGCCGACGTCGACCAGCTCCTCTCGACCGTGTCGGCCATCCTGCGGCTCGCCGAGGTCGAGCAGGCGCGGCGCCGCACCGGCTTCCGCGCGGTCGATCTCGACGAGGTGGTGGAGGCCGTGGGCGAGCTCTACGCGCCGGTGGCGGAGGAGAAGGGCGTCGGCTTCGAGATGCGCCGCGGCGGCCCGATGCCGGTCCACGGCGACGGCGACCTCGTCTTCGAGGCGATGGCGAACCTCCTCGACAACGCCATCAAGTTCACCCCGCCGGGCGGGCGGGCGGGCATCGCGATCTCGGGGGGTGCGGGCGCCCCCGTGGTCCGGGTGTGGGACACGGGGCCGGGCATCCCGGCGGGGGAGAGCGAGGCCGTGATGCGCCGCTTCTACCGCGGCGACCGCAGCCGCCACCTGCCCGGCACGGGGCTGGGCCTGAGCCTCGTGGCCGCCATCGTGCGGCTGCACGGCTTCGGTCTGACGATCGAGGCGCGGGACGGGGGCGGGTGCGAGGTGGTGATGCGCTGCGGGGACGGTCAGGCCGACGCCGCAATGCCGCCGCGCAACCATCCCCCATCGGCCCTCGTTTGAGCCCGTAGGACGACACCGCCGATCCCGCGCGGGACGGCCATCAGGAGACGCGCCCCATGCTGCCCCACCGCAAACTCGGCACCCAGGGGCTGGAGGTCTCGGCCATCGGGCTCGGCTGCATGGGGATGAGCCAGTCCTACGGCACGCCGGACGACGCGGAGTCGATCGCCACGATCCACCGCGCCCTCGACCTCGGCGTCACCCATTTCGACACGGCGGAAGTCTACGGCCCCTTCACCAACGAGGCGCTGCTCGGCCGGGCCCTGAAGGGCCGCCGCGACGGCGTGGTCGTCGCCACCAAGTTCGGCTTCCGGATCGAGGCCGGGGAGACCACGGGCGTGAACAGCCGCCCCGAGCACATCGGCGCGGTCGTCGACGCCTCGCTCGGGCGCCTCGGCCTCGACCACATCGACCTCCTCTACCAGCACCGGGTCGACCCCGCCGTGCCGATCGAGGAGGTGGTCGGCGCCGTGTCGCGGCTGATCGAGGCCGGCAAGGTGCGGTACCTGGGG
This sequence comes from uncultured Lichenihabitans sp., assembly GCA_964242785.1. Classification (GTDB taxonomy): domain Bacteria; phylum Pseudomonadota; class Alphaproteobacteria; order Rhizobiales; family Beijerinckiaceae; genus Lichenihabitans. The sequence goes on along the minus strand of CAXTBR010000010.1, from coordinate 73,264 downwards.
CTCAGCGAGGCCGGGGCCTCGACCATCCGCCGCGCCCACGCGGTCCACCCCGTGTCGACGCTCCAAAGCGAATATTCGCTGTGGGAGCGCAACCTCGAACCCGAGATCATCCCGCTGCTGCGCGAACTCGGCATCGGCCTGACGCCCTTCAGCCCGCTCGGCCGCGGCTTCCTCACCGGGGCGGTGCAGCGCGCCGAGGACTACCCGAAGGGCGACTACCGCCGCAGCGACCCGCGCTACCAGGGCGAGAACTTCGACCGCAACATGGCGGCGGCCGGCCGGGTGGAGGCCATCGCCGCGGCCAAGGGCGTCAAGCCCGGGCAGATCGCGCTCGCCTGGCTGCTGGCCAAGGGCCACGACATCGCCCCCATCCCGGGCACCAAGCGCCGCAGCTATCTCGAGGAGAACGTCGCGGCCGCGGCGATCCGCCTCGACGAGGCCGAGGTGGCCGGCCTCGACGCCGCCCTGCCCCCCGGCTCCATCGCGGGCCCGCGCTACACCGAAGGCCAGATGGCCATGGTGGACCGCTGACCCCCATATTTCGAGGATATCGCATATGCCTATCGATGACACGCCGGTCTGGTTCATCACCGGCTGCTCCACGGGGTTCGGCCGCGACCTGGCGAAGCTGGTGCTCGACCGCGGCTGGCGCGCCGTGGTCACGGCCCGCGACAGGGCGCGGGTGGAGGACTTGGTCGAGGGGCGCGAGGACCGGGCGCTCGCCCTGTCGCTCGACGTGATCGACGACGACGAGATCGAGGCCGGCGTCGCGGCCGCGCTCGACCGGTTCGGCACGATCGACGTGCTCGTCAACAACGCCGGCTACGGCTACCTGTCGTCGATCGAGGAGGGCCAGCCCGAGGAGATCCGCGCCCAGTTCGAGGCCAACGTGTTCGGGCTCTTCGCCATGACGCGCGCCGTGCTGCCGGTGATGCGCGAGCGGCGCAAGGGCCACGTCATCAACATCGCCTCGGTGGCGGGCTTCTGCGGCTTCCCGGGGTCGGGCTATTACGCGGCCTCGAAACACGCCGTCGAGGGCTTCTCGGATTCACTGTCGAAGGAGATGGCGCCGCTCGGCGTCAAGGTCACGGTCGTCGAGCCCGGCCCGTTCCGCACCGACTGGGCGGGCCGCTCCATGGCGCAGACGGAGAGCACGATCCCGGCCTACGCCGAGACGGTGGCGTCGCGCCTCGCCACGACCTCGAAGAACAGCGGCACCCAGGCGGGCGACCCCGTGCGGGCCGGCCGCGCCATGATCGCCCTGACCGAGGAGGCGAACCCGCCGCTCCACCTCGTGCTCGGCGAGTGGGGCCACGACGCCGTGGTGAAGAAGCTCAAGGACACGCTGGCCGAGGTCGAGGGGCGGCGCCAGACGGCGCTCGACACGGACTACCCGAAGGGCGAGCGCTGACGGGCAGGGCTGAGGGGCGGCTCAGCCCCCGTCCCTCAGCCCCGCGCGGGCGCGCTCGCGCAGCACGTCGATGGGCTTCAGCGTGCCGGCATCCTCATAGTGCCAGTAGGTCCAGCCGTTGCAGGCCGGCAGGCCTTGCACCAGCGCGCCCACCTTGTGGATGGACCCCGCGACGGCGCCGACCGCGATGAGCCCGTCGGCCCGCACGGAGGCCCTGACGCGGCGGCGGGCGTCGTAGAGCGCCTGTCCTGGGACGACGGCGCCGGTCTCGAGCAGGTTGGCGAAGGGCAGGCGGGGCTCGGAGCGCTTGGTGGCCAGAACGTCGAGCGTGTCGGCGTCGGCCGGCACGACGGCCGCGATGCGGGCCGCCGCCGCCTTGACGTAGGTGGGATCGCGCTCGATGCCCACGCAGGTGCGGCCGTAGCGGCGCGCCACGGCGCCCGTGGTGCCGGAGCCGAAGAAGGGGTCGAGCACGACGTCGCCGGGCCTCGACGCGCTGAGCAGGATGCGCGTCAGCAGCGCCTCGGGCTTCTGGGTCGGGTGCAGCTTGTCGCCGTTGGCGTCCTTCAGCCGCTCGCCGCCCGAGCAGATCGGCATGAACCAGTCCGAGCGCATCTGCGTGTCGTCGTTGGCGCCCTTCATGGCCTCGTAGTTGAAGGTGTAGCCCTTGGCCTCCGCGTCCCGCGACGCCCAGATCAGCGTCTCGTGGGCGTTGGTGAAGCGCCGGCCGCGGAAGTTCGGCATCGGGTTGGCCTTGAGCCAGACGACGTCGTTGAGGATCCAGAAGCCGAGGTCCTGGAGGGTCGAGCCGACCCGGAAGATGTTGTGGTAGGAGCCGATCACGAACAGCGTCGCGTTGGGCTTCATCACGCGGCGGACGCCGGCGAGCCAGGCCTTCGTGAAGCGGTCGTAGTCGGCGAAGCTCGCGAACTTGTCCCACTCGTCGTCGACGGCGTCGACGGCGCTCTGGTCGGGGCGGGTCAGCGGGTTCGAGAGCTGGAGGTTGTAGGGCGGATCGGCGAAGACGAGGTCGACGCTCTCGGCCGGCAGCGACGCCAGCGCGTCGAGGCAGTCCGACAGGATGATGCGGTCCGTGAGAGCGGGCGCGACGGCCCTCAGCCGAGCCGTCGAAGCTCCAGCACGCGATACCTTAGACTGGAGCTTCGAGGCGGCCGAACCGGCCTGTGCTTGAGACATGTGACACACACCGGAAAACGCAACTCACGATCCGGGATATGCCGCCGTTAAGGTAAAGGGGGCGTTTCGGGTTTCCCGCGGATGCCGTCCTGTTTCGCTACGGTCCGTCACCCACGCCGGGTCCGCGGCGCGCCACCGAGCCGAAGCTCAGCCGGTGGAAGGCGGTCGGCCCATGCCGCAGGATCGCCGAGCGGTGAGCCGCCGTCGGGTAGCCCTTGTGGGCCTCGAAGCCGTAGCCGGGGTGGAGGGCGCCGAGCCGCGCCATCAGCCGGTCGCGCGTCACCTTGGCGACGATCGAGGCCGCCGCGATCGACAGCGACAGGGCATCGCCCTTCACCAGCGCGCGGGCCGGGCAGGGGAGGCCGGGCGGCACGTCGCGCCCGTCGATCAAGAGGTGGTGCGGCGCGAGCGGCAGGGCCAGCGCCGCCCGCCGCATGGCCGCGAAGGTCGCTTGGCGGATGTTCAGCGCGTCGATCTCGGCCGCGGACGCGAGGCCGATGCCGACCGCGACCGCCCGTCCCAGGATGAGGCCGAAGAGTTCCTCCCGCCGGGCCGGGGTCAGCGCCTTGGAATCGTCGATGCCCTCCGGCACGTCGTCGAGGTCGAGGATGACGGCCGCGGCCGAGACCGGGCCGGCGAGGGGCCCGCGGCCGGCCTCGTCGATCCCCGCCACGCGCGCGACGCCCCGCGCCCGCAGGTCCCGCTCCCAGTCGTCGTGCGGCGGCAAGCGCGGACCCTCCATCGACGGCGGGGTGGATCCCGCCCGCCGGGGTCGCGTTACCCTGGGACGGGTTGCGGAGGCGGGCGATGGATCAGGCAGAGGCGCGGGGCGAGCCCGACCGGACGGTGGCGCGGGCGGCACGGGACCCGGACTCCGTGGCGCCCGACCCCGCCATCATCGATCCGGCCGAGCACAACATCGTGTTTACCAGCCTCGTCACGGGCGACAAGGACATCGTCGGGCTCGTCGCCTATTCGATCTACAAGCAGAACAAATACGATTGGCTGCAGGCCTACGGCCGCCTCCAGGGCCGCATGCCGGACGCGGTCGAGGCCCAGTCCTACCTGCTCGGCGAGAGCACGCCGCGGCGGCTCGCCACCTACCGGCACCTGGCGGAAGCCGTGCTCGACGGGCGCGGCCCCGACGTGCCGGGCGCGTCGGACGGGATGACCGGCCGCACCCCGATGCCGGGCAGGGGCGCGCCCATGGCGATCGCGCCGCCGCGGGGCGATGCGGCGTCGAGCATCGCGGCCCCGCCGGGCCGGGCCGGGCGGGCGAGGCCGAATTTTCAGCTCAGCGCCCGCGCCATCGTCGGGCTCTGCATCGCGCTCGCCGTGCTGCTGGTGCTGTTCTGGCTGCTGCACAGCGGCGCGCCCCTGCCGCCGCCGACGCCGGCCCATTGATCGTCCCCGGCTCCGCGGCGGGCGGACGCATCGCCCGTCCCTCAGCGGATGAAGTCCCGCGCCTCGTCCATGCTGGCGAAGATGCGGGTGCCCAGCAGGGTGTCGACCTCGACCGAGCCGTCCGGCAGGATGGAATAGTTGCGGTCGCGGGCCGCGGCGGGGCCGGCGGCGCGCTCGGGGGCGAGGCGCTCGCCCCCCATCCGCTCGGCCCCCTGCGGCACGGTGACGACCCGCTCGGGACCGGCATCCGGCACGTCCTCCGGCATGGGGCCCGGGCGCGGCGTGGTCGAGCGCTGCAGCACGGCGTCGAAGAAGCGGCTCAGCGCGCCGAAGCCCTCGCGCAGGCCCCCCAGCAGCGACAGGCCGAGCCCCGTCAGCACGAGGGTCTGGGCCAGGGTGGCGATGTCGCCCTTGAGCGCCAGGACCGCCACGAGGCTGCCGGCCTTGAGGAGGGCATCGCTCAGCAGGAGGTCGGCGAGGAGCACCACCCAGCCCAGGATGACGAGCGCCAGCCCGAAGCCGACGAGGCGGTGGCGCGGCGGACTGCCGCCCGGCGGGGAGAATGACGACATGGACCGCTGCGCTCCCTCCCGCGTCCGGGGCCGGACGGTCGCGGGTCTTGTGGGGCGGCCCGGGCGCCCTTGTAAAGCGGCATCGGCCGTGTCCGTGGAAACCCCTCAGCCCTTGCTGGCGTCCTTGTCGATGTAGGAGAAGTTCTCGATCAGCACGTCCTTGACGAGCGGCGCGCCGAGCCGCTCGTTGGTGGTCTCCACGAGGTGGGCCGTCAGCTTGCGCAGGTCGTATTTCTCGACGTGCTCCGGGTCGAGCGAGGTGTCGGCGTAGAGGGTGTGGAAGGCCTCGTCGAGCATGTAGACCTCGGGCGCCACCGGCAGGGCCTTCAGCAGCGCGCCGTCCGCCGTGAACACGAACTGCGCCGCCACGAAGCCCCTCACGGCCCCCCCGATCACGACCGGCACGTTGATGACGCGGGTCTTCTGGGACTGGAGCACCACGGGCGCCGCCACGGGCTTGGCGGCGGCGCCGGCACCCTGGCCCGGCAGGTAGATGGCCACGCCATAGGCGGTGCCGAGCGCCACCAGCGTCACCCAGAGCCCGGTGAGGAGCAGCTTCACTGGCGGGCCGCGACGGGCGAGTAGGTGCCGTCGGACTCGGCCTCCAGCAGCGTCTGGGCGATGATGTCGGCGATCTCGCGGACGGCGCGGAGCTGGGTGCCGAGCACGGCGCGGTTCTGCTCGACCTTGGCGGCAAAGCGGCCGAGCCGCTCCCGCACCTCGGGGCGGGGCCCGCCGGCCGCGGCGGCCTTGAGCGCGCGGCTCATCTCGAGCAGCCCCTGGCGCTTGCGGTTGCCGATCTCGGAGATGTCGGTCGGGATCTGGCGGGTGAGGACGCTGATCTCGGCGTCGAGCACGGCCTCCACCCGGTCCACCACGGCCAGGAAGGCCGTGACGGTCTCGGGAGGGGCGGCCGGGGCGGGGGGCGCCGCGCCGGTGCCCCTGGCGGTCTTCCTGGCCGCGGTGCCGAAGATGCTGCCCAGCGCCTGGCCCTTGCCCTTGCTCATCCTGCTGTCCCTCGGTCGCGATCCCGGCCGGGCGGCCCCCGGCGTCGCGTCGAAGCCTGGCCGTCCTGGCTTGATCGGGGCTGGTGCGCTCAACCCGGCTCGACGTCCGCCGCCGGAGCGATGGGGGCTGGCACAGCGGCGGCCGACTTCGCCGCCGCGCCGCCCTGCGGGCCGTGCGCCTTCTCGATCATCCTGGCGATGCCGATCCGGCCGGATTTCGCGAGCTGGTCGGCGAGCTGCTCGGCCAGCATGGAGCGGCACATGTCGGCCGAGGCCGCGTCGCCGAACAGGTTCTCGTCCTTCGGCAGCATCTCCTGCACGAAGGTCTGCAGCAGCACGGCCTCGAACTTGCGGTAGGGCGACATCTGCGGGCGGACCGTCGCGGCCTGCGCGGGAAAGGGCAGGGACCCCGCCTCGACTCGGCCGCCCGGCGGCTTCGCGGCGCCTGCCAGCAGGGACGCGAAGTCCACGGGCGGGCCGCCCGAGGCCGTCGCCATGGCGTTGAGCTTGCTGGTCGCGGCCTGGAGCCGCTGCGGGTCGGCCGCCTGGGCGACGTCCAGGATGATGTCTGACGGGGGGGCGATGGACACGGCGCGGGGACCTCGCGGGTCCGCGGCGACCGCGACCCTCCCCGCCACACTGCGCGGGCCGGCTTGCCAGGGGCTTGTGCTGGTTTCCAGAGGACTCGCCCTTCGGCGGGTCCAGGGCGGAGCCCTGGGGGAATACTTCCGGCGAATCGAACTGTCCTTCAGGGCTCTGCCCTGAAACCCGCGAAGGGCCGGGGGCCCTTTGAAACCAGAGCTGACGTGGACACGTCCGGAGCCGCCGGCCGCCGCCCCAGGATGGAGAGCACCGACGGGTCGATGCCCGTCAGCTTCCGGGTCGCCACGGCGAGGCCCACCGCGACCGGCCCGTTGACCAGCGCCCAGGCGGCCGCCACGCCCACGGCCCCGAACCGCGGCGCCGCCCAGGCCATCAGGCCGATCCGCACCACGAGGGCGCAGAGCAGCACCCGCGAATAGATCCTCTCGTGGCCGCTGATCAGCAGCATCCCGTTCGACGGCCCCGCCATGGCGGCCGTGAAGCTGCCGGCCGACAGGAGGATCAGCACCCCGTAGCCCTGGCCGTACTGCGGCCCGAAGATCGACAGGATGAAGGGGCCGCCGACGACCACGAAGAGCAGGATCGGCGCCATCAGCGACAGGGCCACGATCATCACGGAGCGGAACAGCCTCTGCAGGGCCGGGCGCTCGCCGCCGTAGAACAGGTTGGCGGAATGCGTGACCGTGTAGCTGTGCAGCCCGCCGCCCAGCATGGCGAAGACGTTGGCGACCCGGGCCGCCACGAAGTAGAGGCCCGCGACGGCGGGCGACACCAGGAGCCCGAGCAGCAGCACCTCGGCATATTGCGCCGCCGCCTCCAGCACGGCCGACAGCCACATGCCGCGCGCCCGCGACAGCCACTCGCGCCGCCGCATCTCCGGCCGCGCGCCGCGCACCGCCGCGGGGAAGCGCCGCCGCAGGAACCAGAGCTGCACCCCCACGGCCAGGGCGAGGCCGAGGGCGGCGGCGGCGTAGAAGACCGTGGGGGTGAGGCCGGTCCACAGCCCGGCCAGCACCACCGGGAACAGCACGAAGCGCCACGTCAGCTCGCGGTTGGTCTCCGACACGACGAAGTTCAGGATCGCCCGCGTCGTCTGCGAGACGAACAGCAGCAGGACCTGCATGGCCAGGAAGGCCGCGCCCGCGCAGGCCTCCGGCAGCGTGAAGCGGTGGACGGGGTTCAGCGTGCCGACGAGCACCGTGAGGGCCGCGAAGCCCAGCGCGGCCGCCGCCACGATGGCCCAACTGAAGCGGTAGGCGCCGAGCGCCAGCCCGTGGGCGCCCGTGTGGGCGTATTCGCCCCAGGACCGGATGACCAGGACGTCCTGTCCCAGCACCGCCAGCACGGCCAGGAACGACAGGGCGTTGAACGAGACGGCGAGCTGCCCGAAGGCGTGCGGCGTCATGGAGCGCGCCGCCATCAGGAAGATGGCCATCATCAGCACCGTGCCGCCGGCCTTGAAGCCGAGCGTCAGCAGCGATCCCGCCATGGCGCGGCGGCGGTGGACCAGGGCGGTCAGCCGGGCCGCCCAGCCGGGGGACCGGCCCGGACCGCGGGCGGCGCGGGATCGGAGGGAGGAGAGCGGCATGGAGGCGGGCCCCCTCACCGCAGGGTCCTCAGCATCACCACCAGGGCATGCGGACCGGTGAACATGTAGCGCAGGAACAGGCGGCGCGGTTCGAGGGCCATGCGGAACAGCCATTCGAGGCCGGCCCGCTGCAGCGCCGTCGGGGCGCGGGGCTTGGCGCCGGCGACGAAGTCGAACAGCCCGCCCGACGTCTTGATGATGCCGACGCCGGCCAGCGCCGCGCGGTTCCGGGCGCAGAATTCCTGCTCGCGGGGGGCGCCGAGCGCCACCCACAGGATGTCGGGCTTCAGCGCCGCGATCTCGGCCACGACGGCCGCCTCGGCCTCCGGCGACAGGTAGCCGTGCGACGCCCCGACGATGCGCAGGCCCGGATAGGCCGAGCGGCTGCGCGCCACCGCGTCCCGGTTCACGGGGGCGCTGGCCCCCAGGAGGTAGAAGGTGACGCCGCGTTCCGCCGCCAGGGCCGCCACGGCGGGGTAGAGGTCGGTGGTGGCGACGCGCTCGGGCAGGGGATGCGTGCCCAGCACGCGCGACAGCATCACCAGGGGCTGGCCGTCGCAGTGGATGACGTCGGCCGCGGAGAACAGGCGGTGGACGCCCGCGTCCGCGGCGCAGAGCGACAGGACCTGGCCGTTGACCGAGGTCGACACCAGGGGCTCGCTCCGCCGCGCCGCGCCGGCGCAATAGTCCACCATGTCGCGCGCCGCGTCGCGGAGCGTCGAGGCCGACACGCGCAGCCCGCCCACCTCGACGGTGGGCCAGTCGCGCAATCCGTCGCTCTTGGGGCGGTCCAGCATGGGTGAAGGGTCCGATCTCCGCGGCCGCGGGCCGTCGATCCCACGAGGGTCGACGGCCGCCGAAACCGCTGAATGGTGTGGTGCGGATCCGGACCGACCGAAAGTCGAGACCGGATTTAACCTTGATGGAGCTTTGGTCTTCATCGGACATCAGCCACTTCGGGCCGCTGCCGGCATCGCCGCCTCCGCCTCGTCCGGGCGGGGCCGCAGGCGCGCCGCCGCCCAGGGCCGCAGCGCGGGCAGGCGCGGCACCGTGGCCGAGCCGTCGATGCATTCGAGCCGCCCGGCGCGGTTCAGTGTGTGGATGCGCCGGCCCGGCCAGCGCGGCCCGGGCCGCAGCCGGGCCACGACGGTCTCGTCGAAGTGGTCGGGGTCCAGCCGGTCGATGCGGGCGAGCCCCAGCGCGCGGCCGTAGCCCTGGGCGCAGTCCTGGAACGGGCGCCACAGGTGGCCGCCGCTCGCCACCACGGCCCCGGCGGGCCGCGCCGTGCCGGCGTCCACCGCCACGGGCCGCAGCCCGTGCTCCTCCCAGGGGCCGCGCAGCGCGGGCGCGTGCCAGATCCGCAGGATGTCGGAATAGCCGCCCCGCCCGTCGCGGGTGACGGCCGTCATCCAGTGGCGGCCGCCGTGGCGGAAGATCGTCGCGTCGGCGGCCTCGATCCCCGTGAGCAGCGTGGCGCAGCGCTCCCACCGGCTCGGGAAATCCACGCAGCGGTAGAGCGCGACCTCGCCCGACAGCGAGGCTTCCGGCACCATGTAGAGGTGCCCGTCCTCCTCGATCAGGGAGGGGTAGGACAGGTGCCACGGCTCGTCCAGCACCGTGACGGCGGGGCGCGGCACCCCGCCCGCGATCTCCACGGCCGCGATGGAGCCCTTGCCGGTCCGGTGGTCCAGCTCCTCGGCGAAGATCACCTCCCGGCCCCGCCAGACCACCGGGAAGGGGTCGGCGAGGAAGCGGTGGCCGGCGTCCGGCAGGGTCCGCCAGGCCGGGCCGCCGAGGTCGCGCCGCTCCAGCACGCCCGGGCCGTCGTTGTGGCGCCAGCCGACCCGCCAGTGCGGGGTCAGGACGCAGAGCCCGTAGGCCGCGCGGGCGGCGTCGCGCGCGAGGCCGCGCAGCAGCACGGACGCCGGGTGGCGCGGGGCGTGGCGGCGGATCTCCGGGCCTGGGCGGGATTCCGGCCGGCGCGGCGCCGCGACGAGCCCCTCGATCAGCACGACCGCGCGGGACAGCACGGCGTCGAGGCCGCCGGTCAGGCCGCCGCCGGCCTCCCCGGAGGGACGGCCGGACGCGAGGCAGCGCCGGCTGCGGCCGTCCACCACGGCGATCTCGGGCAGGGCGCCCGCCAGCAGGGCCGAGATCAGCGCGGCCTCGGAGGGCTGGCCGTCGAAGAGCGGCCGCAGCACGGTCGGGGCCGGAGCACCCCCCGTGTCTCCGCGGCCCGCGTCTTCGCGGCCCGCGTCTTCGCGGCCCGCGTCCTCGCTCCCCGAGGCGTCGATCAGCACGTCGACGCCGTCCCGCGCGTCCCACCAGTCGGCGGGGCAGGGGGCGGCACGGTCGAACAGCGCGTCGCGGCCGCGCCGCGCGAGCGTGCCCTCCAGCGTGAGCAGCGCCGCCACGGCGCCCGGCAGGGCCGGGCCGGGCTCGCCCGCGCGGAAGCGGACGTCGGCGCGGCAGGCGGTCCTCAGTCTGTCGCGGAGAAGGCCGTGCCAGCGCCGGACGGCATGGGGATCGACGGCGATGGCGATGCGCAAGGCGGTTCTCCCACGAGTTCGTCGATCAGCGCCGCGTATCCGTCCACCATCGCGTCGACGGGATAGCGGGAGGACAGGCGCCGCCCGGACCGTCGCAGGGCGTCGGCGAGGCCCTGCTCCGTCAGGATGCGGTCGACGGCGCCCGCCAGCGACGCGGGATCCTCGGCCGCGACGAAGAGCGCGCAGGGCTCGCCGTCCACCTGGAGGACGTCTTTCAGCACGTCGAGCGCGTTGCACACGACCGGCACCCCGGCCTGCGCGGCCTCGACGGGGGCGAGGCCGAAGGTTTCGGCCCGGCTCGGGTGGAGGAAGACGTCGAGCCCCGCCAGGAACACGCCGATCGCTTGTGGGTCGAGTTCGCCGACGAAATGGACCCTCTCTCTCACCCCGAGGGCGGCCGCGAGGGCCTCGAGCTTCGGCCGTTCCACCCCCTGTCCGGCGAGCGCCAGATGCAGGTCGGGGCGGATCGCCAGCACGCGGACCGCGCAGTCGACCTGCTTCAGCGCGTGCAGGCGCGACGCGCAGCCGAGCAGCGTGACGCCGGGCGGCAGGCCGAAACTGCGGCGCGCCTCGTCCGGCGACACCGCCGCGCTCTTGTCGCGGAAGCCGTGGTCGATGCGCAGGATGCGCCGGCTGTAGGGGCGCCAGTAGCGGCGGTACAGGGCCTCCGTCTCGACCGAGTTGATGACGATGCGGGAATAGGCGCCGATCGAGCCCAGGATGGCGTCGGCCCAGCGCAGCGCCGGGTTGACCATGGCGCCGGCCGACACCTGGTTGGCCACGACGGCGCGGCAGCCGAGCGAGCGCGCCACGGGCGCCGCGATGGCGTTGCCGTAGTGCTGGAACGTCACGACCGCGTCGGGCCGCGCGTCGCGCAGGGCGGCCCGCAGCCGGACCATGAACCTCAGCACGGCCCAGGGCGAGGAGGGCCGCTCGGCGCACACGAAGCTCGCGCCCGCGACGGCGTCGAAGGAGGCGGTGCGCCGGAAGAAGAAGATCTGCCGCACGTCGTGGCCCCGCGCTTCGAGGCCCGCGGCGACGAGGCGGGAGATCTCCTGGGCGCCGGCGTTCTCGGCCTGCGTCTGGACGAGGGCGATGCGCAACGGGCGTCGGGACATGCGGCGGGGCTTTCGGCAGGACGGGAGGGGGACCGGGGCGGGCTCGCCGCCCTCGGCCGCTGGCGCGGCAGCCCCACGGCTCTTCAGGGGGAACAGGTCGGACCGAGCGGAGCGGCGGGCCCGGCGGAGGGCCTGAGTCGCGCCACGAGCGACGCCATGGCGGCGATGGAGCTGAAGTTCCTCAACGTGATCTCGGCCGCCGGGATGGAGACGTCGAACTCGGCCTCCACGCCGAGCATCAGCTCCACCATGTCGATCGACGTCATGCCGTAGCGGCCGAGGTCCGCGTCGGCCGCCACGGGGCCGTCGACGCCGTGCTTGGCCAGGACGTCCGCGACCACGGCGGCGATCTGCGCAGTGGCGGAGCGGTGAACGTGGTCCAGCATCGCGGTCTCTCCTGTCCGGCCGGCGAAGACCGGCGCTTTGCTCATCAGCATGCAGTCATGATGTGTCCTCATCCCTCATCCTGTCAAACAGACTTGATTCAATTTGGCACCGAAGCGGCTTCGTGGTTGATGAATACGGGATAAATAGAGCTAGAATCATCGTGTCTGCGTTCCGATTCATCAACTGTCGCGACGGCAGCCGATCTCCTTAACGATGAAGTGGAGTTAACCATGCGGCGGCGGGCGGTTCGGGTTAAAGCATGCGCTCGACCGCGCCGTGCGGACGGAGATCGGAAGCGATGACGATGCTGGACGAGCGGGGTGAAAGCCGGTCGGCTTTGGAGCCCGCGGGTGTCGAGCTCGGGGCCGACGATCGCCGGCCGCCGTCGCTGCGCGCGGAGGCCGTGGCGACGGTCGCCGGCCGACACGCTGCGGCGGTCGACCGCGACGGCCGCTTCCCGGCCGAGGCGCTCGCCGCCTGCCGGGCGCAGCGGCTGCTCGGCATGGCGGTGCCGCGGGCGCTGGGCGGCGACGGCGCCTCGCTGGCCGAGGTGGCGGACGTGTGCTTCAAGCTCGGCCGGGGCTGCTCGTCCTCCGGGCTGATCTTTGCCATGCACCAGATCAAGGTGGCCTGCGTGGTGCGCCATGGGCGCGGCTCCGCCTGGCACGAGGGCGTGCTGCGCCGCGCCGCCGCCGAGCAGTGGCTGCTCGCCTCCTCGACCACCGAGGGGCTGAACGGCGGCAACGTCCGCTCCAGCGCGGCCGCGGTCGAGGCACTCGATGACGGCACGGTGTCGCTCGACCGCGACTCCACCGTGATCTCCTACGGCGCCCAGGCCGACGCCATCGTCACCACGGCGCGCCGCGCGCCAGACGCCGCGGGCTCCGACCAGGTGCTGGTCGTGCTGCTGCGCGAGCAGTGCCGGCTCGACCCCGGCCAGGCCTGGGACACGCTGGGCATGCGCGGCACCTGCAGCCGGGGCTTCGGGCTCCACGCCCGCGCCGGGTCCGAGCAGGTGCTGCCGGCGGGCTACGACGTGATCCACGCCCGCACCATGACGCCCGTGGCGCATATCCTGTGGGGTGCCGTGTGGAGCGGCATCGCGGCCGCGGCGGTCGAGCGGGCGCAGGGCTTCATCCGCGCGGCATCGCGGCGCTCCCGGGGGCAGTTGCCGCCCGGGGCCGCCCATTACACCCGCGCGCAATCGGGCCTGCGGGGCCTGCGCGCGGCGGTGCGGGGCGGGATCGACCGCTACGAGGCGGCGCTGCGCGACGAGGCGATCTTCGCCTCGCTCGACTTCAACGTCGCCATGAACCTCCTCAAGGTCGAGACCTCGGAGGCGGCCGTCTCGACCGTGATGAGCGCGCTCAGGGCTTGCGGCCTGTCGGGCTACCGCAACGACGGCGAGAGCAGCGTCGGGCGCCAGTTGCGCGACGTGCTGTCCTCGCCCCTGATGATCAACAACGACCGCATCCTGTCGAGCCTGGCCGCACCGGCGCTGATGAGCGCGGTGCCGGCGAGCCTGATGGATTAACGGCGGCCTCTCCTCTCCTTGATCCCTCGCGGAGCACGACCGGCATGAACGCGCCGATGCGGACCAACGACGCCTTCATCGAGGCCGACGACCGGCTGACCGCCCTGATGGACGCCCTGTTCCACCCCACCGGGGTGCCGGGCGTCTACGGTCGCAAGGGCGTCTACGAGGACGTCGTCGAGCGCCTCGCGGCCTTCATCTCGGCCCACCGCGAGGAGGGCACGGAGGTGCTGCGCTTCCCGCCCGTGATGAGCCGGCGGACGCTGGAGCGCTCGGGCTACCTCAAGAGCTTCCCTAACCTGCTCGGCTGCCTCTGCGCGCTCGGCGGCACGGAGGACGACATCCGGGCCGCGGTCGACAGCTTCGAGGCGGGCGGCGACTGGACCGACGCGCTCGAGGCCGGCGACCTCGTGCTGACGCCCGCGGCCTGCTACCCGGTCTACCCGATCGCGGCGCGGCGCGGGGCTCTGCCGGCCGGCGGGTTGCGCTTCGACGTGGCGAGCGACTGCTTCCGCCGCGAGCCCTCGCACCACGCCGACCGCTTCCAGTCGTTCCGCATGCGGGAATACGTCTGCATCGGCGCGCCGGCCGACGTGGCGGCGTTCCGCGAGCGCTGGATGGCGCGGGCGCAGGGCATGGCCGACCGGCTCGGCCTCACCTACACGGTGGACGGCGCCAACGACCCGTTCTTCGGGCGGGTCGGGGTGATGATGGCCGCGATGCAGAAGCACAACGCTCTGAAGTTCGAGCTCCTCGTGCCGGTGCGCTCGGCCGAGAAGCCGACGGCCTGCATGAGCTTCAACAACCACAAGGACCATTTCGGCGAGGTGTGGGGCCTGCGCGACGCCGAGGGCGGCGTGGCCCACACGGGCTGCGTGGCCTTCGGCATGGACCGCCTCGCGGTCGCGCTGTTCGCCACGCACGGCACGGACCCGGCGGACTGGCCGGCGGCGGTGCGCGGCGCGCTGGGGTTCTGACGAGGCGATGCGGATATCGTCCGGTCTGATGATAGGGCGCCAGACGGTTTCCAAAGGGCTCGCCCTTTGGCGGGTTTCAGGGCGGAGCCCTGAAGAAGAGTTGTCGATATAAGATGTCTTCGATCGCTGTCGCCTTCGATGGACTGTACAGATCTTCAGGGCTCTGCCCTGAAACCCGCAAAAGGCCGAGGGCCTTTTGAATCCGCGATTTCGATGACGGTTGAGGCGCGAGGATCGATCACATGCGCCATCATCTCGGGACTCGGGGGATGCCTCTCATCGGCGCCAAGCTGCTGTTCAGACAACCTGAGCCCCCTCACATCGCTGCCCGCTCCCACGAGGACCTTTCTTCAACCTCCGTGAGTGATGGGAAGTTTTCGAAGCGCTGCAGGAGGACGACGAATTTCAGGGCCGCAGGCGCGATGGCGTCGTGCTCCATGGCGGGGGTCTTCAACTCGCACGTCTCATCGTCGTAGGTCGCGCCATAGGCGTTCAGAAGAGAGTGAAAGGTGGCCACCTTGGCCGGAGCATCGAAATCCGCCTCCGACGCCGCGAGGTAGGGAACCGTCGCACCGTCATCCTGGATCACGAAGCGGCCGTCCGCATCGGGGCCGATGACGAAGAAGCCGATGCGGTCACCGTCTTCTTTATAGAAAGAGGTCCCCACGGCCAGACCGGCGGGCACCTCGTGGAGGTCGAGCGGTTGGCGGAACGCGTCGCGAAGTTCCTTCTTCATGGCAGGACAGGCCTTTCATCCGAGCGCTTTCCGATCCTAAAGCACATCGCCGTCTGATTGAAAGCTTCCGAGTCGGATGCCGGGAATCTGGCGCGGTCCGGCCTGCGGATCCAGCCCATGCGGCGCATCCAGGGACCTCGCTTCACCCCCGGCGGAATGCCGGACAGCGGGCCACAGCAGACGTGGGCATGCCAGGGCGGGCTGTGGGTCCGGTGATGTTCCATGCTGGCGATCACCTTCGTGTCACCGTCATGGTCGACGCCGAAGATGGCCTGGAACTCCTGGATATCCAAGCGATAGCTGATGAGCACCCTGCATCCAAGACCAGCGCTGATGAACTCGATGGCGCGCCATCTTCGATTGCCGAGCTTGTAGGCCTTGCTGCCGGATCTCGACAACGGAAAAGCTGTGCGGGGCATCGTCCCTGTTCGCCAGTCGCCATCTCTCAGGATGATCTTGGGGGAGCGTATGATCTGACGAGCATTCATCCTTTGAAGATGCATTGAGCCTGAAAGGTGTCAACCGATGAGATCTGTACGACAGACCACGGTCGCGATGAGGCTTACGAAGGGCTTGCCCTTTGGCGGGTTTCAGGGCGGAACCTTGAAGCAGAGCTTCCGACTCCATGTCGCTTTTTCCAGGGCTCCGCCCTGAAACCCGCAAAAGGCCGAGGGCCTTTTGAAACCTCATTTTCGATGACGATTGAGGCGCGTCACGCCGTGTTGCCGGCGTCCACCGTCAGCACCGTGCCGGTGATGTTGCGGGCCGCGTCGCTCATCAGGAAGCCCACCGCCTTGGCGACATCCTCCACCTCGGCCAGCCGCTTCAGCGCGCTGCGCTGGGCGATCCGCGCGCGCTGGGCCTCGCCCAGGCCGCCCGTCATCTCGGTCTCGACGAAGCCCGGCGCCACGGCGTTCACCGTGATGCCGACCCGCCCCACCTCGCGCGCCAGCGACTTGGTGAAGCCCACGAGCGACGCCTTGGTGGCGCCGTAGACCGACAGCCCGTTGTAGCCCGTGGCGCCGATGATCGACGCCATGTTGATCACCCGGCCGCGGCCCTCCGCCATCATGCCCCGCACGGCATATTTGCTCAGCACGATCGGCGACAGCGTGTTCAGCCGGATCAGCGCCTCGATCTGCGCATTGTGCATGGTGGCCAGCAGACCCTCGGTGCCGATCCCGGCGTTGTTCACGAGGCCGTAGAGCGCACCGTGCGCCCGGCGCAACTCCTGCACCAGACCCGGGATGGCGTCGACGTCGACGAGGTCGAACGGCACGAAGTGGATCTCGCCCGCGCCGTCCCGCGCCGCCGCCGCGCGTGCCTCCTCGAGCCCGTCGCTCGGCCGACGGGCGACCGCGAGCACCCGGTGCCCGCTCGCCGCGAGATCGCGCGCGATCCCGAGCCCGAGCCCGCGGCTGCCGCCCGTGACGATGACGTTGCGCAGGGCGGCGCTAGGCATGGTGGCGCTGGAGCTTGCCGGCGGACGTCATGGCGAGCGTGTCGGCGAAGCGCAGCAGCACCGGCACCTTGTGGGCCGGCAGGGCGGCCCGGCAGGTGCCGAGGATCTCGGCCCTCAGCGCCGAGCGGGCGGCGGCCTCGGCCGGGAGCTCCGCCGCCGGCACCACGTCGGCCACGACGATCGCGCCGGTGATCGGGTTCGCCCTGGCCTTGACGAGCGACATGCGCACGCCCGCGTGGCGGTTGATCACGGCCTCGACCTCCTCGGGGTGCACCTTCAACCCGCCGACGTTGATGACGCCGCTGCGCCGCCCGACGAAATGCATCCGGTCGCCCCGCCGCTCGACGAGGTCGTCGGTGTCGACGTAGCCGTCGGGATCGACGAGGGGGGCCGCGGCCCCGCCGATGTAGCGGCTCGCCGTCCGCGCCGAGCGGATGCGCAGCGAGCCGTCCTCGACCTTCATGGCGACGGGGCCGTCCCGGTCGAGGAAGGATGCCGGAAAGCCCTCGCGCCCGTCCTCCACCTCGAAGCCGACCCCGGCCTCCGTCGACGCATAGGCGTGGCCGATCGCGGCCCCGGGATAGGCGCGCCGGAGCGAATCCAGCACCGCCTGGTCGGCGATCTCGCCCGACAGCCGCACGGTGCGGGGCGCGATCAGCGCGCATTCGGGGCTCATGAGGGCGCGACGCCAGTGCGACGGCGTGCCCGACAGGTGGGTGACGCCCGCGGCCGAGAGGCGCGCCAGGTGGTCGGCCGGCGCCTCGCCCGCCTGCGACAGCACCAGCGACCCGCCGCCCAGCACCGTGCGCAGCAGGATCTGCAGCCCGCCGTAGCGCCGGATGTCGTAGAACGTGCCCCAGACGGGCGGCGACGCGACGGGCCGGATGGCGCCGAGCAGGCCCGCGCGGCCATGCACCACCATCTTGGGCGTGCCGGTGGTGCCGGAGGTGAGCAGCACCCATTCGGTGTCGAGCGCCTCATCCTCCTCCTCACTTCCGAGGGGCTCACGGAGGCCGGGCGCCGCGACCGGGGTGCCGCAGAAGCCCGCGGGGTCGCGGTCCGACACGGCGGCCTCGACCTCGGCGCCCGCCATCACGGCGGGGAGGTCGCAAGGGTCGAGGTCCGGCGGCGCCAGCACGATGCGGCGCGCGAGCCCGTCGAGCTCGATCAGCGCCAGGGCGGCGGCGAGCTGCGATCCCGCGCTGACCAGGACGGAGCGGCCGGCGAGCCCCGCGCGATGCGGGCCGAGGACCGTGGAGCCCGCGACCTCGTCGAACGGGAGGCTTCGGCCCGGCGCGTGGAGGGCGCGCCCGGGGGCCGGCCGCGCCTCACGCAGCCAGCGTCGAAGCGGCTTGGCTGCGTGCTGCATCGTCGTAGAACCCGATGAAGTCGCCGAGGGTGACGGGGAAATACACGTCGTCCGACAGGGTGAAGGGGTCGAAGCCGACCTCGTCCTCGAGCCGCGTCACCAGGATGGCGAAGCACAGCGAGTCGAGGCCCGAGTCCAGCAGCACGAGGTCGTCCGCGAGGGGCTTCAGCGCCTTGCCCTGCTCGGACGCCACGGCTTCGATCTGCGCGATGATGACCGGACGCATGTCCATCGACTGTTGACCTCTCTGTGTTCCACTCGACGCTACCACGCCACCCCGGGGCGACAACGTGAACGTGTTTCGATGGTGAATGGTGCGTCACCCCGCGTGAGGCGGCGCGAGATCGGCGAGTCGGACCTCCCCGGCGTGGTGGACGCGCTGGTGCGGGGCTTCCCGAAGCGGCCGCGCCGCTACTGGGAACGCGGGCTCGGCCGCATGGGCGAGCGGCCGGCCGTGGAGGGCTGCCCGCGCTACGGCTTCCTGCTCGATGCCGGCGCGGGGCCGGTCGGCGTGGCCCTGACGCTGTTCGACGCCGCCCCGGTCGACGGCGCGCCGCGGATCCGCTGCAACCTGTCGAGCTGGACCGTCGACCCCGCCCACAGGATGCAGGCGCCGCTGCTCGTGGCCTCGGCGCTGAAGCGGCGCGACGTCACCTACACCAACATCTCGCCGGCGCCCCACACCTGGCCGACCATCGAGGCCCAGGGCTTCGTGCCCTATGCGGAGGGCCACACGCTGGTGGCGCCCGCGCTGAGCCGCGGCGGCGAGCCCGCGCGGGTCGTCGAGGGGGCGTCGGCGTGGCGCGACCTGCCCGAGGCCGCCCTGCTCGACGACCACGCGCGCTACGGCTGCACCTGCCTCGTGGTGGAGGCCGCCGACGGGCCGCACCCCTTCGTCCTCCTGCCCTTCCGCGCCCGGTCGGGGCGGCTGGCGCTGCCCTTCATGCAGCTCGTCTATTGCCGCGACGCCGCGGCCCTGCCGCGCTTCGCCGGGGCGATCGGGCGCCGGCTCCTGCGCCGGGGCGTCGTCGGCCTCCTGGTGGACGGCGACCCATCGGATCCCGGCCTCGTGGCGCTGCGGCGCTTCCGGCGCGGGCGCAAATACGTCAAGGGCCCCCACCCGCCGCGCCTCGGCGACCTCAGCTACACCGAGCGGGTCATCTTCGGCCCGTGAGGCTCCGTCATCCCTCGGTAAGGACGATGCGGGGCGGCGCTTGCCGGCGACCGGGGGGTGCGTCACGGTCCGTCGCCCTTCGCCCCGGAGCCACCGCCCATGTTCCACCGGACGCCGCCGAACAGCCGCACGGCTGCGCAGGTGCTGGTCGACCACCTCGTGGCCAACGGCGTCGACCACGTCTTCTGCGTGCCGGGCGAGAGCTACCTCGCGGTGCTGGACGCGCTCCACGACAGCGCCATCGCGGTCACGGTGTGCCGGCAGGAGGGCGCCGCCGCCATGATGGCCGACGCCTATGCGAAGAGCACGGGCCGCCCCGGCATCTGCTTCGTGACGCGCGGCCCCGGCGCCACCAACGCCTCGGCCGGCGTCCACGTCGCCCACCAGGACTCGACCCCGATGATCCTGTTCGTCGGCCAAGTGCAGCGCGCCGTGCGGGGCCGCGAGTCCTTCCAGGAGCTCGACTATGCGGCCGTCTTCGGCACGATGTCGAAATGGGCCACGGAGGTCGATGAACCCGAGCGCATGCCCGAGATCGTGGCGCGCGCCTTCCACCTCGCGACCAACGGCCGGCCCGGCCCCGTGGTGGTGGCGCTGCCGCGCGACGTGCTGACGGCCCGCGTGCACGTCGCCGACCGGCCCCCGGCCGAGCGGATCGAGACCGCGCCCGGCGAGGGCGAGATGCTGAGGCTCGCGGCCCTGCTGGCCGAGGCCGAGCGCCCGATCGCACTCGTGGGCGGCAGCCGCTGGGACGAGGCCGCGCGCCTCGCCTTCCACGCCGCCGCCGAGCGCCTCGATCTCCCGGTGATGACGAGCTACCGGCGGGCGCCGCTGTTCGACGCCCTGCACCCCCACTATGCCGGCGACCTCGGCCTCGCCCCGAACCCGAAGCTCGTGGCGCGCCTGCGCGACGCCGACCTCGTGCTGGTGATCGGCGCGCGGCTGAGCGAGATCGCCACCCAGGGCTACGCGCTGTTCGACGGGCTCGCGCGGGCGCCGAAGCTCGTCCACGTCTACCCGGAGATCGCGGAGCTCGGGCGGGTCTTCGCGCCCGCGCTCGCCGTGCACGCGACGCCCAAGCCCTTCGTCGCGGCGCTGGGGGGCCTGCCGGCCCCGGCCGACGCCCGCCGGCGCGGCGCGGTCGCGGCGGCCCACGCCGACTACCTCGCCTGGAGCGAGGTGGCGACCCCGCAGCCCGGCGGCGTCAACCTCGGCGAGGTGGTGGTGTGGCTGCGGGACAACCTCCCCGAGGATGCCGTGCTGTGCAACGGCGCCGGCAATTACGCGGCCTGGATCCACCGCTTCTTCCGCTTCCGGCGGCTCGGCAGCCACGTGGCCCCGACCTCGGCCTCGATGGGCTACGGCATCCCGGCCGCGGTGGCTCTGTCGCGGCTCGATCCCGCCCGGCTCGTCGTGTCGGTGAACGGCGACGGCGACTTCCTGATGAACGGCGCCGACTTCGCCACCGCCGTGCAATACGACCTGCCGATCGTCGCGGTCGTCGCGGACAACGGCCTCTACGGCACGATCCGCATGCACCAGGAGCGCGAATATCCCGGCCGCGTCTCGGCCACGACGCTGAGGAACCCGGATTTCGCGGCCTACGCGCGCGCCTTCGGCGGCTTCGGCGCCACGGTGGAGCGCACGGCGGAGTTCGGACCGGCCTTCGCGGCGGCCCGGGCCTCGGGCCTGCCCTCCATCCTCCACCTCAAGATCGACCCCGAGGCCATCGCGCCCGGCACCACGCTGAGCGCCATCCGGGAGAAGGCGCTGGCCGGGGCGTGAGGGGCGATCCCGCCGCGGAGGCTGTTGCCTTTCGCGCCGTTCCTCCCATGATGGCGCGGCAGCCGTCGCCGTCCCGCGGCGACCCGCCCGAGATCACGCGATGACCGAACTGCTCCGACGGGCCATGGAGAGAGCGCAGGACCTGCCGCCGGACCTCCAGGACGAGATCGCCCGCATGGTGTTGACCTATGCGGATGAGGATCGCCCGCCGGTCGATCTGACGCAGGAGGAGGAGGAAGCCGTGCTCCGCTCCCGCGACGCCGCGATGCGCGGCGAGTTCGCCACAGATGAGCAGATCGGGGCGATCTGGGCGAAGCATGGACTGTGAGGGTCCGCTACACTCTTCCCGCCAGCGCTGATCTCGATGGCGTACTGGGCTATTTGACGGCGCGATCACCGCGAGGCGCACGCCGCGTGAAGGAGAGCATCAAGGCGACAGAGAGGATGCTGATCCAGTTTCCCCTGGTGGGTCAACCCACGCGCCTCACATGGCTGCGCCGCATTGTGACTGGCCCTTATCCCTACGTGATCTTCTACGAGGTGAGTGGCGACGAAGTCGTGATCCACGCCGTTCGTCACGGCGCTCGACAGCCGTCGTCGATGCCGGATCAGGAATGAAGTTTCGATCATGACCACCATCGGCATCCTCGAAACGGGCTTCCCGCCCGCCCAGCTCGCGGAGCGCTACGGCCGCTACGACGCCATGGTGCGGCGCATGCTGGGCGAGGGCCACGCCTACCGCAGCTACGACGTCCAGGCCGGCGAACTCCCGGCCCGGCCGGAGGACCACGCCGTCTACGTCATCACGGGCTCGTCGGCCGGCGTCTACGACCCGTTGCCCTGGATCGCCCCGCTGCAGGACTTCATCCGGGCGGCCCAGGGCCGCGCCCGGCTCGTCGGCCTGTGCTTCGGCCATCAGGTCATGGCGGAGGCGCTCGGCGGCCGCGTCGAGAAGAGCCGCAAGGGGTGGGGGCTCGGGCTGCACAGCTACGAGGTGACGGCGCAGGCGCCCTGGATGGACGGCCCAGCGGAGCGGATCGCCGTCGCGGCCTCGCACCAGGACCAAGTCGTGGCGCCGCCGCCCGGCGCCGCGGTGCTGGCCGCGAGCGACTTCACGCCATACGCGGCCCTGGCCTACCCGGGCGGGGACGCGATCTCGTTCCAGTGCCACCCCGAGTTCGAGCGCGGCATGGCCGAGGGCCTGGTCGAGCGGCTGCGCGAGCGCCTGCCCGACCCCGCCGAGGCCGACCGCATGCTGGCGAGCCTGGAGGGCCGCAGCGACGCGCCGCGCGTCGGGGGCTGGATCCGGCGCTTCGTCGACGGCGCGTGAAGACCCAGCGTCCCGGCCGCTTCAGCCGTGCGCGAACTCCCAGTAGAGCGCCCGCGCCTTCGCGGCGACCGGGCCGGGCTGGAGCGAGCGGTCGTCGACGCGGGTGATCGGCACCACCTTGGAATAGTTGCCCGAGGAGAAGATCTCGTCGGCCTCGGCGAAGCGGGCATAGTCCATCACGCCCTCCACCACCGTGACGCCGGCGCCGCGCAGCAGCCCGATGACGCGGGCGCGGGTGATGCCGGCCAGGAACGAGCCGTTCGGCGCCGGCGTGTACACCACCCCGTCCTTCGCCATGAAGACGTTGGCGTTGGCGAGCTCGGCCACGTGGCCCATGGCGTCGCGCATGATGCAGGTGTCGAAGCCGCGCCGCTTGGCCTCGGCCAGCGCCCGCGCCCCGTTGGGGTAGAGGCAGCCCGCCTTGGCCTCGACGGGGGCGGTCTCGGGCGTGGGCCGGCGGAAGGGCGACAGCGTCATCGACAGGCCGGCGGGCCTGGGCATCGGCGCCTCGTAGACGCTGAGGCACCAGCGCGTCGTCGCGGGGTCGAACATCACGCCGCCGCCGAACCCGCTCTCCGCCCAGTACATGGGGCGGATGTAGAGCTCCGGGCTCGGCCCGAACTTCGCCGCGCCCTCGCGGGCGAGCGCCGCCCAGCGCTCCGGCTCGACCACGGGGTCGAGGCCGAAGGCTGCGGCGGACGCGTTGATGCGCCGGCAGTGGAGGTCGAGGTCGGGCGCCACGCCCTCGAAGGCGCGCGCGCCGTCGAACACCGACGAGCCGAGCCAGGCGGCATGCGTGCGCGGCCCCATGATGGGCACGTTGCCCTCGTGCCAGGATCCGTCGAAGAACGTCCAGGTCCGCGAATGCATGGCGACCTCACCCCGCGCTGCCGAAGGCCGAAGGCTATGGCCGAACCGTCGCGGAGGCGTCAACCGCGGCCGGGCTCCATCTCGCGCAGGGAGGGCCCGCGCGGACGGGCCGTGCCGCGCTCGCGGACGAGGACGCGCCACAGCGCGAAGCCCGCCAGGGCCGCGTGGGTGGCGGCGTTCTGCACGAACAGGGCCTGGGCGCCGAACCGCGCCATCAGCCCGGAGGCCAGCACCGGGGCCAGGATGGCGCCGACGCAGTAGAGGAACAGCAGGCCCGCCGAGACCGTCACGGCCTGGGCCGGCCCGGCGCGGTCGTTGGCGTGCGACACCGCCAGCGTGTAGAGCACCATCGTGGTGGCGCCGACCGCGAAGCCGAGCCCGCAGACGAGCCCGAAGGACAGCGCGCTGCCGAGCGCCAGCACCACTTCGGCCAGCGCGCCCACGGCCGCGAAGCCGATCAGCACGACCCGCCGGTCGGCGCGGTCGGATAGGCGGCCCACGGGATAGAGCGCCACCGCCGTCCCGAGGATCACGGCCGTGATGAAGCCCGCGACCCGCCCCGGGCCGAAGCCGAGGCTCAAGCCGTAGACGGGCGCCATCGCCCAGAACGAGCCGTTGGCGCAGCCGATGGCGAAGGAGCCCACGGCCGCCACCGGGGCGGTGCGGCCGAGCCAGCGCAGGCGCAGGCTCAGGGTGCGGGGCTTGGGCGGCGGCTCGGCCTGGGTGAAGGCCATGGGCAGCATGGCGAGGGCGAAGAGGCCCGCCGTGATGGAGAACAGCGCGGTCGAATGCGGGTCCACCACCGTCAGGATCTCCTGCCCGGCGGCCGTCGCCCCGTAGCTGACCACCTGGTAGGCGGCGTAGATGCGGCCCCGGTCGGCGTTGGTCGACTTGTCGCTGAGCCAAGCCTCGATCACGGCGTAGAAGCCCGAGAACACGAAGCCGAGCCCGTAGCGCAAGCCCACCCAGGCGGCGGGATGCACGGCCAGGGGATAGACCAGCGTCAGCACCACGGCGGTCGACACGAAGGCCGAGAAGGCCCGGATGTAGCCGGCCCGCGCGATGATGCCCGGCGCCGCCAGCGTGCCGGCCAGCATGCCGCCGAAATAGGCCGAGCCGAGCAGGCCGATCGCCAGGTCCGGGAAGCCTTCGAGCTTGCCGCGCAGCGGCACCAGCGTGTTGGCGAGCCCGTTGCCGGCGATCAGCACCAGCACGGAGGACATGAGCGCGGCGATGGAGGAGAGGCGGGCTGACATCGGCCTGTGGCGTCGGGGGAGGGATGCGGATCGTGCGGCGCGCCGCGGCCTCGAGATCCTGCCGGCGCGCGGCTCCCCATGCGTCGCTCAAGGCGGCGAAAACATGTTTGTACGCGGAGGGATACGGCCCGGGCCGCCGTTTCGCCCGACCTGTTGCGCCCGCGCCGCGGCCGGGGCGTGGACCGGCCCCCCGGCTGGTGTATAAGCGCCGCCTGACACATGGGCAGGGAAGGGCCGTCGGCGCTGGAAGAGTCGCGCCGCGGAGGGTGAAGTCATGGCACAGGATCGCAAGCCGCCCGTGGGCGGGGGCCGCGCCGACTGGTCGAAATCGAGCTGGCGGTCGCGGCCGGTCGAGCAGGCGCCCGTCTATCCGGACGCGGACGCCCTCGACGCCGTCGAGCGGCAGGTCGCCGGCTTCCCGCCGCTGGTCTTCGCCGGCGAGGCCCGCAAGCTCAAGCGCAGCCTCGGCCAGGTGGCCCGGGGCGAGGCCTTCCTGCTCCAGGGCGGCGACTGCGCCGAGGCCTTCGCCGAACACGCCGCCGACACGATCCGCGACTCGTTCCGCGTGTTCCTGCAGATGGCCCTGGTGATGACCTTCGCGGGCGCCGTGCCGGTGGTCAAGGTCGGCCGCATCGCCGGCCAGTTCGCCAAGCCCCGCTCGGCCCCGACCGAGACGGTGGGGGGCGTCGAGCTGCCGAGCTACCGCGGCGACATCGTCAACGGCATCGCGTTCGACGCCGCCTCGCGCGTGCCCGACCCGCAGCGCCAGCTCGACGCCTACCGCCAGTCGGCCGCGACGCTGAACCTCCTGCGCGCCTTCGCGAGCGGCGGCTACGCCAACCTCGAGAACGCCCACCGCTGGATGCTCGGCTTCGTGGCCGACAGCCCGTCGTCGTCCCGCTACGCCGCGGTGGCGGACCGGCTGACGGAGTCGCTGGAGTTCATGCGGGCCATCGGGCTCGACGCCGAGCATCACCCCGAGCTGCGCCAGACCGAGTTCTACACCTCCCACGAGGCGCTGCTGCTCGGCTACGAGCAGGCCCTGACGCGCGTCGATTCCACCAGCGGCGACCCCTACGCCACCTCGGGCCACATGATCTGGATCGGCGACCGCACCCGCCAGCCCGACGGCGCCCACGTCGAGTTCTTCCGCGGCGTGCGGAACCCGATCGGCCTGAAATGCGGCCCGTCGCTGGGCTCCGACGGCCTGCTGCGGCTCATCGACGTGCTGAACCCCGCCGACGAGGCCGGGCGCCTGACGCTGATCTGCCGCTTCGGTGCCGACCGGGTGGGCGACCACCTGCCCGCGCTGATCCGGGCGGTGGAGCGCGAGGGCCGCACGGTGGTGTGGTCCTGCGATCCCATGCACGGCAACACCGTCAAGGCGTCGAGCGGCTACAAGACCCGGCCCTTCGACCGCATCATGGGGGAGATCCGCACCTTCTTCGACGTCCACGCGGCCGAGGGCACCCACGCGGGCGGCGTGCACCTGGAGATGACCGGCAAGGACGTCACGGAATGCACGGGCGGCGCCCGCGCCATCACGGACACCGACCTGCACGACCGCTACCACACCTACTGCGACCCCCGGCTCAACGCCGAGCAGTCGATCGAGGTGGCGTTCCTGGTGGCGGAGCTGCTCAAGGCCGCCCGCCAGGGCCGCGCCCCGCTGCGGCAGGCCGACGCCGCGGAGTAGCGCGCGGCCGCCGATCCGCCGCCGCCCTTCTCCCCAGCGGGGCTTGCGTCGGCACACATCACCGAGGCTAGGCGCATGCGTCCTTCTCCCGCCTGCGGGAGAATCGGGCACCCATCCCGGCAGGCCGGGATGAGACCCGGGTGGCGCGCAGCGCCGAATGAGGGGGGGATCGTCCCCGCGCGGGCCTTCAGCTCGCCTTCGCCTCCTCCTTCACGGTCATCTCGTTGCCGCGCCACACGAAGTCGTCGGTCATCAGCGCCGTGGTGAAGAGGAAGGGCAGCATGCAGTCGCGGAACAGCCAGATGAAGGGCGAGGCCGCCGTCATGCGCCAGCCCGCCGAGCGCGCCAGCACGGCCTCGGCGGCGAGCCACAGCGCCGCCACGAGGCCGCCGGCGAGCAGCGGATCGTAGCCGTAGGCCGAGGCCGCGTAGGCGGCCGCCAGCGACGGGAACACGCAGCCCGTGAACACCTCCAGCAGGAAGAAGGGCAGGAAGGTGACGCGGCGCAGCCGGGCCCAGCGGAGCTGGCGGCCCCACACCTCGGCGAAGGTGCGGCGCCCGAGGGGCTGCTCGAAGGGGTTGTCGGCGAGGCCGACCTTGAGGCCCTGCCGCCGCACCAGCTTGGTGGCGGCGGCGTCCTCGGCGATCTCCGCCCCCAGCGCCTCGATGGAGCCGTGGCCGTCGAGCACGGGGCGGTGCCAGAGCATCGACTTGCCCTGCGCGAAGCCGAAGCCGATCGCCTCGGCGGCGTATTGCCAGCGCGCCTGGAGCGTGTTGAGGAAGCCGCATTCGATCTCGGCCCAGAAGCCCTCCGGCCGCGAGCCGATCGGCGTCGAGCACACGAGGCCGGTGTCGGGCCTGTAGCGCTTGAGGAGGCGCTGGACGTAGTCGGCCGGCATCAGGACGTTGGAATCCGCCATGATGATCCAGTCGTGGGCGGCGCCGTGCCAGCCCTTGACGCAGTTGTTGAGCTTGGGGTTGGCGCTGATGTCGTCCCGGCCGACCAGGATGCGGCTCGGTACGCCGGGATGGGCGGCGATGAGCCGGCGCAGCAGCGGCAGGATCGGGTCGTCGGCCGACTCGCAGCAGAACAGCAGCTCGTAGGCCGGATAATCGAGCGTGAAGCTCGACCCCAGCGTCTCCTCGGCGAAATTGTCGAGGCCGCAGACGGGCCGGATGAGGCTGACCGGGGGAGCGTCGTCGGGGACCGGAAACGGCTGCGGGATCCTGCGGCACCGATGGGCCGCCACTCCGGTGCTGAAGAGCTGCGCGCCCGTCATCAGGACCGAGAAGCCCGCCGCACATTCGGCTACCGTCATGACAGACCCTTCTCCAGCGCCGCCCGCGGCAGCCCGCGTCCCCTGCCCGAATTGGGGCGGTGAGTCCAGGCCGAAGCCTCCGGGCGACGCCGCCGCGCCCGATCTCCGTGGTGCAACGTCGGACGATCGTGGCGGGATCCGGGCGAAGCGGCGGGCGGCCCGCATTCATCGTCCGTGCAGCCGACATCGTCTACCGCTGCGCCCGCACGCCGCACCCCGCGGCGCTGCCGACGAATCGAGAGGCTGAACACATGAGCAGGACCGTCAAGCTCGCGGCCATGGCCGCCCTGATCTCGGCGCTGCCGCTGTCGGCGCAGGCCATGCCGGTGGCGCCCGCCCCCGCGGCCGATGCCGGCGTGACGCTCGTGGCCGGCGGCTGCGGCCCCGGCTTCCACCGCGGCCCCTTCATGGGCTGCCGCCCGAACGGCTTCGGGCGCCCGCTGGTGCGCCGCCGCCCGGTCATCTGCCGCACCGTGCTGCTGCCGCTGCCCCGTCGCGTCTGCCGCTGACCGCCGGCCGCGCGTCCCGGCGGCGTGCGACCGCCGCCGGGATCGGTTAACCACGCGGAGCGGCGCGGTCACTCCCGGCCTTGATCTGGAACAAAACAAGAACAAAGATGCTCCCGCCGATCACGGCCGGAGACACGATCATGTTGCGACGCCTGGCTGCCGACGCCCTCGAACTGCTGTTCCTGGCCGCTTTCCTGTGTTTCGTCGCCACCGTGGCGCATCCGTGAGCGGCATCAAGACAGCCCGGCGCCCCCCAGCGGGGAGGCCAGCGCGAGGTCGTCGCGGATGCAGGCCGCGAGGTGGCCGGGGCCGGCGGCGCGCAGCGGCGGCACGGTTTCCGCGCAGGCCGGGAGGGCGTAGCGGCAGCGGCCGCGGAAGGCGCAGCCCGAGGGGGGCGCCAGCGGGCTCGGCAGGTCGCCCTGGAGCACGATGCGCGGGCGGCGCAGCGTGGGGTCGGGGATCGGCACGGCCGCGAACAGGGCCTCGGTGTAGGGGTGGCGCGGTCCGGTGAAGAGCGCGCGCGTGTCCGCGACCTCGACGATGCGGCCGAGGTACATGACGGCGACGCGGTCGCAGACGTGCCCCACCACGGCGAGGTCGTGGCTGATGAACAGCACGGTCAGCGACAGCCGGCGGCGGATCTCCATCAGCAGGTTGACGACCTGGGCCTGGATCGACACGTCCAGGGCCGAGACCGGCTCGTCCGCCACGAGGAAGTCCGGCTCGGTGATGAAGGCACGGGCGATGCCGATGCGCTGGCGCTGGCCGCCGGAGAACTCGTGCGGGTAGCGCTCGGCGGCCCGCTCCGGCAGGCCCACGGTGTCGAGCGCCTCCACCACGCGGGCGTGGCGCTCCGCCCGGTCGAGCCCCTTGCGCTGGATGACGAAGGGCGCCCCCACGATGTCGCCCACCGTCATGCGCGGGTTCAGCGACGCGAAGGGGTCCTGGAAGATCATCTGCATGCGCGGCCGCAGCGGGCGGAGCTGCCGCGGCTTGAGGGCCGTGATGTCCTGCCCGTCGAAGGTGATGCGCCCCGCGGTCGGCACCGTGGCGCGCAGCACGGCGCGCCCGAGGGTCGACTTGCCCGAGCCCGACTCGCCGACGAGGCCCAGCATCTCGCCGCGCGCGATGTCGAAGGACACGTCCTCGACGGCCCGCACCACGCCGCTGCGGCCGAACAGCCCGCCGCCGCCGAAATGCTGCTTCAGCCCCTCGACCCGGACGAGCGGGGAGGCTTCGGCCGCCGTCACGCCCGCGCCTCCGCGGCGGCTGACGCCGCCTCGGCTGACGCCGCCTCGGCCGCGACCGCGTCCCAGCGGCGGCAGCGCACGAGGTGGCCGGGCCGCACCTCGGCCAGGGGCGGGACGGCGGCGTCGCAGAGGTCCGTCACCTCGTGCGGGCAGCGCGGCGCGAAGGCGCAGCCGGGCGGCGGGGCGCGGGGGTCCGGCACCGTGCCGGGCACCGACACCATGGGGCCGCCCCGGAGGTCGAGGCGCGGCACCGAGGCGATCAGCCCGCGCGTGTAGGGCATCAGTGGCCCGGTCATCACCGGCACGACGCCGCCGCGCTCGACGATGCGGCCCGCGTACATCACCATCACCCGGTCGGCGATCTCCGCCACCACGCCGAGGTTGTGGGTGATGAAGACGATGCCCATGCCGGTCTCGGCCTGGAGGTCCTTCAGGAGGTCGAGGATCTGCGCCTGCACGGTCACGTCGAGGGCCGTGGTGGGCTCGTCGGCGATCAGCACGGTCGGGTCGCAGCCGAGCGCCATGGCGATCATCACGCGCTGGCGCATGCCGCCCGACAGCTCGTGCGGATAGGCCCGCATCCGCTGGCGCGCCGCCGGGATGCCGACGCGGTCGATCAGCCGCTCGGCCCGCCGGAGCGCCGTGCGCCGGTCGACGCCGCGGTGGAAGCGGATCGCCTCGGCGATCTGGTCGCCGATGCGGTGCACGGGGTTCAGCGACGTCATCGGCTCTTGAAAGATCATGGCGATCTCGTCGCCCCGCAGCGCGCGCATCGCGGCATCCGGCAGGGCCATGAGGTCGCGCACGGTGCCGTCGCGCCCCCGCAGCAGCGCCGCGCCCGAGACGCGGGTGCGGGGGGCCGGCGGCAGGAGCCGCATCACGGCGAGGCTGGTGACGCTCTTGCCCGAGCCCGACTCGCCCACGAGCGCCAGCGTCTCGCCGGGCCGCAGCGTGAAGCCGACGTCGTGGACGGCCGGCACGAGGGCGCGCTCGTCCGCGAAGCCGACCGACAGGCCGCGCACGTCGAGCACGGGATCCGCGGGGGCGTCCGCCACGCTCACAGCTCCACCCGCGCGTCGAGCGCGTCGCGCAGCCCGTCGCCGACGAAGTTGAAGCTCGCCACCGCGACCGTGATCATCAGGCCGGGGAAGATGGCGAGCCAGGGAGCCGAGCCGAGATATTGCTGGGCGTTGTTCAGCATGTTGCCCCAGCTCGCCACCGGCGCCTGGATGCCGTAGCCGAGGAACGACACGTAGGCCTCGGCCAGGATGGCGCGCGCCACCGTCAGCGTGGCGGCCACGATGATGGGGCCGACGGCGTTGCGCAGCAGCTCGTTGACCATGACGTAGCGGCCCGAGGCCCCCATGAGTTCGGCCGCGAGGGTGAAGTCGCGCCCCTTCAGGGACCGGATCTGCCCCTGCACCACGCGGGCCACCTCCATCCAGCCCGTGACCGCGATGATCAGCGTGATGGTGACGACGCTGGGCTGGATGAAGGCCGCGAGCGCCAGCAGCAGGAACACGGAGGGGAAGCACAGCATGGCGTCGACGAAGCGCATCAGCGCGGCCCCGACGAACCCGCCGTGATAGCCCGCCACGATGCCGACCGCCGTGCCGATCAGCGTCGAGATCAGCATGGCGGCGAAGCCGATGGCGAGCGAAATCCGCCCCGCCATGAGCAGCCGCACCAGGAGGTCGCGGCCGAGCTGGTCGGTGCCGAAGAGGTGCGGCCCCGCGAAGGGCCCGGCGAAGCGGTGGCGGATGTCGATGAAGAGCTGGTCGAAGGGGATGAGCAGCGGGCCGATCCAGCAGGCCAGCACCATGAGCACGATGGCCGCGAGCCCGATCGTGGCGAGCCGGTGGCGCAGGAAGCGGCCGAGCGCCCGGCTGCGCGGCCGGCCGGACCCGGCCCGGCGCCGGCCGGGCATCAGGGCCGCGAGGCGGGCGGCGGGGGCGGTGCCCATCGTCTCGGCCATGGCGTCCTCCCTCACTCCAGCCGGATGCGCGGATCGGCGACGGCGCCCAGCAGGTCGGCCGCGAGGCTGCCCACGAGCACCAGCAACGCCGAGACCATCAGGATGCCCATCACCACGGGATAGTCGCGATAGCCCAGCGAATCGAGGAACAGCCGCCCCATCCCGGGCCAGGTGAAGACCGTCTCGGTGACGAGCGCGCCCCCGAGCAGCGTCGGCAGCTCGAGCCCCGCCAGCGTGATCATCGGCAGCAGCGCGTTGCGGAACACGTGGTGGAGGATGACGCGCCGCTCCGGCAGGCCCTTGGCGCGGGCGGTGCGGACGAAGTCCTGGTCGATGACGTCGAGCATGGCGGAGCGCATGTAGCGGCTCCACACTGCGACCTCGACGAGGGCCAGCACGCAGGCCGGCGCGATCAGGTGGCGGGCGTAGCCCCAGAGCGACTCGTCGCCCACGGTCGAGCGGCTGCCGGCCGGCAGCCAGCCGAGCTTGACCGAGAAGACGTAGATGGTGACGAGGCCGAACCAGAAGGTCGGGATCGACAGCGCCACCATGGCGCCGGCCGTCGACAGCGTGTCGAAGACCGAGTGGCGCCGCACGGCGCCCAGCACCCCCACGGTCACGCCCGTCAGCACCGCGAGGGAGATGGCCGCGACCATGAGTTCGAGCGTGGCGGGCAGCCGCGCCGCGATCACCGCGAGCACCGGCTGCGTATCGCGGTAGGAATGCCCCCAGTCGCCCCGCAGGAGGCGGCTCGCCCACTGCCCGTATTGCACGGGCAGCGGCCGGTCGAGGCCCATCTCGTGGGCGATCTCGGCCATCCGGGCCGCACTCATGCCGGGCACCAGGGCGAACTGCGAGAGGGGGCCGCCGGGCGCCAGATGCAGCACGCCGAAGCCGATCATCGACACGATGACCAGGAGCACGAGGCTCTGGAGCGCGCGGCTCATCAGGAAACGCGCCATGGCGGCCCCGCCTCGGCTCACCCGCCCCGGGTCATGCCCAGTACCAGGTCGCGGCGTTCCAGCAGTTCTCCTGCGTGTTGATGTTGGGCACGAAGCCTTCGAGCCCCGTCTTCACGCCCTGCACCACGACATATTGGAAGATCGGCAGGTAGGGCAGGTCGCGTCGCGTCATCTCCTGGAGCTTGAGATAGGCGGCCTTGCGGGCGGCGCGGTCGACCGCGGCGGCCCCCTCGGCGATGAGGGCATCGGCCTCGGGACTCGTGTATTGGGTGGTGTTCTGGCCGCCGCCGCCCTTGGCAGCGCTGGCCCGGCTCGACAGGTAGTCCGTGGCGTCGGGGTCGGGGCCCACCATGAAGTCGATGCCCACCATGGCGCTCTCGAACTTCGACAGCATCCAGTAGTCGCCCCACATCACGGCGGGCGGCAGGTTGGAGATGTTCATCTTGGCGCCGATCTCCATCCAGTTCTGCTGGAGGAGCTGCTGGGCCTGCTCGCGGACGTGGTTGCCGGCCGTGGTGGAGTTGGTGAACTCCAGCCGCACGCCGTCCTTCACCCGCACGCCGTCCGGCCCCGGCGTCCACCCCGCCGCGTCCAGCGTGGCCCTGGCCTTGTCGGGGTCGTAGCTCACCTTCGGCAGGTCGGGGTTGTAGGCCCAGGACTGCATGGGGAGATAGGATTCGGTGGGCGCCGGCAGGCCGTAGTAGATCTGCTCGATGATGCTCTTCTTGTCCAAGGCGAGATAGAGCGCCTCGCGCACCGCCCGCTCCTTGAACACCGGCAGGCCGGTGTTCAGGGCGATGTTCTCGATCGTGGCCTTGGGGGCCGGGGTGATGCTGCGGCCCGCCAGGACCTTCGCCTCCTCGTAATGGTCGGGCGTGATGCCCTGGATTCCGATGTAGTCGACATCGCCGGTCTGGAACTGTGTGTAGAGCACCGTCAGGTCGGGGACGTATTTGACGATGAGGCGTTCGAGGTAGGGCCCGGGGCCGTGGTAGCCGTCGTAGGCGCTGAGCGTGATGTGGTCGCCCGGCACGCGCTCGACCCACTTGAACGGCCCGGTACCGACGGGCGCCTGGGCGAAGGCCGGCTGGTTGATGTCGGCCTCCTTCTCCAGGATGTGCTTCGGCGCGAACCACGTCCAGGACAGGATCGCCGGATAGGGCGCGTAGGCGTGCTCCAGGCGCCAGGTGATCTCGGTGGGGCTGACGACCGTGATGTCGCGCACGAGCTCGTGGCCGGCGCGGCGGCTCGACAGGAACTTCGGATCGACCAGGAGCTCGATGTTGTACTTCACGTCCTCGGCCGTGAAGGGCGTGCCGTCGTGCCACTTCACGTCGGGCCTGAGCTTGATGCGCCAGCGCAGCCCGTCGGCCGACAGGCCACCGTTCTCCACCGTGGGGATCTCGGCCGCGAGGTCGGGCACGAAGTTGCCCTCCGGGTCCGACGACCACAGCGTGCCGAACAGGTTCATGTAGACGGCCTCGTCGACCTCGATGTGCAGCTTCAGGGGCTGGAACACCGTAGGTTCCTGCGACAGGCCGATCACGGCCTGCCCCTTGGGCTTGCCGGGCGGCGTCGCGGCCCGCGCGCCCGTCCTCCAGCCGGGGAGCGGGCCGGCGAAGGCGGCGGCGGCGGCCGCCGAGCCGAGCGCCAGCAGCCGCCGGCGGCTCGGCCCCTCGGCCGCGGCGCTTGG
Organism: uncultured Lichenihabitans sp.; assembly: GCA_964242785.1. Lineage (GTDB taxonomy): Bacteria > Pseudomonadota > Alphaproteobacteria > Rhizobiales > Beijerinckiaceae > Lichenihabitans. The sequence continues at coordinate 39,532 of CAXTBR010000010.1, read as the reverse complement.
GGTCTCGTCGTGATCGTCGCTCATGGGGTCGCTCCTTCGGATCGATGCGTTCAGATGCCCGCGATGGGCCTGGGGTTGGAGCCGTCGCTGAAGCGCGACAGCCGGAAGTCGTGCGGGTCGACCACCGGGGCGGCGCCGGTGGCGAGGTCGGCGGCGAGCCGGCCGGCCGCGGGGCCGATGCCGAAGCCGTGGCCCGAGAAGCCGGTCGCCACGACCAGGCCCGGCACGCCCTCGACCGTCGAGATCACCGGCACGGCGTCCGGCATGACGTCGATCATCCCGGCCCATTCCTGCACGACGCGGGCGCTCGCGAAGGCCGGGAACAGGGCCGTGAGATCCGCCAGCGCCTGCCGGTTGTACTTGCGGTCCGGCTCCGGATCGAGCACGCGGCAGCGCTCGTAGGGCGACACCTGGTCGAGCGGCACGGTGCGGGCCTCCGTCCATTCCTGCACGAAGCGCCCGTCGGCGCGCAGCTTCAGCCCGCGCCAGTCGTCCTTGAAGGCCGGCAGGAACTCCTTGAAGAAGCGGAAGCTGTCGGGCACCAGCGGCACCACGTTGACGTTGCCGTTGGCGATCGTGTAGCCGCCGTCGAGGCGCTTGCGGTAGGCGCCCTTCGCGCACCAGAAGGCCGCCTCCGGGCCGTTCTCGATCGGCGCCGTCCGCAGGGCGGTGGAGCGCACCTTGAGCTGGGGCAGGGTGACGCCGACGTCCCGGAGGAAGCGGCGCGACCAGGCGCCCCCCGCCAGCACGGCGGCGTTGCAGCGGATGCGGCCGCGCTCCGTCACCACGGCCGCGACCCGGCCGCCCGCGAGGTCGAGCCCGCGCACCGCGCAATCCGTGAGGATGACGGCGCCCTCGCGCTGCGCCGCCGTGGCGATGGCGGGGGCCGCCTTCTGCGGCTCGGCCCGCCCGTCGCTGGCGCAATACATGGCGGCCTTCCAGCGCTTCGAGCCGTTCGGCACGTGGCGGTCGAGCTCGTCGCCCGAGATCATGTGGGCGCCGATCTGGTAGGGGCGGGCCCATTCGAGCCAGGTCTCGTATCGGGCGACGTCCGCGTCGTCCTCGCAGCCCCACACGACCCCCGTGGTGCGGAAGCCCGTCTCGCCCTCCACCGTCTCGTTCATGCGCTCCCACATCCGGAGGCTCTCGACGATGAGGGGGATCTCGCGGGGGTCGCGGCGGCCCTTGCGCACCCAGCCCCAGTTGCGGCTCGACTGTTCGCCCGCCACGTGGCCCTTCTCGCACAGCGCCACCGACACGCCGCGCCTGGCGAGCGCCAGGGCCGTCGACGTGCCGATGATGCCGCCCCCGACGACCACGACCTCGACGGCTTCGGGGAGCTCCGTGTCGGAGCGGACGGGGTCGACCTGCGGGCCCATGTCAATTCTCGCCTGATCTGAAACGATGCCAGCGGCGGTCCGTGCTGACTTTCCCTCCACCTCCCTCATCCTGAGCAGGGTCCGCAGGACCCGTGTCGAAGGACGCAGACGCGGGCCGCTTGCGCGCGGAGGGCGCCTGCGTCCTTCGACACGGCCCTTCGGGCCTGCTCAGGATGAGGAGGGATGGAGGAGCGCCGCTGTCGGCATGAGTTCGCGTCACAGCCGCGGCTCCAGGGCCCAGTTGATCGGCACCTCGGCGATGCACGCCGTGTTGGGCAGGTCGAGCACGAAGGCCACGACGCGGCCGACGTCCTCGGGCTGGGTCAGCTCGGCGGGGTCCCGGCCGGCGGTCAGCGGGGCCGCCATGTCGGTGGCCACGAAGCCCGGGCAGACGGCGGTGGCCCGGATGCCGTCGGCCCAGCCGGCCTGCCGGATGGCGTGGGTGAGGCCGAGGGCCGCGAACTTGCTCGTCGCGTAGAGGCCCGACGCCGCCGAGGCGACGCGCAGGCCCGACAGCGACACCACGGTGACGACGCGCCCGCGACCGCTCGCCCGGAGCGCCGGCCAGGCCGCCTTCACGATGCGGCGCGGCGCCTTGACGTTGACCTCCAGGAGGTCGTCGAAGTCATGGTCCTCGGCCTCGATCACGGTCTTCGGGGTCATGATGCCGGCATTGGCCACCACGGCGTCGACGCGGCCGAAGCGGCGCAGCGTGGCCTCGACCCAGGCGGCGGCCCCCTCAGGGTCGCGGGCGTCGTAGCGGTGGACCAGCGACTCGGTCCCGGCGGGCGGCGCCGTCCCGTCGGGGTCCCGCACCCCGAGGCTGAGGTGCCAGCCGCCCCGGGCCAGGGCCTCGGCGACCGCGCGCCCGATGCCGCGGCTGGCGCCCGACACCATGGCGAGGCGCGGGGCCGGGCTCACGGCGCGGCCCCGAGGCGGCCCGCCGTCACCCGGCATCCGGCATCATGTCGAGGTAGTGGCCGTAGACCTTGCGCAGCAGCGCGCGCAACTGCGCCTGCTCGTCCCCGTCCAGCATGGCGAAGAAGTCCCGGTCCTGCCGCAGCGCCACGCCGCGCACGCGCTCCACCAGAGCCTCGCCCTTCGGCAGCAGGTAGAGCTCCCGGGCGCGGCGCTCGACGGGCGACACTCTCTGTTCGAGGAGGCCGGCGCCCTCCATGGCGTCGAGCAGCTTGCCCATGGCCGAGCGGTCCCGCCGGATGAAATGGGCCAGCACCGACGGGCGGATCCCCGGATTGGCCGAGACCAGCAGGATCGTGGCGATCTTGCCGGTCCCGCCCGCGAGGCCGAGCGGCTCCATCCTCCCGTCGAGGTCCCGGCTCACCAGGATGTTGACCGTGCGGACGTAGAAGCTCAGCAGCATGCCGAAGACGTCGAAGTCGATGTTGAGGTAGTCGATCGTCTTCGGGGGCTTGAGGCCGCGGCGCGGCGACGGTCCGCCGCTGTTCCGCCTGTCCGATACCGATGCCATCGATGGTCATGCCTCGCTCGGGGCGGACGTCCGGCAACGACGGCGCGCCGCGCCCGGCAGGACTGGACAGCGAGGGCGATCGGCGCGGGGCCAAGCGTATCGTCCCCTCGCCGAGCGGAAGAAGATGGAGACTGTTCATGGCCATCTCTGAGGAGGACCGCAGCACGGCGAGATCGGCGCCCTCTTCATCTTGAGGAGATCCAGTCCAGACGGATATCCCGGACCGCTCTCGACGTGATGATGGTAGGTGTCCACCATCTGGCCCGTCAAGCCGCAATGGCGGGCGCCCCTGCGGAAAGAATCCGCAGCGGGCGCCCGCGTTCCGGGCAGCGTGGCGGCGTCCCCGGGCGTGCGGCGAGCAGGCCGATGGCCGAGGCGGCCCCGAGCCCCTATCGTGAGGGGGCGCCGCGGTGACGGGGGCGCGACCACGAGGCCGAGCCGCATGACCACCGACCAGCGCGATCCCTCCCCCTCCATCGATCCCGTGAAGCTCGACAGGCTGGCCGAGGCGGCCGTCAAGGTCGGGCTGAGGCTCCAGCCGGGGCAACCCTTGCTCGTCACGGCGCCGGTCGAGGCGCTGCCCCTGGTGCGGCGCATCGCGCATCACGCCTACGAGGCCGGTGCCAGCCTCGTCACCCCGCTGCTGTCCGACCCCGAGGTCACGCTGGCCCGCTACCGGTCCGGGCGGGACGAGGGGTTCGACGCCGCCGCGGGCTGGCTCTACGACGGCATCGCCCAGGCGCTCGACGCCGGCACGGCGCGGCTCGCCGTGGTGGGCGAGGACCCCATGCTGCTGGCGGGCCAGGACGCCGCCAAGGTGGCGCGGGCCAGCAAGGCCCAGTCGGTCGCCTACCGGCCGGCGCTCGACAGGATCGCGGGCTTCGCCATCAACTGGAACATCGTGGCCTATCCGGGCGCCGCCTGGGCCGCGCAGGTGTTCCCGGACGACGACGCCGCGACCGCGGTGGGCAAGCTCGCCGACGCCATCTTCGCGGCCTCGCGCGTCGACGCCCCCGACCCCATCCCGGCCTGGGCGGCCCACAATGCCGCGCTGCGCCTGCGGACCGAGCGACTCAACGGGCAGCGCTTCAGCGCGCTCCACTATTCCGGGCCGGGCACCGACCTCACGATCGGGCTCGCCGACGGCCACGAGTGGCACGGGGGCGCCGCCACGGCGCGCAACGGCATCACCTGCAACCCCAACATCCCCACCGAGGAGGTCTTCACCACCCCGCACGCCCTGCGGGTCGAGGGGTATGTCGCCAGCACCAAGCCGCTGTCCCATCAGGGCACGCTGATCGAGGGCATGGCGGTGCGGTTCGAGGGCGGCCGCATCGTCGAGGCGCGGGCGTCGCGCGGCGAGGAGGTGCTGACCCGGCTGCTCGACACCGACGAGGGCGCGCGGCGCCTGGGCGAGGTGGCGCTGGTGCCCCATTCCTCGCCGATCTCGCGCAGCGGGCTCCTGTTCTTCAACACGCTGTTCGACGAGAACGCCGCCTGCCACATCGCGCTCGGCCAGTGCTACGCGAAATGCTTCACCGAGGGCGCGACCCTGTCGCCCGGGGAGATCGTGGCGCGGGGCGGCAACACGAGCGCGATCCACGTCGACTGGATGATCGGATCCGACCGGATCGACATCGACGGCCTGCACCTCGACGGCCGCCGCGTGCCGGTGTTCCGCCGCGGCGAATGGGCGTGACGCGCCCGATCCCCGACGACGTCGCGCCCGAGGATCAGAACAGGCTGAGCTGCTGGCCGTGCGGGGTCGGGGCCTTGAACAGGTCGGTGCGGAGCTTGGCGCGGGTCTTGGGGAAGCCGAGCTTGGCGGCCGCCACCTCGAAGCGCCGGCCCAGCATCCAGGCGTAGGGGCCGGTGCCGGTCATGCGCTTGCCCCAGCTCGGGTCGTAGTCCTGGCCGTCGCGCATCGACTGGACGAGCCCCATGACGTGGCGGAGCTTGTCGGGGAAATGCGCCATCAGCCAGTCGCGGAACAGGTCGCGCACCTCCAGCGGCAGGCGCAGCACCACGTAGCCGGCCTCGGCCGCGCCGGCCGCGCGGGCCGCCGCCAGGATGGCCTCGACCTCGTGGTCGTTGACGGCCGGGATCAGCGGCGCCGCCATCACGGTGACGGGGATGCCGGCCTCGCTCAGGCGCCGGATCGCGTCGAGGCGCTTCCTCGGCGCGGGCGCGCGCGGCTCCATCAGGCGGGCCAGCGCCGGGTCGAGCGTCGTGACCGACACCGCCACCTTCACCAGCCCCTTGGCGGCCATCGGCGCCAGGAGGTCGATGTCGCGCGCCACGAGCGCCGACTTGGTGATGATGCCGATCGGGTGGTCGCAGCGCTCCAGCACTTCGAGGATGCCGCGCATGACGCGGCGCTCCCGCTCGATCGGCTGGTAGGGGTCGGTGCTGGTGCCGATAGCGACCGTGCGGGGCCTGTAGCTCGGGGCCGCGAGCTCGCGCTCCAGCTTCTCGGCCGCGCCCTCCTTGACGAAGAGCTTGGTCTCGAAGTCGAGCCCCGGCGACAGGCCCACGAAGGCGTGGGTGGGGCGGGCGAAGCAGTAGACGCAGCCGTGCTCGCAGCCCCGGTAGGGGTTGATCGAGCGGTCGAAGGAGATGTCGGGCGAGTCGTTGCGGGTGATGACGGTCCTGGGCCGCTCGACCGTCACCACCGTGGCGAGCTCGGCGGGGTCGGGCAGCGACGCCTCGTCGGCGGCCTCGGACTCGCGGGTCTCGGCCTCGAAGCGGCCCGTGGGGTTCGACAGGGCACCGCGCCCGCGGCGGCGGTTCGCCAAGACGTCGTCGAGCGTCAGCGGCTCGGCCTTGCGGGGCGGCCGGGCCAGGGGCGCGGACCTCGCCGGAGCGGTCCTGCCTCCCGGGAAGGGCGGGGGCGCCGGGGGCGTCCCGCCGACATCGAAACCGGTCAACATGGGCGCTCTCCGGGCTCGGACGGGGCCGGCGCGCCTGTGGACAACGCCGGCCATGTCGGAACAGATAGAGAACGAAATCCGGCCCGTCAATCGCCGAATCCGGGCCTCACGGCTTGGCTTCGGGCGGCTTGGCTTCGGCCGGTTCGGGCCCCGTGGCGGGCCGGTGCGTCGCGGCCGGCGCGGGCTTCGGAGGGGCGGGGGGCGGCGGGGCGGCCGCGGCCGTGCAGCGGGCGTAGCGCAGCGGCCGGGTGATCTTGAGGCGGGCCGCCTGGCGCCGCATCACCATGAGGTCGGGCCCCAGCATGCGGATCGTCTCGGTGTAGTTGCCGGGGCGCTCGGCCCGCCGGCAGTCCTCGAAGACCTCGAACTGGCCGCCGCCGCCCGCCACCTTGCGGTAGGCGCAGCGGCCGGTCGGAAAGCTCACGTCGTGGGCCGTGTAGGTCCGCTCGCGGGGCGCGTTGGGCGCGCAGACCCGGTTGGCCCGCACCCAGGTGCCCTCGAACGGGTAGGACGGCTCGGCGGCCCGGGCGGGGCCGCCCGCCGCCACGCCCAGGATGAGGGCGAGGCCGAGCGCGGCCGCGCGGGACGCGTCACTCGTCATTGTAGGAATTCATCTCTTCGAGCGGCACGGTCGCGGCCATGCCCTGGCGGGCGTCGAAGCGCACGCCGTCCGTCTCGATGAAGGTGACGCCGGCGCCCTCGAAGGTGGTGCGCAGCCGGGCCGAGGCGATGCCCTCCTGCCCGCCGTGCTCGAGCTGCGCCACGTCGTCGGCCGACAGCCCCGCCAGCCTCGACAGGTCCTCGGGCGTCAGGTCGAGGGCGGCGCGCGCCATCCGGGCCTGCACAGGTGTCATCGCGTGGTCCCCCTCCGAACCGACCGCAGGCTCCGTCACGGTGGCGCCGGATTTCCGTCGCAGAGCGTGGGGCTGAGCGGGGCGGTCGCCGCCGCGGCCGGCGGTGAACGGCGGGTGTCCCCGTCCGGTTCGCGACCCATCATAGGGCCTCGCCCGGGGGGCGGCAACGTGGGCCGTGGCACCGCGATTGCACGACGGGCCGGAGTTCGGCCGGGGGAGGGACGCGGGGGATGGGGTCAGCACCGCCGGGGGACGTCCAGCCGCCCGAGCCCGCGGCCGCGCGGCGAAAGCCCGTGCTCATCGTGCTGCACCAGGAGCTTTCCACGCCGGGGCGCGTCGGCCGCCTGCTGCGCGCCATGGGCCATCCGCTCGACATCCGCCGCCCGCGCTTCGGCGATCCCTTACCCGCCACGATGGCGGAGCACGCGGGCGCGGTGATCTTCGGCGGGCCGATGAGCGCCAACGACGCCGACCCCTGGGTCAGGGCCGAGATCGACTGGACGGCGGTGCCGCTCGGCGAGGGCGCGCCGCTGCTGGGCCTGTGCCTCGGCGCCCAGATGATCGCCCGCCAGCTCGGCCAGCCGGTGGGCCCGCATCCGGGCGGGCACGTCGAGATCGGCTATTACGAGATCCACCCCACGGCGGCCGGCGACGCGCTGCTCGGGGTGCCTTTCCCGCGCTGGGTCTACCACTGGCACCGCGAGGGCTTCTGCCTGCCGGCCGGCGCCACCGGGCTGGCCCAGGGGACGGATTTCGAGTGCCAGGCCTTCCGCTACGGCCGCAACGCCGTCGGGCTGCAGTTCCACCCCGAGGTCACCTACGCCATGATGTGCCGCTGGACGGTGCACGGCGCCGACACGGCGGTGGGCACCAACGCCCGGCCGGTGCACGACCACCGGCGCGACTGGTTCCAGCACGACGGCCCGGTGGCCCGCTGGTCCGGCGCCTTCCTCGAAGCCTGGGCCGAGGATCGCCTGCCGCCCGTGCCGGCCCCGCCCCCCGTGCCCGGCCCGAGCTGCCCGGTGCCGCCGGCCGCGGAGGTCGAGCGCGCCCTCATCACGGCGAGTTGACCGCCGGCGCCCCAACTTCCGTCCACCTGTCGGCATTGACCGTCTACGATGACCTCGAGGTCACGCCCATCGGGGAGGGGACGTCATGCCGGCCTACCGGCTCCTGAGCACGCGCCACCACACGGACGGCTCGATCGAGACGCCCTGCGCCGTGATCCTGTCGGCCCGCGACGACCGTGACGCCGACGCCCAGGCCCGCCGCTACCCGCTGGAGGACTTCGTCGAGGAGGCGGATTTCGCCTGGCTGGTCGACGAGGCGGGCGCCGTCGTCTGCTCCTTCCCGGTGGCGGCGAACCGGCTCGCGTGAGGCGCGGGGCCCGCGGGTGGACAGGCGGCGCGCCCCGTGCAACCACGGCATCCCCATGCTGCCCCGCACCGCCATCGTCACGATCTGCTCGCACAATTACCTGCCGCAGGCCGAGGTGTTCTTCGCCTCCGCGCGGGCGCACCACCCCGAGGCGGCGCTGGTGCTGGGGCTGGCGGACGTGCCCCACGCGGGCGACCGCTACCCCGAGGGCGTCGAGGTCCTGCCGGCCGCCGAGCTCGGCATCCCGGACTTCCCGAGCTTCGCCTTCGCGTATGACGTCACCGAGTTCAACACGGCCCTGAAGCCGTTCCTGATGCTGCGGCTGTTCGAGCGCGGCCACCGCGCGGTGCTATATTTCGACCCCGACATCGAGATCTACCGGCGGCTCGACGACCTCGCGGCGCTGCTCGACGGCGGCGCCTCCTTCGTGCTGACGCCGCATTTCTGCGATCCCCCCGCCGCGGGCGCGCCCCGCACCGAGCAGCATGTGATGCAGACGGGGGTCTACAACCTCGGCTTCCTGGCGGCCGCCCAGACGCCCGAGACGGAGCCGGCCCTGCGCTGGTGGGCCCGGGTGCTGCGCCACGGCTGCGTCGACGAGCAGGACCGGGGGCTCTTCGTCGACCAGAAATACATGGACCTCCTGCCGGGCTTCGCCGAGCGGGCGCGGGTGCTGCGCGACACGGGGTTCAACGTCGCCTACTGGAACCTCGACCGGCGGGCCGTGTCGGCGGCGGCGGACGGCACCTGGCTCGTCGACGGGCGGCCGCTCGCCTTCTTCCACTTCTCGGGCTTCTCGCCCGAGCGGCCCGACGAGGTGTCGCGCCACGCGCCCGAGCCGCGCGCCGCGGGCGCCCTGAAGGCCCTGCTCGCCGGCCACGCGGCGCGGCGGGACGCGGCGCGGCTGCGGGGGGCCGCGGCCCGCCCCTACGGCTACGGCGCCTTCCGCTCGGGCGTGCCGGTGCCCCGCATGGTGCGGCGCATGTTCCGCGAGAAGCACCTCACCTGGTCGGGCGACCCCTTCGCGGTCTACGACCGCTACAGCCGCCTGCCGCACCCCGCGGCCCGCACCGGCGCCGGGGGGGAGATCGTCACCAACCTCATGCACCACCACCATTCCCGCGACCCGGCGCTGCGCTTCGCCTACAGCCTCCTCAACCCCTTCGAGGTCACGGCCTATGCGCGCTTCTTCGCCCGGATGGCCGCGGCGGCCGGGATGCACGACAGCCTGTGGCGGGCCGCGGCGTGACCGGGGCGGGGGGCGACGGGCCGGAGGGCGCAGTCTTACGCCTGCGCCGCCTGGAGCTCGACAACGACGACCTGCGCGCCGAGAACGCGCGGCTCAAGGGCTCGATCGCCGAGAAGCAGGACGAGATCCTGGCGCTCGGCGAGCGCCTCGGCCAGCTCCAGGCGCGGCTCGACACGGTGCACCGCGTGGCGGCCTGGGGCCGGCTGCGCCGCCTGAATCCGCTGCGGGCCGTGCTGCGGCGGATGGGGTAGGGACCGTCCTTCTCCCGCAGCGGGCGGATGAGCGGAATAGGGTGCCTCCCGCGCCGATGTCGGCCGAACCCCTCGCCTTGACGTCCCCGCCCCCCATCGCCTACCTCCGTCCCCGGGCCACCTCCCCCCAACGGGAGGCTCCCATCTGAGAGGATGGATTCCATGACGCTCCCCACCCCGGCCCGCAGGCCGGCGAACCCGTGCTTCTCCTCGGGCCCCTGCGCCAAGCGCCCCGGCTGGTCCCTCGACGCGCTGCGCGACGCCCCCCTCGGCCGCTCCCACCGCGCCGCGGTCGGCAAGGCCAAGCTTCAGGCCGCCATCGCGCTCACCCGCGAGGTGCTGGAGGTCCCCTCCGACTACCGCATCGGCATCGTCCCGGGCTCCGACACCGGCGCCATCGAGATGGCCATGTGGACGCTGCTCGGCGCCCGGCCCGTGGACGTGCTGGCCTGGGAGAGCTTCGGCGAGGGCTGGGTGACGGACGCCGTCAAGCAGCTCAAGCTCCCCGACACCCGCACCCTGAAAGCGCCCTACGGCGGCATCGTCGATTTCGCAGACGTCGACTTCGACCGCGACGTCGTCTTCACCTGGAACGGCACCACCTCGGGCGTCCGCGTCGCCGAGGGCACGCCCATCCCGGCCGACCGCGCCGGGCTGACGCTCTGCGACGCCACCTCGGCGGCCTTCGCCCAGAGGCTCCCCTGGGAGGCGCTCGACGTCGTCACATTCTCCTGGCAGAAGGCGCTCGGCGGCGAGGCGGCCCACGGCATGCTGGTGCTCTCGCCCCGCGCCGTCGAGCGGCTGCTCACCTTCACGCCGCCCCGGCCGCTGCCCAAGGTGTTCCGCCTCGTGTCGGGCGGCAAGCTCGCCGAGGGCCTCTTCAAGGGCGAGACCATCAACACGCCCTCCATGCTCTGCGTCGAGGACTACCTCGACGCGCTCGCCTGGGGGCGGTCGGTCGGCGGGCTGGAGGGCCTCGTCGCCCGCGCCGACCGCAACGCCGCGGCGCTCGACGCCTGGGTGCGCCGCACCCCCTGGGTGGCGAACCTCGCCGAGCGGCCCGAGATCCAGTCGAACACCTCCGTCTGCCTCAAGGTCGTGGATCCCGCCGTCACGGCGCAGCCCGCCGAGGCCCAGGCGAAATTCGCCAAGACCCTCGCCACCCTGCTGGAGCGCGAAGGCGTCGCCCTCGACATCGGCTCCTACCGCGACGCCCCCCCCGGCCTGCGCATCTGGTGCGGCGCGACCGTCGAGACCGCCGACGTCGAGGCCCTGACGGACTGGCTCGACTGGGCCCACGCCGAGGCCAGCGGCGAGATGAAGAAAGCCGCCTAAGCAGGTTTCGAAAGAGCGCAACACGCTCTTTCGACAAAACCTGCGACGAAACAGGACGCTCGGCAGGCGAAGCGTTGGTCTACCAACGCAAGCCTGCTGAGGGGGCCGCTCGCCGCGACGCCGGGAGGCTCGCCCTTCTCCCCGGCGGGGAGAAGGTCGGCAAAGCCGGGATGAGGGGGGACCCCCGCGGCTTCAGGACCCCTCATCCGCCCTGCGCGGCTTCGCCGCCGGGCACCTTCTCCCCGCAGGGGAGAAGGGAATGATCGACTGGCCCGACACCTTTTTTCCAGGACATCCCCCATGGCGCCCCGCGTCCTCATCTCAGACGACCTCTCGCCCGCCGCCGTGGCGATCTTCCGGGAGCGCGGCGTCGCGGTCGACGTGAAGCCCGGCCTCGACAAGGACGCGCTCGCCGCTGTCATCGGCGACTACGACGGCCTCGCGATCCGCTCGGCCACCAAGGTCACGGCGAAGCTGCTCGAAGCCGCGACGCGGCTCAAGGTCGTGGGCCGGGCCGGCATCGGCGTCGACAATGTCGACATCCCGGCCGCCACCGCCAGGGGCGTGATCGTGATGAACACGCCCTTCGGCAACTCCATCACCACGGCCGAACACGCCATCGCGCTCATGTTCGCCCTCGCCCGCCAGCTCCCCGCCGCCGATGCCTCCACCCAGGCCGGCCGCTGGGAGAAGAACCGCTTCATGGGCGTCGAGATCACCGGCAAGACGCTGGGCATCATCGGCTGCGGCAACATCGGCGCCATCGTGGCGGCCCGCGCCATCGGCCTGAAGATGCGCGTCCTGGCCTTCGACCCCTTCCTCGGCCCCGAGCGCGCCCTGGCCCTCGGGGTCGAGAAGGTCGAGCTCGACGAGCTGCTGCGCCGCGCCGACTTCATCACCCTCCACGTCCCCATGACGCCGCAGACCAAGAACGTGCTCTCGGCCGAGAACCTCGCCAGGACCAAGCCCGGCGTCCGCATCGTCAACTGCGCCCGCGGCGGCCTCGTGGACGAGGAGGCGTTGCGCGCGCTGCTCGATTCCGGCCACGTGGCGGGCGCCGCCATCGACGTCTTCGCGGTCGAGCCCGCGCGCGAGAACGTGCTCTTCGGCCACCCCAACGTCGTCTGCACGCCGCATCTCGGGGCCGCCACCAGCGAGGCGCAGGAGAACGTGGCGCTCCAGGTGGCCGAGCAGATGGCCGACTACCTCGTGCGCGGCGCCATCGCCAACGCGCTCAACTTCCCCTCCATCTCGGCCGAGGAGGCCCCCAAGCTCCGCCCCATGGTGGCGTTGGCCGAGAAGCTCGGCTCCTTCGCCGGGCAGCTCACGCGGGCGCCGCTCAGCGCCGTGCGGATCGTCTACGAGGGCGAGGTGGCGGGGCTGAACACGGGGGCGCTGACGGCCTCGGCGCTGGCCGGCCTGCTGCGCCCGGCGCTGGCCTCGGTCAACGTCGTCTCGGCCCCGGCGCTGGCCAAGGCGCGCGGCATCGCGGTCGACGTCACGACGCGGGCCGCGGAGGGCGACTACGAGTCGCTCGTCACCCTGGAGGTCGCGACCGAGGGCGGCACCCGCGCGCTGGCCGGCACCGTGTTCCAGGACGGCAAGCCCCGCATTCTGGGCATCGGCGGCATCAAGGTCGAGGCCGAATTCGCCCCCGCCATGCTGTACGTCACCAACGAGGACAAGCCCGGCTTCATCGGCCGCTTCGCGACCGCGCTCGGCGACGCCGGCATCAACATCGCGACCTTCGCGCTCGGCCGCGACGGCCCCGGCGGCTCGGCCGTAGCCCTGGTCGAGGTCGACGGCGAGGTCCCGGCCGCCGTGCTGGAGGCCATCGAGCGCCTGCCGGGCGTCAAGGCCGCCAAGGCCCTGCGGTTCTGACGGGGGGGAGGGTGCCCGCCCTCCCGGCCCTCAGGTGAACAGCGACCGCAACTGGCCGATGAGGAACGAGCGCCGCGTCTCCGACAGCTTGGCCAGGAAGGTTTCGGCCCAGCGGTCGATGTCCTGGCGCGAGATGCGCTCGAACATGGACTGGAATCGCGCCTGCCGCTCCTCCAGCGGCATCTCCAGCGCGGCCCGCAGCGCCTGGGCCATGCCCTCCGTCTCGTGCGGGTTGACGATGAGGGCCGCGTCGAGCTCGGCGGCCGCGCCGGCGAACTGCGACAGCAGCAGCACGCCGGGGTCCTCCGGGTCCTGCGACGCCACGTATTCCTTGGCCACGAGGTTCATGCCGTCGCGCAGCGGGGTGACGAGGGCGGCGGCCGCGACGCGGAAGATGCCCGCCAGGGCGTCGCGGGGATAGGACCGGTTGACGTAGCGGATCGGCGTCCAGGCGGCCTCGCCGAACTGGCCGTTCACCGAGCCCACCAGCCGGTTCACGTCGTCCGACATGTCGACGTATTCGGGGATGTCGGAGCGGCTCTTCGGCGTCACCTGGAGGTAGGTGACGCGGCTGCGCCAGTCCGGCTCCGTGTCGAGGAAGTGCCGGTAGCCCTCGATGCGGTGGACGATGCCCTTGGAATAGTCGAGCCGGTCGACCCCCACCACGAGCTTGCGGCCGAGCAGGCTCTCCTTGAACTCCCGCGTGAAGGCCGAGCCCGCGGCCTCCACCGCGAGGGCCGCGTAATCCTCCGTCTCGATGCCCACCGGGAAGGCGCCGATCCGCACCACGCGCCCGTCGAGCGCGTAGGACGTGCCGTCCCGGCCCTGGTGGGCGCCGGTGGCCGCGAGGTAGCGGCCGTAGTTGTTGCGGTCGTTCTCGGTCTGGAAGCCGACGAGGTCGTAGTGGCTCAGCGCCCCGATGCTCTGCTCCTGCTTGGGGATGGTGAACAGCAGGTCGGCCGGCGGGCAGGGGATGTGGAGGAAGAAGCCGATCGGGTTGTCGAAGCCGCGCGAGCGCAATTCCCGCGCCAGCGGGATCAGGTGGTAGTCGTGCACCCAGATCACGTCGTCGGGCTTCAGCAGCTTCGCCAGGTGGTCGGCGAAGAGCCCGTTGACCCGCAGGTAGCCGGTGAGGTCCGAGCGGTTGAACTCGGCGAGGTCGACCCGGTAGTGCAGGATCGGCCACAGCACGCGGTTGGCGAAGCCGTTGTAATATTCCTGGAAGTCGGCGCTCGACAGGTCCGTCACCACGTAGGTGACGTGGTCGCGCACGGCCGTCTCGGGCTCGACGCCGGGGCCGTCGTCGACCTTGCCGCTCCAGCCGAACCACAGGCCGGGCCGGGACTTCAGCGCGGCGTGGACCGCCACGGCCAGCCCGCCGGGCGGCGGCGGCTGGCCGGGTTCGGGCACCGTGACGCGGTTCGAGACGATGACGAGCCGGCTCACCAGGCGTCCTCCCAGCTCTGCGACACCCGCATCGCGGCGTCGGGGTCCTCGCACGGCGGGCCGAAGGGATCGCGGCGGCTCGGCACGTCCTCGAACCGCTCGCGCGCCCCCCGCACCCGTCCCACTCGCGCCCGTCCGATGGGGGCCGGGGCATCCATAGACCAGATCCGGCACACCCGGAAGGCCGCCGCGGCGGCCGCGCGGCCGTCGCCGGCCGGGGCGTCGTCCATGGTGCGGGCCGGCGTCATGCGGTGGCGGTCTCCGACGGATCGATGCGCGCGAGCCACAGCCGCACGGCGGCCGGGTCGGCGAAGGTCCCTATCACGCCCGGGAAGGCGCGGCCCACCGAATAGGCCCAGCCGTCCCGGTCCCGCACCGCGATGAAGCCCGGCGCGTCCGTGACGTCGTCGCCGACGAACACGGGGCGCCGCCCCGCGAAGGGCGGCCGTCGCATGAAGTCCGCGATCGCCGCTCCCTTGTGGACGTGGGGACGCTTCAGCTCGAACACGCAGTGGCCGGGCATGATCGCGAGCCCGAGGTCGACCCGTCGGGCGAGGAAGAGTTCGAGCGCCCCGCGCAGCCGTGACTCGCAGTCGGGCGCGGTCCGGTAATGCACCGCGAAGGAGAAGCCCTTGTTCTCGGCCAGCGTGCCGGGGAAGTCCGCCAGCAGTGCGGCGAGGTCGGCCCAGGCGGAGGCGGGGATCGGCGCGGCCCCCATGGCCTCCACCGCCGCATCGTCGCCGAAGCGGAACTCGGCCCCGTGCACCCCGCTGGATTTCAGCCGCAGGGGCGCGAAGATCCGGTCGAGGTCCGCGATGCTGCGGCCGCTCACGAGGGCGAGTGCGCCGCCGAAGAAGCGCTCGGCGCGGACGAGGTCGTGGAGCAGCCCCGGCGGCACCCGCACGGCGTCCGGCGTGAGCGCGATGTCGATCAGCGTGCCGTCGACGTCGAGGAACAGGCAGGCGTCGCGGGGCGGGGATTCGGGGATCATCCGTGGGGCTCCCCTGTGGTGTCGAGGGCGGGGACGCCCGCCGACGCCCAGGAACGCCGGCCAGGAGGGGCGGTTTCGGGGCCGAGGTCAAGCCTGAACCGCGCCCGGCGCCGGCCGCGGCGAGGGAGGCCGGGCTGCGCCGATGGGGCGCGCGGGCTGCGCCGATGCGGCGCAGGCGGCATGGTGCGGCGCGGAACAATCGTTCCAACGGTGGCGTTCAAGCCAGTGGAGCTCTCCGCGGATCGATCCGCGGAAGGCCGCTCATCCTCCCCATGAGAAGCGGCGGGATCTCGGGGGCGAACCCCCGAGATCCCGCTCAGACGGTCAGTCGATCCTCGAGCCCGGACGTGCAGCATGAGAATCGCGCAAATCGCCCCCCTGATGGAATCCGTTCCGCCCCGCCTCTACGGGGGCACGGAGCGGATCGTCTCCTGGTTGACCGAGGAACTCGTCCGCCAGGGCCACGAGGTGACGCTCTTCGCGAGCGGCGATTCCATCACGGCCGCCAACCTCGTCCCCTGCACGACGGAGGCCATCCGCCTGTCCGAGACGATGGTCGACTACCTGCCCCACACGCTGATGATGGCCGAGCGCGCGCACCGCCTCGCCCGCTCCTTCGACGTGCTGCATTTCCACGTCGACATGTTCCATTTCCCGCTGTTCCGCGGCATGCCGAACAAGACGCTGACCACCCTGCACGGCCGGCAGGACCTGCCCGACCTGTGGCCCTTCTACCGGGCCTTCCCCGAGATGCCGCTGGTGTCGATCTCGGACGCGCAGCGCGCGCCGATCTCCGACGCCACCTTCGCCGGCACGGTGCTGCACGGCCTCCCCGCCGACCTGCACCGGCCGAGCTACGACCCGCGCGGCGGCTACCTCGCCTTCCTGGGCCGGATCTCGGCCGAGAAGCGCCCGGACCGCGCCATCCGCATCGCCCGCGCCCTCGGCATCCCGCTGAAGATCGCCGCCAAGGTCGACAAGGCGGACAAGAAATATTTCGAGACCGAGATCAAGCCCCTGCTCGACGAAGGCGGGGACGTCGAATTCGTGGGCGAGGTGGACGAGCGCGGCAAGACCAAGTTCCTGGGCGAGGCGCGCGCGCTGCTCTTCCCCATCGACTGGCCGGAGCCCTTCGGCCTCGTGATGATCGAGGCCATGGCCTGCGGCACCCCGGTGCTGGCCTTCCGCCACGGCTCCGTGCCGGAGGTCGTCGAGGACGGGGTCACGGGCCGCATCGTGGGCTCGATGGAGGAGGCCATCGCGGCCGCGCCCCAGGTGCTGGCGATGGACCGCCGCAAGGTGCGCCGCCGCTTCGAGGAGCGCTTCACGGCCGAGCGCATGGCGCGCGACTACGTCGACCTCTACACCAAGCAGGTCGCGCTCGCGGGCCTCGACGGGTCCTCGGCCCTGATGCCGGCGGCGCGCGACGGCAAGCGCCCCGTCGTCGACATCGGCGGGATGCTGCGCATGCGGACGGGCGCGACCCAGTGACGGCCGCGCCGCGGCGGACGAGGGCTCGCGACCGGAGCGTGACGGGCTTCCCTCGGCGGTCGATCGGCGTATAGGAGGGCGCTCGCCCGGCGGGGGCCGGCCCTCACCTCGCCCGCGGCCCTTCCCCTCCTGAGCGGGATGTTCCCTCGACGATGACAGACGACATGGAAGCCGGACGCCCCCGCGAGGCCGTGGGGGAGCCGGCGGTCGATCCGACCGAGAAGACCCCGTTCTACATCCCGGCCACCGAGTCCTCGGCGCGCCCCCGCCACACCCTGAAGCACGGCGACACCTTCGCGGTGATCGACAGCTACGGCGACATCGGCGCCTCAGCGGGCGGGCCGGACGGGCTCTTCGACCACGACACGCGCTACCTGTCGCGCTTCGAGATGCTGCTCGCCGGCACGCAGCCGCTCCTGCTCGGCTCCAGCGTGCGCGACGACAACCTGTCGCTGACCGTGGACCTGACCAACCCGGACATCTACCGGGACGGCCACATCGTCATGGAGAAGGACGCGGTCCACGTGGTCCGCACCACCTACCTGTGGGGCGGCACCGCGCACCAGCGCATCCACGTGTCGAACCACGGCGCCAACAGGCTCGACTTCACCCTGACCTTCGTGTTCGGCTGCGACTTCTCCGACCTGTTCGAGGCCCGCGGCATGCGCCGCGAGAGGCGCGGCACGATGACGGAGCGGGTCGAGGGCGACGGCGTCGTCTTCACCTACACGGGCCTCGACGAGGCCCGGCGCCGGGCCGTGCTGCGCTTCGATCCCGCGCCGCTCCGCCTCGTCCACGGCGCCGCCACCTTCGACCTGTCGCTCGACGTCGGCGCGTCGCGCACCATCACCTTCTCGGCCGCCTGCAGCGGCATCGCCGAGGCCGTGGAGGTCGACTTCCGCCGCGGCCTGATGGCGGCCAACCGCCAGGAGAAGGCCCTGACGCGCGGCGTCGTCACGGTGGTGTCGTCCAACGACATCTTCAACGAGGTCATGTGCCGCTCGACGGCGGACCTCTACATGCTGGTCACGGACACGCCGCAGGGCCTCTACCCCTATGCCGGCATCCCCTGGTACTCGACCACCTTCGGCCGCGACGGCATCATCACGGCGATCCAGATGCTGTGGATCGACCCCAAGGTCGCCCGCGGCGTGCTGGCCCGGCTCGCCCACTTCCAGGCCACGGCCACGAGCGCGGCCGACGACGCCGAGCCCGGCAAGATCCTGCACGAGATGCGGGGCGGCGAGATGGCGGCCCTGCGGGAGATCCCCTTCGGCCTCTACTACGGATCGGTCGATTCGACGCCGCTGTTCATCGTGCTGGCGGGCCTCTACTTCGAGCGCACCGGCGACCTCGACACGGTGCGGAGCCTGTGGCCCGCCATCGAGCGCGGCTTCGCCTGGATGGACGGGCCGGGCGACCGCGACCGCGACGGCTTCCTCGAATATGCCCGCGCCGACGAGAAGGGCCTGCAGAACCAGGGCTGGAAGGACTCGCAGGACGCGGTGTTCCACGCCGACGGCACGATCGCCGAGGGGCCGATCGCGCTGGTCGAGGTGCAGGGCTACGCCTTCGCGGCCCGCAACCTCGGCTCCCGCATGGCGGAGGCGCTCGGCGACGCGGCCCGCGCCGACGCCCTCCGCGCCCAGGCCGAGACGTTGAGGGAGAAGTTCGACGCCGCCTTCTGGTGCGAGGAGATCGGCCTCTACGCCATCGCGCTCGACGGCGGGAAGAAGCCCTGCCGCGTGCGGACCTCCAACGCCGCCCACGTGCTGTGGACCGGCATCGCCCGGCCCGAGCGCGCCGTCCGCATCGCCGCCGAGATCATGGCGCCGAAGTTCCTGTCGGGCTGGGGCCTGCGCACGCTCGCGGTCGGCGAGCCGCGCTACAACCCGATGAGCTACCACAACGGCTCGATCTGGCCGCACGACAACGCCCTCATCGCCTGGGGTTTGGCCCGCTACGGCCTGATGCGGGAAGCCGAGCGGGTCTTCGAGGGGCTCTTCGCGGCCGCGAGCTACTTCGACCTGCGCCGGCTGCCGGAGCTGTTCTGCGGCTTCCGCCGCCGGCGCGGCGCGGCCCCGACGCTCTACCCCGTCGCCTGCTCGCCGCAGGCCTGGGCCGCCGGCACGCCCTTCCTGCTGCTTCAGGCGGTGCTGGGCCTCGAATTCGACCCCGCCCACCGCGTCATCCGCTTCCGCAACCCGCGGCTGCCGCGCTTCACCGAGGAGATCACCCTGCGCGACCTCGGCTTCGACGGCGCGCGGGTCGACGTGACGCTGCGCCAGGTCGGCGACCACGCGGCCCTGCGGATCCTGCGCAACACGGGCGCCGTGCAGGTGTCGGTGCTGCTCGACTGAGCGCCTGAGCGGACTGGATTCCAGAGGGCGAGCCCTTTGGCGGGTTCCAGGGCGGAGCCCTGGCGACAGATCGTCAGCCTTCTCAGGGCTCTGGCCTGAAACCCGCGAAAAGGCCGGGGGCCTCTTCAATCCGGACTGACGCTCATCCGAATCCTGCTCGGCCGGCGCGCCGCCGGTGCCGTCGTCATCCGGAGCCCGGGAGGCCGCGTGTCCCGTCCCATCTCCCGCCCCCCGGCCGCTCCCCGGATCCGCCGGGGGACGCTGCGCGCGCCCGGCGCCGACCTCCGCCGGATGCCGGTGGGGCTCGACTTCGGCGGCATCAGCGTGGCCGAGGGCCTGCGGGCCGCCATCGCCTCGGGCGCCGTGCTGGTGGTGAACATCTGGGTGCAGTCGCCCGCGCTGCTGTTCGTGGCCTTCGCGGCCAACCTCACCTGCTTCTGCGACGTCGGCGGCGCCCTGCGCGACCGCGTGCCGGCCCTCCTGTGCTTCACGCTGCTGGCCGCCGTGCTGTGGAGCGGGGTGGGGCTGCTGCACGGCTTCGGCCTGCCGCTGCTCCTCCCCATCGCGGGCATCGTCGTCTTCTGCAATTCCATGGCGCGGGTGTGGGGTGCCCGCTCCATGGCGGTCGGCAACGTGATGACGGTGGTGCTGGCGCTGGCGGTCGACCGGCCGCTCGCCACGGGCGAGGCCGGCGTGTTCGTCGCGGCCTTCCTGGCCGGCGGGGCCTGGGCCGTGCTGATGACGGTGGGCATCTGGCGCATCCACCCGGAGCGGGCCAGCAGCCGCCTGGTGGCGGGGAACTGGCGCCTCCTCGCCCTCTTCGTGCGCGACCTCGGCGAGGTGGTCCGCGCCGCCCACGCCGGCAGCGACGCCCGGCTCGCGGGCTTCGAGGCCCATGCCCGCGCCCACCGCCGCGCCCTGCGCGACGCCCTGGAGGAGACGCGCGCGGCCCTGCTGGCCGCCGCCCGCCCGCAGGGGCTCGCCGGCACCGTGATGGCGCGCAACCTCCTCGCCGTCGAGGACCAGGACCGCATCTTCGGCGCCCTGATCGCCCTCTCGGACATGCTCGAATCCGCCGCGGACCCCGCGATGGCCGAGGCGGCGGCCGGCCTGCTGCGCCGCCTGCGCCCCATGCTCGACCTCGCCGGCCGGCCCGAGGCGGCGCGGCGGGGCGACCGCGAGCCGGCGCTCGGCCGTCTGCGGGAGGCCGCCGCCGGCCATCCCGCCCTCGCCGACATCGCGGCCGTGCTGGTGGAGCGGATGCGGGTCGCCGACCGTCTCGGGGCCGAGGCGGCCGGCACGCTCCCGGCCGAGGTCGCGGTCGCGGGCGGCACCGGGCTCGACGGCTGGCTCGACGGCTGGCTCGCGCCGCTGCGGGCGAACCTCACCTGGTCCTCCGCCATCCTGCGCCACGCCGTGCGCGCCGCTGTGCTGACGGTGGCGGCCGTGGCGGTGTCGCTCACCTGGTGGAGCGTCTACTCGCACTGGCTCACCATCACGGTGGCGCTCACCATGCAGCCCTATTTCGCCGCCACCTGGCAGCGGGCGCTGGAGCGCATCGGCGGCACGGTGCTGGGCGCCCTCATCGGCGGCGCGCTCGCCTTCTTCCCGCAGACGCCGCTCGTCGACTCGCTGCTGATGGTGCCGCTGTCGGTGATCGGCTTCTCGGTGCGGCAGGTCAGCTACGGGGCCTATGTCGCCTGCCTGACGCCGCTGGTGGTGATCCTGTTCGACGTCGCCGAACCGGGCCATCCGGAGTGGATGATCGCCGGCATGCGGACCCTCTACACGGTGGGGGGCGGCATGGTGGCGGTGCTGGCCTGCACGCTGCTGTGGCCGAGCTGGGAGCCGGACCGCACCGCGCAGGGCCTGCGCGACGCGCTGCGCGCCCACGCCCGCTACGCCGCGGCCGTGCTGGGGGCGCTGTCGGGGGAGGGGAGCCGGGACGAGGTCGAGGCGGTGCGCCGCGCCGCCGGCGTCGCCAGCAACGACCTCGAAGCTTCCCTGTCGCGCGCCCTCCAGGAGCCGCGCCGCGGCCAGGCCCGCAAGCTCGAAGCCATCCTGGCGGCCGACGCGGGGCTGCGCCGGCTGGGCGGCGCGCTCCTCGCCCTCCAGCACGACACCCGCGCCCGCGACGGCCTGCCGGCGGAGGACTGGGCGGCGTGGCGCCGCTGGCTCCCGGCCGCCCTCGACGGCCTCGCCTCGCCCGAGGCCACCCCAGTCCCGCCGCCCCCGCCCGCCGCGCCCACCTCCACCCTGGCCCGCATCGGCCGGGTCATCGCCGTGCTGGGCGACACCGTGGGGGAGCGCTCGGCCGAAGCCGCGACTCTCCACCGCACCGCGCCGGGAGGCGGCGGCGAGGCAACCGCCGGGCCGCCGATCCGTTGAGTTTCCGAGGTCGAGGCGGGGGATGGGCGATGCGGATGACCATGCTGGCG
The DNA here is from genome assembly GCA_964242785.1 of uncultured Lichenihabitans sp. Lineage (GTDB taxonomy): Bacteria > Pseudomonadota > Alphaproteobacteria > Rhizobiales > Beijerinckiaceae > Lichenihabitans. The sequence goes on along the minus strand of CAXTBR010000010.1, from coordinate 18,061 downwards.
CTGGCCGCCCTGATCGCCGGTGCCGCGACCGTGCCGGGGGCCCTGGCCCAGGAGGGCGACGGCGGCGCCGGCGTCGTGCAGGGCGCCCGGAGCGAGCAGAAGCTCCGGGGCGGAGCCGGATACGTGTGCACCGCCACGAACGAGCTGCACACGGCGCAGTGCTCGGTGAGCTGCCCGTCGCGCGAGACCGCCGATTGCGTCGACGCCGAGTCCGGCGGCGCGCCGAGCTGCCAGTGCACGACGGAGTGACGATCCCGCACCCCGCGTTTACCCCGTGACAACCATGGCGGCCCAGTGTCGCGCTGCGGCACGGACGAGGCGGTCGTGCCCGCGGGTGCCCTGAGGCGCATCCGCAACAGTGTGGGTTTTCTTTGTCGGCGTCCGCAGTTGAGCCGCATTGGGCCTGCATCCCTCGCGGCGGCCTCGGCGAGGGGCGGCCGGCTTTGCTGTGGGTGGTGGGCGCGCGATGACGATGGTGATGAGATCCCGCGGTTCCGATCCTCGCGCCCCGATGGCCCGCGGCCCGGTCAGGTCCGCGCGCCGCGCCGCCGTCCCGCTCGTGCTGCTGGTCGGCCTCGGCCTCGCGGGCTGCGAGACGGCCGGCTCCGTCGGCACGGTCGGCATGGGCATCGCCGAGGTGACGCCGCGCTCCAAGGACACGTCGGTCAACCTCGCGTCGCTGTCGGACGTGGTGGCCCGCAACCCGCACGACGCCGAGGCCTATAACACCCGCGGGGCCGCCTATGCCCGCACCGGCGACTTCGACAAGGCCATCGGCGACTTCACCAAGGCGGTGGCGATCGATTCCAACAACGCGGCCGCCTACACCAACCGGGCGCTCGCCTACCGCCAGTCCGGCCGCAACGACCTCGCCCTGGCGGACTTCAACCACGCCCTCCAGGCCAACCCGAACCACGCGCCGGCCTATCTCGGCCGCGGCAACCTCCTGCGCGTGCAGGGCAACCTCGACGGGGCCCTGTCGGACCTCGACCAGGCCATCAAGCTGAACTCCGAGGGCGCCCAGGGCGCACAGGCCTTCCACGCCCGCGGGCTGATCCACCAGCGGCGGGGCGATCAGGCCGCGGCGGTGACGGACTTCGACAACGCCATCGACCGCGACCCCTTCGCGGCCGCCCCCTACCAGGCCCGCGCCCAGAGCCTGACGGCCCAGGGCAAGTTCGATCAGGCGATCGAGGACTACAACGCCGCCCTCAACGTCGATTCCAAGAACGCCGAAGCCTGGGCGGGCCTGGGCGTGGCCTACGAGAAGAGCGGCAACCGCGGCAAGGCGCAGGAATCCTACGCCCGCGCCAAGACCATCGACCCCGAGAACCACATCGCCTCGGACGGGCTGTCGCGCGTCGGCCGGGCGTGACGCGCGTTCGACCGTCGGGGTTTTCCCTTCTCCCGCTCGCGGGAGAAGGGCTCGCGCGTCCTCACGCCTGTTCGAGTTCGGTCGTGGCGCTGTTGCCCGCGGCGGGGGGCGTGGCGCCGTCGGGACCGCGGCTGCGCTCGGCGGGGCGGCTGTCCGGGCCGGTGAGGGCGGCGGGGGCCTCCACCTCCTGGACGTCAACCGACACGGTCATGCCCACGTAATCGGCGGCATTGCCGAAATAGCTGCCCTGCAGGGGGATCGCCTGCCGGGGATCGCGCGCCACCGCCACGCGGATCAGGTCGCGGTTGCCGACGATGCCGTTGGTGGGGTCGAACTCCACCCAGCCGGCGCCCGGCAGGTAGACCTGGCACCACGCATGGGTGTTGCCGCCGCCCAGGTGCTCCTCGCCCTGGTCGCGCGGGACGTAGAGGTAGCCCGACACGAAGCGCGCCGCGAAGCCGAGCGTCCGCACCGCCTCCATCATCAGCACGGCGAAGTCGCGGCAGGTGCCCTTGCCGCTGTTCAGCGTCAGCAGCGGGTCCTGCGTGCCGCGCTCGAAGCGCCGCGCGTAGGTGAAGCTCTCCTTGATGGCGTAGGTGAGCGTCATCAGCAGCTCGCCCGTGTCGGTGCGCTGGCCGTAGCGCACGAAGCGCCGCACCCATCGGTCGAGCTGGTGCTCGGGGTCGAGGTACTGCCGCTCGATCAGCCGCGAGATGTCGGGCCGCTCCTCCGCGCCGTAGGTGAAGGGATAGGTCTTGGCGTAGTCCTCGATCACGAAGTCGGGCGCGTTCGACGGCGTGTGGTCGAGCACGATGCGGGTGTCGAAGGTGAGGAGGGGCGCCTCGCCGGCGAAGCTCGCCACCGCCACGCAGTTGCCGAACACGTCGTGGAACCAGCGGACCCGCTTCGGTTCGGGCGAGATGATCATCTCGGACGAGATCAGGCGCTGGTCGTAGCTGTCGCGGGGGCGGAACATCAGCCGATGCTCGCCGAAGCGCACCGGCGCCTTGTACGCGTATGTCGTGAGGTGCCGAACCGAGAGAACCGTCATCCGCTGTCCGTGCAACGCCCGCGGGCGGAACCTCGGCGGCCGCGCTCGGCCGGTGGAGCGGCGCCGTCGCCGGAGGGTTGGGAAGGGGCCTAGCGCAATTCGGCGGCTCCGGGAAGCCTCACGGTTCGCGGCGGAGCGGCCGTCAGCCTTCCGACAGCACCGGCATGGGCTGCTGCTCGTCCAGCGCGCTCGAGGGGAAGTGCCCCGAATAGTCGTGGCGGTGGCTGGTCTCCTCCCGCACCTCTTCCGTGACGACGTCGAAGCGGCCCAGGATAGCCGAGCCGAAGGCCGTCGAGATGGCGACGTCGGTGGCGTCGCGGCCCCGCGCCATGACGATGCGGCCGATGCGCGGCGTGTTGTGCCGGGCGTCGAACGTGTACCAGCGCCCGCTGAGGTAGACCTCGAACCAGGCGCTCCAGTCCATCGGCGCGTCGACCGGCGGCACCCCGATGTCGCCGAGGTAGCCCGTGCAGTAGCGCGCCGGGATGTTCATGCAGCGGCACAGGCTGACGGCGAGGTGGGCGAAGTCGCGGCACACGCCGACCTGCTCCTGGTGCCCCTCGCTGGCCGTGCGGGTGTTGCGCGCGAGCTGGTAGTCGAAGCGGATGCGGTCGTGGACGTAGTCGACGATGGCCTGGACGCGCGCCCAGCCGCGCGGCGTGCCGCCGAAGAGCTGCCAGGCGACGTCGCCGAGCAGGTCCGTATCGGCGTAGCGGCTGCCCATCAGGTAGATCAGCACGTCGTCCGGCAGCCGGTCGACCGGCACCTCCCGGGCATCCCAGTTCACCTCGTCGGGCGATCCGCTGTCCTCGACGATGAAATCCGCCGACAGGCTGATCTCGCCGGGCGGCACCGTCATGCGGGTCAGACGGTTGCCGAAATGGTCGAGCACCACGCGCGCCGGGAGGTAGGGGTCGGTCCGCATGATCTGCTCGGTCACGAGGTCGCGCTCGCGCGACGGGTGGATGCTGAGCAGGAACTGCATCGGCACCGCCTGGGGGCAGTAGTAGGACAGGTTGTATCCACAGCGGATCTTCATGGCGGCTGCTCCCCGGCGGCGAAAGGGCGCCCGATGCCGCGCCCGCGGGACGAAGGGCGACGGCGGTGATGCAAGAAGTGGGCTAACGTCGCGGGATGGGAAAAGTTCTATTCCCCTCAACGGCCTCTCCACCGAGGGCGCGGCGCAGCGCCGCGGTCTGCCCCTCCAGCGCCAGCGCGAGCCGGTCGGCCTCGGCCCCCGCCTCGCGGCCGCGCGCGAGAGTCAGGGCGCCGACCGCGAAGGCCGGGTAGGCGAGGCGGAAGAAGCCGACGAGCCGGGCGTCGCAACCCGCGCCGCGACGCTCCACGCCGGCCCGCAGCGCCTCGACCTCCCGGTCCGACAGGGCGTATTCGGCCGCGGCGCCGGCCACGTCCCAGGCGACGTCCTGGCAGCCGACGAGGTCGTGGCCGGCGCAATGGTCGAGCGCGTCGGTCTTGAGGAACAGGCCGCGCCCGTCGTGCAGCCACTCGTGGGGCGCGAGCCGCCCGTCGATCGCGACCGCGCGCGATAGCGACGCCAGGGCGGGCAGGCGCGGCGCCCAGGCGTCGACCCGCGCGCCCAGCTCGTCGCCCAGGGCCTCGGCGGCGTTGGCCCGCGCCATGGCGAGGAGGGCGTCCAGGGACGCGCCCGCGGGCCCGTCGGCCGGGAAGGCGCGGGCGCGGAACGCCAGATAGGCGGCGACGCGGTCCAGGAAGGCGGCCCGGTCGACCTCGCGCAGGCTCACCGGGCGGAGGTCGCCCCGCCAGAGCTCCACCAGGAAGCCGTGCCGCCAGGCGAGCGGCGCCACGCCGAATCCCGCCTCGGCCAGGGCGCGGGCCCGCCCGTATTTGTCGCGCCCGAAGCTGCCGAGCCCGGTGAAGCGCAGCAGGACGCGGCCGCGCGCCCCGTCGAGCAGCACCTTGCGGCGCTCGTTCTGGCGGTCGACGGCGGGCCACGCGGCCCCGTCCTCGTAGAGGAGCCGGCGCCACGCCCCGCCCGCCACGTCGAGGGGCGGGGCGCGCAGCGGGCCGGTGACGTCGGCCGCCCAGTCGGCGAGGCCGCGCCCCGGCGCCGCGCCGTCGAGCAGCAGCGCCTCGAACGATACGTTGGCGGAGCGCGCCGTGGCCCAGAGCCGGCGATGCGCCGCGCTCGCCGCGGCCCCCGGCGGGCCGGCGTGGGACGGGAACAGCACCACGCGCCCGGCCGGGACCCCTCTTCGCGCCAGGGCATCGGCGGCAGCCCCCATCGAGCTGCCCGACAGGCCCGGCCCCTCGTCGACCACGGCCCAGACCGCTTCGCCGCCCGCGGCGAGGTCCGCGTCGAGCCGGGGCCCGAGCGCGACCTCGCGGGCGAAGGGGTAGCCCCCGGGCCGGACCGTGTGGGGCGGGGGGGCGCCGAGCGCCGCCGCCACGGCCGGCGCCAGCGCCGCGCCGATCGACCGGATCCCGAGGACGTGCGTCGGCTTCGGCGCCGGCAGCTCCATGGCGGCCTGCCAATGGGCTTCCGGGTAGACGGCGTAGTGCGAGAAGCCCTCCGTGCGGCGGATGTCCACGGCCTCGGGCAGGGCCGACGTCCCCCTGAACTCCGCCAGGGCGGCCGCGACGGCGCCCGGCACGGCGCGCGGCAGGTCGGCGAAGGCCGAGTCCCAGGACCGGCCCATGACGCCCGCCAGGGCCTGGGCCAGCGCTAAGCAGGCTTTCGCGGATTGATCCGCGAACGCCTGCTCATCCTTCCCATGAGAAGCGGCAGGATGTCGTGGGCGAACCCACGACATACTGCTGAGGGCGGCGCCCCCGCCCCCCTCGCCGGCGTCGGCCAGGCCCTGGGCGAGCCCGCCCGCCGCCACCAGGGCGGAGGTCCAGGCGCCGTGGCGCTCGACGGGGAGGGGGGCCGACAGGGCCTCGGCGATCCAGCCGTCGATCTCGGCCAGCGCCGCCGCGAGCGCGACCCGCCGCGACGCCTTGCCGTAGAAGATCACCGCTCGGCCGCGGCCAAGTGGCGGTAGGCCACGGCCGCGAAGGCGTCGAAGCCCGGCACGTCCCAGCTCGCGCCCAGGCGCTCCCGCCGCTCCGCGAGCCAGCCGCACCAGCAGCCGTACTGGGCGGGGCTCGGCGACACGCGCTCGCGCCGGTCCTTGGCGAGGTTCAGGGCGTCGAGCGGCGCCATGCCACCGGCCACCAGCGCCGCCAGGGCCAGGGTGGCGGAGCGGCCGATGCCGTGCTCGCAATGCACCAGCACGCGGCGCCCGGCCGCGAGATGCCCCCCCACGAAGCTCACGCCCTCCTCCAGCATCGCGGGCGTGATGGCGGCGTGGTCGTCCGTCGGCAGGTGGAGGAAGGCGATGCCCTGGCGCCGGAGGATGGCGCGCTCGTCCACGGCCTCGCTGCGCAGGTCGACCACGGCCCCCACGGCCTCGTCTGCGCCGAGCCGCGCGGCCTCGGCGTCGGACAGGCGTCCTCCGATCGCCAGGTGGTCCGTGATCCAGGACAGGTTCAAGGCGGGGTCCGGGGCATCGCGAAGGGCGGGGACGGGGCCGGGAACCCGTCCGGATCCCGGCGGTTACGGTCGAGGCTGGCGCCGCCCAGGTCGGGCGGCCGCACCGGAGACCACCCCATGAACCAGAACCCCGCAGGCGAGCTGTCGATGACGGAGCGCGCCATCTCGACCGGCCTCGGCCTGTTCCTGGCCGCCGCGGCCGCGAAGCCCCGGCCCAACAAGGTCCTGAGCCTCCTGGCGCTCGCCGGGGGCGTGGCACTCGCCTACCGCGGCACCACGGGCTACTGCCAGGTGAAGGCCGCCCTGGCGGAGGGCCGCACCTGAGGATCTGAGCCGGCTGGGCGGGGCGCCGAGGCGGCCCCTGCCCGCCGGACGGCCGAGGCGCCTCAGAGCGTCGAGGAGCGGCGCTGGAAGAAGCCGTAGATGAACAGCACGATGATCGCCCCCACGATGGCGCCGATGAAGCCGGCGCCCCCCTCCGGGCCGTACCAGCCGATCGCCCGGCCGAGATAGCTCGCCACCACGGCGCCGACGATGCCCAGCACGGTCGTCATGATGAAGCCGCTGGGCTCGTTCGGCCCCGGCATGAGGAATTTGGCGATCAGGCCGGCCAGGAAGCCGATGATGATGTACCAGATGATGGTCATGGGCCTGAGATCCTCGCGGGGGGCCAACCTGCTCCCGTGAGCCCCGGCCCCGCCGCTGCGACAACGCGACCCGGCCCGGAAGGTTTGCCCGCGCCCCGTCGACGGGGCGGCTTTTTCTGCCCCGGACCCCTCGGGGCGTGGAGAGGCGTCGGAGGTCGACCCCGTCCATCGATCGGGTCACCGATCCGGGTCGGAGGTTCCGGCGCCCGGGCGGGTCGCGACCGGCGCCGACGACGGCCCCGCCCGGAATGGCGACGACGTCGTGACATCGGTCGCACGGGGCTGGTCGCTGACCCGGGGGCAGACTCCGGCGCCCCTTCGCACCTCAGCGCGCCGGCAGCGCTTCGAGATACCGCGCCGGCCGGCCCTCGGCGGCCGCCTGCGCGGCGTGCGCGATGGCGTTGGCGTCGATGCCGTGGTGGCGGTAGAGGTCCGCCACCGTGCCGGTCTGGCCGAAGTGCTCGACGCCCAGCGCCTTCACGCGGTGTCCCGCCACCCCGCCGAGCCAGGTCAGCGTCGCCGGATGGCCGTCGATCACCGTCACCAGGCCGCAGTCGCGCGACAGGGGCGCGAGGAGCCGTTCGACATGCGACCGCGCGCCCGCAAGGCCGCGCTGGCGCGCCCGCTCGGCCGCCTGCCACCCTGAGTTGAGGCGGTCGGCCGAGGTTACGGCCAGCACACCGATGTCGCGGAAATCTTCGGCCAGCAGCCCCGCCGCGGCGATCGCCTCCGAGGCGACGGCGCCCTGATAGGCGATGACGGCGCGGGCGTTCGGCCCCGGCGCGCGCAGCCAGTAGCCGCCCGACACGATGTCGCGCGCGAGATCCTCCGTCATCGCGCGGCGCGGCTGCTCCATCGGCCGCGTCGACAGGCGCAGGTAGACCGAGCCGCCCGTCTCGTCGCGCAGCCAGTTCCGCTCGTCGGGGTCGCCCTCGCCGTCGCGCTGCACGTAGTCGAAGCTCCAGCGCATCAACGCGGCGAGTTCGTCGACGTAGGCGGGCTCGAAGGACGAGAGCCCGTCCTGCGCCATGCCGACGAGCGGCGTGCCGATCGACTGATGGGCGCCGCCCTCGGGCGCCAGCGTCACCCCGGAGGGCGTCCCCACCAGGATGAAGCGGGCGTCCTGGTAGCAGGCGTAGTTCAGCGCGTCGGCGCCGCGGTAGATGAAGGGATCGTAGAGCGTGCCGACCGGGATCAGCCGCTCGCCGAACAGGCTGTGCGAGAGACCGAGCGCCGAGAGGCAGGTGAAGAGGTTCGATTCGGCGATGCCGAGTTCGAGGTGCTGGCCCTGGGGCGAGAAGGCCCAGGTCGCGGTCGAGGGGATGCGCTCGCTCCTGAACGTGTCGGCCATGTCGGCCTTGGCGAAAAGCCCGCGCCGGTTGACGAAGCCCGACAGGTTCGTCGAGACCGTGACGTCGGGCGAGGTCGTCACGACCCGGTCGGCGATGGGCGCGTCCGACCGCGCGAGGTCGGACAGGAGCAGGCCGAACCCCGCCTGCGTCGACATCACCGGGGCGGCGTTGTAGGTCAGCGCCGCCGGCACCGGCACTCGCGCGGCCTCGAAGCGCCGCCGCCCGCCGCGCGCGAAGGGCACGGCGTCGAGGAAGGCCCGCATCTCGGCCTCCGGCACGTCGAGCCCCTCGAAGGGGTCCCATTCGCGCCCCTCCCGCACCCCCATGCCGGCCTGGAAGACCGCCATCTGCTTCGGCGTCATCAGGCCGGCGTGGTTGTCCTTGTGGCCGGCGAGCGGCAGGCCGTGGCCCTTGATCGTGTAGGCGATGAAGCAGGCCGGGCGCTCGTCGCCCCCCCGCGCCGCGAAGGCGGCGAGCAGCGTCGGCATGTCGTGGCCGGCGAGGTTGGTCATCAGCCGGGCGAGCCCGTCGTCGTCGCGCCGCGCGATGAGCCGCGACACGTCGCCCTGGTCGCCGATCCCGTCCTCCAGCTTCCGCCGCCAGGCCGCGCCGCCCTGGAAGCAGAGGGCGGAATAGAGCTGGTTCGGGCAATGGTCGATCCAGTGCCGGAGGGCCTCGCCGCCGGGCTCGGCGAAGGCCTCTTCGAGCAGCGTGCCGTACTTCAGCACCACCACGTCCCAGCCGAAGTTCGAGAAGATCGATTCGAACCGCTCCCACAGCCCCTCGCGGATCACCGCGTCGAGGCTCTGGCGATTGTAGTCGATGACCCACCAGCAGTTCCGGAGGCCGTGCTTCCAGCCCTCCAGCAGGGCCTCGAAGATGTTGCCCTCGTCCATCTCGGCGTCGCCGAGCAGCGCCACCATCCGGCCCATCGGGCGCTTCTGCGCCCAGGGCTTGGCCGCGACGTAGTCCTGAACCAGGGAGGCGAAGAGCGTCTGGGCGACGCCGAGGCCGACGGAGCCCGTCGAGAAGTCGACGTCGTCGACGTCCTTGGTGCGGCTCGGGTAGGATTGCGCGCCCTTGAAGCCGCGGAAGCCTTCGAGCTTGTCGCGCGTCTGCAGGCCGAAGAGGTACTGCAGGGCGTGGAAGTTCGGCGCGGCATGGGGCTTCACGGCGACGCGGTCCTCGGGCCGCAGCACCGCGCCGTAGAGCGCCGTCATGATGGTGGCGAGCGAGGCCGAGGAGGCCTGATGGCCGCCGACCTTCACGCCGTCGCCGTCGCGCAGGTGGTTGGCCGCGTGGATGGTCCAGGTGGCGAGCCACAGGACCTTGCGCTCCATGGCGTCGAGGTAGCGCAGCCGCGGATCCGTCATCTCCACCCCCTCATCCATCGGACCGCCGCCCCCGCGCTCGCCCGTCACTCCGCCCGGCTCCCGTCCGGACCGTCGCGGCGGGTCCGCTCGGCGGCGGCGAGCGCCTGCCGCACCCGCCCGCCGGCCGTCGCGCCGGGGAGGGCGGCGGCGTCGCGCGCCACCGCCAGCAGGCGATCCAGGGCGATGCCGGTCGCGACGCCGCGCCGCGCGAACATCCAGGCCACGTCCTCGGTCGCGACGTTGCCGGTGGCGCCCGGGGCGAAGGGGCAACCGCCCAGACCCGCCACCGCAGCGTCGAAGACCCGCACGCCGGCCTCGTAGGCGGCGTGGACGTTGGCGGTGCCGAGCCCGTAGGTGTCGTGGCCGTGGAAGGCGACGGCGGCGCCGGGGAACCGCGACATGGCGCGCCCGAACAGGGACGCCACGTGGGCGGGGTCGGCCCGGCCCGTCGTGTCGCAGAGGCAGATCTCGGCCCGCGGCATCACCGGCACCAGCCGGTCGAGCAGCGCCAGCGCGGCGTCCTCGTCGACCCGCCCCGCGAAGGGGCAGTCGAAGGCCGTGGCGAGGTTCAACCGCATGAAGGTGCCGGCCGGCAGCCCGGCCGCGAGCCGGGCATATTCGGCGGCGGATTCGGAGGGCGAGCGGCGCACGTTGGAGCGGTTGTGCGGCTCGGAGACGGAGAGCACGTAGGCCAGGCAGCGGGCGCCGGCCGCCACCGCGTCGCGCCCGCGCCGCTCGCTCGGCACCAGCACCTGCGGCACGAGGCCGGGCAGCGCCTCGCAGTGCTTCAGCAGCTCCGGCGTGTCGCGGAGCTGCGGCAGGGCCGCGGCGCTGACGAAGGAGCCGATCTCGATGCGGTCGAGGCCCGCGGCGTGGAGCCGCTCCACCAGGTCGATCTTGGCGGCCGTGGGCACGAAGGGGCCGACGCCCTGCAGCCCGTCGCGCGGGCCGACCTCGACGATCTCGACCCTCGCCATCACAGCGCTCCCGCGGCCCGCAGCGCCGCGACGGTGCGCTCGTCCAGCCCCACTTCGGCCAGCACCTCCGCGGTGTGGGCGCCGATGGCCGGACCGGGCCAGCGGATGGCGCCGGGGTCGTCGGTGAGGTGAGGCACCACACCCGCCTGCAGCACCGGGCGGCCGAAGGCCGGGTCCGCGACCTCGCGCACCATGCCGCGCTGCCTGAACTGCGGGTCGGCCGCGACCTCGGCGGCGGAATAGATGAGCGTCGAGGGGATGTCGGCCTCCTCCAGGCGCTCGTCGGCTTCGAGCGCCGTCATGGTCCCGGTCCACTCACCGATGAGGCGGTCGAGGTCCTCGACGTTGGCGAGGCGCGCCGCATTGTCGACGAAGCGCGGCTCCCGCGCGAGGTCGGGCCGGCCCATCAGGGCGGCGAGCCTGGCCCAGAGCGGCTGGGAATTGGCCGCCACGATGATCCACTTGCCGTCCGCGCAGGGGTAGGCGGACGTCGGGGCGGCCGTGGGGATGCGCGAGCCGACGGGCTCCCGCACGGTGCCGAGCACCCCGTACTCGGGCAGCATGCCCTCCATCATGGACAGCACGGAATCGGTCAGCGCCACGTCGAGGGTGCGCGGCCTGCCGTCGCCGCCCCGCGCCGCGTCGCGCTTCCAGAGGGCCGCCATGATGCCGAAGGCCGCGTAGAGCCCGGCGAGCGAGTCGCCGATCGAGATGCCGATCCGCACCGGCGGCAGGTCGGTGGCGCCGGCCGGGTGGTTGCAGAGGTGGCGCAGCCCGCCGATCGCCTCGCCGATCACGCCGAAGGCGGCGCGGTCGCGGTAGGGGCCGTCCTGGCCGAAACCCGAGATGTGGGCGACCACGAGGTCGGGCTTCGCCTCCCGCAGGTCGGCGTCGCCGAGGCCCATCTTTTCGAGCTGGCCGGGGCGGAAGTTCTCGACCAGCACGTCGGCGGTGCGGGCGAGGTCGAGCACGATGCGCTTCGCCTCGGGATGCTTGAGGTTGAGCGTGACCGAGCGCTTGTTGCGCGCGTGCATGGACCACCAGGGGGCGTTGCCCCCGACCGACTGGCCCCATTGGCGCACGGGGTCGCCGCCCGGGGGCTCGACCTTGACGACGTCGGCGCCGAGGTCGGCGAGGAGCCGCGTGCAGAAGGGCGCCGCCACGAAGTGGCCGAGTTCCAGGACCCGCAGGCCCGTGAGCGGGCCGTGGGACGCCGCGGCGATCGTCACGGGTTCGGTGATGGGGGGCATGGTCGCCTCAGACTCGCTGGAAGGTCATCAAGGTCGTGGCCGGGCGCCTGCCGCGCAGCCGATCGATGACGCCCCCGCACCGGACGCGATCCGACGGCGCGACCTATATGAGAGGCCGGCGAGGGGTTCGACGCCGATGGGGGTGGGGAGGGCGATCAAATCGTCTGACTTCCGTCCGTCGGGCCTATAGGGAAGGGGCCGGCGTTCACGGGGTCGTGTTGATCGATGGTCGATGGAAGTGGAGTCGTCGGTTCGGCACGGCCCGGTCACGACGTCGGCCCGGGCGGCCGCGAGGTCTCCGGCGGCTCGACGCCGACCCGCGAACCCGCGGGGGACGTGGCGGGCCGGCACGACGAGACCCTCGCGGTCGCCGCGCTCGGCGCACGCGTGAGGCTTCTGCGGAAGACCACGGGGCTGACCCTCGAACAACTGGCGAGGAAGTCCGGCGTCAGCCGCGCCATGCTGTCCCACGTCGAACGCAACGAGAAGAGCCCGACCCTGCCCGTGGTGGTCAAGATCGCGCGCGGGCTCGACGTGTCCCTCTCCCACCTGATGGGCGCGCAGGAAGACCCGAGCGCCGTCTCGATCCTGCGTCGCGCCGACAGGTTGACGTACAAGGACCCGGAGACCGGCTTCGAACGTCAGATCCTGTCGCCCCAGCACCAGGGCGACGGCGTGGAGGTGCTCCTGCACCGCATCCCGCCGGGTCGGTCGTCCGGTTCCCTGTCGGTCTACAGCGGCCCGACCCATAAGTACCTCGTCATCCAGGAGGGGCAACTGACCGTCGCCCTGGAGGACGGCAGCCACGTTCTGCAGGCGGGCGACAGCATCTGCTTCGAGGTCACGGCCCCGTATCGGTTCATCAACGAGGGCTCCACGCCCTGTTCCTACCTGATGGTGGTCGTCCGCCGGGGCTGAACCATGGTTCCCCGGCGCGGGGCCCGGAGCCGCGCGGGATGCCGGTCGCGGCCCGGCCTCGCCCCACGGCCATCGGTGCTTCGATCGAGGGGGCTTCCGCCTCTCGGGCCGGCGTCGAGCACGAAGCGCCAATGGTCCGTGGGGACCCTCACGTCGCGCGAGGCCGCGACACCGCGGTCCCGCCGTTCTGCCACAGCAGAGGCGCGATGGGGTCCGCCACCCTCGCCTCCTCGATGCGGCCGATCACGACCTCGTGGCTTCCGTAGGTCATGGAACCGTCGAGCGCGCAGAACAGGGTGCCCTGCCCGTCGAGCAGATGCGGGAGGCCCCCCACCTGCGCCCAGTCGCCGTGGGCGAAGCGCTCGCGACCCTTCAGCCTGCCGCCGAACAGGGGCACCAGCCTGTCCTGGCTCGCCCATAACAGGCTGACGGAGAAGCGCCGCACCCGCATCAGCGGCCCGTAGAGGCTGGCCCCGTGGTTGACGCAGGCGAGGATCGAGGGCGGGTCGGCGCACAGGGAACTCACGGCCGTGGCCACCATCCCCACCGGCTCGCCGCCTTCGGAGGTGGCGATGATGCAGACCGTCGAGGTCGGGCGCCGCATCGCCCTCCTGAAGCCCTCCAGGAGGTCCTCGTTCGGAGCCGCGACGGGCTCGGGAGCCCCGTGCCCCTCCATCCGGTCCACGACGATGGAGGGCAGGCCGGCGGTGGCCGGGGTCATTCCGCGGCCATGAGGCCGGCCTGGGCGCGGAACGGCACGCGGAGCCCGGCCTGCTCCATGAGCGGCATGACGTCCCTCACGAAGTCCTGGATCCCCGTGTTGTAGTCCAGCCAGCTCAGGCAGATGCCGTCGAGGCCGATGTCCGAGTAGGTCTTGAACTGCTCGACGATCATCTCGGGCGTCCCGACCAGGGGCACCCCAGCCCAGCCCGCCTTGAAGTGGAACTTGAACTGCTCGGCCTCCTCGGGAGAGAAGATGCCGGTCTGGATGCCCAACTCTTTGGTGATGTTGTCCGCCGCGGCGTCGTCCCCGAGCTGGTTGACGTAGTATTCGAGGTATTGCTGCGCCTCTTCGAGCGTATCGCGCTGCACGACGTAGGAGTAGCACCAGACCTTGATGTCGCGGTTGAACTCGTTGCGGGCGATGTCCCTGTAGGACTGCACCTGCTCGCGCATCTTGTCGTCGCTGGCCTGGTTCATGATCAGGAAGGCGACGTCGCAATGCTCGGCGCAGAACCTCTTGCCGCGAGGCGACCCGCCGGCATTGATGAGGACGGGCTTGTTGAGCGGCTTGGGCTGGGCGAAGCCGCGCTCCACGGTGAAGAACTGGCCCCGATGGTCGAAGTAGCCCGTCTCGGTCCAGGCCTTCTGCGCCACCCCCAGCCAATCGTCGGCGTAGTCGTAGCGGGTGTCGTGCTCCATCATCGAGCCGCCGAACATCCGCATCTCCGGGCCGAACCAGCCACAGATGATGTTCAGGCCGAACCGGCCGTTCGAGATGTGATCGACCGTGGTGGCCTGCTTGGCCGCGACGAGCGGGTGCACCGTCGGCACGTGGGAGGTCGTGACCACGGCGATCTGGTCGGTGACGGCCGCGATGCCGGCCGCCCAGGTGTAGGTCTCGTAGCAGACGCCGTTGAAGTTGCTCTCGCCGCCGAACCCGCGCCAGCGCCCCACGGGGATGAGGCACTCGAAGCCGGCCTTGTCGGCCATCTTGGCGACTTCGAGGTTGTTCTCCCAGTCGTCGCCCTTGAGGCGTTCGGGAGCCGTCGTGATGGCGCAGCCGCAATCGACGTTGAGGCCGAACACGCCGAGGCCCATCTTGTTGGGGCTCGACACCATGGGGTTCGGGGGGACGGGCTTCCTGTGCGTCGTCATCTTCATTTCCTCCGGGATACGAGAGATCGAGGGGCGCCGGTCCGATCCGGATCTTCTGGCGCCTAAGCAGCCTTGCGTGGCTGAAGCCACGGTTGATTTCGCTTTTTCGAGGCGAAATCAACGCTGCTCAATCTTTCAAGTGTGAGCAGGTTCGCGAGAACCTGCTTAGCGTTTTCCGAGCCGCTACTGCATCGTGAACGGGTTGCTGATGCTGGGCTTGGGATTGATGAAGACGCTCTTCGTCTCGAGGTATTCGTGGATCGCCGCCATGCCGTTCTCGCGGCCGAGGCCCGATTCCTTGAAGCCTCCGAACGGCGCCATGTAGCTGACGACCCGATAGGCGTTGACCCACACGGTCCCGGCCTGGATGAGCCGGGGCAGGCCGAGGGCCCGCTCCATCGACTGGGTCCAGATCCCGGCCGCGAGGCCGAAGGGGGTGTCGTTGGCGATCTCCACCGCCTCCTCGTCCGTGTCGAAGGCCATGATCGAGAGGATCGGGCCGAAGACCTCCTCCCGGGCGATCCGCATGGCGTTCGTCACGCCCGTGAAGATCGTCGGCTCGACGAACCATCCCGACCCGCATTCCGCCCGAACGGCGCGCTCCCCGCCGAGAACGCAGGTCGCCCCCTCCGACTTGGCGATGCCGATGTAGTCCAGCACCTTCGCGAGTTGTTGTTCGGTGGCGACGGGGCCGACGTCGGTGTCGGCGCTGTTCGGGTCGCCGAGGCGGGCCTCCTTCATGCGCGCCACCAGCCTCTCCACGAACGCGTCGTGGATCGAGCGATGGAGCAGCACGCGGGATCCCGCCATGCAGGTCTGGCCGCTCGCGGCGAAGATCCCCGAGATGACGCCCTTCACCGCGGCCTCCAGATCGGCATCCGCGAAGACGATGTTGGGCGACTTCCCACCGAGCTCCATGGACACGCGCTTGAACTTGCGGGAGGCCGCCTCCGTGATCTTCTGTCCGCCGACGTTGCCGCCGGTGAAGGCGATGCGGGTGACGAGGTCATGCGCGACGAGCGGCTCGCCGGCCTCCTGCCCGAACCCGGTGACCACGTTGAGCACGCCCTTCGGGAAGCCGGCCTCCTCGAACAGCTTGGCCAGGCCCAGCATGGAGGCCGACGCGAATTCGGAGGGCTTCACCACCACCGTGTTGCCGGCGGCCAGGGCCGGCGCGAGCTTCCAGACCGTCAACAGGAGAGGCGAGTTCCACGGGGTGATCGCACCGACGACCCCGATGGGCTCGTAGGTGATGTAATGAAACATGCCTTTCTTGTCGATCGGGGTGACGGCGCCCTCGATCTTGTCGGCCAAGCCTCCGTAGTACTGGAACCACCGGGGGAGGTAGCGCATCTGCCCCAACATCTCGATGCGGAGCTTGCCGTTGTCGCGCACTTCGAGGTCGGCCAGATACTCGGCGTTGGCCGCGATGACGTCCCCGAGCCTGTGCAGCAGCAGCCCGCGGTCGCTGGCCGTCATCGAGGCCCATGGCCCCCTCTTGAAGGCCTCGTGGGCCGCGCGCACGGCGGCGTCGACGTCATCGGCCTCCGCCCGGGGGATCCTGGCCCAGGCCTCGCCCGTGAACGGGTTCTTGCTCTCGAAGAAGCGCCCGCTGATCGCCTCGCGCCAGCTCCCGTCGATGTACATCTTGAAGGTCTCGATCGGACGATCCTCCCGGACGGCTGGCCTGCCGTCACTCTCGATGGGTCGCGCCAGGGCCGCAGCATCCATCACTCGTCTCCTTCTGTTCGACCGGCCTCGGTCAGACCTTTCGCCGTCCACGATCCTCGCCGAACGGCCCTGGACCTTCGAGTCCCGGGCCTCGTGGCCTGGGGCGCCATCGCGGTGTCGGAAGGCCGGCATGACCGGTCACAACATCACAGCTCGGTCAGAGCCCCAAGGGCATGTTCAGCAGGATGGGACGGCGGGCGATCCGTGCGGGATCCGAGGGGCAAGACGGCCGTCCTCCGAATGCGACATGTCGGTCCACCCCGTGTGATCGCCGTTCATCTCGATGATGTCGCGATCTTGCACCGAGGTCTAGCACGCGTTTTTCCACTTTAGAAGAAAAATCTCGGTTCCGGGCCGGGTTTTTCCGCTTTGGTGGAACCGTGGCAGGACGCAAGGTCGGAGCAGCCCCCGCGGAGGCGGGCGGACGGATCACGGACGTTGCGGAGAACGACGCGCGAGAAGGTGGCAAGACCCTGCTCGGCGCCCTCATCGGAGCCTTGCCGGCACTCGAAACCCAGCCATCAAACCGGAACCCGTCATGAGCCTTCCCCGGCCGTTGCCGCCGATCGGGCTCGCATGATGGAGATCATCGCCTTCACGCCGAAGGGCGCCGAGGCCGAGCGCGGCGAGGCGATCCGGTCGGGCGCGAGCGTCGCGGAGTTCCGCGAGATACTGGCGGCATTCACGATCCTCGACGCGGTCAGCGCGGCACAGGGCGCATAGGATGAGTCTACCCCCTTACCCCCCAATCCGAATCAGGCCGGCGAGCCGAGTTCTCTCAACCGAATCTCGGCCACCTGGGGCGACACGCTGAAGCGAGAGGCCAGCGAACCGGCCATTCCTGTCTTGAACGCCGAGTCGTTCTTGACCAGTTGCCACGGCATCAGAATCTCTGCCGCGTATTGGTTCGCCTGTCGCTCGGTCATGGTCGATAGCGTATCGCTTCGATACATAGCATCGTCAGTGATGCCGTCCCCGATCTGGTCGCGATGAAGCACGTAATGCGCGATCTCATGAGCGATTGTGAAACGCTTCCGAGTCTCACTGTGGGACGAGTTTACCGAGATCGTGAACTCGTCGTCGAACCAGTCCCGCTCTATCTTGCCTGATACATTTGCGGGAAGCATCTCTTCCACGATCTTCAAGCCCAGAGCGGTCGCAAGGGCGCGAACGTCAACCGGCACAGACTTCATGAACTTGCCGACGATCTCGATGTCCAGCGGCTTGTCAATGCTCATCGAACGTCCTGCGCTGCCGCCGCTCCGTAATCATCGCCGCCGCCCAACCGCGGCGTCGCCTGCGCCTCGCGCGCCGCTACGGCCCGAAGCGCAACAGTCGCCGCAACGTCGCGGGCTTCTTGCGCCGCGACTTTATGGGCACCTTCCTTCAAGGCTGTGTAACCCCACAGGGCAGCGACCGCCAAGAAAATAGTCAATACGGCGATCATGGCGCTTAAAGCCGCGAGGAGCAGCGACACAAGGTCCTTGTACTCAATGCCGTTGGACGGCGTGAGGATCGCATGGCGATTCAAGTGGAGGTAGTACCAAAACGTAGCTAGCAAGCACACGTTGATCAAGATCAACACGAAGCTGATCGCCTTCCATCCCATCTCGAACCCCTCCCACGTGCCCCTGCATAGCTTTCTGCGCGCGCCTATCAAGCCTGCCGAGCCCACCGAATTCCGTCCGCCCAGGAGGGCCGGCAACCGGAGGCGGCTCGGGCGAAAGGGGGCGACAAGATCGAGCGTTGGCTCAGGGGCGGCCCGTTGAGAAGGATGCCGCGGAAAAAAGCCGAAGCCGAGAGGGAGGCGGCCGATGCGAAGGCCGGGTATCCGCCACGACGGGGAAAGCGGGGATGAGGACCTATCTCGGTCGGAGATCGGGTCGGTCCTGCGGACCTTTTCCGTGCCGGGGGCGTCGGGACCACCGCCCGATGCGGGGGCATCGCGCCTGCGGCCCCTCCTGCCCGACCCGCAAAATTCCTCGCCGGCCCTCA
>CAXTBR010000009.1:0-92116 GCA_964242785.1 uncultured Lichenihabitans sp. | reverse complement strand
CCACCCGGGTCCCATCCCGGCGAGCCGGGATGGGACCCGATTCTCCCCGCTGGGGGAAAGGGCACTCCCAACGGGCGCCGAGATGTGTGCCAACGCTAGGCAATGAGCGCTCATTCGCAGCACTGATCGATGCGGGTGCCCATGCTGTCGGGCCGGGCTCACGCCGCCTGGATGAAGCTCTCCAGCACCATCTTGCGCCCGGCCCGGTCGAAGTCGACGGTCAGCTTGTTGCCGTCGACCGCCGCCACCGTGCCGGGCCCGAACTTCAGGTGCATCACCCGCGCGCCGCTGGCGAAATGCGCCGCCTGGGTCGATTTGGCGATGAGCTCGCCCTCGATCACCCCCGGCAGGCGCGCCGTGCCCGAGGTCGCGGCCGGGCCGTTGCGCTGCGCGCGCTGCCAGCCGGGCGTCGCATAGGCCGAGCCGAAGCTCTGCATGGCGTCGAAGCGCGAGGCGCCGTAGCCCTGGCGCTTCTCCCGCGCGCCCTCGCTCACCGCGACGTGGTCCTCGGGCAGCTCGTCGAGGAAGCGCGACGGGATCGTGGTCTGCCACAGCCCGTGGATGCGGCGGTTGGTGGCGAAGAAGATGAAGGCGCGGCGCTTGGCGCGGGTGAGGCCCACGTAGGCGAGACGGCGCTCCTCCTCGAGCCCCGCGCGGCCGTTGTCGTCGAGCGAACGCTGGTGGGGGAACAGCCCCTCCTCCCAGCCGGGCAGGAACACGGTCTCGAACTCCAGCCCCTTGGCGCCGTGCAGCGTCATGACGGACACGCGCTCGCCGCTGTTGGCCCCCTCGGCGTCCATGACGAGCGAGATGTGTTCGAGGAACGACACGAGGTCGGGGAAGTCCTCCATGGAGCGGACCAGCTCCTTCAAGTTCTCCAGCCGACCCGCGGCCTCGGCCGAGCGGTCCTTCTGCCAGAAATCCGTGTAGCCCGACTCCTCCAGGATCCGCTCGGCCAGCTCCGAATGCGGCACGGTGCCCACCAGCGCGCGCCAGCGCACGAAGTCCGACAGGAGCGCGCGCAGCGTCTGGCGCTGCTTCGGCTTCAGCTCGTCGGTCTCGACCATCATGGCGGCCGAGGCCATCAGCGGCAGGCCGCGGTCGCGGCCGAAGGCCCGCAGCAGGCCCACCGTCGAGTCGCCGAGGCCGCGCTTGGGCGTGTTGACGATGCGCTCGAAGGCGAGGTCGTCGTCGGGCGAGGACACGCAGCGCAGGTAGGCCAGCGCGTCGCGGATCTCCAGCCGCTCGTAGAAGCGCGGGCCGCCGATCACCCGGTAGGGCAGGCCCAGGGTGATGAAGCGCTCCTCGAACTCCCGCATCTGGAACGAGGCCCGCACCAGCACGGCGACCTCGTCGAGCGAGTGACCCCCGCGCTGGAGCTGCTCGATCTCCTCGCCGACCTGCCGGGCCTCCTCCTCGCTGTCCCACACGCCCGACACGCGCGGCTTGTCGCCCGCCTCGCCCTCGGTGAACAGGGTCTTGCCGAGCCGGTCCTCGTTGCGGGCGATGAGCCCCGAGGCCGCACCCAGGATGTGGCCCGTGGAGCGGTAGTTGTTCTCGAGCTTGATGACGGCGGCGCCGGGGAAGTCGTGCTCGAAGCGCAGGATGTTGTCGACCTCGGCGCCGCGCCAGCCGTAGATCGACTGGTCGTCGTCGCCCACGCAGCACAGGTCGTGGCGCCCCTGGGCCAGCAGCCGCAGCCACAGGTACTGGACCACGTTGGTGTCCTGGTACTCGTCCACCAGCATGAAGCGGAAGCGGTTCTGGTACTGCTCCAGCACGTCGCCGTTCTCGCGGAACAGGCGCAGGCATTCGAGCAGGAGGTCGCCGAAGTCGGTGGCGTTCAGCGTCTTCAGCCGCGCCTGATAGGCGGCGTAGAGCGTCTGGCCCTTGCCGTTGGCGAAGGCGCCCGCTTCCCCGGCCGGCACGCGGGCGGGCTCGAGCCCGCGATTCTTCCAGGAGTCGATGAGGTGGGAGAGGCCCCGCGCGGGCCAGCGCTTCTCGTCGACGTTGGCGGCCTGGAGCACCTGCTTCAGCAGGCGGATCTGGTCGTCGGTGTCCAGGATGGTGAAGCTGGACTTCAGCCCCACGAGCTCGGCGTGGCGGCGCAGGATCTTGGTCGAGATCGCGTGGAACGTGCCGAGCCAGGGCATGCCCTCGCCGGCCGGGCCGATGAGGGCGCCGATGCGCCCCTTCATCTCGCGCGCCGCCTTGTTGGTGAAGGTGACGGCCAGAATCTCGTGCGGCCTCGCGCGGGCCGTCGACACGATGTGGGCGATGCGGGTGGTGAGCACGCGCGTCTTGCCGGTGCCGGCGCCGGCCAGCACCAGCACGGGACCGTCGACGGTCTCGACGGCCCGGCGCTGCTCGGGGTTGAGCCCGTCGAGGTAGGGCGCCGACAGATGCGCGCGGGCGCGCTCCGCGATGCCGCCCGGGCGGGGGGCCGGGGCGCGGGACGCCAGCGCCGCCATCGGCGCGGAGGGGATGGCGGTGTCGGCCAAGGGCGGCTCCTCGGAGCCGGGCCGCGCGGGCCGGCTCGCGTGCGGGACGGAACAGAAGCCGAACCTTTAAGCCCAACGCGCGCGGAGCGGAAGGGGGCAGCGCCGGGGCCCCGGCGCCTCGGAAGGCTCCGGCCGCTTGTGCCCTAGACTCCCATGGGCGCGGCGGCGCCCTTCGACGCGGCGAGGGGATCCGTGATGTCCTCCAAGCCGCGCCCCTCCGCGTCGACCCCGAAGACCAGGGCGACGACGCCGCCGAAGACCATCACCAGCGCGCCCACCACGTAGCCCCAGAACAGGGGATCGCGCGCGGTGCCGTCCCCCACGAGATGCCCGAAGATCAGCGGCCCCATCGCGCCGACGACCTGGCTGACGGCGAAGAAGTACGAGATCGCCTGTCCCCGCACCTCCAGGGGGAAGATCTCGCTGACCGTCAGATAGGCCGACGAGGCGCCCGCGGAGGCGAAGAAGAACGAGACGCACCAGAAGATCGTGTGCGTCTGCGCCGTCAGCATCCCGATCTTGAACAGATAGGCCGAGACCAGCAGCACCGACCCCGCGAGCGCGTAGGTCGAGAAGATCATCCGTCGCCGGCCGATCGTGTCGAACAGCGGCCCGAGCAGCAGCGGCCCCAACAGGTTGCCGATGGCGAAGGGAAAGAAGTACAGCGACGCCTGCGACGAGTCGAGGTTGTAGAAGTTCTGCAGCACGAGGGAGTAGGTGAAGAAGATCGCGTTGTAGAGGAACGACTGCGTCACCATCATGGTGATGCCCAGGAACGTCCTCGACGGATATTGCCGAAAGAAGACGTCCACGAGTCGGCTGAACGGCACCGACACTTCCGGCTCGACCGTCATGGCCCGCGCGTCGTCGACCGGCTGCAGGGTGACGCCCTGGGCTCGGACGCCCGCCTCGATGTCGTCGACGATGCCTTCCGCTTGGGCGGCCTGGCCGTGCGTGAGCATCCAGCGCGGGCTCTCCGGGATGTGCCGGCGCAGGTAGATGATGACGAGGCCCAGGACCGGGCCGATGAAGAAGGCCAGGCGCCAGCCGATGTTCTCCGGCAGCAGGTCGTGGTTCAGCAGGAAGAAGCTGCCGACGGCGCCGAGCATCGCACCGGCCCAGTAGGTGCCGTTGACCGCGATGTCGACCCGGCCGCGGTACTTGGCCGGTATCATCTCGTCGATCGCCGAATTGATGGCCGTATATTCGCCGCCGATGCCGAGCCCGGCGACGAAGCGCCAGAGATACAGGAACCAGGGCGTCCAGGCGAAACCCGCCACGCCCGAGCCGACGAGGTAGATCGCCAGCGTGAGGATGAAGAGCTTCTTGCGGCCCCATCGGTCGGTCAGGCGGCCGAACACGAGCGCGCCCACGACCTGCCCGATCAGGTACACCGTTCCGGTGAAGCCGACGTCCTCGGACGTCATGCCCAGGCTGTCCTTGAAGCCCGACGCCGAGACCAGTTGGATCTCGATCCCGTCCAGGATCCAGCTCACGCCGAGCCCGAGCACCACCATCCAGTGGAACCGGGCCCAGGGGAGACGGTCCATCCGGGCCGGGACGAGGCTCCGCACGGGGCGTTCGTCCGCCGTGGCTGCAGGCATCGAGAGCGCTCCTCCTGTTGGCGGCCCCCGGCCCCGACGCCCCCTGCGGACGGGGGATCGGGCGCTCGATTCGGCCGCGTGGCGGGTAGGTTACGTCCGACCCGGCCTCCCGCCAAGGTTTCGGAGAGGGATCGTCCGCTCCGCGGCCATACGGCGCAACGCGGCCGGGAGATGCGCGACATCGACGGCGGCGGCGGACGGGGTTGCGGAGAGATCCGGCGCGTGGGACAGGGCCCGGCCCGCATCCGCCGGAGGCCGACCCTGAACCCCGCCGCGTCCCGCGGTCGCGTGATCCGCGACGCCGTTTCCCTGCTGCCCCTGCCGGACGCCGCCGTGCTGCGCGACGCCGGCCTCGGCGAAGCGTCGCGGGCGCGCCATGACGCGCTCGCGGACCGCATCCCGGCGCTGCGCCTGATGGAAGCGCGCCAGCCGGCCGCCGCGGCCGGGCCCGCGCCGGCGCGCCTGCGGGTGGCGGCCTGGAACCTCGAACGCTGCACGGCGGCCGAAGCCTCGGCGGCGCTGCTCGGACGGGCCGGCGCGTCGGTCGCCCTGCTGAGCGAGATGGACCTCGGCATGGCGCGCTCGGGCGACCGCCACACCGCGGGCGACCTCGCCGCGGCGCTCGGCGCCGGCCACGTCTAAGGGGTGGAGTTCGTCGAACTCGGCCTCGGCTTCGGGCGCGAGCTCGAAGCCTTCGCGGGGCGGACCAATGCGGGCGCGCTGCACGGCAACGCGCTCGTCTCGACCCTGCCGTTCCGCGATCCGTTCCTCATCCCGCTCGACGACGGCGGGGCCTGGTTCGACCTCGACTGGCACCACCGCCGGATCGGCGGCCGGATGGCGCTCGGCGCCGTGGTGGACCTCGTGGGCGGGCCCGTGGCGATGGTCAGCGCGCATATCGAGAACCGCTCGACGCCGGACGAGCGCCGCGTCGCGATGGAGCGCCTGCTCGCCGGGCTCGACGACGCGGCGCCGGGGCTGCCGGCCCTCGTGGCGGGCGACCTCAACACCGCCGCCATGCCGGACCCCGCGGCCGAGCCCGACCTCGGCTGGTTCGAGCGGCCCGAGGCGCGCGAGCCGCTGTTCTCCGTCCTGCGGGCGGCCGGCCTCGACTGGCTCCGCTGCAACGCGCCCGACCAGACGCGCCGCCTCGTGCCGGACGGACGCCGGGCGCCCCGGGTCCAGCGCATCGACTGGTTCTTCACGCGCGGACTCGCGGCCTCGTCGCCCGCGACCTGGCCGGCCGTCGCCGCGGACGGCGCGACGCTGTCCGACCACGAGCTGATCACGGTGGACGTATCCCTCGTGGCGGGATCCGACGAGGCGCCCGACCGCGTCCGGGGATGACGGCCTCGGGCCGGGACCTTCGAAACCAACCCGCGGGCCCCGCCGTTCGCCCCTCGGCATCCCGCCCCTTCCGAGGCCCCGCATGACCCTCGACCCCGCCCGCTACCGCCTCTGCCTCGTCACCGACCGGGGCCTCGCCCGCGGCCGCCCTCTGGTCGAGGTGGTGATGCGGGCCGTGGCGGGGGGCGTCACCATGGTCCAGTTGCGCGAGAAGACCGCCACCACCCGCGCCTTCCTCGGCGAGGCGCGGGCGCTGAAGGCCGCGCTCGCCGGCCGGGGCGTGCCGCTGATCGTCAACGACCGGGCCGACATCGCGCTGGCGATCGGGGCCGACGGCGTCCACCTCGGCCAGACCGACATGCCGGTTGAGGCCGTGCGGGCGCTGGTGGGGCCCGACATGCTGATCGGCCTGTCGATCACGGATGCCGAGCAGATCGGCCGCGCCGACGCCGCCGCGGCCGACTATCTCGGCCTCGGCCCCGTCCACCCGCAGAGCACCAAGTCCGACGCCGCGACGCCGCTCGGCCTCGGCGGCTTCGCCAAGCTCAGGCGCCTGACCGCCAAGCCCGTGCTGGCCATCGGCGGCGTCAAGGCGGTCGACGTACCCATGCTGGCCGAGGAGGGCGCCACCGGCGTCGCGGTGGTCAGCGCCATCATGGCGGCGGAGGACCCCGAGGCCGCGGCGCGGGGCTTCACCGCGGCCTGGGCCCGCGAGACGGCCTGACCCCGCTCGACGCGCCTCGCGGTACCGGTCGGCTGCGGCGCCGTCCGGCGCCGGCGGCCCCACCCTTCGATCGCCGCCGCGGGACGGCGACGAGGTGACGACGCCCCTTGCGCCCCGCTCCCGCACGGTTCAGCATCCGACGCGCGACGCCGCGATCGCTTTTCGCCCCCGCGACGCGCGCGGGGAGGTCGAGGGATCGCGCCATGAAATGCACGCTGGAAGTCGAGTGCACGCCGCTCGAAGCGCGACAGTTCTTCGGTCTGCCCGACGTGCAGCCGCTCCAGGCCACCGTCATGGCCGAGGTCGAGAAGAAGATGCTGGCCGAGATGGAGCGCTTCTCGCCCGAGAGCGTGCTGAAGAGCTGGCTGTCGATGTTCTCGCAATCGCCCGAGCAGTTCCAGCAGGCTTTCTCCAAGATGATGTTCACGGGGCTGGACCGCACCCGGGCCTGAGAATCTGTGGATGAGTGGCCATCTGCCCCGAAGCAGGCATAGACTCATCGATGCTGTCGAAGGGTGCTCAGGCACAAGTTCGACACATTTACAGATTCCGAGCCCAAATCCGCCGTCGCCCGCGGCGAGTTGGGCCTAGGCGACGGCGTGCCGGGGCCCGGCATGCACCTCCTCACCGAGCCCTTCGCCAGGGACGACCTCGCCGGCCGCGTCCGCCACCTCATCGAGGAGCGGTGAGGCGGTGCCCCGCGGGATGGCGGCCATGCGCCCGCAAAGCTCAGATCGGCTTCTGGACACCTCCGCGCGGTCCGTGTAATTTTCGACGGCGTTCCCCGAACCGGGCGGCGAACCGGAGAGGCGGACGTTCCGCTCCGACTGCCGCCGTCCGGCTTCCGGAGTTCGTCACCGGAGTCGGGCGGCTCCACGCGGGTGTGGTGAAACTGGTAGACGCGCCGGACTCAAAATCCGGTTCCGCAAGGAATGCCGGTTCGACCCCGGCCACCCGCACCACTCATCCCCATCGTCTTCGATCGGACGGAATGTCAGAGGGAACGCGCTCTCTGGAGATCGGCATGCTCGAAAGCGCTCGCCATACGCTTGATCTCGGCAGGACGAGCGCCCGTTTCAGCGGCGATCTGGCGCCAGGGCGACACGGCCGCGCCGACCTCGCGGATGATGCTTCGGGCCGCAGCGAGCGTCAGGCCGAAGAACTCGGCGGCGCCTTCGACCAGATCGAGCGAGCAGGTGCCATCGTCTAGATCGATGTTCGTGGTGAGGATGCGTGCCTTCAGGTCGATCGGCGTCGGATTCAGGTCGTAGGCCGGCGACAAGGTCCATCCGTTCCGGCCGCGCCACAAGAATCCATGGTTGCGAAGATGGTCGTCGACGTTGGAGATGAGGACGTTGAGCACCATCCGCCAGTATAAGGCCTCCGCGTCGGTCCTGGTTTGGGCACCGTGCCTCGTCAGGGCGTCGACCAGTTCCGGATAACTGCCGCGCTTTCCGTCGGTGGAGCCGGTCAGGGCACCCACATCGATCAGTGCTGCGAATGAGCGCTCGTTGCAAAGGGGCAAGGCCGGCAAAGCGCAGCACTGATCGATGCGGGAACCCCCATCGCCATGGCCGAGAGGACGGGGATGCGGTGGCTATCCCGACGGTCGAAGCGTCGCGACAACATCACGGCCTTGCCTGCGACCTCGATCAAACGGTGCACGGGCGTGTCGATGCCGGCCTTGTCGGCGAGCCGCAGCGCGATCTCTTCCCAGGTCTCGATGCTGTGATCGTCGCTCTCCTTGGGAAATTTGGCGATGGCGAGG
Source organism: uncultured Lichenihabitans sp. (assembly GCA_964242785.1). Taxonomy (GTDB): domain Bacteria; phylum Pseudomonadota; class Alphaproteobacteria; order Rhizobiales; family Beijerinckiaceae; genus Lichenihabitans. The sequence continues at coordinate 84,172 of CAXTBR010000009.1, read as the reverse complement.
CGACCGTGCTGGTCGACAACGGACGCCTTCGGTCGCGCGCCGCCGAGCGAGGACCCTGGCGCAAAGATGATTTGAAGGTCTTCGTCCGTCTCCTCGTCGCGGAGGATGCGCTCGGTGATCTGAAGCAATCGGCCGAGCTCGACGAGTGCGGGAACGCCCGTCCGTGGTGGAGCTTGAAACGCGGGATCATCGGTCCGACGGAAACGAAGAGCGCCGAGCCGCGTCTCGTCGGCGACCCCGAGGAGATGATCGGTTTCGGTCAGGGTGCGCAGGGCGCGGCCGCCGCGTTTCGCTTCGCGGCGCTCGGCGCGCCGCATCAGTTGACGGCCCCAGGTGTCCGGGGCGGAATCGCCCGGTGAACCGAAGATCGTCTGGCCGCGGGGCGGGGCGTGCCGCCGGATCAGCCCCACGATCTCCGTCGACATCGACGTGAACCTCGACGTCAGGCACGGGGAGCGGCCTTGTCGCGCGGTCGCGCGCGCGCCGGAAATTCGGCCGCGGCCAGCGCTTGGCCGACGCTGTCGCGCGTGGGATCCGCCACCGCGGCGAGGTCGTCGAGAAGCCCCAGGGCGTTCAGGACGGCGGCCTAGATGCCCATGCCCACGCCCGGGTCGCCGGCCTCAATGCGCTGCAGGGTGCTGCGGGACGTGAAGGCGCGCTCGGCGATGACGCCCATCGGCAGGCGCCGGCGACGTCGGGCATCGTGGATGTCCGACCCCAGCTTGCGCAGGGTGCGGCGGACGGCGGCCGAAGGAAAGTGCTGCGTCGGCATGATGTCACCTTCATGCTTCACTGATCGGGTTTTGTGGAGCACGAAGTTCGCAATTGCCGCGCGCCGATGGACGGAAGAGCACGGGATCGAGGTCGAGCGGGGGATCGAGGACTCTGAGGTCCTCCGCGCGGCCCGGCGCCAGCATCACGCCGCCCGTCAGCGTCGCCAGCATGTTGGACCGGGCGATCAGCGCCGGTGCCGCACACATCTGAGGGAGGGTGAAGGCGATCCAAGCCTTCGGCGACGGGGTGCCGGTGAGCGTCACCGACGAGACCAGACCTCCCGACGAACACAGCCACGCCTCTCTCGCGGCGCTGCGGGCGCTCCTCCTGCACCTGGAGGAGATGCCGGGCCAGCGATCCCGCAGGGGATCGAGCCCGTCGACGGCTGGTTGCCGATCCAGTCGCGGATGCCGCTCACCCCGGCGCCGATGCGGCATCCGACGCTCTGCCTCGGTCGAGAGAGGGGGGCAGAGCGGGGGCGCCAAGTGGTGCCGTCCACCGGCACCGTCCACGCTCGATCCATGTCATCCGTGGAACGCGAAGTCCCCCCGGTTCTCCCGCAATTGAGCCTTGGTGATCCCGGCCAGCTTGATCGTGTCGCCCGAGGTCGGATCGCTGATGACGGCACTCCCGCCGGCGTCATGAGTGTTGCGGAGCACCTCGGCGATCGAATTGCCGAAGTCCGATCCCAGGAGGCTGACCGTGTCGTGGTCCGTCCCGTCCACCCGGAACCCTGTCACCACGTCCAGCCCGAATCCGGGGTCGAAGACGAAGGTGTTGTCGGGTGCGAAGTTGTTTCGGAACGTGTCGAAGAACCCGGATGGCAGGCTCTGCCCCGAAGCCTGGACCTTCACGGTCCGCGAGCCGTCGCGGTGGAACAGGCTCGACGACGTGACGGCGCTGCCATCGGCGTTGTAGCTGTCCTGCTGCGCCACGGGACCCACCCCCGTGATCCCGGCCTGAAGCGAGAACTGAGGGGACGCCAGGACCGTGCCGCCGGCGCCGTCCGTCGCGGTCGCCGTGATGAAGGTCTGGGTGTGGGGCCCGACCCGGTCCGCGAAGGCGAAGGTGCCGTCCCCGTTCAAGGTCGCCGCCCCGAGATCCGTCCCCACGCCGTCCACCAGGGCGGAGATCTCCACCGCCGTGACCCCGGCCGTGCTGGTGACCTGGCCCGTGAGCACGAAGGTTCCTCGGCCTTCGAAGCTCACGGATGGGCTCACCACCAGGGTGTCGGACGGGGCCACGCCGGGGCTGTTGTTGCTGGGTGGACCGCTGACGGGCGCGGCCGTGTCGATCACGCTGGTGCCGCTGTCGGTCGCCGACGTGCCCGCGCTGCTCGTGGCGGTGAGCGTGAACACCGTCTCGACGCTCGCCCCCGGGGTGGCGTTGGCCGGCGTGAAGGAGAGCGCATCGAGCGCGTTCGACAGCGTGGTCGGGTCGGTGGCGGCGAGCGAGTAGGAGCCGTCCGCGTTCGCGGTCAGACCCGCCCCGCTGAGCGCGCCGCCGCCCCCCGTGAGGACGATCTGCAGACCGTCGGCGGCGCCCACGTTGGCGTCGCCAATCGTCACGCCCGAGAAGGGCGCCACACTCGCCTCGGCCGTGTCGGCGCTGGTGTGGGTGTTCGAGATTGTGGGGGAGGCGGGAGGCGGGGGCAGTACCGGGGGGGGGGTGGGAGCGGGGGTGGGCGTGGAGGTCGGCGTCGTCGCGATGACGAGCGTGTTGGGGGTCTGGTCCGTGTCGGTGCCGCCCCCCGCCGTGCCGCCGTCGTCCTGCACCTGGAACGTGAAGCTGGTGCTGCCCGCGAAATCCGTGGCCGGCGTGAACACGAGGTCCCCGGCCGCGATGTCGGCCACGCTGATGAACTGCCCCGCCGTGACGGCACTCGCTCCGTCGGAGGTGACGAGCTGAAAAGACCGTGCGGCGGTCCCCCGGTCTGTGATCGTCCCGGAGGTGGGGAGGGTCGTGATCTCTACCGCTTTGAGGCCGTTTCCATCCACGTCGGTGAACCCGAAATCGGCGGCGGTGAACGTGTAGGATTGGTTCTCAGCCGTCGTCACCGACCCGTCCGTGCCGGACGGCGCATGATTGGCCGGGGGGCCCACCACGGGGTTGATGGTGAGCGTGTTGGGTGTCTGGTCCGTGTCGACGCCGCCCCCCGCCGTGCCGCCGCCGTCCTGCACCTGGAAGGTGAAGCTGGTGGTGCCCGCGAAGTCCGTGTCCGGCGTGAACACGAGGTCCCCGGCCGCGATGTCGGCCGCACTGACGAACTTCCCCGCCGTGACGACGGTCTCTTCGTCGAGGTTGCCGGACTGACCATTCATGGCAGCGGTCACTCGGTCTGTGATCGTCCCGGAGGCGGGGAGCGTCGTGATCTCCACGGCTTTGAGGGCGTCGCCGTCCACGTCGCTGAACCCGAAGTCGGCGATGGTGAAGGTATAGTCTTGGTTCCCGTTCGTCGTCACCGACCCGTCCGTGCCGGAGGGCGCATGGTTGCGCAGAACCTCGTCGGCCTGGATCAGCCCGGTGCCGCCCACGAGCGGATCGGCCGCGCCAGTCACATCCGTCGTGGGGATGGCCGACTGCGCGAGGAGCTGACGAATCTGGATCGGGGTGAGAGACGGGTTTTTCTGAGCGAGCAGCGCAGCCACCGCGGCGGCCGACGGCGCAGCCGCCGAGGTGCCATAGAAGTTCGGGAACGCGTCCCCGTCCGTTCCCTCGTATCCGAAAAAGGACGTGTCCACTCCATCCGTCGCCGAGAAGGCGACCTGCCGCACCGAGCGCGTCGGGAGTGGATCGCCGCTCGCGTCGAATTCGACGTAGTCCGGCCCCTCGGAGGAGAAGTCCTCGTTGACCGGCGCCTTTCCGGTGACGAAAGGCGTCTCTGCGTAGTCGACCGCGCCGACCGCGATGGTATCCTGCCCCGCTGCATGGCCCGCCAGGGTGCCGGTATTGGTGTTGGACGACACGGCGCCGAGCTGAATGGGATAGCCATTGCCGGAGGCGATCAGCTTGATGTCGGTCGGAGCGACCGTGCCGGCGGCCACACCGACGCGGAGGTAGCGCGCACCGCTCGAACCGAATGTGACCCCGAGCACTTCGGACGGATCGCCGCCGACGACGTTATTGTCGGTCGTGGCGAGACTGTTGATGACGTTCCCATCCTTGTCGGTGAGGAAGAGGTCGAGGTCGCCTGTCGCGCCCCGGCCGGCGCTCGCAGATGCCGCGGGCTGGTTCCACTGGAGGTCGAAGTAGATCGTGGTTCCGGCCGTGACGGTGATGGGCAGCAGCGAGTCGGCCGTGGCGGAGCCCGCGGTCGTCGAGAAGGTCTGCGACGTATAGGTTTTCGAGCCGTAGGTGAAGGTCGCGCCAGGGGCGAACGTGCCCTCGTATCCCGCGGTACCATCATTGCCGGCGGACGTCAGGTAGGTGACGCCTTGCTTCTCCACCGTGCTGATCGCCTGCGCGATGATCCCGTCCTGATAGTCGGGTTCGTTGTAATACGAGACGTCGTCGACGATGACCTTGGCGCCCGCGGCGGCGAGGTCGAGGATGTGCTGGGCGAAGATCGCCTGACCACCCACTGCCGTGTCGAAGAGGATGGACGCCCCGGGCGCGATCTGGTGGACGATCTGGGCCATGCCGCGGCCCTCGTCGGTTCCTCCCGGGTAGGGATCGTCGTTCAGGATTCGCGTGTTGGCCGGGAGGTAGCCGTTGGCGATGTCGGTCGCCATCGTGTCCGTTGCACCCGCCTCGTCCGGTCCCGTCGTCCTGTTGAAGCTGTCGGACAGGATGCCGACCGTCACGCCGGTCCCGTCGAGACCGAAGGTCGATCGCGCCAGGTCGGCGTGGAGCCCCTGCGAGGCCTGCGGCGGGATCGGGGCTGCGTGGGTTTGGGCCAGCGACTCCCGCGCGGAGGCGAGGCCGGCGATGTCGAGCAGCGCCGGGACGGCGCTCGCCGGGAGAGTGCCCGACGCGACCGCGCCGAAGCTCGCGCCGTTCTGCAGCCCGATGGCCTCCAGACGCGCCAGAAGGGCCGCGCCGTCGCCGTCCGCCGCGATCGTGTCGATCGTGATGCGCGACGGATCGCCCCCATCATCTTGCGTGCTGCTCACGTCAGCGTCAGGGCTGGACGGAAGACGCTTGGCTTCAGAATGAGGACTCGATGTTGTCAGTCCCACCGCAATCTTAGCTAGTTTACTGTCCAGCTTGGAAAACTGACCCTGCATTGCTGCCAGAGTATCGCTCGATATCGTCATCGTAATCACCATGTCAAAAAGAATGGGTCGAAATAGCCATTGTCAATTCAAATCGATCGGATGAACGACGTGCATGCACTCGGAGCTGCGATTCGCTCGCGAGCATCTTCCGAAAATCGTTCCCGATCTCAAGCGGAAAGTTAATATTTCGTTAACCGGTCGGCATGGGCTCGATGGATGGGCGGAACGGGCGACAGCGTCGTGGCTGCCCTGAGAAGCTGCCGATGTTTCGACGGGCTTGTTGCAGGGGACGCAGGGGCCGAGCCGTTCCATCCGCTTGGATGGGGCCGTGGGGGCTGGACTTGCCCCGGCCAAGCGGAGAGGTCCCGATGAGGGACGAGGACCTCGTGTCTGCAGCGGCGGCGATCGACGAAGGGACGTGAGACCGAGGCGCTGCGTCTGGTTCAGGTCCGTGGCCGCACCCCGCGCGACGTCGCCGCCGATCTCGGGCTCCGATTCTCGACGCTGGCGCGTCGGGTCAGCCGCGGCCGTGACCGGCGGATCGACGAGCCCCGGCCAGCCGGCGACGGCGATCTCGTGGCCGAGTCCCAGCGACTGCGACGAGAGGACGAGGTGCTCCGCCAGGAGCGGGATACCCCGCTTCAAGACCTTGAAATCAGAGGTTGTTCGGCTGAGAGTTTATGAATGAATGCCCATCTGCCCCAAGGCAGGCAAGAATTCATCAATTTTTTCAAGGGCATTCAGGCACAAGTTCGATACGTTTACAAACTCTGACCATCCTCTGCACGAGCGATCAGGCCGAGCGGGCCATCGCCCGCGCCATCGACGGCGTCCGTGATCTCGACAGGCGCCACTCGGCGATCGACCTCATCAGCCCCCGGGTTCGAAAGGCTGGCCGGTCGATGACACGGCGCCTCTCCACGAGATCGGGACAGGTCCGGGGCGATAGGCTTCGGCCGGGACGACGATGCCGAGCGCTGGACCGCCGTCCGGTCAGGCCGCCTCGGCCCGCTCCGCGCCCTCGACGCGGCGGGTGAACTCCACCATGCGGGGCACGATCTCCCCGCGGTAGCGCGAGCCATTGAACACCCCGTAGTGGCCGACGCCGGGCTGGAGGTAGTGGAGCTTCAACGCGTCGGGCAGGTTGCGGCACAGCGCCTGGGCGGCGTTGGTCTGGCCGACGCCCGAGATGTCGTCGCGCTCGCCCTCCACGGTCATCAGGGCGGTGCGGCGGATGTCGCCGAGATCGATCCGCCGGCCGTCGTAGACGAACTCGCCCTTCGGCAGCGCCTGACGCACGAACACCTGCTCGATCGTCTGCATGTAGTATTCGGCCGTGAGGTCGAGCACGGACAGGTATTCGTCGTAGAACTCGCGGTGCTTCTCGGCCGAGTCGCCGTCGCCCGCCACGAGGTGGTGGAACATGTCGGTATGGGCCTGGACGTGCCGGTCCATGTTCATGGCCATGAAGCCCGACAGTTGCAGGTAGCCGGGATAGACCTTGCGGCCCATGCCCGGATAGGGGAACGGCACGGTCTCGAGGCAGTTCTCGCGGAACCACGCGGTGCCGCGCTCCTCGGCGAGCGTGTTGACCGCGGTGGGGCTGCAGCGCGTGTCGACCGGGCCGCCCATCAGCGTCATGGAGGTGGGATGGAGGGCATCGCCCAGGGATTCCATGTGGGCCACGGCGACGATCAGCGGCACGGCCGGCTGGCAGACGCCCAGCGTGTGGACCGGCACGCCGTCCCCGCCCAGGAGGTGGAGCATGTCGACGAGGTAGGCGATGTAGTCGTCGAGATCGAACTGGCCCATCGCCACCGGCACCATGCGGGCGTCGGCCCAGTCGGTGACGTAGACGTCGAAATGCGGCAGCAGCGCCTCCACGGTGCCGCGCAGCAGCGTCGCGTAATGGCCCGACAGGGGCGCCACCACCAGCATGCGCGAGCGCGGCGCGGCCCCGCCGTCGTCGAGCTTGGCGAAATGCAGCAGCTTGCAGAAGGGCCGCTCCCACACCGCCGTCTCGGTGACGGGCAGTGCGCGGCCGTCCACCGTCGTGTGGTCGAGGCCGAAGACCGGCTTGCCGTAGCGGCGCGTCACGCGCTCGAAGAGTTCGGCCGAGGCCGCGATGTTGCGCCCGGCGGGCGTGTAGCTCCAGGGGTTCAGGGGGTTCTTGAAGAACAGCCGGGTGGCGTCCGACATGGCGCGCGCCGGGGCCAGGGCGAGATGCGTCATCTCGAACATGGGATAGGAGATCTTCATCTGGCCCATTCACCCGAGCGTTGAGGGAGGTCGCGGAGGATCGATCCGACCCGACGGACGCGACGATCTGCCCAGGAGATAGACCCGGCTGCGCGAATCGACAACGGCGATGCCCGCGCTTCGCCCGATCCTCACGAGGCGGTGCTGAATCATTCACCCATCTGCAGCAGCGTGCCGGCCTCGCGCGAGCGGCGCACGAACCACAGGAACAGGGCCGCGCTCAGCGCGAACAGCGCCGCGTTGATGGCGAGCGCGTCCCCCATCAGGTCCCACCGCACCACGCCCTCGTTCAGCGCCGCCCGCAGCCCCTCGAAGACGTAGGTCGGGGGCAGCGCCCAGGAGAGCGCCTGGAGCCAGCCCGGCAGAACCGCCACGGGGTAGTAGACGCAGCACAGCGGCAGGAGCAGGAACATGAAGCTCCAGGCCAGCTCCTCCGCCCCGAGCCCGTTGCGCAGCAGGAACCCCGACACGACGAGCCCGACGCTCCAGCTCGTCAGGATCAGGTTGGCGAAGAACAGGCCGAGCGCCACGCCCAGCGTCCACAGATTGAAGCCGAAGAACAGCACGGCCAGGCCCGTCACCGGCACCACGCCCAGCGCCAGGCGCACGAGGCTCATCACCATCAGCGAGGCCACGAACTCCAGCGGGCGCAGCGGGCTCATGAACAGGTTGCCGATGTTGCGCGAGTGCATCTCCTCCAGGAAGGACAGCGAGAAGCCGAGCTGGCCGCGGAACAGCACGTCCCACAGCATCACGGCGCCGATCAGCGTCCCGGCCCCGACGGCGAGCCGTCCCGTCCCGCCGCCCCCCGCCGCCGCCTGCCCCACGAAGCGCTGGATGAAGCCCCAGGTGACGAGCTGCACGGTGGGCCAGTACATGAGGTCGAGCAGCCGCGGCCAGGAGCCGCGCAGCAGGTAGGAATAGCGCGTCACCATGGCGCCGACGCGGGCGGGCGAGAAGGCGAGGGGGCCGGCGGGGCTCACGCGGCGGTCCCCGCGGCCCGGACCTTGCCGGTGCCCCGCGCCACGTCGAGGAACACCTCCTCCAGCGTGTCGCGGCCGAAGCCGCGCATCAGCTCGGGCGCCGTGCCGTCGGCGACGATCCGCCCGGCCTTGAGCATCACCACGCGGTCGCACAGGCGCTCGACCTCGGCCATGTTGTGGGACGCCAGCAGGATCGTGGCGTCGCAGTCGCGCCGGTAGTCCTCGATCACGCCCCGCACCCAGTCGGCGGTGTCGGGGTCGAGCGAGGCGGTCGGTTCGTCGAGCAGCAGCACCTCGGGCCGGTTCAGCAGCGCCTTCGCGAGCGCCACGCGGGTCTTCTGCCCGGCCGACAGGCGCCCTGCCGGCCGGTCGAAGAAGCCCGCGAGGTCGAGCCGCTCGCCGAGCTCGGCGATGCGCCCGCGCCGGTCCGGGATGCCGTAGAGCCGGGCGAAGACGTCGAGGTTCTGCCGCACCGTCAGGCGGTGCGGCATGTCCACGTAGGGGCTCTCGAAGTTCATGCGGCCGAGCACGCGGTGGCGGTCGCACGCCATGTCGGCGCCCAGCACCTCGGCCCGGCCGGCGGAGGGCAGGATCAGCCCCATGATCATGCCGATGGTGGTGGTCTTGCCGGCGCCGTTGCCCCCCAGCAGCCCGCAGACCGCGCCGCGGGGGATCTCCAGCGTGAGCCCGTCGACCGCCGCGGCCGGGGCGCCCCGGAACAGCTTGGTGAGGCCGCGGAGCGCGATGGTCGGCGGGGACGATGGGACGCTTCTCATGCGGGCCTGTATAGACGATAGGCCGCGCCGCATCGACGCCCGACGGCGGAGGGCAAAACCGCGCGGGGGCGCTCCCGGCGGGACCGGGCCGGCTATAAGGCGACCGCCCCCGACGAGGAGACCCGCCCAAGCCCATGCCCGACACCACCCACATCGACCTCGGACGGCCCGCGCGGCGCCTGCGCGTCAACACGCTGTCGCGCCTGCGCTGGCTGGCACTGACCGGGCAGACCGCGGCCGTGCTGTTCACCCAGTTCGTGCTGGGCTTCCCCCTGCCGGTCGCCTGGTGCTTCCTGGCGATCGGCTCCTCGGTCGCGTGCAACGCGTGGCTGGGGCTGCACTACCCCGTCACCCACCGGCTCGACGACCGGGCCGCCACGTGGCTGTTGGGCTACGACCTCGTGCAGTTGTCGGCCCTGCTGTACCTCACGGGCGGGCTGGAGAACCCCTTCTCCATGCTGTTCCTGGCGCCGGTGATGATCTCGGCGGCCTCGCTGCCGCCCCGGCGCACGCTGCTGCTGGGGGGCCTCACGGTGCTGGCCGCCACGCTGCTGGTGCGCTGGCACCTGCCGCTGCCCTGGGATCCCGGCGAGGAGATGCACCTCCCGGTGCTGTTCTCCGCCGGCATCTGGTGCGCCGTGGTGCTCGGCGTCGCCTTCATCGGGGTCTATGCGTCGCGCGTCGCCGAGGAGGCGCGCCAGCTCTCCGACGCGCTCGCCGCCACCGAACTCGTGCTGGCCCGCGAGCAGCACCTGACGCAGCTCGACGGCCTCGCGGCCGCGGCGGCCCACGAGCTCGGCACGCCGCTCGCCACCATCACGCTGGTGGTGCGGGAGATGATGGCGCTCGTCGCCAAGGCAGGCCCGCAGATCGAGGTGGCCCAGATCGCCGACGACATCCGCCTCCTCGACCAGGAAGCCCAGCGCTGCCGCACCATCCTGGGCAAGCTGACCTCGCTCGGCACGGAGGCGGCGGGCCCGCTCGAGGCGATGAGCCTGAGCCACCTCCTCGAAGAGGTGGTGGGCCCGCAGCGCAACTTCGACGTGGCCGTGACGGTGACGCCCATCGGCCTCGACGAGGAGCCGGTCTGCGTCCGCAACCCCGCCATCCTGTACGGCCTCGGCAACCTCGTCGAGAACGCCGTCGACTTCGCCCGCCACGGCGTGCAGATCGACGCCCACTGGACGCGCGACACCGTCAGCGTGACGATCCAAGACGACGGCCCCGGCTTCGCGGCCGAGATCCTGTCGCGGCTGGGGGAGCCCTACATCACCACGCGCGGCTCGGGGGGCCGCGCCAAATCCGAGACCGGCTCCGGCCTGGGCCTCGGGCTGTTCATCGCCAAGACGCTCCTCGAGCGCTCCGGCGCCGCCGTCAGGACCACCAACGCCTCGGCCCCCGGGACCGGCGCCGTGGTGTCGGTGACGTGGCCGCGCGCCAGTTTCGAGCGCGACTTGAGGCTCCCGCCCCTGGCCAAGGGGGCGTCGCGATAGGGCCCGGTCGAAGGCCGCCGGATGGGCGGGAATCCCGACGGCGTCGGGCCTAAACGATGCCGCCTCCCTGGTCTATCGCGATCCGGATCCCATCTTCCCGGGAGACGGCGGCATCGCCGACGTTTCGCCCCGCCACGCCGGCACAACACGGGATCCCGCCATGAGCCTTCAACCCAGCTCCGACGTCGCCGACAAGTTCCACGGCGACGGCTCGCTGCTCATCGTCGACGACGACAAGCCCTTCCTGACCCGCCTCACCCGCGCCATGGCGAGCCGCGGCTTCCAGGTCGAGGCGGCGGAATCCGTGGCCGAGGGCCTGTCGGCCATCGAGAAGAGCCCGCCCGCCTACGCGGTGATCGACATGCGGCTCGCCGACGGCAACGGCCTCGACGTGATCTCCGAGCTGAAGGCCAGGCGTCCCGACGCCCGGGCCATCATCCTCACGGGTTACGGCAACATCGTCACGGCCGTGACGGCCGTGAAGCTCGGCGCCTTCGACTATCTGGCCAAGCCCGCGGATGCCGATGAGATCTACGGCGCCCTGATGGCCCTGCGCCACGACAAGGCCGAGGTGCCCGAGAACCCGATGTCGGCGGACCGGGTGCGCTGGGAGCACATCCAGCGCATCTACGAGCTCTGCGGCCGCAACGTGTCCGAGACGGCCCGCCGCCTCAACATGCACCGCCGCACGCTCCAGCGCATCCTGGCCAAGCGCGCCCCGCGCTGAGGGTCCCCGCGACGATCGGTGCTTCGCTCCCGGCGCTGGCCCGGGAGGGGTCTGGCACTCGATCGAAGCCCTCATCTCCGTGGGAGCCCCGAGATCCTCACCCGTCTCCTAGCCCCCACGACCCGTCGACCCGGCTTCGGAGCCCTGCGCTCCGGAGCCGGCGCATGCACGAAAAAGCCCGGGCGCGAGCCCGGGCGTGTCGTCGATATCGCCGTGACGACTGCGCCGGTCAGGCGGCTTCCTCGATGTCGCCCTCTTCGGCCTCGGCGGCGTCGGCTTCCGCCTCGGCCTTGGACCGGCGCGGGCTCTTCTGCAACTGCGCCTCGATCACCTTGCCGACCTCGGAGTCGGTCAGCTTCTGCACGGCGGCGATCTCACGGGCCATGCGGTCGAGCGCGGCCTCGTAGAGCTGACGCTCGGAGTAGGACTGCTCGGGCTGAGCGTCGGATCGGTAAAGGTCGCGCACCACCTCGGCCACCGCGATGAGGTCGCCCGAATTGATCTTGGCCTCATATTCCTGGGCGCGGCGCGACCACATGGTGCGCTTGACGCGGGCGCGGCCCGCCAGCGTGTCGAGGCCCTTCTGCACGACCTCGGGCTCGCTCAGCTTGCGCATGCCGACCGCCGTGACCTTGGGCAGCGGCACCTTGAGCTTCATCTTGTCCTTGGCGAAGGAGATGACGAAGAGCTCCAGCTTGAAGCCGGCGACCTCCTCCTCCTCGACCGCGACGATCTCGCCGACGCCGTGGGCGGGATAGACGATGAACTCGCCGGCCTTGAAGCCCTGGCGCGAGCCGGGCACCTTGGCCACCGATCTGCCGGAATCAGCCCGCACTGGCTGAGCGCCGGGCTGATGGCGGATGGACTTGGACGGGAACCCAGGGCGCGAGCCGGGCGCGCCGAACGACTTGGCCCGCGGCGCGGCGACCGGAGCGGACGGCGAGACTTCGGCTTCGACGGGGGAAGAGTCTGATTTCTGAGTCACTGTGTTCCGTTCGCTGTTGCAGGCCGGCGTCCATCGCGCGAGCGTCGATATCCGGGCCGAGCCTGGGCCGTCCTCTGGGTCGTCAGCTTCCGGGGCCCGCACCGCTGCCACGCACCCCGCACGGATTCGACGTTGAATCTGCGTCGAAACCCCATTAACGATGCCGCTCGACGGCGACGGACGCAGGTGCCGACCAGCCACGGCGTCAGCCGGATCGCCATCGCACGCACTCGCCGCCGATCGGTGGTGACCATAACAGCACAGTGCTGAAAAATCAATGAGGAAACGTCTCCCGGCGCTGAAACCTCAGGCTATCCTCAACGTATCGAGGGAGCCGCGTCAGCCCCGCGCATCCTCAACCCACCGCACCAGTTGCCGCCGCAATGCGGCGGGATCGGTGATCCGGTCGGGGAAATCGAGGCGCAGCGTCGTGTCCCCCCAGCCGAGGTCGATGCCGCCCGGATCGACGCCGGTGACGCGCCACTCTCCGTCCGGCGCGCCGCAGAGCGCGGTGGCGTAGAGCTTCACCGCGTCCCGGTGGTCGGCGTTCATGTGGTCGACCGAGCGCGCCTCGGCCGCCAGCAGGGCCTCGGCCCCGGCCGTGTCGGTGACGAGCTCCGCGGCTCCGAGCCCGTCGATGCGGCCGAAACCGCCGATGATGCGGGCGGCGCCGAGATCGAGGCGCCAGAAGGAGAAGTCGCCGAAGTCGACGTAGAGCTCGGCCTCCGGATGGCGACGCAGGAAGCGGGAACGCCACGCGTCGCGCTCGCCTTCGGCGGCCTTGACGGCGCGGGCCGTGAGGGTGAGGCGCGGATGGGTGAGCGGGTCGCCGGCCCCCGCCCCCTCCAGCAGCAGGGAGCATCGCGGATCGGCCATCAGGTGGCGCGTGTGGATCGCCAGGGTCGACAACGGCATGACGGGGCTGCCGTCGGGCAGGGTCGCCACCGTGACCAGGCTGGCATAGGGCCCGCCGTCGGGCGCCAGCGTCGCCAGCGCCCCGGAACGGACCGTGCGCAGCAGGTGGCGCGCTTCGCGCCGCGCGTCATAGCCCTCGTCCGAGCGCCCGGGGGATGCAGCCTCGGGCTCGGTCGGACCGGCTTCGGCTGCCGGAGGGGTCGGGTCGTCGCTCATGGCGTCACGCCATAGCATGCCGGGCGATGAAAGTCTTGAAGCGGTCCGATCCGGCGCTGCCGAACACGCGGCCGGGGGGCCTCGCCGGCCAGCGCCAGCATCGCGCGGAGCACCTCGCCCGCGAACTCGGGGTCGAGGGCCGAGGTCGGCTCGTCGAACAGCATCACGTCGGGCCGCATGGCGAGGGCGACGGGGATCATCGGGCGTTTCCAGGCTCGCGCAGGGCGGGAGGTCGCCGGGATGCGCCGGAGGGCGGGGAGTCGGGAGCTTTCACGCGGTCACCGCAGCGCTCCGCTCCCGGCGAGGCCCGCTTGGTCGCGCGGCGCGTCGAGGCCGGGCAGGGGATCGCCGGCGCGGCGCAGGTGCGGCGACAGGCGCCATTCGAGCAGCGCCAGGGCGCGCGAGATGGCGATGTTGAGGGCGAGGTAGAGGGCGCCGGCGCAGAGGAAGACCTCGACGGCGCGGAAGGTCTCCGAGTTCAGCTTGGCGGCGATGAACATCGTCTCCTTCAGCGTCACGATGCTGGCGAGCGCCGTCGCCTTGGTCATCAGGATCACCTCGGTGGCGTAGCTCGGCAGGGCCTGACGCAGCGCGATCGGCAGGACGATGCGGCGCAGCACGGTGAGGCGCGACATCCCGCAGGCGCGCGCCGCCTCCACCTGGCCGACGGGCACCGAGGCCAGGGCGCCGCGGAAGATCTCGCTCGAATAGGCGCCCGTGTTGAGCGCCAGCGCCAGCACCGAGCACCAGAAAGGGTCGCGCAGGAACGGCCAGAACGGGCTCTGCCGCACCGCCGGGAACTGGCTCAGCCCGTAGTAGATGAGGAAGAGCTGGACCAGGAGCGGCGTGCCGCGGAACACGAAGACGTAGGCGCCGGCGAGCCCCGCCACGATCCGGCCGGCGCCGGTGCGCATCCAGGTGACGAGGCCGGCGAGCAGCCCGCCCGCCGCGATCGACACGGCGAAGAGTTCGAGCGTCAGCGGCAGGCCGCGGAGCAGCGCCCCCGTCGTCTCGGCCATGAAGTCGAGGTCCATGCGGGCGCCTCCCGCCCGTCACAGGTGCCGCAGGGAGCGCGTCATGCGCCATTCCGCCCGACCGAACGCCAGGGTCGAGGCCGTGGTGAGGACGAGGTAGAGCACCCCGGCCGCGATGTAGAAGGCGAAGGGCTGGCGCGTCGAACCGGCGCCGATCTGGCTCTCGCGCAGCAGCTCGACGAGCCCCGTCACCGACACCAGCGCCGATTCCTTGAGGGCCAGTTGCCACACGTTGCCGAGGCCCGGCAGCGCCAGGGCGACGATCTGGGGGGCGAGGATGCGGCGGAGCCGCAGCGCGCCGCCCATGCCGAGGGCCCGCGCGGCCTCGATCTGCCCGCGCGGCACCGCCAGGGCCGCGCCGCGGAACACCTCCGCCTGATAGGCGGCCGACACGAGCCCGCAGGCCAGCGCGCCGGCCAGGAAGGACGGCAGGCCGAGGAAGCCCTCCCAGCCCAGCGCCTTGCCGAGTTTCGTCACGATGGCGCTGCCGCCGAAATACACGAGGTAGATGACGAGGAGGTCCGGCACGCCGCGCAGCACGGTGGTGTAGGCGTCGCCCAGCGCCCGCGGGATCAGGCGCGACGACAGCTTGGCGGCCGCCACGCCGCAGCCGAGCCCCGTGCCGATCGCGAAGGCCGAGATCGCCACCGCGAGGGTGACGAGCGTCGCCGAGATCATGGCGGCACCCCACCCCGTCGGCCCGAAGCCGAAGAGCGCGAAACCCGTCACGGCCGGGCCGGGTCCGCGTCGCCGCGGCCGGCGGCCATCAGTTCGGCGGCATCATGTCGAGCTTGAACCACTTGGCCTGGAGCGTCTTCAGCGACCCGTCCCCGACCTCGGCCGCGATGGCAGCGTCGAACAGGGCCTTGAGTTCGGGCTCGTTCTTGCGGATGCCGGCGCCGGTGCCCAGGCCCAGCGTGTCGCCGCCGCGGAATGCGGCGCCCGCGAGCGTCAGGTCCTTGGCCTCGGGCTTGGCCAGGGTCGCCATGAAGTAGGAGTCCTCGGCGAAGGAGGCGTCGATGCGGCCGGCCATGAGGTCGAGGTCGTTCTGCTCGGCCGTCTTGTATTCCTGGATCGTAGCGACGTCCTTGAAATACTTGTCGACGAAGCGGGCCTGGGTGGTCGCCACCTGCACGCCGATCGACTTGCCCTTCAGCATGGCGCGCATGTCGTCGATGGTCTTCTTGGCCTTCGGGTCGTCGGCCGTCAGGTTGAGGATGTCGCCGCTGCCGGGCAGCTTGGCGAGGTCGCTCGACTTCGGCACCATGAAGCCCGAGGGGCCGGCCGCGTAGGATTTCGAGAAGTCGATCACCTCCATGCGCTTGGCCGTGATGCTCATGCCCGCCATGATGGCGTCGAACTTGCCGGCCGTGAGCGCCGGGATCATGCCGTCCCAGTCGTTCTGCACGATCGTACACTCGACCTTCATGTGGCTGCACAGATCGTGGGCAAGATCGATCTCGAAGCCGGCGAGCTTGCCGTCCGGCAGGACGTAGTTCCAGGGCTCGTAGGCGCCCTCCGTGGCGATGGTGACCTTGTGCCAGTCCTTGGCGTCGGCGGGGCCGGCCGAGAAGAGGGCGGTCAGAGCCGTCGCGGCGAGAAGGGCGAAACGTTGCATGGAGGCCTCCCGAAACGCGGGCGGGGCCGCGCCCGCCCGGAAAGTCTGCGTCGATCGGCCGGGCTGAAGCAAGTGTCGGGCCGGTCTATGGGTCCCCCGGAGACCAGTGCTTCGATCTTGAGGCCGGCCCGAGAGGCGCACAGCCCTCGATCGAAGCACCGATCTCCGCGGAAGCTCTATTCCCCGGCCGGCAGCGGATGCAGTCGGGCGCGACGCCGACTCCGAGGCCAGCGCAGCCGCTGCAGCCGCGCCATGCCGAGGTAGATGACCGGGGTGGTGTAGAGCGTCAGCACCTGGCTGAGGATCAGCCCGCCCATGATGGTGACGCCGAGCGGGCGGCGCAGCTCCGCCCCGACGCCCTCGCCGAAGGCGATCGGCATGGCGCCGAACAGGGCGGCCAGCGTGGTCATCAGGATGGGCCGGAACCGCTCCAGGCAGGCCGCCGTGATGGCGTCGCGCGGGCTCATCCCGCCCTCGCGCTCGGCCGAGATCGCGAAGTCGACCAGCATGATGCCGTTCTTCTTGACGATGCCGATGAGCAGGATGATGCCGATGAAGGCGATCACCGTCAGCTCCATGTCGACGAGCCGCAGCGCCAGCAGCGCGCCCAGGCCCGCCGAAGGCAGGGTCGACAGGATGGTCAGCGGGTGGGTCAGGCTCTCGTAGAGCACGCCCAGGATGATGTAGATCGAGGCCAGCGCCGCCAGCAGCAGCAGCCCCTGGCCGCCGGCGCCCTGCTGGAACACCAGCGCGTCCCCGGCGAACTCCGCGTGGAGCCCGTCCGGCAGGTGCATCTCGGCCACGGCCTGCCGGATGGCGTCGCTGGAGGCTTCCAGCGTGGCCCCGTCGGCGAGGTTGTAGCTCAGCGTCACGGACGGGAAGGCGCCCTGGTGGTTGACCACGAGGGCGGCGGGCCGGCGCACCACCGTGGTGAAGGCGGAGAGCGGCACCTGCGTGCCGCCCTGGCCGGGCACGTAGATGCGGCCGAGGTCGGAGGGGTCGCGCTGGTCCTTCGGCGCCACCTCCAGCACCACCCGGTACTGGTTGCGCTGCGTGTAGATGGTGGACACCTGCCGCTCGCCGAAGGCGTCGCCGAGCGCGTCGTCGACCGATTGGATGGCGACGCCGAGGCGCGACGCCATCGGGCGGTCGATCACCACCTCGGCTTCGAGCCCGCCCTGCTCGCGGTCGGTCGACATGTCGACGACGCCGGGCACCGTCTTCAGCCGGGCGAGGACGCGCGGCTGCCAGGCCTGCAGCTCGTCGAGGTCCGCGTCCCACAGCGTGAACTGGTAGGAGCCCTTGCCGCCGCGCCCGCCGGCCCGCAGGTCCTGGATCGGGATCATGAAGAGGCTGATGCCGGGCGTGTGCGACAGCTTGCGGCGCAGGCGATCGATGACCTTGGCGGCCGTGGGGCGCCGGCCTTCGGGCTTCAGGCCGATGAACAGCGAGCCGGAGTTGACGCCGCCCCCGCCGCCGATGAAGGAGCCGACGCCCTCGACGGCCGAGTCCTCCAGGATCACGTCCGCCAGTCCCTGCTGGAGCGTCGCCATGGCCGGGAAGGAGGTGTCGGCCGCGGCCTCCGTCATGCCCATGATGAGGCCCGTGTCGTCCTCGGGCACGAAGCCCTTCGGCGTCGTCCGGAACAGCTCGACCGTGAGCCCGACCGTCAGGGCCATCACCAGCACCATGAGCCAGGGGTGGCGCAGCGCGACCCCGAGGCTGCGGGCGTAGCCGTCGACGAGCCGCTCGAGCCCCCCCTCCACCAGCCGGTCGAACCGGCCCGGGGCGCGGTGGTCGCGGGCCTTCATGAAATGCGCGCAGACCATCGGCGTGAGGGTCAGCGACACGAGCGTCGACACCACCACCGCGAAGGTGAGCGTCATGGAGAACTCGCGGAAGAAGGCCCCGATGATGCCGCCCATGAAGATCAGCGGCACGAAGGCCGCCACCAGCGACAGGCTGATCGACACCACGGTGAAGCCGATCTGCCGCGAGCCGAGCAGGGCCGCTTGCACGGGCGGAATCCCGCGCTCGATGTTGCGCGACACGTTCTCGATCATGACGATGGCGTCGTCGACCACGAAGCCGACCGAGATGGTGATGGCCATCAGCGACAGGTTGTCGAGGCTGAAGCCCGCCACCCACATGCAGGCGACCGTGCCGCTGAGCGACAGCGGCACCGCGACGCCCGCGGCCAGCGTCGGCGTGGCGCGGCGCAGGAAGGCGAAGACCACGCCCATCACCAGCGCGCAGGTGATCAGCAGCGTGACCTGGATGTCGCGCACCGCGGCCCGAATCGTCACGGTGCGGTCGGTGAAGATGGAGATGTCAACGCCGGCCGGCACCCAGCGTTGCAGCTCGGGCAGCAGCGCCTTCACGCGGTCCACCGTCTCGATGACGTTGGCCTTGGGCTGCTTCGTGACGATCAGCAGGACCGAGGGGCGCCTGTTGTACCAGCCCGCGGCCCTGCGGCTCTTGTTGCCGCGCTCGACGGCCGCGACGTCGCCGAGCCGCACCACCGTGCCGTCCCGGCTGCGCACCACGATGGCGGCGAAATCCTCGGGCGTCGACAGGCGGTCGCTCGTGGCGAGGCTCTCGGTGAGGTCGGGCCCGTCGAAGGAGCCGATGGCCTGGCCGACGTTGGCGTCGCCGATCGCCGTGCGGATCGCGTCGATCGACAGGCCCATGGCGGCGAGCCGCTGCGGGTCGAGCCGCACCCGGATGGCCGGCTGGGCGGCGCCGTTGACCGTGACCTCGGCGACGCCGTCCACCTGGCTGATCTTCTGGGCGATCACCGTGTCGGCGGCGTCGTAGAGCGCCGTCACCGGCAGGGTGGCGGAGGTCAGCGCCAGGATGATGACCGGGAAGGCGGCGGAATTGGCCTTGCGGTAGGTCGGCAGGGC
The DNA here is from genome assembly GCA_964242785.1 of uncultured Lichenihabitans sp. Taxonomy (GTDB): domain Bacteria; phylum Pseudomonadota; class Alphaproteobacteria; order Rhizobiales; family Beijerinckiaceae; genus Lichenihabitans. The sequence goes on along the minus strand of CAXTBR010000009.1, from coordinate 65,269 downwards.
CGGGAGGTCGCCCGGCAGGTCGGTGACGGCGGCGTTCAGCGCCGCCTGCACGTCGCGCGCCGCGTCGTCGACGTCGCGGCTGAGGTCGAACTGCAGGCTGATCGAGGACTGGCCGAGCGACGAGTTCGACGTCATCTCGTTCAGCCCCGAGATTTCGCCGAGCCGCCGCTCCAGCGGCGCCGCCACGGTGGCGGCCATGATGGCGGGATCGGCGCCCGGCCGCCCCGCCCCCACCCGGATCGACGGGAAATCGACCGCCGGCAGGCTCGCCACGGGGAGCTGGAGATAGGCGACCGCCCCCACCAGGAACAGGCCGATGGACAGAAGCGCCGTGCCGATCGGCCGGCGGATGAAGGGGGCGGAGATGTTCAAGGCGCGAGGGGGCCGAGCACCGCGATCCCGCAGCGCCGTGCCGCCGTCGCCATCGCCTTGTCGAGCGTGGCGATCTCGGACGCGGTCGAGATCGCCAGGGCGACGTAGGAGGCGTCATAGGCCGTGAGGCCGTGCGCGCGGGCCAGCGCGATGATGTCGTCATCGTTGCCGGGGCCGCGGTCGCGCACCGGCAGCGCGGCGAGGCGGCCGAGCAGCTCGTCGGCCTTCGCCGGGGAGATCCTCCGCCGGCGCTCCGAGATGAGGAGGATGTTGCGCACCTCGTGCCGAAAAATCGAGGGCGCGAGGCCCCCTTCCGCCGAAAGGGCGCGGAGTACGCCGTCGCAGATGTCGCTTCGTTCGTCGGGCAGAAGCCACGCCACAGCCATCGACGCGTCGGCGACGACCGTCACCGGCGCCCCTCGTCCCGCCAAGCGAGGATTTCCTCGGCCGTCGTGGGCGGAAGACCGCGCCGCGCCTCAAAGATGGCGTCGATCGCTTCCTGCGGGGTCAGCTTGGGCTTCTCGACCTTCGTCATGCGCGCGACCTCCTCGGCCCCGCGCGAGATCACCACCTCGCGGCCCGCCTCGACCTCGGCCAGCATCTCGGGAAGCCGCGCCGCAGCCTCGTCCACGTCCACCATCAGGGGCATGTCACGCTCCTCCATCACATGCATCAGGTGCTCTTTTACCACGCGGCCCGGCCGGTCGCCCGCTCATTCCGCGGCCCGCCTGATCTCGGCCACCGGCTCGGACTCGGCGGGCGGGATGGGTTTCGTCCCGAGGCCGAAGCGGCGCCCGAGCGCCTCCATCCGCAGGTAGATCACCGGCGTCGTGTAGAGCGTCAGCAACTGGCTGAGCAGCAGGCCGCCGATGATGGTGACGCCGAGCGGCACCCGCAGCTCCGCCCCGGAGCCATGCGCCAGCGCGAGCGGGATGGCGCCGAACAGGGCCGCCAGCGTCGTCATCATGATGGGCCGGAAGCGCAGCCGGCAGGCGCGCTCGATGGCGTCGAAGGGCGACAGGCCCTCGTCGCGCTCCGCCGCGGTGGCGAAGTCGATCATCATGATGGCGTTCTTCTTCACGATGCCCATGAGCAGGATGATGCCGATCAGCGCCACGATCGACAGCTCCCGCCCCGTCGCCAGCAGGGCCAGCAGCGCCCCCACGCCCGCCGAGGGCAGGGTCGACAGGATGGTGAGGGGGTGGATGAAGCTCTCGTAGAGGATGCCCAGCACGAGGTAGATCGTCACCACGGCGGCCAGCAGCAGCCAGGGCTCGCCCGCCAGCGAGCGCTCGAACTCGGCGGCGTCGGCGCCGAACTGCCCGACCAGGGACGCCGGCAGGCCGATGTCGCGCTCGGCCGCCGCGATCCCCGCGACGGCCTCGCCGAGCGAGGCGCCGCGGGCGAGGTCGAACGAGAGGGCGGCGGCCGGGAACTGCTCCTGGTGGGCGACGCTGAGCGGCGCCGTGGTGCGCCTCAGCGCCGCGAAGGAGACGAGCGGGACCTGGGCGCCCGGCGTCGCGGCCGTGGTGGTGGCGGCCGTCGTGACGCCGCCCGTCGAGGTCGTGGCCTGGGTCGTGCCGCTGGTCACGCCGACGTAGAGCTTGTCGAGCACGCGCGGGTCGTCGGCCGAGCCGGGCGCGGCCTCCAGGATCACGCGGTACTGGTTCGACTGCCCGTAGATGGTGGAGATCTGCCGCTGGCCGAAGGCGTCGTTCAGCGTGTCGTCGATCATCTGCGCCGTGATGCCGAGCCGGCCGGCCTTGCCCCGGTCGATGTCCACGACGGCGCGCAGGCCGCCCTCCTGCACCTCGGCCGCCACGTGGGCGAAGAGCGGGTCCTGCCGCAGCCGCTCGACGAGCCTGTTGGACCAGGAGGTGACGGCCGCGACGTCCGTGCCGGTCAGCGTGTACTGGTACTGCGAGCGGCTCGACGTGGTGGCGATCTGGATGTCCTGCACGGGTTTGACGAAGGCGGTGGCGCCCGGGATCCGCGCCAGCTCCGCCCGCACCCGCTCGGCCACCGCGGCGGCGTCCTCGCGCCGGTCGTCGGCGGGCCGGAGCGTGAGCTGAAGGTGGGCGACGTTGGCCGTGGGGTTCAAGGTGCCGACGCCCAGCACCGCCACCACGCCCGTGATGGCGGGATCCGCCCGCAGCGCCGCGCCGGCCTGGGCCTGAAGGCGGCTCATCTCGGCGAAGGAGGCCGAGGGCGCGCCCTCCAGCACCACGTCGATCAGCCCCGTGTCCTGCTGCGGCAGGAAACCCTTGGGTACGATGACGTAGAGGTAGACGGTCAGCCCCAGCGTCGCCAGCGTGACGATCAGCATGAGCCCCTGCCGGCGCAGGGCCCAGCCCAGCGTCGCCTCGTAACCCCGCGCCATCCAGGCGATGGGCGCCTCGGCGGCGCGGGCGAGCCAGGGCTCCCGGCCGCCGCCGCGCGGGGGCGCCGCCCGGAGCAGCCGGCTGCACATCATGGGGGTGAGCGTCAGGGAGATGACGGCCGACACCACCACGGCGAAGGTGAGCGTGAGGGCGAACTCGCGGAACATGCGGCCCACGATGCCGGTCATGAACAGCAGCGGGATGAAGACCGCGATCAGCGAGGCCGTGAGCGACACGACCGTGAAGCCGATCTCGCGCGCGCCCTTCAGGGCGGCCTGCAGCGGCGGCTCGCCCTCCTCGATCTGCCGCACCACGTTCTCGATCATCACGATCGCGTCGTCGACCACGAAGCCCGTGCCGATCGTCAGCGCCATCAGCGACAGGTTGTCGAGGCTGAACCCCGCCGCCCACATCACCCCGAAGGTCGCCACGATGGACAGGGGCAGCGCCACGCCGGCGATGACGGTCGCCCGCACGGTGCGCAGGAACAGGAGCACCACCAGAACCACGAGGGCGGCGCTCAGCACCAGGGTGGATTCGACGTCGCGGATCGAGGCGCGGATCGTGTCGGTGGAATCGTGCACGACCTTCAGCGTGGTGCCGGCGCTGAGCGAGCGCTGCAGGCGCGGCAGTTCGGCCAGCACGCGGTCGACCGTCTCGACGATGTTGGCGCCGGGCTGGCGCTGCACGTCGATGATCACGGCGGGCTCGCCGGCGTACCAGCCGCCGACGCGGCTGTTCTCCAGCCCCTCCACCACGCGGGCCACGTCGCGCAGCAGCACCGGCGCGTCGTTGCGGTAGGCGATCACGACCGTCTCGTAGGATTTGGCGGCGTCGATCTGGTCGTTGGCCGCGATCGTGTAGGCCTGGCTCGTGCCGTCGAGCGAACCCTTGGAGCCCGCCACATTGGCCGCCACGATGGCGGCACGCAGGTCTTCGAGCGAGATCGCGTAGGCGGCGAGCCGCGGCAGGTCGGCCTGGATGCGGACGGCCGGGCGGATGTTGCCCTCGACCGACACGTGCCCCACCCCCGACACCTGGGAGAGCCGCGGAGCGAGCAGCGTGTCGGCGACATCGCTCAAGTCGCGCAGCGGCACGCTGCGCGAGGTGAGCGCCAGGGTCAGGGCCGGCGTGTCGGCCGGGTTCACCTTGGAATAGGTGGGCGGGTAGGGGAGGTTGCGCGGCAGGGTCGAGACGGCGGCGTTGATGGCCGACTGGACGTCCTGGGCGGCGGCGTCGATGTCGCGGTCGAGGTTGAACTGGAGCGTGACCTGGCTGAGGCCGAAGGAGCTCTGCGACGACATGGCGGCGAGCGAGGGGATCTGCCCGAACTGCCGCTCCAGCGAGGCCGTCACCAGCGTGGCGATCGTGTCGGGGTTGGCACCGGGAAGCTGGGTCGTCACCTGGACCGTGGGGAAATCCACCTGGGGCAGGGACGAGACCGACAGTTGCCGGTAGCCCATCAGCCCGGCCAGCAGCACCGCCACGGCGAGCAGCGCGGTCGCGACCGGGCGGAGGATGAAGGGGGCCGAGATGCTCAACGGGCGCCGCGCATCAGTTCGTGGCCCCGGCCGCGGCGCCGTCGCGACGGTGCCGGCGACGCCCGGACTCGGGGCCGGCCGCCTTCGCGTCGGGCTTCGCCGTCTCGTCAGCCCTCGCCGTCTCGTCGTTCTCCGCCGGCCCGGCCCCGGCCCGGTCCCCCGGCTTCGCGCCCGCCTCCGGGCTCGCAGCGACCGCGACCGCGGCGCCGTCGGTCAGCCGCGTGAAGCCCGTCGTGACCACCTCGGCGGGCGGGACCAGGCCGGCCGTCAGCACCGTGTCGGCCTCGGTCTGCCGCCCCGTCGCGACCTTCGTCATCGCGGCGTGGCCGTCCTTGACCGCGTACACGAAGGCGCCGTCCGGCCCGCGCTGCACCGCCGAGGTCGGCACCACCACGACGTGGCTCAGCGTGTCGACGTAGAGGCGCAGGTTGACGAACTGTCCGGGCCAGAGCTGGCCGCCGGCGTTGGGGAAGCTGCCCTTCATCTTCACCGTGCCGGTGGTCTGGTCGACGGTGTTATCCACAACGTCGAGGGCGCCGGCGTCGAGCACCTCGCCGCTGTCGCCGTCGCGCGCTTCCAGCCGCGGCAGGCCCCGGACCGCCGCGGCGTTGACCTGCCGCAGCCACTGCTGGGGCAGGTTGAACACCGCCGCGATGGGCCTGACCTGGGCCACCGTGACGATGCCCGTCGCGTCGTTGGCGTGGACGAGGTTGCCGGCGTCGACGGAGCGCAGCCCCGTGCGCCCGTCGATGGGCGAGCGGACCGTGGCATAGTCGAGCGTCGCCTTGGTGTTGTCGATCGACGCCTGATCCTGGGCGAGCTGGGCCGCATATTGCGCCACGAGGGCCTTCTGCGTGTCGGCCTGCTGGTGCGAGCCGTACTGGGTCTCGGCCAGCTTGCTGTAGCGCACGAGGTCGACCTGCGCGTTGTTTAGCATGGCCTCGTCCTGGGCCTTCTTGGCGACGGCGCTGTCGTAGAGCGCCTTGTAGGTGGCGGGGTCGATGCGGGCGATGACGTCGCCCTTCTTCACGTCCTGCCCCTCCTTGAAGTCGATCTCGACGAGCTTGCCGTCGACCTGGCTGCGCACGAGCACGCTGTTCGTGGCCTGCACGGTGCCGAGCACGTCGGCCGTCACGGGGATGTCGGCGTAGCGCGCGGGGGCGGTCAGCACCGGGATGGGGCCGTCCGCGGCGAAGCGCTTGCGCCTCTTCGAGCCGCCCTCGGCGGAGCGGCCCGACGCGTCCTCGTCGCCGGTCCGGCCGGAGGCCGACAGCCCGGGCACGTCCGGCAGCCAGGGCACGCGGGCGTGGAGCGCGGGGAAGCGCTCGGCCAGGACGCCGGCGCCGAGCAGCAGGATGACGGTGAGGAGGAGGAAGCGCTTCATGATCCGCCCGCGCCCCTGGGGCCGTCCGCCGTGTACCCCGCGCGATCGGTCCGGAGCCCCTGGGCGGGCGTCGGGTCGGGACGGACCGCCTCCCGCGGCACCGGCGCCAGCCCGTCGAGCGCCGGCAGTTCCAGGAGCTCGGGCCGGGTCCAGCCGCCGCCGATCGCCTGGGCGAGGCTGGACAGCGCCGTGAAGCGGGCGAGGCGCACCACGGCCTCGGCGTCGAGCGCCGAGAACAGCGTCTGCTCGGTGTTGAGGACGGTGAGGATGTCGATGGTGCCCTCGCGCAGCCGGACCCGGGTGATATCATAGGCGAGCCGGGCCGATGCCACGACTGCGGCCAAACGCTTCTCGTGCTCGGTGTTCTGCTCGACCGCGATGAGGGCGTTCTCGACGTCGACCAGGGATTGGACCACGGACTTCCGGTAATCCTGCAGGATCTCGAGGTCGCGCCCGCGCTGGAGGTCGAGTTCGCCCTTCAGCGCGCCCCCGTCGAGCAGGGGAGAGGCGAGCCCGGCCCCGAAGCTGCCGAAGCCGGCGGCCGGCGACAGCAGCGTCCGCAGCGCCGTGCTCTCGACGCCGCCCGTCGCCGTGAGGCTGAGGGTGGGGAACAGCGCGGCGCGGGCCGACAGCACCGAGGCGTCGGCGGAGGCGAGGGCGGCGGCGGCCTCGGCCACGTCGGGCCGGCGCCGGAGGACCTGCGAGGGGATGCCGGGCGGGATCGCCGGGGGCTTCAGGGCCTGGAGGCTGCCGCCGCGGATGGCGAGGCTCTCGGGCGTCCGCCCGGTCAGCAGCGCGATGGCGGTCTTGGCCTGCTGCAACTGCTGCTGGAGGGACGGGAACATGGCGAGCTGCTGGTCGACGACGCTCTGCTGCTGGGCGACCTCCAGCGCCGTGACGGTGCCGACCGCGAGCCGGCCCTTGATGGCCTCCAGCCCGAAGCGCGCGTCCCGGAGGTTGTCGTCGGCGATCCGCAGCCGGTCCTGCGCCGACAGCAGCGAGAAGTAGCTGTTGGCCACGGCCGCCACGGAGGACAGCACCAGCGTGTCGCGGGCGAAGCGCGTCGCGGCCGCATTCTCGACGGCCGCGAGGCTCGCGAAGCGGTTGCGGCCCCACAGGTCGAGCTCGTAGCTCGCCGTGAGCCCCAGGTTGAAGCTGTTGGTCGCGACCGTGCGGCCGCCGCCGCCCGTCGATCCGCGGAGGGTCGCGGGCGTGAAGCTGCGGCCCGACGTGTCGGACGACGTCACTTGAGGGAACAGGGGCGCGCTCGACACCGCCGTCTGGGCGTCGGCCTGGAGAATGCGGGCCGAGGCCGCCGCGACGTCGAAGTTGTCGTGCGCCGTGACGTCCGACAGCCGCGACAGCTCGGGCGCCCCGAAGATCCGGGGCCAGTTGGCGGGGAGCGCGGGCGGGGCCGCGCGGCTCCCGCCGCGGTCGAACCGCGCCGGCACCGCCACGTCCAGGCCGGGGCGGGCCTCGTCGAAGGTGCAGGCGGCCAGCGCGACGGCGACGACGGCCAGCGCCGGCAGGGGGGCGTGCGCTCCCCTTCGGTGCATCCGACCCATCACGTCCGCCCGCCCGGCGAAGCCTGCCACCTTGGGACCTCCCCGGGCCACGGACCGCCGAGACGCCGACGGCCCGATCTCGCGTCTCCCCGCGCAGAGGGGGGGACGGAGCGGGACATCGTCGCGGGCGACCCTCGCGCGCCGGCGCGGAGATCATCCCCCGCCCGGCCGCGCTGTTTACGGGGACTTTACCGGCGAAAGGAAGGCCGGGTGATCGCGCCTCCGTTTCGATCCCCGTGGCATTTCGGTCCCGCGCCGGGGCATGATGTGGCGAGGCCCGTCGGCCGCCGATGAAGCTGGAGATTCGACATGACCGAGACACCGACGCCGTCCGCCTTCGGCCCGATCCATCCGGGCGCCACCCTCGGCCACGTCCACCTCAAGGTGGCCGACCTCGACCGCGCGGTCGGCTTCTACTGCGGGGTGCTCGGCTTCACCCTGATGCAGCGCTTCGGCGCCCAGGCGGCCTTCGTGTCGGCCGGCGGATACCACCACCACATCGGCCTCAACACCTGGGAGAGCCTCGGCGGTTCGCCGCCGGCGCCCGGCACCACGGGGCTGTTCCACGCGGCGGTGCTGTATCCGACCCGCGCGGCGCTGGCCGACGCGCTGCGGCGCCTCATCGCGGCCGAGATCCCGCTCGATGGCGCCAGCGACCACGGCGTCAGCGAGGCGCTCTACCTCCGCGACCCCGACGGGAACGGCGTCGAACTCTACTGGGACCGCCCGCGCGAGGCGTGGCCCACCGACGCGGACGGCGGGCTCGGCATGTACACCCGCCGGCTCGACCTCGCCGACCTGCTGCGCGCGGCGGAGTGATGCGGCGGGCGGCCGATCACCCCCGCCTGCGCTGGGACGAGCTGTGGAGGGAAGCGATCAGACGGAGGCCGTAGGCGCGCGCGGCCGCGGTCACTCCGCGGCCGTCCGGCGCACCGGAGCGCCGTGAGTCTGCGGGATCTTGTCGGCGAAGGCCTGCACGAAGTTCGGCAGCGCCTCGGCGGCGTGGGGCGCGACCCGCAGCGCCTCGTCGACGTAGGAGGCGCCGTCCGCGTCGGCCGTGACGCGCTTCATGATGGAGCGGTAACGGTAGGCCAGCGCCAGCCAGCGGGCGATCGTGCGGGCCTGCTCGACGACCCGGCGCGGATAGAACACCAGCGGGCTCTCGATCGGCAGCCCGGCGCGGCGCTGCGTCCGGTCCTTGCGCCGGATCACGCCGAGCTGGAGCGGGTGGACGCCCTCGATGCGCGACCCGCCCGCGAAGGCCGTGAGGATGTTGGCCATCTTCTTGGGCTTCAGCCCGCTCGCGACGGCGCGGCGCAGGATCGTCTCGACGTGGTCGTCGGTGTAGTAGGTCGTCCAGGCGTCCCGATACACCGCCTCCCACTCATCTTTCGACATGACGGGGTGCGCGGTGCAGACGTGTTCGAGGTCGTACTTGTTCATGTCCGGGTCCATGGCGACGCCGCGCGACGCCAGCACCTTGTGGTCCTCCGAGCCGGGCAGGGGCGTGAGGCAGAAGAACTCCAGGATGTCGACCGGCAGCTCGCGCTTGATGGTCTCGATGTCGCGCTTGATCGACTCCGGCGTGTCGGTCGGGAAGCCCAGGATGTAGCCCGCCCAGGTCATCACCTTCTCGGCCCGCCAGGCCTGCAGCATCTCGCGGTATTCCCAGATCTTGTTCTGCCGCTTCTTGGTGCCCATCAGCGACTCAGGGTTGATGTTCTCCAGCCCGATGAAGACGTTGTTGCAGCCGGCGCGCGCCGACTTGGCGATGAAGCCGTCGATGCGGTGGCACAGCGTGTCGACCTGGAGGATCAGCCGGATCTTCAGACCTTCGACCTCGCGGAGCTGGATCAGCCGGTCGAGGATCGGTTCCCAGTTCTTGTTGCGGGCGAAGTTGTCGTCCGTCACGAAGAAGCGGGTGACGCCCTGGGCGGCGTTGGCCCGCACGATGGCCTCGACGTCGTCGGCCGTGCGGAAGCGCGACCTGCGGCCCTGGACGTTGATGATGGTGCAGAAGGAGCACTGGAACGGGCAGCCCCGGCCCGCGTCGAAGCTGCCGTAATGGCCCACCACGCGCGTCACCACGTCGCGCGGCAGCAGCGGCAGGCCCGCCGCGCTCATGTCCGGCATGTCCTTGAGGTGGTTGTAGATGGGCTCGGCGGCGCCGGCGTGGATGTCGGCGAGGAGCTGTGCCAGCCTGTTCTCGCCCTCCCCGGCATAGAGCGTCACGCCGAGGTCGAGGGCCTCCTTCAGGTCGTCCGGCAGGGTGGGCAGCATGGAGATGCAGCCGCTGACGTGGAAGCCGCCGATCACCACCGGCAGGCCGGAGCGCCGGAACTGCCGGGCGAGGTCGAGGGCGCGGGGGAACTGGTTCGACTGCACGCCGACGATGCCGACGAAGCCCGCGCCCGCCGCCTTCAGCTCCGCCGTGATGCGGCGGACGTCGACGATCGTGTTGCACTCGTCGATGCTGTCGACCGTGATGTCGACCCCGGGGCCGAGCACCCGCCGCTCGGCGCAGTCGGCGAGCAGCCCCTGGACGCTGGCGAGGCTGTTCGAGGGGATCGTCGAGCGCCACCACTGGATGACGTAGCCGTCGTCATCGTAGTGGGAGGGCTTGATCAGGACGATCTTGAACGGCTGCTGGGGCATGAGGGGCCTCGCGCGTGGCGGTCTCGGCGGCCTGATCGGGGGCGCGGACATCGTCCGGACGATCGGGAACCCATCGGTGCCTTTATTGATTACTCGTGGTCTGAGTTTTTACAAGATCGGCACGCGGCCGCGCCGTCCCGCCTCCATCGGGCGATGGGGTCCTTCTTCGCATCGCGAGGCTGCGTCGGCCGGGCGGCGGATCTCGCCCTTGGAGGGCTCCGTGACGGCCAACGACAACCGACCGCCGGGCCGGGGACCCGGGACTCCCAACGCGCGCGGCAACGTCGCCGCGCTGGTGGCCGTGCTGGTGATCGGCTTGGCCCTGTTCTGGGCCGTCTCGGCCATCCGGCAGCACGATGCCGTGCAGGACTGCATCGACTCCGGCCGCCACGACTGCGTCAGCGTCGACGACGGCTCGCGCTGATCCCGAGGCGCGGCGTTCTCGCCGTCCCGCTGCCGCCACGATGAAAGCCGATGACGTCACCCTCGACGAGAGGGGAGCGGACCCGCATTGCGCGACACGATGATTCCCGGGCCGGGCCGGCATGCCGCGCTGCGCGCCGCCGCCGTGATGCTGGCGGCCCTGACCCTGTCGGGCTGCGCTTCCGCGGTCGCGGAGGTGGGCGGCCTCGTGGCGGATGCGCCGGACCGGCAGATCCGGAACGTGCAGATCTTCGTCGCCTCGACCCGCCCCGCGGCGGCGGACGGCGTGGCCGACGGTACGGCGCATCTGTCGCTCGCCACCGTCGCGGTCCCGCCGGACCACCGGCCGGGCGGGCTCGAGATGGCGAGCTTCGGCGCCCCGGATCCGGGCCGCGACTTCGCCGTCGTGGGCCGCCGCAGCCTCGACGCCACGGCGTTCCGCAACGAGGTCGCGTCGCACATCTCCGGGCGGATCGGCTCCAACCGCGACGTGCTGGTCTTCGTGCACGGCTTCAACACCGGATTCGACGAGGCGCGCTTCCGCCTGGCGCAGATCGTCACGGACGGCGGCTTCAACGGCGTCCCGGTGCTGTTCACCTGGCCGTCGAAGGGCAGCCTCTTCGGCTACGGGTCGGACCGGGAAGCCGCCACGGCCTCGCGGGACGCCCTGGAGCGCCTGCTGCTCGACCTCGCGGCCGAGCCCGACGTCGGCCGCATCCACGTTCTGGCCCATTCCATGGGGGCGTGGCTCGCCATGGAGGGGCTGCGCGAGGTGGCGATCGGGGGCCACCCCGACCTCGACGGCCACCTCGGCGACGTGATCCTGGCGGCGCCGGACATCGACCTCGCGGTGTTCCGCGGGCAGGTGGAGCGGCTCGGGCCGGGCGCGCATGTCTCCGTCTTCGCGGCCGGCAACGACCGCGCCCTCACCCTGTCGGGCTTCATGGCGGATCGGCCGCGCCTCGGCTCCATCGACCCGTCCAGCCCGGAGGGCCGCCGCGCCATCGAGGGTCTCGGGGTTCACGTCATCGACCTCACCCGCGACAGCGTGGGCTTCGTCGGCCACGCCACCTACGCCAGCGCCCCCGAGGTGATCCGCGGCATCGGCGCCGAGATCGGGGCTCCCCGCGCGGCCGACCGCACCACTCAGGCCGTGCTCGGCGGCGAGCCGGCGGCGCCCGACTTCGCCGGCCCGGACGCCGCGGTGGTGGCTTCCCCGCTGCCGGCCCCGGCCCGGCCCGCCGCCGCGGTGCCGTGACGGCCTGATCCGCCGGGCGCTTTCGCCCACGGTCGGGCTTGCGCCGGTTCGCACGGCCCGTTGAAATCGGCGCGACGCGAATCATTTCGCCGGAGCCGCCCATGCCGCGAACGCCCTCCATGTCGCTTCTGCGCGCCGCCGCGGCTGCCGCGGCGGCCTCGCACCGGGACGAGCGCTCCGGTCCGCGGCGGCGCGACCTGCTGAAGGGCGTCCTGGCGGCCGGCGCCGCCGCCGGCCTGGGCCTGCGCCCGACCGCGGGGCAGGCCGCCACGGCCGGCGTCGCGGTCGTCGGGGCCGGGCTCGCCGGGTTGACGGCCGCCTACCGCCTGAAGCAGGCGGGCCTGAATCCCGTCGTCTTCGAGGGCAACACGCGGCTCGGCGGGCGATGCTACACGGCGCGGGGCGCCTTCCGCGACGGGCAGATCGTCGAGCGCGGCGGCGAGTTCATCGACACGGACCATCATCCGATCCGCCAGCTCGTCAAGGAACTCGGCCTCACGCTCTACGACGTCCTCGCCGCCCAGCCGCCGGGCGCCATCCCGGTCTACCGCTTCAACGGCGAGCGCTACACGCTCGACGACGCGACGCGGGACTTCGGCCCCCTGTACCGCGACCTCCAGGGACAGAGCGCCGCCATCGGCGGCGTGAGCCGCAGATATTCGACCGCCGCCGCCAAGCGGTTCGACGCCATGACGATCCGCCAGTGGGTCGCGACCTACGTGTCCGGCGGCCGCGCCTCCAAGCTCGGCCAACTCATCGAGAACGCCTTCAGCGAGGAGAATGCCGCCGACACCGACCAGCAGAGCGCGCTCAACGCGATCCTCACGCTGGCGGACGACAAGCGCGACGACTTCAACCTCTACTACACGGATTCCGACCAGCGCTTCCGCGTGCAGGGCGGCAACGACCAGATCACGACCCTCCTGGGCCAAGCCCTCGGCGACGCGGTCCGCACCGGCTCCGCGCTGATCGCGGTGCGGCGGATGAACGACGGGCGGATCCGCCTCACCATCGCCAAGGACGGCGCGCTGAGCGACGCCGTCTTCGACCGGGTCGTGCTGGCGCTGCCCTTCGCCGTGATGCGGAAGGTGGTCGACTATCGCTACGCCGGGTTCCGGCCGATCAAGGTCCAGTCCATCCAGCAGCTCGGCATGGGGGCGAGCGTCAAGTTCCAGCTCCAGTTCTCCCGCCGGCTGTGGAACGACCTCGGCTGCAACGGGGAGATCCGGCGCGAGAACCGGGCCTTCCAGGCCACCTGGGACGCCACGCGGGGGCAGGCGGGCCAGTCGGGCGTGTTCAACTTCTGGGCCGGCGGCTCGCAGGCGGGTTTCGACGGCCAAGTCGGTGATCGGCAGGCCCTGGCCCGCCTCTGCCTCGCGGGGGCAGACGAGATCCTGCCGGGCCTGGGTGGGCTTTGGAACGGGATCTCCACGCTCGACATCTGGGCGCGAAACCCCTGGTCGCTCGGCTCCTACAGCTACTACCCACCCGGCTACCAGACGACGCTGCTCGGCATCGAGGGGGAGCCCGAGGGCAACTGCTTCTTCGCCGGCGAGCACACCTGGAGCTCGGCGGGGTATCTCAACGCCGGGGTGGCGTCGGGCGCGCGGGCGGCGAACCAGGTGGTGGCGTCCCTGTCGTCCTGAAGGGCACCGAGCGCCTCCCGGAGTTCCCCGGTCCGTCCGTTCCGGATCCGGACGATCCCCGTCCCCGCGTCGGGATGCCGACGGGCCGTCACAGCGCCGGCGCGGGGCGCCAGGAGGACCAGCGTGCGAGCAGCAGGCCCGCGGCCGTGAACAGGCCCGCCGTGAGCCCGATCCACACGCCGGGCGCGCCGGCCCGCGTCGCCAGGAGCGCCGCCAGGGGCAGGCCGACGCCCCAGTAGCCGACCGCTGCGGCCGCCATCGGCACGCGCGTGTCCTGCAACCCGCGCAGCATGCCCGACAGCACGACCTGGGCGCCGTCGGCGACCTGGAACAGGCCCGCGATGGCGAGCAGGGGCACGGCGTCGCGCGAGACCGCGGCCGCGCCGGCCTGAGCGCCGTCGACGAAGAGCCCGACGATGGGCCTCGGCCAGGCCACCAGCAGGGCCCCCGCGCCCGCCATGAAGCCGACGCCGAGCGCCAGCGCCGTCCACCCGGCACGGCCGACGGCGGACGCGTCGCGCGCGCCCTGGGCCTGTCCGATCCGCACCGTGGCGGCCTGGGCGATCCCGAGCGGCACCATGAAGGTGAAGGACGCGATCTGGAGCGCGATGGCGTGGGCGGCGAGCGCGCCGGGGTCGTAATGGCCGACGAGCCCCGTCGCGGCCGTGAACATGCCCGCCTCTAGGACGATGGCGATGCCGATCGGCAGTCCGAGCCGCCACAGGGCGCCGCAGGCCCGCCAGGGCGGCCGGGCGAGCCCCGCGAAGACGCGGTAGGGCCGGAACCCCGGATCGCGCGCGACGACGAGGCCCAGCGCCAGGGCCATGGCGATGTTCGCCAGCAGCGTCGCGAGCCCCGAGCCGACGAGGCCCAGCGCCGGGAAGCCCGCGGCTCCGCCCACCAGCAGCCAGTTGAACAGGGCGTTGATCGCGATGCCGCCGGCACCCGTCGCCAGGGCCCAGCGGGGGCGCTCCAGCGCGGCCAGGAACGAGCGCAGGACGAGGTAGCCCAGCGCGGGGATCAGCGATCCCTGCATGGCGTGGAGGTAGGAGGCCGCCGCGTCGGCCAGGGCCGGGTCCTGGCCGAAGGCCCGCAGGATGGGGCCGCCCTGCCAGAGCACGGCGGACATCGGCAGCGCGATCAGCATCGCGTTCCACAGCCCGCCCTGGACGAGCCGCCGCACCGCGGCCGTGTCCTCGGCGTCCCGGCCGCGCTCGCGCGCCACGAGGGACGAGACCGCGGCCGTCAGCCCGATGCCGAAGACCAGGAACGCGATGTAGAGCGTCATCGCGAGCCAACTGGCCGCGAGGTCGTCCGGGGAGAGGCGCCCGATCACGATCGTGTTGGTGAGCCCCATCCCGGTCTCGATGGCGTTGGTCGCCACCAGCGGCAGGCCGAGCGCGAGGCAGGCGCGCATCTCGGCGCGCCACGGGGCGTCGGGCAGGGGGATGGTGGCGGCGGGCATGGCCGGTCCATACGCCGTTCGACGGCGGCGGGATACTCCGGAGGGCGCCGCCGAAACCCCTTTGCTTCGCGCCGCGCGGGGGCTAATTTCGATGCCAATATCGAGAGGAACGGCCATGAATGCGGACGACCCGCGCATCCTCACGGCGTCGGCGCGCCGTCCCTGGTACAGGCTGCTCTACGTGCAGGTGCTGATCGCGATCGTGATCGGCGCGGTGCTCGGCACCGTGGCGCCGGGGACCGGGGCCGCCATGAAGCCGCTCGGCGACGCCTTCGTGAACCTCATCAAGATGATGATCGCGCCGGTCATCTTCTGCACCGTGGTGCACGGCATCGCCACGATGGGCGACCTGAAGCGCGTCGGCCGCGTCGGCGTCAAGGCCATCGTGTATTTCGAGGTGGTGTCCACCCTGGCCCTGGCGATCGGCCTGATCGTCGCCGAGGTGGTGCGCCCGGGCGCAGGCTTCGACATCGACCCCACCAAGCTCGACCCGAAGTCGGTCTCCAACTTCCTGACCGCCGCCAAGGGCGACAGCGTCACGGCCCACCTCCTGGCCATCATCCCGACGAGCTACGGCGACGTCTTCGCCAAGGGCGACCTGCTCCAGGTGCTGCTCGTCGCCATCCTCACGGGCATCGCCGTGTCGCGGCTGGGCGCGGTCGGCGAGCGCGTCGCCGAGGGGATCGACGCGGCCGGCAAGGTGTTCTTCCGCATCATCGGCATGATCGTCCACCTCGCGCCCATCGGGGCCTTCGGCGCCATGGCGTTCACGGTCGGGGCCTTCGGCCTCGGCAGCCTGGTGTACCTCGGCAAGCTGATCGCCACCTTCTACGGCACGAGCCTGCTGTTCATCTTCGTGGTGCTGGGCCTCATCGCCCGCGCCTGCGGCTTCTCGATCCTGCGCTTCATCGTCTACATCAAGGACGAACTGCTCATCGTGCTCGGCACCTCCTCGTCCGAGACCGTGCTGCCCAGCATGATCCGCAAGATGCAGGCGCTCGGCGCCTCGAAGCCCGTGGTCGGCCTCGTCATCCCGACCGGCTACAGCTTCAACCTCGACGGCACCAACATCTACATGACCCTCGCGGTGCTGTTCCTGGCCCAGGCCACCAACACCGACCTGTCGCTGGCGCAGGAGCTCAAGATCCTGCTGATCGCGGCCCTGACCTCCAAGGGCGCGTCGGGCGTCACGGGCGCGGGCTTCATCACCCTCGCGGCGACGCTCGAAGTGGTGCCCGAGATCCCCATCGCGGCCGTGGCCATCCTGGTCGGCATCGACAAGTTCATGAGCGAGTGCCGGGCGCTCACGAACCTCGTGGGCAACGGCGTCGCCACGCTCGTCATCAGCCGCTGGGAGGGTGAGCTCGACCGCGTGCAGCTTGCCGCCGCCCTGGCCCAACCCGTCAAGGTCGGCGACGCCGTCGAGGCCCGCATCGCCTGATCCCGTCCCGTCCAGCGGCCGCGCGTCTTGTGGCGGTCGCGTCGCGCCTGTAGGACCGGCGGCGTCCCCCTCCAACCGGTGCCGCGCCCCCGTGTCGACCTTCTCCCACGCCGAGCTCGGCACCGTCGTCGAGATCCTGCGCGACGCGGCGCGCGCCGAGATCATGCCCCGCTTCCGCGGCCTCGTGCCCAAGCGCACGCGGGAGAAATCCTCCCGGCAGGACCTCGTCACCGACGCCGACGAGGCCGCCGAGGCCGCCATCACGGCGGCGCTCGGGCGCGCCTTCCCGGGCTGCGTCGTGGTGGGCGAGGAGGCGACCGAGCGCGATCCCGCGCTGCTCGACGCCCTCGGCGCGCCCGACCTCGCCTTCGTCATCGACCCGATCGACGGCACCAAGAACTTCGCCTCGGACCTGCCGCTGTTCGGCGTCATGGCGGCCGTGGTGATGCGCGGCGAGATCGCGGCCGGCATCATCCTCGACCCCGTCGAGGACGACTGGGCCGTGGCGCTGCGCGGCGAGGGCGCGTGGCTCCAGCGCGCCGACGGGCGCCGGCACGACCTCAAGGTCGGCCCGGCCCCGGCGCTCGCCGAGATGGCCGGGCTCGTGTCCTGGACCTTCCTGCCCGGCGAGGCGCGCGAGCGCGTGCCGTCCCGCTTCCCCCGCGTGGCCAACGCCAGCGACTACCGCTGCGCCGCCCACCAGTACCGGCTGCTCTGCGGCGGCTTCTACGATTTCGCCCTCTACAGCAAGCTGATGCCCTGGGACCACGCGGCCGGGTGGCTGCTGCACCGCGAGGCGGGCGGCCACGCGGCCTGCCTGGACGGCACGCCCTATGCCGTGACGCGCCACGAGGGCGGCCTGCTCTGCGCGCCCGACGCTGAAAGCTGGACGATGCTGCGCGACGCGCTGCTCGGCCCCTGAGGGCTCCCACGGAGATGAGTGCTTCGATGGGGAGGCGCTCGCCTCTCGGGCCAGTGTGGAGATCGAAGCAATCATCTCCGTGGGGACCCTGAGCGTCTCGCCGACGCGCGCCCTGCGTCACGTCCGCACCCGCGGCAGCTCCGGACGAGGTGACGCATTCCGTTGTCATGAGGATCTGCGACTGAGGGCCTACATCCCGCGCGCGCCCTGATCCGCTTCCCCAGGGTGCTGCCGGACGGCCCCTCCGACAGCGGATCCCTCATTGGTCGACGCCACTTATTCCGACGCCGCCGCCTCCCCGTCCCCCCTCCGGCACGCCCGTGCCCGCCGCCTGATCCTCATCCTGCCCAGCGTGGCGCTGGCGATCCTCGCCCTCGCGCTCTCCGTGGGCGTCCTGGCCTCGGCGCCGCATTCCCCCCTCGATTGGGCGTTGCTCGTGCCCTTCGAGCTCGTGATGGCGTGGGAATGTCTGATCGTCTGGCAGTTGATCCTCGGCTTCGCGGTCTGGCTGCGCGGGCCCGAGGCGCTGTCCCCCCTGGAGCGCCGCGCCCGGTCCGTTGAGCCGGTCGCGACCGGCCTGAGCCGCACCGCGCTCGTCATCCCCATCTGCGACGAGGAGCCCGCCGCCGTCTTCGCCTGCGTCGAGGTCGCGCTGCGCTCGCTCGCCCGCACGGGGCGGGTCCACGACGTCGACGTCCACGTGCTGAGCGACACGCGCCGGGCCGCGGTCGCGGCCGAGGAGGAGCGCCTCTGGGCCGCCCTGCCGGCCTCGGGCGGCCTGCCGCGCGTGTTCTACCGCCATCGCGCCGACAATGCCGGCCGCAAGGCCGGCAACGTCATGGAGTTCCTCGACAGGGCGGGCGATGGCTACGACTTCGCCGTGGTGCTCGACGCCGACAGCCTGATGAGCGGCGACGCCATCCGCCGGCTGATCCGCCTGATGGAGGAGAACGCCAGGGTCGGCCTCATCCAGACCGTCAGCTACGCCACGGGCCACGAGACGCTGTTCGCCCGCGTGCAGCAGTTCGCCGTGCGGCTCTACGCGCCGCTGGCGCTGCGCGGGCTCGACTATTGGCAGGGCACCGAGGGCTCCTACTGGGGCCACAACGCCATCCTGCGCGTCGCACCCTTCAAGGCCCACTGCCGCCTGCCGGTGCTCCCCGGCCGGCCGCCCTTCGGCGGCGAGATCCTCTGCCACGACATCGTCGAGGCGGCCCTGATGGCGCGGGCCGGCTGGGAGACGCGCCTCCTGCCCGAGTTCGACGGCACCTGGGAGGAGATGCCCACCAACACGGTGGACCTGATGGGCCGCGAGCGGCGCTGGTGCCAGGGCAACCTGCAGCATGCCCTCGTCCTGGGGCTGCCCGGCCTCAAACCCGGCAGCCGCGGCCACATCCTGCTCGGCATCGGCGGCTACCTCACGGCGCCGCTGTGGTGGCTGTTCATCGTCGGCGGGGCCTTGCGGGTGCTGTTCGGGCCGGGGGGCGGGCTCGGGCTCCTGGCCTATGGGGCGACCGAGCAGGGTCCCGCCGCGGCCGGGCTTCTGGCCATGGGGGCGGCGCTGATCCTCATGCCGCGCGTCCTGAACCTCGCCCGCGCGCTCGGCGACGCCCGGCTGCGGGCCGAGTTCGGCGGGATGGGGCGGCTCGGCGCCGGCGCCCTCGTCGAGCAGGGCGTGTGGCTGCTGCTCGGGCCGCTGCTGTCGCTCGTCAACAGCGGCTTCGTGCTGCGGACGCTGTGCGGCCGCGTGGTGCCCTGGGTCGCCCAGTCCCGCGCCGACCGGCACGTGACGCTCGCCGAGGCGTGGCGGTGCCACGCCCCCCAGGTGGCGGTCGGCGCCGTCCTCCTGGCCTCGGCCGCCGTGGCGGGCGGACCTTACGCGCTGTGGCTGGCCCCCACCTGCCTCGGCCTCCTGCTCAGCCCGATGCTGACCTCGGCGCTGAGCCGCACGGACCTCGGCCGTCTGTCGCGCCGGCTCGGGCTCTTCCTGACGGTGGACGACACGGCGCCCCCGCCCGAGATCCTGGAACTCCGCGCCGCCTGCGCCGCCACCCCGGCGGAGTGACGGCGCGCCGGAGGGGCGATCAGGCCTCGGCGTCCGCCTCGACCTCGGGCTTGCGGCCGAGGCCGATCTTGCGGGCCAACTCCGAGCGCCTGCTGGCGTAGGCGGGCGCCACCATCGGATAGTCGCGCGGCAGGTTCCACTTGGCGCGGTACTGCTCGGGCGACAGGCCATAGGCCGACTGCAGGTGCCGCTTCAGCGACTTGAACTTGCGGCCGTCCTCCAGGCAGACGATGTAGTCGTCGGTGACGGACTTCCTGACCGAGACGGCCGGCTGCTGCGCCTCCACCACCGGCTCGGGCGCCAGGTTGGAGTGCATCCGATCCAGGGAGCTGTGAATAGTCCTGATGAGCGTCGGCAGATCCCCGACCGGAACCGCATTATGCGCCACATAGGCCGAGACGATGCCGGTCGCGAGTTCGATCAGCCGGGGCTCGTGGGCGTCTTCCATCGTCGACATTTTCAACTTTCCACCACTACTCTTGATCGCTACGGGGTGATAAACTGAGGAAGGTACGGCTCACTTCGGATGTGTCCCGCGTGATCTTGATTGTAATGGGCTGCTGCAAGGATCGCAAGGCGATGACACATCATCGCATGCGGCGATCCCGCCCGGCGCGCGACGCGGCGGAAGCGGGGCATCCCCGTGAGGAGGCGCCATGTCGGCCGAACCCGACAAGCTGAAGGTCCGCATCGCGGCCCTGCTGGCCAAGACGGTCCTCAACGGCTGCACCGAGGCGGAGGCGCTGTCGGCCGCCGCCAAGGTGGCGGACCTGCTCGACCGGCACGCGCTCTCGATGAGCGACGTCGAGATGCGCGCCTCCCCCTGCGAACGGCTCGCCTTCGAGACGCGCCGCAACAAGCGCATCCCGCTCGACGCCTGCATCGGCGCGATCGCGCATTTCTGCGACTGCCGCGTGTGGCGCGAGAGGGGCGCCGACGGCGCGACCTCCCACGTATTCTTCGGCCTGCCGGAGGACATCGCGGCGGCGCGCGACCTCGCCGAACTGATCGACGGCGCCGTGCGCTCCGAACTCGGGCGCTACAAGACGGGGCGCGACTACGCGCGCTTCGACACGCGCGACCGGCATCTCGTCAACGCCTCCTTCGCCCTCGGCATGGTGGGGTCGGTCGCCGACAAGCTCGATGCCATGAAGGACGCGCGCGACGCCCGCCACCGCGGCACCGGCCGGGATCTCGCGGTCGTGAAGACGTCCGTGGTGGACGAGGCCTACGCGAAGCTGGGCCTGACGACGAGCGAGGGGCTCGCGCCCCGGCGCGCCATCGCGACGGGGGCCTACGAGGCGGGCAGCGCCGCCGGCGCGGGACTGAAGATCGGGCGGGGATGAGCTCGGGCCCGCCGGTGGACATCGCGGCCCTCGCGCGGGACAGGGGGCGGAACCCGGCGCCGATGATGGACTGGCGATGAGCGCACCCGCCGAAGGCGCCCTGAGCCCCCGGACCTGGCTGGGGATCGTCGCGGACGCCTTCACGCTGTTCGACGACGCCGAGGCGAGGGGCTTCGGCACGCCGCCGTTCTCGCTCGGCGGCGGCACCGTGCTGATGCTCCGGTTTCGCCACCGGTCGAGCAAGGACGTCGATTTCTTCGGCTACGACGCGCGGTGGCTCTCGGTCCTGAGCCCGAGGCTCAATGCGATCGCCGCCGGCCTCGCCACCGACTACGCGGAACAGGCCAACACCATCAAGCTCGTCACGCCGCGGGGCGACATGGATTTCGTGATCGCGGGCGACGTCGCGATGCCCGTCGACCGGACGGTCGCCGCGGTCGCCGGGCGGGACCTCGACATCGATCCGACGTCGGAGATCCTGGCGAAGAAGCTGTTCTACCGCGCCGCGGGCTTCAAGCCGGGGGACGTCTACGACCTCTCGGCCGCCCTGGACCTCGCGCCGGACGAGGCGGCGCGGGCGGTCGACGCGGCCCTGCCGCAGGCCGACATCCTGCTGCGGCGCCTCGCCGAACTGAAGCGCCTGCCGCCGTCCGAACTGCTGAGCGGCATCGTGCCCTACGGGGGTCGCCTCGATCACGCGGACGGCATGCTCGACAAGGTCGAGGGCTTCGTCCGATCCCGCCGAAGCCTCGGCGGCCCACCGGCCTCCGGTCGGCCGGAACCGAGGTCGGGCGGCCGGCGCCGGGAGGTCTTCGCGCCATGAGGCGGGACGGGATCGCCATCGCGCTCAACGCGCTCGCCAATGCGTCGCGCGAGCCCGTGTCGGAGGCTGACCTCCTGCCCATCCTGGCGACGGGCGACGGGCCGGGCCACCTCGTGCGGGCGCTGTTCGGCGATTGCTCTTTCGACACGCTGGACCGGCTGGGCGCCGCGCTGGGCCTGTCGCGCGACCGGGTCAGGCTGTCCTACGCCCGAGCCAAGGCCCGCCACGCCGCCGTCAACAGCGACCTCGATGCCGAGAATGATGGCCCTCCTTGACCGTTTGGCTGACCGCTCGACCTCGGCTCCCAACGGCCGTTCCGATCATTCCGCCGCCTGCGCCAGCGGCACCGCGCCCGGCACGTAGTTGAGGATCGGCCCGAGCCAGCGCTCGACCTCCTCGACCGGCATGGCCTTGCGGGCCGCGTAGTCCTCGACCTGATCGCGCTCGACCTTGGCGACCCCGAAGTAATGCGCCTCGGGGTGGGCGAGGTAGAGGCCCGACACGGAGGAGCCTGGCCACATGGCGTAGCTCTCCGTCAGGCGCACGCCGATGCGCGCCTCGGCGTCGAGCAGGCGGAACAGGGTCTCCTTCTCGGTGTGGTCGGGCTGCGACGGGTAGCCCGGGGCCGGGCGGATGCCGCGGTAGGGCTCGCCGACCAGCTCGTCGGGGCCGAAGGTCTCGTCGGGCGCGTAGCCCCAGAGCTCCTTGCGGACGCGCTGGTGCATCGCCTCGGCGAAGGCTTCGGCGAAGCGGTCCGCCAGCGCCTTGACCATGATGGAGGCGTAGTCGTCGTTGGCCCGGGCGAAGCGCTCCGAGATCGCCTCCTCCTCCATCCCGGCCGTCACCACGAAACCGCCGACATAGTCGGCGAGGCCCGTCCCGACCGGCGCCACGACGTCGGCCAGCGCCAGGCTGGCGCGTGAGCCGCCCTTCGAGAGCTGCTGGCGCAGGGTGAAGAAGGTGGCGAGTTCCTCGCCTCGCGCCTCGTCGGCGAAGAGCCGGATGTCGTCGCCGACCGCATTGGCCGGCCAGAAGCCCACCACGGCCTTGGGCTTGAACCAGCGCTCCTCGACGATGCGCTTCAGCATGGCCCGCGCGTCGTCGAAGAGTTGGCGCGCCGCCGGCCCCTGGGTCTCGTGGTCGAGGATGGCGGGGTAGCGGCCTTTCAGCTCCCAGGTCGAGAAGAAGGGCGTCCAGTCGATGTAGCGGGCGAGATGGGCGAGGTCGTTGTCCTCGAAGACCCGCGTGCCGAGGAAGCTCGGGCGCGGCGGCGCGTAGGCGCTCCAGTCGACCTGGAGCCGGTTGGCGCGGGCCTTGGCCAACGGGAAGCGCTGCTTGTCGGCCTCGCTGCGGGCGTGGGCGTCCGCGACCTTGCGGTATTCGGCGCGGGTGCGCTCGACGAAGTCGCCGCGGTTCTCCGGGGACAGGAGGTTCGATACGACGCCCACGGCTCGGCTGGCGTCCGTCACGTAGACGGCCTGCCCGCGGGCGTAGCGCGGATGCACCTTCACGGCCGTGTGGACGCGGCTCGTCGTGGCGCCGCCGATCAGCAGCGGCACGTCGAAGCCCTGACGCTCCATCTCGGCCGCGACGTGGACCATCTCGTCGAGCGAGGGCGTGATGAGGCCCGACAGGCCGATGATGTCGACCTTGCGCTCGCGCGCGACCTCCAGGATCTTGGCGGCCGGCACCATGACGCCGAGGTCGATCACCTCGTAATTGTTGCAGGCCAGCACCACGCCGACGATGTTCTTGCCGATGTCGTGGACGTCGCCCTTCACGGTCGCCATGAGGATGCGCCCGGCCGCCTGCCGTTCGCCGCCGCCGCCGGCCGCCAGCTTCTCGGCGTCCATGTAGGGCAGCAGGATGGCCACGGCCTGCTTCATGACGCGGGCCGACTTCACCACCTGGGGCAGGAACATCTTGCCCGAGCCGAACAGGTCGCCGACCACGTTCATGCCGGCCATCAGCGGCCCTTCGATGACGTGCAGCGGCCGCTCGGCCGCCCGGCGCGCCTCTTCGACGTCGACGTCGATGTAGTCGGTGATGCCGTTGACGAGCGCGTGGCTCAGCCGGTCCGCGACCGGCCTCTCGCGCCAGGACAGGTCCTGGGCCTTGGCCTCGACGCCGCCCTTGCCGCGGTAGCGCTCGGCCAGCGCCAGCAGCCGCTCCGTGCCGTCGGGGCGGCGGTTCAGCACCACGTCCTCGCAGGCCCCGCGCAGCTCGGGGTCGATCGTCTCGTAGATGGCGAGCTGCCCGGCGTTGACGATGCCCATGTCCATGCCGGCCGCGA
Organism: uncultured Lichenihabitans sp.; assembly: GCA_964242785.1. Taxonomy (GTDB): domain Bacteria; phylum Pseudomonadota; class Alphaproteobacteria; order Rhizobiales; family Beijerinckiaceae; genus Lichenihabitans. The sequence continues at coordinate 41,689 of CAXTBR010000009.1, read as the reverse complement.
TGGCGTGGTACAGGAACACCGCGTGCATGGCCTCGCGCACGGGCTCGTTGCCGCGGAACGAGAAGCTCAGGTTCGACACGCCGCCCGAGATATGGGCGTGGGGCAGGGTCGCCCGGATCCGCCGCGTCGCCTCGATGAAGGCCACGCCGTAGCCGTCGTGCTCCTCGATGCCGGTCGCGACCGCGAAGACGTTGGGGTCGAAGACGATGTCCTCGGGCGGGAAGCCGTCCGCCACCAGCAGCGCGTAGGCGCGCGAGCAGATGTCGACCTTGCGCTCCAGCGTGTCGGCCTGCCCCTGCTCGTCGAAGGCCATCACCACGACGGCGGCGCCGTAGGCCCGCACGAGCCGCGCGACCCGGAGAAAGGCCTCCTCGCCCTCCTTCATGGAGATGGAGTTGACGAGCGCCTTGCCCTGGACGCGCTTCAGCCCCGCCTCGATCACCGAGAACTTCGACGAGTCGATCATCACCGGCACGCGGGCGATGTCGGGCTCGGCCGCCACGAGGTTGAGGAAGTCGATCATCGCCTTCTCGGAGTCGATGAGTCCCTCGTCCATGTTGACGTCGATGATCTGGGCGCCGTTGGCCACCTGGTCGCGCGCGACGTCGAGCGCCGCGGCGAACTCGCCCTCCTTGATGAGCTTGCGGAAGCGGGCCGAGCCCGTGACGTTGGTGCGCTCGCCGATGTTGACGAAGGGGATGTCGGGCGTGAGCGTGAAGGGTTCGAGGCCCGACAGGCGCATCATCGGCGCGATCTCGGGCAGGGCGCGGGGCGCCTTGCCGCGCACGGCCTCGGCGATGGCGCGGATGTGCTCCGGCGTCGAGCCGCAGCAGCCGCCCACCACGTTGACGAGCCCCTCGTCCGCGAAGCCGGCGATCTGCGCGGCCATCATCTCGGGGCTCTCGTCGTAGAGGCCGAATTCGTTGGGCAGGCCGGCGTTCGGATAGGCGCAGACGAAGGCGTCGGAGGCGGCCGACAGCTCGGCCAGGTGGGGCCGCATGGCGGCGGCGCCGAGCGCGCAGTTCAGCCCGATGGTGAAGGGCTTGGCGTGGCGCATCGAGTTCCAGAAGGCGCTCGGCGTCTGGCCCGACAGCGTCCGGCCCGACAGGTCCGTGATGGTGCCCGAGATCATCACGGGCAGGCGGATCCCGGTCGCGACGAAGATCTCCTCGGTGGCGAAGACCGCCGCCTTGGCGTTCAGCGTGTCGAAGATCGTCTCGATGAGGATGATGTCGGCGCCGCCGTCGATCAGCCCGCGCACCTGCTCGGCATAGGCGGCGCGCAACTGGTCGAAGGACACGGCGCGGAAGCCGGGGTCGTTGACGTCGGGCGAGATCGAGGCCGTGCGGTTGGTGGGGCCGAGCGCCCCGGCCACGAAGCGGCGGCGGCCGTCCTCGCGCTCCGCCCGGAGGCAGGCGCGTTTGGCGAGGCGCGCCCCGTCGCGGTTGAGGTCGTAGACCGCCTCCTCCATCCCGTAGTCGGCCTGGGCGATGGTGGTGGACGAGAAGGTGTTGGTCTCGACGATGTCGGCGCCCGCCATGGCGTAGGCGTAGTGGATCGCCTCGATGGCCTCGGGCTGGGTCAGCGTCAGGAGGTCGTTGTTGCCCTGGAGGTGGCATTCGCAGGACACGAAGCGGTGGCCGCGGAAGTGGCTCTCTTCGAAGCCGAGCCCCTGGATCTGCGTGCCCATGGCGCCGTCGAGCACGAGGATGCGCTCCCGCGCCGCGGCCCGGAGTGCCGCGAGGATCTCGGCGCCGTCCTGCCGGCCGTCGAGGCCGCGGTCCGCGCGGCCCGCGGCGAACAGGGCGTCGATGTCCTGGCTCATGCTGTGCTCCGTGTCGTTGATATGCCGATATAAAGATATTCTTATATGACGCAAGTCTCGGCTGCGGCGAAGACCGTCGGGACGGGAGGCTTCACCCTGCGTTAACCCTTTCGGCGGCGCAATGTGACCGTGGCGTGAAACGTGCTCTGCCGTCCTCCACGCCAGTCGATCGTGGCTTCAGCCCGGAGATCGTGACATGGGATCCGCACGCGACGTTTCACCCGACTTCATCCGCCAGCTCGCCGGCTACGGCCTGACCACGGCCGAGATCCTGTATCGCCTGCCCGACCACCCGAACGTGCTGCAGAGCTACATCTGGCAGGACTACGACCTCGCCCCCGCCTTCCCCCTGCTCACCAAGTTCCTCGCCTTCTGGCGCGATACGCTCGACGGCGCCGTGCATTCGGTGCGGGTGGGGCATTCGGCGCTGATCAAGCCGGCCGAGATCGCGCTCGTGGGGACGGAGTTCCGCCTCCAGTAGACCGTCGGTCCCGGCGTCACGGCCCGAGCAGGTCGATCAGCGGCGGGATCAGCGGCTCGTCGGCGGGCGGCATGGGGAAGTCGCGCAGCCGGCCCGGCCGCACCCACTTCAGCGCCTGCCCCTCGCGCGACGCCACGAGCCCCTCCCAGCGCCGGCACACCCACAGCGGCATGAGGAGGTGGAAGTCCGGGTAGGCGTGGCTCGCGAAGGCGAGGGGCGCCAGGCAGGCTTCCCGCACGGCGATGCCGAGCTCCTCGTCGAGCTCGCGGATCAGCGCGGCTTCCGGCCGCTCGCCGGGGTCGAGCTTGCCGCCCGGGAACTCCCAGAGGCCCGCCAGCGCCTTGCCGGCCGGGCGCTGCGCGATCAGCACGCGGCCGTCGGCGTCGACCAGCGCCACCGCGGCCACCAGCAGGATCTTGATCGGGTCGGGCACGGGCTGGCTCGCTCTAGACGCCGGGCCGTCGCGCGGGCGCGAGGCTTCCGGCCCGCCTTATGCTATGGTAGCACGGCCGATCAAAGACCCGTGCCGATCCCCGTTGCGCGGCGAAGAAGGCTTTCCGCTTCATGGGCGACAAGCGCTCGAGCTTCGATCACGACGACCTCCTGGCCTGCGGCCGCGGCGAACTCTTCGGCCCCGGCAACGCTCAGCTCCCCCTGCCGCCCATGCTCATGTTCGACCGCATCGCCGAGATCGCGGAGGAGGGCGGCGCCAACGGCAAGGGGGCGATCCGGGCCGAGCTCGACGTGAAGCCGGACCTCTGGTTCTTCGGCTGCCATTTCAAGGGCGACCCCGTCATGCCGGGCTGCCTGGGCCTCGACGCCCTGTGGCAGCTCTGCGGCTTCTACCTCGGCTGGCTGGGCCTGCCGGGCCGCGGCCGGGCACTCGGGGTCGGCGAGGTGAAGTTCGTCGACCAGGTCCTGCCCACCGTGAAGCGCGTGGTCTACGGCATCGACATCAAGCGCGTGTTTCGGGGGCGGCTCGTGCTCGGCATCGCGGACGGCTGGCTGGAGGCCGACGGACGCCGCATCTACGAGGCCAAGGACCTGCGCGTCGGCCTGTTCAAGCCCGAAGCCGCCTGAGCAACGCGCGTCCCGTGGTCGCCCGCCGCGCGCGCGGGCGAGCACCCCGCGCCAGGAGTTGAAAGCCACATGCGTCGCGTCGTCGTCACGGGGATGGGCATCGTCTCGTCCATCGGCAGCCATGCCGATGAGGTGCTGGCCTCCCTCCGGGAGGCCCGGTCCGGCATCGTCCGGGCCGAGCGCTACGCCGAGCTCGGCTTCCGCAGCCAGGTCCACGGCGCGCCGAACCTCGATCCCGAGACGGTGCTGGACCGCCGCGCCCTGCGGTTCCACGGCGGCGGCAGCGCCTGGGCGCAGGTCGCCATGGAGCAGGCGATCCGCCAGTCGGGCCTGGAGCCCGGCGAGGTGTCCAACCCCCGCACCGGCATCATCGTGGGCTCGGGCGGCCCCTCCACCCGCACCATCGTGGAATCGGCCGACATCGCCCGCACCAAGGGACCCAGGAAGGTCGGCCCCTTCGCGGTGCCCAAGGCCATGTCGTCGACGGGCTCGGCCACGCTGGCGACGTGGTTCAAGATCAAAGGCATCAACTATTCGATCGCCTCGGCCTGCGCGACCTCGAACCACTGCATCGGCAACGCCTACGAGGCGATCCGATACGGCAAGCAGGACGTGATGTTCGCGGGCGGCTGCGAGGAGCTCGACTGGTCGCTGTCGGTGCTGTTCGACGCGATGGGCGCCATGTCGTCGAACTTCAACGACCGCCCGGCGGTGGCGTCGCGCGCCTTCGACCGGGACCGCGACGGCTTCGTCATCTCGGCCGGCGCCGGCATCCTGGCGCTGGAGGACCGCGACCGCGCGCTGGCCCGCGGCGCCCGGATCCTCGGCGAGATCGTCGGCTACGGCCTCGCCTCCGACGGCCACGACATGGTGGCGCCCTCGGGCGAGGGGGCGCGGCGCTGCATGCAGATGGCGCTGGAGGGCGTGAGGGCGCCGGTCGACTACATCAACCCCCACGCCACCTCGACCCCGAAGGGCGACGAGGCCGAGATCGACGCGTTGCGCGACATCTTCGGGGGAGGCGACCGGTGCCCGCCCATCGCCGCCACCAAGAGCCTGAGCGGCCACGCGCAGGGCGCGACGGGCGCCATCGAGGCCGTGTTCTCGCTCTTGATGATGCAGCACGGCTTCATCTGCGAGAGCGCCAACATCGAGACCCTCGACCCCGCCTTCGCCGACATGCCGATCGTGCGCGAGCGCCGCGACGGCGTGCACCTCGGCACCGTGCTGTCCAACGGCTTCGGCTTCGGCGGTACCAACGCGTCCCTCGTCTTCCAGCATCCGGACCTCTGACCATGGCGCAGGGCACGACGACGGGCGCGGCGGCTTCGGCCGCCGGCGGGCTGATGCGGGGCAAGCGCGGGCTCGTCATGGGGGTGGCGAACGACCATTCCATCGCCTGGGGCATCGCCCGGGCGCTGGCCGCCGAGGGCGCCGAGCTCGCCTTCACCTACCAGGGCGAGGCGCTGGGCAAGCGGGTGAAGCCGCTGGCCCAGTCGGTCGGCTCGGACCTCGTCGTGCCCTGCGACGTCGAGCGGCTCGACACGGTGGACGCCGCGATGGACGCCGTGCGGGAGCGCTTCGGCGGCGTCGACTTCCTGGTCCACGGCATCGCCTACTCGGACCGGAACGAGCTGAAGGGCCGCTACGCCGACACGACGCGGGAGAACTTCGTCCGCACTATGGTGATCTCGGCCTTCTCCTTCACGGAGATCGCCCGCCGGGCCGCCGCGCTGATGGCGCCGGGCGGCGCCATGGTGACGCTGACCTTCGGCGGCGCCACGCGGGTGACGCCCAACTACAACGTGATGGGCGTCGCCAAGGCGGCGCTGGAAGCCTCGGTGCGCTACCTCGCGGCCGACTACGGCGCGCAGGGCCTGCGGGTCAACGCCATCTCGGCCGGGCCGGTGCGGACGCTGGCGGGGGCCGGCATCACGGACGCGCGCTTCATGTACAACTACCACCGCGCCCACGCGCCGCTGCGTCGCCCCGTCACCATCGCGGACGTCGGCGGCTCGGCCGTCTACCTCCTGTCCGACCTGTCGCGCGGCGTCACCGGCGAGATCCACTTCGTCGACGGCGGCTTCAACATCGTCGGCATGCCGCGGCCGGAGAACCTCAAGTCCGGCGACATCATCCGCGACGAGGGCGAGCCCGGCCCGTGATGCCCCCCGTCATCGCGCCGGCCGCGCGGGACGACCTCGACGAGGTCGCGGCCCTGGTGAACGCCGCCTACCGCGGCGACGCGGCGCGGCGGGGCTGGACCAGCGAGTCCGACCTCCTCGACGGCCAGCGCACCGACGCCGCACGCCTCGCCGACGAGCTCGACGCCCCCGATCCCAGCACGATCCTGGTGCTGCGCGAGGGATCCGGGGAGCCGATCCTCGCCTGCGTCATGCTGCAGAGGTTCCGCGACGACGACGAGCGGCGGCTGTGCCACCTCGCCATGCTGACGGTGAGCCCCGCGCGGCAGGGCGAGGGCTTCGGCGCCCTGCTGATCGGCGAGGTCGAGCGGCGGGCGCGGGAGGCCGGCTGCGCGGCCGTCGAGATGACGGTGATCCACCTCCGGAGCGAGCTGATCGCCTTCTACGGGCGCCGCGGCTATCGGCCGACCGGCCGGACGAAGCCCTTCCCCTCTGCCGACCCGCGCGTCGGCCGGCCGCTGCGCGACGACCTCCACTTCCTCGTGCTGGAGAAGCCGCTCGCGCCAGGCTGATGCGTCCGACCTGCCCGGCCCGGCATTGTCTCCCCGATCGGCGCGGAGGATCGGGGCATGAAGGGCAGGACGGTGGTGATGACGGGGGGCACGTCGGGCATCGGGCTCGCGGCGGCCCTGGAGTTGGCCGGGATGGGCGCCCGCATCGTCCTCGTGGCGCGCGATCCCGTGCGGGCCGAGCCGACGCTGCGGAAGCTGCGCCGGGCCGGGCCGGACGCGGGCCACGCGCTCCACCTCGCCGACCTGTCGCGCCTCGACGAGGTGAAGCGCGTCGGCGCCGCCATCGCGGCGGCCGAGCCGCGGGTGGACGTGCTGGTCAACAACGCCGGCGCCTGGTTTCCGGAGCGGCAGGAGACCGCCGACGGGTTCGAGAAGACCCTGGCGCTGAACCACCTCGCTTATTTCGTGCTCACGGATGCGCTGCTGCCGGCGCTGAGGGCGGCCGCGCCCTCACGCGTGGTCAGCACGTCGTCGGACGGGCATCGCTTCGGCGCGCTGGATTTCGACGATCTCCAGAGCCGTCGGGACTACAAGGGGTTCAAGAGCTATTGCCGGTCGAAGCTGTGCAACGTGCTCTTCACGCGCGAACTGGCCCGCCGCCTCGCCGGCACGGGGGTGACGGCCACCTGCTTCCACCCGGGTTTCGTGGCGTCGCGCTTCGGGGACGAGTCGGGCGGGCTGACGCGGTTCGGCTTCGGCATCGCCAAGTCGCTCTTCGCCATCTCGCCCGAGAAGGGCGCGTCGACCCTGGTGTATCTCGCGGCGTCGCCGGAGGGCGCGACGCACACCGGCGGCTATTACGCGAAGTCGAAGCGCGTCGAGCCGAGCCGGGCGGGGCGCGACGACGCCGCGGCGCGGCGCCTGTGGGCCGCGACGTCCGAGATGACGGGCGTCGGCCGTGATCCATCATAGTGACGTACGGAATAGTTTCCAAAGGGCTAGCCCTTTGGCGGGTTTCAGGGCAGAGCCCTGAAAAGACATTTCAAATCAAGATTTTCAGGGCTCTGCCCTGAAACCCGCAAAAGGCCGAGGGCCTTTTGAAACCAGATTTGATCAAGTTATGCTTCGACATACACTTTAGGCATCTCCTTTGAACAGGAACGGGGCCACGTCCCTGACGCCGGGCTGCTTCTCGACGGCGAAAGGCATCGGTCGGCACACCGCCATGGCCGACAGGCCCACGCGGGTCGTCAGCATGCCGTTGAGCAGCCCCTCGCCGAGCCGGGCCGACAGCTTGGCCGCGATGCCGTGCCCCACCACCTGCTGCACGATGCTGTCGCCGACCGCCATGCCGCCCGTGACCGCGAGATGCGCGCCCACCGAGCGGGCCAGCTTGAGGAAGCCGAGCAGGCCCGGTCGCCCGCTGTAGCGCTCGGCGATGCGGCGGATCAGCCAGACGATCTGGCCGATCACGAACAGGAGGTCCAGCACCGCCCGCGGGCTGATGGCCGTCACCAGCGACACCCGCTTCGCCGCCGCCGCGATGTCGCCCGCGACCGCCCGGTCGATCGGCCGGAGCAGGGCGCTCTCCGCGATGTCGATCAGGTCGCGCCCGTCGACGATCTCGCGCGCCGCACGCGCCACCTCCGCCCGCCCGCGCGCCGTCTCGGGCCGGGCCGCGTAGAGCGCCGACACGTCGGCGACGAGCCGCCGCGCCGCGTCGCGGTCGTCGGCGAGCCGGGCCGCCGCCAGCGCCGCGTGCAGCCGCGCCACCCTGGCTTGGCGGAACACGCCCAACGTCTCCCGCACCATCAGCCCGAGCGCCGCCACCCCGAGCAAGGCGAGGAGCCCGACGCCGAACCACCCCAGCGCCGGCGTGCGCGAGAACAGGTCCTCGACCAGCCGCGACACCCACAGGCCGACGGACAGCGACGCGAGCCCGCCCAGCGCCGCACCGAACAGCGTGCCCCAGCCGCGCCGCTTCCGGTGCCGCATGCCGAGCGCCTGGGCCTCCTCGACCGCGGCCTCGTCGGGCGTCAGCGCGCCGCGGGCGGCCTCGGCCGCGAAGGGGTCTTCCCGGCTCTCCAGCACCACGGGCGGCCGGGCCGGGGCGAAGCCGAGGGGATCGGGCGTCGCCTCCGGGGCGTCGAGGCGGAAGGCCCGGGGGCGCGGGCGGCGGGCGTCCGGGTGGTCGGTCACGCGAGCTTGTCCCCCAGCAGGAACTGCAGCGCCCGGTCGAGGCGGATGTGGGGCAGGGCGCCCTCCGCGCCCGCGTCGGGCGCGGGCGGGCGGAAGCGCACGAAGCGATAGTCGTTGTCACCCTCGGGGATCGCCAGCCCGTCGCCGCGCAGCGCCAGCTTCGGGTCGAGGGGGAGTTCGCCCGGGAAGATGGCGGCCTCGGCGAGCCCGTCGAAGGTTTCGCCGTCGATGACCTCGCCGGCCAGCGGCGTGCCCACGATGGCGTCGAGCGCGTCGCGGCCCTGCTTCACGGCGGCCTCCCGCGTCGCCCGAACGGCCGCGAGCGCGATGACGTCGATCGAGGCGCCGACATCCTCGGCCCGGGCGATGCCGCGGGCGACGAGGAGCCGGAGGATGGCTTCGAGCCGGTCGTGGCTCGTGTGGTGGAGGTGGTCGGCCTTGGTGGCGGCGAAGAGGATGCGGTCGATGCGCGGGCGGAACAGCGTCGACAGCAGGCCGGAGCGGCCGGCCCGGTAGGCCCCGAGCACGTCGGAGAGCGCGTTCTGCAGGTCGCGCACCGCGGCCGGCCCCGAGTTCAACGCCGCCAGCGCGTCGACCAGCACGATCTGCCGGTCGAGCCGGGCGAAATGGTCCCGGAAGAAGGGCTTCACGACGTGGGCCTTGTAGCTCTCGTAGCGCCGCTCCATCGTGGCGGCGAGCGAGCCCGGCCGGGGCGAGGCGGCGCCGGGCAGGGGCGCGAAGGTCAGGGCGGGCGAGCCTTCGAGGTCGCCCGGCATCAGGAAGCGGCCCGGGGGGAGGGTCGACAGGGCGTAGAGCTCGGTGCGGCTCGCCCGGAGATAGTGGGTGAAGAGCTCCGCGCAGCGACGGGCCACCTCCTCCGAGGCCGGCGCGTCGGCGCCGAGCATGGCCGTGTAGCCGCGCCATTCCGCCGCGAGCGGTGCGCGGGCCGCGGCGGCACTGGCCTCCAGCGTCTCCTCGGACCATCGCGCGTAGGATTTGCCGAGCAGCGGCAGGTCGAGCAGCCACTCGCCCGGATAGTCGACGATGTCGAGCGTGAGCGAGGCCGGCCCGGGGCGCCAGCCGGCACGCCGCTCGTAGTCGATCGTGACTCGCAGTTCCGAGATGCGCCGGGTCGATTCCGGCCAGCGGCGCTCCACCGTGAGCGACGCGAGATGGTCCTCGACCGCGAAGCGCGGCACGGCGTCGTCGGGCTGGGGCTGGAGGACGCCGCGGGTGATCCGCCCCTCGGCGGCCGCGCGGAACACCGGCAGCCGCGCGCCCCGGCCCGTCAGCGCCTGCACCAGCGCCGTGATGAAGACCGTCTTGCCGGCCCGCGACAGGCCCGTGACGCCGAGTCTCAGCCCGTTGCCGGTCACGTAGTCGGCGACGCTGCGCGCCGTGATGCGGGCTTCGAGGGCGAGGTCGGCGATGAGGCTCAAGGCGCGGGGCTTTCGGGGCGTCGCGCCTCGTCTACCCGGACCGGGCCGCCCGCGCCAGGGGACGCCGCCGCGCCCCGCCGCGCCGCCACCACCTCGGCGGCGTGCGCCACGGCGGCGTCGACGAGATCCTGGCCGGCGCCGAGAGGGCCGATCTCGACGCTTGCCATGTTGCGCAGCAGGCGGGCGAGATGCGGCGTCGGCCGCCCCTCGGGATCGAACAGCGTGAGATCGGCCGTGACCGATCCCGCGATGCCGGCCGCCGCCCGGGCCGCGTAGTGGGCGATCCGCGCGGCGTCGCCGCCGCAGGCCGGGGCCGGCGATGGGACGGGACCGGGGCCACCCGCGAGCGCGTCCGGCAGGGAGGCCGACAGGCTGACGGGCGCCGGCCCCAGCCCGACCGCGATGGCGGGGGCCGGCAACGACGCGCCGATGAGCCGGTCCGGCACCGACGAGGCGCGGCCCCGCCCGCGCCCGCGCCCCGCGACGCGGCGGCCGTGCGCCGCCAGCCAGCGCGCCCGCAGCGTGCGACCGATCCCGCGCGCCGCGATCCCGTGCGTCGCGCCCGCACCCGGGGTGGTTCCACCGCCGCAGGAGGCGGGCGCCCAGCGCGACACGATGGCGAGCGCCGAGTGGCGGCCGTAGTCGACGTAATATCGCCGCAGCAGCAGGGCCGCCACGGTGGCGCCCTCGAAGGCCGACACGAAGGCCACGTGCCCCTCGGCGTCGGCGGCGATCTCGCCCGACCAGCCGCCGCGCTTGATGCACCAGTAATTGTTGAGCCGGACGCAGCGCGTCACCCCGCCGGGATCCCGCCCGAGCAGCAGGGCGGCCCGCGTGCCGGGCGAGGCGTCGAGGCTCGTGGCGGCCTGCCAGCGCCAGTCGCTGACGGCGCGCTCGCGCGGGCGGAAGGCGACGTCGGGGGCCAGCGCCGCCCCGACGAGGCCGGGCTGGCCGAGCAGGAGCCCGATCAGCAGGCCGAGCGGTTCGAGCCCCACGTCAGCGCGCCCGGACCAGGCTCAAGGCCCGGACCGCTCCCCGGCGGGGAACAGGACGTCGAGCCGGCCGGGGGCGCCGGCCTCGGACCAGCCGGCGACGTCGAGGGCCAGGATCGCGAAACAGGAGGTCGGGAAACCGTCGCCGAGCGTCGCCAGGGCGTCCGGGTCGCCGTCGCCCGCGAGGCGTCGCGCGAGGTCGCCGATGCCCGGATTGTGGCCGACCACCAGGAGGGTCAGCACCTCGGGCGGCGTCGCCCGCACCTCCGCCAGGATCGCGTCGGCGGAGGCGCCGTAGAGCTCCCGCGTGAACCTCTGGGGCAGGGTGGGCGCGAAACCTGTGGAAAGCTGCTCGACGGTGGCGCGGGTGCGGGCGCTGTCGGAGGCCAGGACGAGGTCGGGGCGGAGCAGGGCCGCGAGCCGGCGGCCGGCCTCCGCCCCCTCGGCCCGGCCGCGCCGCGACAGCGGGCGGGCATGGTCGCCCGCGCCCGACGCCGCCTCGGCCTTGGCGTGGCGCATGAGGATCAGCCGATGGGGCGACATGCCGAACTCCCGGAGGGCGTACCCCTCTTTAGCGCGTCTCGCCCCGCCGGGATGTGGCTTCGCGACACGCGCGCAAAAAATTCCCGCGTGGGATGCAACCCGGCACGGCGAAGCCCCATTCGGCCCTCTTGCGTCCGCCCGGCCGCCGTGGCAACCACTCGCCGCGTGGTGCAGGTATGCGCTGGGAGTTTGGCACGCATGACACTGTCCGATGCCATCGAGGCCGGGTACAGGCCGACCGAGGACGAAGCTTTCATGAGCGAAAGGCACCGGAGCTATTTCCGGCGCAAGCTCATCGGCTGGAGGGACGAGCTGCTGCGGGAAAGCCGCGAGACGCTGACGACTCTCCAGAGCGAGAACGAGAACCACCCCGACATCGCCGACCGCGCCTCCTCGGAGACGGACCGCGCCATCGAGCTTCGGGCGCGGGACCGGCAGCGCAAGCTGATCTCCAAGATCAACGCGGCGCTGTCGCGGCTGGACGACGGGACCTACGGGTATTGCGAGGAGACGGGGGACCCCATCGCCCTGCGCCGGCTCGACGCCCGGCCGATCGCCACCCTGTCGGTCGAGGCCCAGGAGCGGCACGAGCGCCGCGAGCGCGTCTATCGCGACGAGTGACGCGGCTTCATCTCTGATCGCCCTCCCCGCCGCTCATCCCCGCGACGGCGGGGACCCAGCGCAGAATGTCCGGCCGAAGGCCGGCCCTTGCCTTGAAACCGCGCGGCGCATGGAGCGCCATCGAGAGTGTCGGCCTTCGGCCGCCTCCCCGCCTCCGCGGAGATGAGCGGCAAAGGGCAGCAATCGTCCGGAAACCGCGTGACGCGGCCCCCGGCCGGTCCCCTCACCCCTTCGCGGCGGGCTGCACCCGGCCCTCGGCGCCCTTGCGCCCCGCCTTGCGGGGCCAGACGTCGCGGAGCCCGCGCAGGATCGTGACGAGGCCCGCGTCGTCGACGAGGTTCGCGGCGTCCTCGACCAGGAACCAGGCGCCCTGCCGCTGCCCCTTCTCGCGCCAGGCCGGCAACTGCCGCTCCACGTCGAGCAGGAAGACCCGGACGCGGCAGAGCTCGAAGTGGTCGGCCCGCCGCTTCCAGTAGGTGTAGCTGCCGATCGGCTTCTTGCCGACGCGGCCGATGATCCCCGCCTCCTCCTGCGCCTCGATGGCGGCGGCGCGGTAATCCTTGTGGCCCTTCATGGGCCAGCCCTTGGGCACGATGAAGCGCTGGGTCTCGCGCGACGTGATGAGCAGCACGCGCGTCCGCCCCTCGCCGTCGAGCCGCACCGGCAGGGCCGCGACCTGCTTCCTCACCTTGGGCTTCGGCTTGGTCATGGGGATCCGTGCGTCGCGCCCGCGCCCGCCACCGGTCGAGGGTCCCCCCGACCGTCAGGACTGCGGAAGCATGTCGCCGTTCGGCGGGGCGAATTCAACAGCGAAGCCGGCCGGTCCGGCCCCGCCAGGGTCGCATCCGTGGCGCGCGGGGGCCATCCCGGGCTTGCCGGCCCCGCGGGATTCTGATGCTGTGACCGTCGCGAAAGTCCGGCCCGCGCGACGTGCCGGCCGCGCCCCAGACCGCCGAGGTTCCGCCCGTTGAACGTCGCCCTGAAGCCCCTCCGCCGCGCCTCGGCCTGCCCGCACGACTGCCCGTCGACCTGCGCCCTGGAGGTCGAGGTGCTGGACGCCCGCACGGTCGGGCGCTTCTACGGCGCGGCCGACAACGGCTACACGGCGGGCGTGATCTGCGCCAAGGTGGCGCGCTACGCCGAGCGCGTCCACAACCCGGACCGTCTCACCAAGGCGCTGCTGCGCGACGGCCCGAAGGGCTCGGGCCGGTTCCGGGAGATCGGCATCGCCGAGGCGCTCGACCGTGCCGCCGAGGGCCTGCTGGCCGCGGAGGCGCGTCACGGCGCCGAGGCCGTGTGGCCCTACTATTACGCCGGCACGATGGGCCTCGTGCAGCGCGACGGCATCAACCGGCTGCGCCACGCCAAGCGCTATTCGGACCAATATTCCACCATCTGCACGGCCCTGTCCTGGGCCGGCTACAAGGCGGGCCACGGCCGGATGACCGGCGTCGACCCGCGCGAGATGGAGCACTCGGACTGCATCGTGCTCTGGGGCACCAACGCGGTCGTCACGCAGGTCAACGTCATGACCCACGCGATCAAGGCCCGGAAGGCGCGCGGCGCCCCGATCGTGGCGGTCGACGTCTACGACAACGCCACCATGCGCCAGGCCGACGTGAAACTCCTGGTGCGGCCCGGCACCGACGGCGCCCTGGCCTGCGGCGTGATGCACGCCCTGTTCCGCAACGGCTACGCCGACCGTGCCTACATGGCGCGCTACGCCGACGACCCCGCGGGGCTCGAAGCCCATCTCGCGAGCCGCACGCCGGAATGGGCCTCGGCCCTCTGCGGCGTGCCGGCCGCCGACATCGTCGCGTTCGCGCACCTCCTGGGGCGCCGGCCGCGGGCCTTCTTCCGCATCGGCTACGGCTTCGCCCGCTCGCGCAACGGCGCCGTGAACATGCACGCCGTGTCGTCGCTGCCGGTGGTGCTGGGCGCCTGGCAGCACGAGGGCGGGGGCGCGCTCCACTCCAACTCCGGGATCTTCGGCTGGGACAAGCGCGCCATCGAGGGGCTCGACCTGCGCGATCCCCTGGTCCGCAGCCTCGACCAGTCGCGCATCGGCGCGGTGCTCGAGGGCGACCCCGCGGCGCTGCGCGGCGGCCCGCCCGTGACGGCGCTGCTGATCCAGAACACGAACCCGCTGTCGGTCGCGCCCGACCAGGAGGCGGTGAAGCGCGGCTTCGCCCGCGAGGACCTGTTCACCGTGGTGCACGAGCAGGTGATGACCGACACGGCCCGGGCCGCCGACCTCGTCCTGCCCGCCACCATGTTCGTCGAGCACGACGACCTGTATCAGGCGGGCGGCCAGACCCACATCCTGCTCGGGCCGAAGCTCATCGAGCCGCCGGGCGACTGCCTGTCGAACCACGAGGTCATCGCCGGGCTGGCGCAACGGCTCGGCGTCGCGGCATCCGGCTTCTCGCTCACGCCGCGCGAGCTGATCGACGAGACGCTGCGGGCCTCGGGCCGCGGCACGCTGGCGGAGCTGGAGACGGCGCGCTGGATCGACTGCGCGCCGCCGCCCGATCGCGCGCATTTCCGCGACGGCTTCGGCTGGCCGGACGGCCGGTTCCGCTTCCGGCCCGACTGGGCCGGGGCCGCGGCCGCGATGCCGGGCGGGGGCGCCGACGCTTCCGCCATGCCGGCCTTCCCGGACCACTGGGCCGTGACCGAGGAGGCCGACGCCGCCCACCCATTCCGCATGGCGACGAGCCCGGCGCGCAACTTCCTCAACTCGTCCTTCACCGAGGCCCCGACCAGCCTCGCCAAGGAGGAGCGCCCCACCGTGATGGTGCACCCCGACGACGCCGCGCCGCTCGGCATCGCGGACGGCGACGCCGTGGAGCTGTCGAACCCGCGCGGTGCCGTGCGGCTCCACGCCCGGCTGTTCGACGGGCTGCGCCGGGGCGTGCTCATCGCCGAGTCGATCTGGCCCAACGCGTCCTACCCGGACGGCCGCGGCATCAACACGCTGACCGGCGCCGACGCGCCGCCCCCGCTCGGCGGCGCCGCGTTCCACGACAACCGCGTGGCGATCCGGCGCATCGCGGCGAGTTGATGGAGCAAGAAGAGCATGTCGCTGAGGAAGCCGAATCTGCTCCTGGATGACGGCTTCTTTGGCATGGGTTTCCAAAGGGCTCGCCCTTTGGCGGGTTTCAGGGCGGAGCCCTGCAAGAGTCGATCTGACCTTGGTGAAACGTCTTGATGGCCGATTTGAACTTGCGAACGTCTTCAGGGCTCCGCCCTGAAACCCGCAAAAGGCCGAGGGCCTTTTGAAACCGGGCTGAACGATCTCTCGTCACGGCGTGCCGGGCTTGGCCGCGCCGGCCGCGGGCGCTTGCGCCACGATCGGCAGGAAGACCGGGGCGGCCGGCACCGGGGCGCGCCGCCGGTCGTCGGTCTCGGCCGACAGTTCGACGCCGGCCGGCATGCCGTCCGACGGGGACCAGCCGCGCCGCCGCGCCCCGTCGCGCCCGACCTCGACGAGCCGGAAACGGAACGGCCCGTCGATCAGCGTCGCGCTCGCGCCGCCGACGTCGCGTCCGAAGGCCGCCGGGTCGAAGGGTCGGCTGCGGCGCACCAAGGCGCTGCCTGCGGCCGAGCGGCGGACCTCGTAGCTGACGGCCTCCAGTCCGCGCGCGTCGCCGAGCGCCGGCCGGACGAAGCCGAACCCGTCCGGCCCGGCCGTGAAGGCCGCCTCCGACGTGCCGTCCGCGCCGAGGCCGTAGGGCAGGGCCTGGGCGAGATCGTCGCCCATGCGGCCCACCGCCTGCATCCAGCCGTCGGCCGCCTCGACGGTGGTCTCCCCCACCCACCAATGGGTCGCGAGCCGGCCCGCGTAGGGCAGCACCACGGCCACGAAGGCGCTGGTGACGACCAGGGCGGCCAGCACCTCGATCAGGGTAAACCCGGACCGGCGGTCGGCGCCGTCGCGGACGGGCTTGGGGCAGCGGCCTGTCGCGCCGTCGCGCTGGGCTGAACGGAGCACCCAGGGACTGATGGCTTCTGCCGAGGAGAGGCGTCGGGTCACGTCTTGACGCGGACGGCCCGCGTCGCCGCTTCCGACCCGACGTGCTCCGCGGGACCATCATCTGTCGGCCGTAGCTCCGCCGACAGCTTCACCCCGAGCGCGCGGAATACGCCGAGCAGCGTGCTCATGCGCGGGTCGCCATCCGGGCCGAGGGCCTTGTACAGGGCTTCCCGCGTCACGCCGGCCTCGCGCGCGATCTGCGTCATGCCGCGGGCCCGGGCCACGGTGTTGAGCGTGTGCCGGATGAAGGCCGCGTCGCCGGTCTCGACGGCATCGGCGATGAGGAAAGCCTGATCGTCCGGTGCGGCCAGGTGTTCGGCGACGTCGAAAGGTGTGGTTTTGAGGGACATCACGTCAAACCTCCTTCGCGATGGCTTTGGCCCGGGCGATGTCCCGCGCTTGGCCGTCCTTGTCGCCGCCGCAGAGCAGAATGACGATCTCACGCCCGCGGCGGGCGAAGTACAGACGGTAGCCGGGTCCATGGTCGATACGGGCCTCGCTCACTCCGTCGCCGACCGGCTTCACGTCGCCCATGATACCACCCTCGATGCGGTTGATGCGCGCCAGGATGCGCTTTCGGGCGTCTTGGTCCCGAAGGTCGGCCAGCCATCCGGCGAATGTGACGGTCTGTCGGACGTCGACCATCCGCCGACAATGATGATTTCCAGCAGTTCTGTAAACTACGGTTCACAGCCGTGCGATCACCGCACTCCGCCTGAGGTCGGCGCTCGCACAGATCGGGCCGGGCATGAACTCAGCGCTCCCCATCGTCCAGCCTCACACCGTCCAGCGCCAAGCGGCGGCCCGAGGGCGTCCGCACCGTCGCGGACACGCGCCGGAGGCGGAGGTTCGCCGACGGCGCGGTGCCCGGCGGTGGCGCGCCGAAGCCCTTCGGCACCGCCAGCCGGATGGCGGAGGGCGTCGCCTCGGGCTTGAGGGCGCTCGCGTCGTCCTTGCCGGTGCCGGGCGGGGCAGGGGCCACGTCGGAGGGCAGCACCAGCACCGTCACGGCGCCGGCCGTGCGCTCGGCCGAGAAGCCGAGGCCGCGCGCCTCGGCCGGGACGGGGTCGCCGGACACGACGTCGCGGGCCAGGATCATGGCCGAGACGACCTCCAGGGGGGTGCGGGTCGCGGTCCAGGCGCCGCCGAGCGCGCGGGCCAGCGACGGCAGCAGGAAACCCGCCACGACCAGCGCCACCAGCGCCTCGACCAGCGTGAAGCCGGCCCGCGGCCGGCCGCCGAGGCCGCGCGGATCATCCCCCTTCGACGATGTCGACATGGCCGTCCGCCCAATCGACGCGCGCCCGCAGCACGCGCGCGCCCTTGGCGAAGCGCAGCACCGCGCCGCAGCCCGACCCGTCCGGCCGGAACAGCACCGCCGCGCCGCCCCCGCCGGTCCGGCAGTTGCCGCCCGACGTCAGGGTGAAGGCGACGTCGGCCGGGATCGCGACCGTCGCGGCGCCCGCCGACAGGCGCCGCGCGCCGGCGTCGAACCGCGCCGCCACGGGCCGGCCGCTGGCCGCCGCGGCCGTGCGGGCCTCCCGCAGCAGCGAGGCCGCGGAGCTGACCAGGGCCAGGAGCCGCGGCGGCGTGGTGCCGCCCGCCACCAGCGGATAGGCGAAGGACAGGATCAGGATCGTGATGGCCAGCGCCGCCACGGCCTCGATCAGCACGTAGCCGGCGCGGGGATCGCGGGTCCGGCCCTCAATAGCTGGCGATCTGGTTCGGGCCGCCATCGGGTTCGCCTCCCTTGCCGCCGGGCCCCCCTGAGGTGATGTCGTAGGGCCGGCCGTTGCCGCCCGGCGCGCGGTAATTGTAGGGGTTGTTCCAGGGGTCGCGCGGCACGTTCGTGCCCTTCACGTAGGGGCCGCCCCAGCTCTGCACGTTGGCGGGCCGCGTGTTCAGCGCCTGCAGCCCCTCCTGGCTGGTGGGGTAGCGGCCGGCGTCGAGGTAGAACAGGTCGAGCGCGTTCTTGAAGCTCTCGATCTGGATGTGGGCGGTGCGGACCTTGGCCTCGGCGAGCTGGCCGAAGACGCGCGGCGCCACGAGGCCCACCAGCAGCCCGATGATGGCCAGCACCACCAGCATCTCGACCAGCGTGAAGCCCGCCTGCCGCGCCGCCACCCGCCGGAGGCGCCCGGCGCGGTCCCGCAGCGTGATCCCCGTGTCGGTCGATCCGTCCATTCCCGCTCCATCCCTCATCTCAAAGGACCGCCTGGTTGACGCTGACCAGCGCCGACATGATGGTCACCATCAGCCCGCCGATCAGCCCCGCGATGAACAGGATCGCGGTGGGGCCGATCACGGCCGAGAGCCCGTCGAGCCGTTTCTCGAGCTGGACGGCGTAGAGGCCGCCGGCTTCGCCCGCGACCTTGGCGAGCTCGCCCGTCTCCTCGCCGATGCGGACCATGCGGACCGCCACGGGCGGCAGCAGCTTTACCCCGCCCAGCGCCTCGTGCAAACGCCCGCCGCGGCGGACGGCGTCGCCGACTTCCGCCAGCGCGGCGCGCCCGTCGGCCCCCACCGCGTCCTCCAGCACCTTCAGGGCCTCGGTCAGCGGCACGCCCTGGGCCAGCAGCACCGATAGGTTCGACAGGAAGCGCGACGTGCGCCACAGCCGCCAGATGCCCGAGATGCCGGGCAGCGACAGGAAGCCCGACAGGAGGGCGCCGCGCACCGCGGCGGTGCGCCACGCCAGCAGGCCCGCCAGCAGGAGGCCCGCGGCGCCGGCGCCGATCGCCGTCTCGTTGGCGATCAGCCCGTCCGACAGGGCCAGGACGAAGCGCACCAGGGCGCCGGGGTCGCTGCCCGAATCCGCGAAGAGGCCGGAGAAGTTCGGGATAACGCTGATGAGGAAGAAGACCAGCACGCCCGTCGCCGAGACGATGAGGAAGGCCGGGTAGCGCAGCGACCCCGTGACCTTCTCGCTCAGGCGGTGGGTGCGCTCGCGCTGCGCCGCCACGGCCGCGAAGACGCCGTCGAGGTCGCCCGTGGCGTCCGCCACCTTGGCCATGGCGACGATGTCGCGGGTGAAGACGTCCGGGTGGCGCTCCAGCGCCTGCACGAAGCTGGCACCCCCCAGCACCTCGCGCCGCACCGCCAGCACGATGCGGCCCAATCGGGCGGGCTGGCCCTGGGCGCTGAGGTCCAGCGCCTCGTCGAGCGGCAGGCCGGAGCGCAGCATCAGGGCGAGCTCGCCGAGGAAGCGCGTGATGGCGCGCGGGCTCGGGGGCGAGGACAGGAGGCCCGCGCCCTCCTCCTTCAGCCGGTCGAGCGACTGCAGCATCACGCCGCGCCCGGCGAAGTCCGCGGCCGCCGCGGCGGCGTCGGGCGCCTCGGTCTCGCCGGCCATCGCGCGGCCGTCGGGCCCGACGGCGGTGTAGCGGAAGCGCGGCATCGCGGCCCCTATCTCAGCGCCGCCACGCGGAACACCTCGTCGACCGAGGTCAGCCCTTCGAGGCAGCGCGCCTTGCCGTCCTCGACCAGCGTCGCCATGCCGCCCGCGATGCCGACCCGCTCGATGGCGGCGTCGTCGGCGCCGGCCAGGATCTCGCGGCGCACCGCCTCGGTGATCTCCAGGCACTCGAAGATCGCGCGCCGCCCGCGGTAGCCCGTGCCGCCGCAGCGCTCGCAGCCGGCGGGCTCGAACAGCGCCGTGCCGGGCCGGAGCCCGAGGCCGGCGATGCGCGGGTTGCGCTCGGCGTCGCCGGGGCCGACCGTGAAGGGGCGGCGGCATTCGAGGCACAGCGTGCGGATGAGCCGCTGGCCCACCACGGCCGACAGGGTCGAGGCGATCAGGTAGCGCTCGACCCCGATGTCCACGAGCCGGGTGACGGCCGCGGCCGCCGTGTTGGTGTGCAGCGTGGTCATCACGAGATGGCCGGTGAGGGAGGCCTGGACGGCGATCCTGGCGGTCTCGGGGTCGCGAACCTCGCCCACCATGATGACGTCGGGGTCCTGGCGCATGAAGGCGCGCAGCGCGGTCGCGAAGGTGAGGCCCACGGCGGGGCGCACCTGGGACTGGTTGACGCCGGGGATCTCGTACTCCACCGGGTCCTCGACCGTGAGGATCTTGCGGGTCGCGTCGTTGAGCGACGCCAGGGCGGCCGTCAGCGTCGTGGTCTTGCCCGAGCCCGTCGGGCCCGTCACCACGATCATGCCGTGCGGCTGGGTCAGCTTGTCGGCCAGCACGGCGCGGTCGCGCGGGTTGAAGCCGAGCTCGGAGAAGGCCACGAGCCGGCCGCCGCGGTCGAGCAGCCGCAGGATGGCGGCCTCGCCCCGGGTGGTCGGCATGGTGGCGACGCGCACGTCGAAGTCGCGCGCCCGCACCTTGATGCGCATGCGCCCGTCCTGCGGCTGGCGGTGCTCGGCGATGTTGAGGCCCGCCAGGATCTTGATGCGCGACACGAGCGCCCGCGCCGGGGCCGCGCGGGGCGACGGGATGACCCGGAGCACGCCGTCGACCCGCACGCGGATCTGCACGTCGCGGCCGAGCGGCTCGAAGTGGATGTCGCTGGCCCGCAGACTCACGGCCTGGTCGAAGACATCGTCGAGCGCCCGCACCACGGGGGCGCCGCTGGCGAGGTCGCGCAGGCTGTCCGAATTGTCGGGGCCGGCCTCGGCCGCCACCTCCTCGGCGGCCTCCGCCCCGTCGCTGCGCACCTCGGCGTCGAGCGCGGTCTCCACGTCCTCGAACGTCGCGACTTCGAGCGCCAGGCCGCCGCCGAGCGTCACCGACACGGCGTCGACCGCGTCGACGTCGAAGGGGTCCGCGGCGGCGAGCCGCAGCGTGCCGTCGGCGCCGCGGTAGGGGAACAGGCCGGACGCGTGGAGGAAGGGCAGGGAGAACTCGCCGGCCAGCGAGGTGCCCCGGCGCATGGCGTCGAGGCTCGCGCGGGGCAGGGCCTGCGTGGACGCCATGAGATCGGCGAAATCGCCCGGCTTCATGCGGGAGGCGGCGAGCAGCCGCTTCGACCACGACGCCCGCCCGCCTGCCTCCGGTCGGAGCGGCTCCAGGGCCTGCGCGCTCACCGCGCCGATATTAACCAACTTCTCAGCGAATGTCCGATGGTTCATGGGGACTCGGCAGGTGGCGTTCTGGACAGCATCGGATCGTTACTATACCGTTAATTTCATCATCTAATGCAAAAAAAGATGGCGCATGGGGCCGACATAGATCGTCGGATGGACGCCGACCCGGTCTCAGTTCGGAATCGATGCTTGACAGTCACGGTTTCACCTCAATCGCGCGTCCCTCGGTTACTTGGCGCCGTGGCATTGAGCCTGTGGGCGGCGGGCCTCGCGGGCTGTGACGGCCCCCTCTCCCCGAACCTCGGTGCCACCGCCCCGACGGACAACATGCCGGTCTCGGACTTCGGGGCGCGCGGGCCCGTCCCGAGGGGACGCTACGGCGACGTGACGGGCGCGTCCCCCACGGGCGCCGCGGTGTTCAAGGGGTCCGGCGTGCAGGCGTCGCCGCCGGCGGGCGCGGCGGTGGCGGATGCCGCCCTGCCCCCCGGCACCCCCCAGGAGCCCCGGGCCGCCTCGGCGGACGGCGACATCGTGGCCAGCGGCAACGGCTACCAGCTCAACTTCGACAATGCCGACGTCGGCGCCGTGTCGAAGGCGATCCTCGGCGACATCCTCAAGGCCAACTACCTCGTCGACAAGCGCGTGGCCGGGCAGGTCACGCTCACCTCGTCGCAGCCGGTGCCCCGCGCCCGCCTCGTGCCGCTGCTCGAGACGGCCCTCGGCTCGCTCGGCGCCACGGTGATCAAGGACCAGGACCTGTACCGCGTCGTGCCCTCGGCCGACCCCGGCAGCATCGGGGCCGTCACGGGACGTGACGTCGGCGAGGGCTACGGCACCTCGGTCATCACGGCCAAATACATGCCGGCCGCCAATCTCGGCCACCTGCTGGAGGGCTTCGGCAGCCGCGCGGGCTCGATCAAGTCCGACCCCGGCACCAACCTCGTCATCATCACGGGCACGGCCTCCGAGCGCCGCGCCGCCATCGAGGCCGCCGGCACGGTGGACGTCGACTGGCTGCGCTCCAAGTCCGTCGCCATCCTGCCGCTGGCCAATTCCGCGCCCGACACGATCATCGGCGAGCTGAACCACATCCTCGACAGCGGCGAGGGCGGCATGGCGCAGGGCGCCATCCAGCTCCAGCCCATGAGCCGCATCAACGCCGTCCTGGCGGTGGCCCGCACGGGTTCGGGCCTCGACATGGTGCGGAAATGGGTCGCGCGCCTCGACCGCGGCGACGCCGCGGCGGCCGGCGTCAAGGTGTACAAGCTCCAGTTCGCCCAGGCCAAGGCCGTGGCCTCGGCCATCAACGACCTCTTCGGCGCCGGCAGCGGCGGCGGTCAGGGCGGCGACGCCGACAGGGACGCGCTGGAGCCGAGCGGCTACGGCTCGGTGACCAGCACCGCGCCCGCCACCGGCGGGGGCGGTGGCACCCGATCGAGCGGGGGCGCCGGCCTCGGCACCGGTGCCGCGGGGGGTGCCGACGCCGGGAGCGGCGGCGGCGCGGCCTCGCCCTTCGGCGTGCTCAAGGCCGCCATGGCGAGCGGCGGCGGCTCCGCCCGCGCCTCCGCGGCCGACACGGACGCGCTGCGGGGCGGCGGGGGCGGGGGCGGCGCCAAGGTGCGGGTCACGGCCGACCCCAGCAGCAACTCGCTGCTCATCAACGCCAGCCCGGCCGACTACAAGCTCATCGAGCGCGCGATCCGCCAGATGGACCGCCAGCCCGTCCAGGTGGACATCGAGGCCACCATCGCCGAGGTGACGCTGACCGACCAGTTGCAGTACGGCGTGCAGTTCTTCCTCCAGGGCGGCCGCACGCTCGGCCTCAGCGGCGCCCAGAACCTCCAGGTGTCGAGCCTCAACACGGCGGGGCTGAACCTCCTGGCCGGCGGGCTGTCGAGCCCCCGCGTGCTGGTCAGCGCGCTGCAGGGCTACACCGACGTCAAGATCCTGTCGTCGCCGTCCCTGGTGGTGCTCGACCGCCAGCCCGCGGTGCTCCAGGTCGGCAACCAGGTGCCGATCCTGACCCGCACGGCGCAGTCGACCGAGAACGCGCTGTCCCCCGTGGTCAACAACGTCGACTACAAGGACACCGGCATCATCCTCAACGTGCTGCCCAAGGTGAATGCCGACGGCATCGTCACGCTCGACATCGAGCAGCAGATCAGCGCGGTGGTGTCGACGGATTCGGCCACGCTCACCCCCACCATCTCCCAGCGCCGCGTCCGCTCCTCGGTGGCGGTGGCCAACGGGCAGACCGTGATGCTGGCGGGCCTCATCAGCGACACCCGCTCCAACGACCGCTCCGGCATCCCGGGCCTCGGCTCCATCCGGTTCCTGAACGACCTCCTCACCAGCCACGACTCGGCCGTGAACCGCACCGAGATCATCATCTTCATCAAGCCGCAGATCATCTCCAACTCGGCCGACGCCCAGCAGGTGACGGAAGAGTTCCACGACCGGCTCCTGTCCATGCAGCGCACGCCGGACAGGCCGCTGGTCCGCCGCTACTGAGCCGCCCGGCGCCATGACGGCCCCCACGGAGGCGGGCACCGGGGACGCCGCGTCCCGATGGCTGGCGGTGCCGCTCGGCTGGGGGCTCGCGGCGGCGGCGCTCGCCCCCGCGGTCCTGTCGGCCGATCCGGACGGGCGGGCCGCCCCGCTGCTCGTGCTCGTGGCCGTGCTGGGATGGTGGTGGGCCGTGGTGGCGGTGGTGCGCTCCGATCTGCGCGACTTCACCATCCCGGACGGGGCCTCGCTCGCGATCGCGGCCCTGGGCCTCGCCGTGGCGGCCGGCACGCCCTGGCTGGCGGGCGATGACGCGGCGGTGGCGGCGCTCTCCGGCCTCGCGGCCCTGGCGACAGGGGCGGCGGGCTTCGCGACCTTCGCGCTCGTGGGC
Source organism: uncultured Lichenihabitans sp. (assembly GCA_964242785.1). Classification (GTDB taxonomy): domain Bacteria; phylum Pseudomonadota; class Alphaproteobacteria; order Rhizobiales; family Beijerinckiaceae; genus Lichenihabitans. The sequence goes on along the minus strand of CAXTBR010000009.1, from coordinate 17,890 downwards.
GCCCTGTTCCGGCGCCTCGGGCGGGACGCGCTCGGCTTCGGCGACGTCAAGCTCGCCGGCGCCTCGGCGATCTGGCTCGCGCCGGCCGATGCCGCGCTGGCGCTGGAGATCGCGGCGCTCGGCGCCGTCGCGGCGCTGCTCGCGACCCGCGGGGGCGGGTCCCTGCGCGACACGGCCGTGCCCTTCGGCGCCTTCATGGCGCCGGCCGCCTGGCTCGTCTTCGTGCTGGCGCCCCCGCTGCGCGACGCTGCGGGGCTGCTGCCGTGGTGACGGGTGACGGCGTGCTGCGCGACGGCGATCCCCGCCGCGGGGCGGCGCTCTTCGTGGTGCTGCTGTTCTCGTCCTTCCTGGCGGCGCTCGCGGCCTCGGCCATGCGCACGAGCCTGAGCGGCGTGCGGGCCGCGGCGGTCTTCGCCGACGGGGTCAGGGCCGACGAGCTCGGCCGCTCCGCCGCCGACGTGCTGGCCTACCGTCTCGCCACGGGGGACGAGGCCGCCCGGCGGGGCGGCGCCATCGCGGTGCGGCTGCCCGGCGGCGACCTCACGGTCGAGTATCTGTCGGAATCGGCGCGGGTCGACGTGAACCTGGCGTCCCCGTCCCTCATCGGCGCGCTGCTCGCCGCCGTCGGGGTCGACCCGGCGGAGGCCGAGGCCGCGGTCGCGGCGATCACTCGCTTCCGCGCCGAAGCCGCCGACCGGGCCAAGCCCGTGACGGCCTCCGATTCCGGAGACGGCGCGCCCGCGGGCGGCCTCGCCGCCCTCCGGGCGCAGGTGAACGCGCTGGGCCCCGCCGCCAAGCCGGTCGCGGCGGCCCAGCCCCTCGCCATCCGCGATCCCTCGGAAGTGGCGCGCGCCTGGGGCCTGTCGGAGGCCGCGGCGGGGCGCGCTCTGCCCTTCCTCACGGTCAGCAACGGGGCCGCGACGGTCGACCCCGTCCTGGCCGGCCGGCCCATCCTCCTGGCCCTGCTCGGGGGCGAGGAGCGCGCCGACGACTACATCGAGCGCCGCCGCCAGGGCTTCGTCAGCGAGGGCTCGGCCCTGGAACTGCTGCCGGTGCCGGCGCGGGACTCCGTGGGTTTCACCGACTCCCGCGCCGTGCGGGCGGTGGTCCGGGTGAGGGTGGCGAAGCGCTTCGAGCGCCGCTACGAGATGATCCTGGCGCCGCCGCCCCGCCAGGATCGCGACCGGCCGGCCGCGCCGGGAGCCGGCGGCGCCGTGCCGGTCGTCGTGTCCTGGCGCAAGCTGTCGTGACGCGTGCCGGCGGGCCGCCGCGGAGATCCAGGGTGGGGGGATGCTGACGAGGCTGCGAGGGGCGTGGGTCTGGTTCGTCGAGGGCCTCGTCGAGGCCCTGCTCTGGGCCGTCGACCGCGCCCGGCGCACGGCGCCCCACCGGCTGGAGCTCGGCGAGGGCGAGGCCGCGGTCGTCGACCCGCGCGGCGCGCGCATCGGCCGACTCGCGGGCGGCGACGGCCCGGCCGCCTTCGAGCCGCCCGATGTCGCGCGCCGCCTGTCGGGGGCCGCGGTCGACGTCGTCGTCCCGGCCGCCTGGCTGTTCCGCCGCGACCTCGACCCCGTCGCCCTGGCGAGCCGCCCCTTCCTCGACGCCTTCGTGCGCCACCAGATCGAGCGGATCACGCCCTGGCGGGTGGGCGACACCCATTATCGCATCCTCGAGAGCCCGGTCGCGGACGACCCGACCCGCATCGCCGTCGGCGTGGCGCTCGTGCCGAAGCGGCTCGTGGCCCGCGCCCTCGCGGGCCTCGACCCGCTCCACCCCCGCAGCGTGAGGCTCCGCTCCTCGGCCGACCCCGCGGGGGCCTGCGCCATCGCGCTCGGCGGCGGGCGGCCGAAGCTCGCCGCGTCGCTGCGGCGCGGCGTCGTCCGGGGGTTGGCGGGAGTCGCGCTGCTCGTCGCGGCGATCCTGGGCTATCTCCAATGGCAGGCGGGCCTCCTGCGCGCCGACATCGACGACCAGGACCGCGTCCTCGCCGAGCGCAGGGCCGTGCTGGCGCGGGCGCGGCGCGGCACCGATCCCGGCGGCGAGGCCTCGGCCCGGCTCCGGGCCCTGCGCGACGCCCGCCCCCTGGCGGTCGCCGTCATCGACGCCCTGTCGGCCGCCGTCCCCGACTCGGCCCATCTCACGGCCCTGTCGATCGACGGCGACCGGGTGACCGTGGCGGGCGTGTCCACCGACCCCTCGGCCCTGGTGCCGGCGCTCGAAACCGCGGGCGCCTTCGCCGACGTCGCCTTCGGATCCGCCACGACGCAGGCTGAAGCGGGCGGCGGCGACCGGTTCAGCCTGGAGATGCGGATCCTGCCGCCCCGGTCCGACCACGCGGGACCGCCGCCGGCCGAGGGGGCGACCGGCGCGATCCCCGTCGCGAGGGCGGCGCCGTGACGGCCAATTTTTCCATCACCCTCGGCCGTCCGCTCGGCGCGACGCTGCTGCTCGGGGGGCTGCTGCTCGCCGCGTCCCTCGCGGTCGGGGCCGCCTGGGCCGACCTGTCGGCCGTCGGCGACGAGCGGGACGCCAAGGCCGACCTCCTGGAGCGGAGCGTCGCGGCCAGCCGCCGCCCCGGGCTCGAACCCGCGGCGGCCGCCCGAGCCGATCCCTTCGTGGCGGCCGACACCGCGACGCTGGCGGCCGCGGCGGTCGACGCGGACCTGCGGGCCCGCACGCTGGCCGCCGGTCTGGCGCTGCTGTCGAGCCGGGCCGACGCCAGGCCCGAGGATACGGGGGGCCCCGCCGGGGCCGGCCTCGGCACGCGCATCGAGGTCCAGGCGACGGTGGAGGGGCAGAACGAGGGGCTGCAGGGACTCCTGCTGGCGCTGGAGACCGGGACCCCGACCGTGCTGGTCGATGCCCTCGCCGTGGAGCCCGCCCAGAGCGACGGCGCGGGATCGGGAGACGCGCGTTCGCCCCGGCTCCGCGCGACCCTGACCTTGGGCGCCTACTGGCGGCCGGGCCGGAAGGCGGCCGCGGCCCGATGAGAGAGCGGCCGGTCTCGCGACCGGCCGCCTTCAGTTCAGGTCGACGCGAAAGGCTCAGCCGGCCGCCTTGACCAGGGCGTTGAAGCCCGGGCCGCCGTTGGCACCGTCCGGGAAGAAGAGGCCCTTGCTGGCACCGGCCTTGCCGTAGACGATGTTCAGCACCTGCCGCGGCGTGCGGGCGAAGGCCAGGCTGTTCGGGTCGGTCGGCACGATGTTGGCGGGCGACGGGAAGCCCCCGGCCAGCGTGCTCTGGTCGCCGCCGATGGCCTGGTCGTCCTTGGCGCCCGCCAGCGTGGCGCGCAGGCTGGAGATCAGCGCGGTCGCGTTGTTGTAGAACTGGTTCTGCTGGGAGAACAGCAGCGTCCGGATGGTGGAGGCGTGATAGGCCTCGACCGCCAGGATGCTGGCCGCGGCGCCCAGGTAGGTCTTGTTGGTGATGAAGGGCGCGGCGCCGTTGTAGGCCGTCACGCCGACGTCCTCGAACACGTAGGCGGCGAGCAGGAACGAGAAGTCGTCGGCGTAGGGGTTGAACTCCGACGGCAGGCCGGCCGCGGCGGCGAGCGCCGTGAAGGAAGCGTCGAGCGAGATGACGGGCTCCGCCACCGCGCTGGAGCCGAGGGCCGACTTCAGGAAGATGACGTGGTTCTTCTCGTCGTTGGCGATCTCGGCCGCGATGCTCTGGACGACCGAATTCGTGAACGGGACCTTGCTGCCGCCGCGCACGCCGCCGCCCTGCTTGCCGACGCCGCCGGTCAGGCTGGCATCCAGGCCGACGCCGTAGACGGCGCGCTGGTAGAACTCACCTTCGAGATATTCGAGGTTCAGGGCGAAGTTCAGGATCGCCACGTCGAAATCCGCAGTCTGAGCGTCGGCCTCGCCGGAGGTGACGGCCGCGAGGGCCGCCAGGGCCGTGCCCATGCCGGCGGTCTTGAGGAAGGCGCGGCGCCCGGCTTCGAGGTCGATCGGGCGCTGGGTGGCGATTTCGCCCTGGTCTTTTGAGTCGGACATGAGAATCTCTCTCCCTGTTATGAAGCGATGGGGGCCGATCATCCAGCCACCTGCATACTTTCGTGCCCCGACATTAGGCTAGGGGCCGAACTCTCTCTGGCAAGACGTCGCCGCGATGGAGGCTGAATTCTGCCACGCCCACCATGCGCTGTGGTATTCCTGCATCGATCCGCACTGATCCATCTTCGGCCGTCGGATCGACATCTTGACCTTGCGAGTCGCCGGGTCGTCATGGCGGTGCGCCGCCGGTCCAGGCGTGACGTGGGTCACGGCGGAACGACAACGGACGGCACCTATGTGAGATCCCGAGGAGGACATCTGCCGTGACGGCCATCGCCTTCGGCCGCGTCGCCCTGGTCGCCTGGGCCTCGGTCTCCTTCGCCCGCGGCGTCCCGGCCGAGCCCGCGGCCGCGACGGCGCGGTTCGACGCGACCTTGCAGCGTCCCCTGTTCTCGCCCACCCGCCGCCCGCCGCCCCCGCCCGGGGTCGTCCTGGCCCCGTCCGTCACGGCGCCCCTGGTCCCTCCGATCGCGCCGCCGCCGGATCTGACGCTCAGCGGCGTCATCGTCGGCGCGGGCGGGGGCGTGGCGCTGCTGCGGCGCCCCGTGGATGCCGCGCCCGCCCGCGTCGCGCTCGGTGCCCAGGTGGATGGCTGGACCGTGGCGGAGATCCACCCGCGATCCGTCGTCCTGCGCCGCGACGCGCGCAGCGTCACCGTGGACTTGTCCGCCTCGACGCGGTGAAGCCTGGATGCCGGCCGCGCGCCACCCACGGTTCCCCGGACGGAATCGGGCGCTGAAACCCCGGTTCGGCCCGGCGATCGACAAAAAACTATCGATGCTGCGCCGCAAAGCGCGTGGTGTACCGCCGCAGGAGCTCCTACGGTGATGCATAGCTGATCCGCGGTGAGCGAGAAACCGGGCAGCGGCGGCGCAGGTCGAGCGCCGAAGGACATCGGGGGAGACGGCCAGACGGCTCGTCGTGATCGCCGCGGGCCTCTGGGCCGCGGGGATCGCATCGGCCGCGGCAGGAGGGAGGCTGCCTCATGGAGCCGGATTTCGAGTTGGTGCGCGTGCGCGACGACCAGTCCTTCAAGGTCTGGTCGCACGGCTACCCGTACCGGACGGTGCGCTGGCACTTCCATCCGGAATACGAGTTGCACCTCGTCACGGCGACCGAGGGCCAGTGCTACGTCGGCGACCACATCGGGCCGTTCCTCGTCGGTGACCTCGTCTTCGTCGGACCGAACCTTCCGCACAACTGGATCAGCGATGTCCCCGCAGGCGTGACGGTCGCCGAGCGTTGCCTCGTGCTGCAGTTCACAGGCGCCTTCATCTCGGACTGCATGGCGACCTTCCCCGAACTGCGGTTTCTGAAACCCCTCCTCGCCGAATCCTTCCGGGGTGTGCGCTTCGACCCTGCGCTGTCCGAGCGCGTTCGGCCCCTGATGGTGGAACTGCTCGGAGCCGACGGCGCCCGGCGGATCGCGCTCTTCGTCGAGCTCATGGACGTCATCGGCCACTGCGCCGAACGCCGCCCGCTCGCCAGCGCCGGCTTCAGCCCCGACCCGTCGGCCTACATGTCGGCCGCCTTGAACCTCGTGCTCCAGCACATCGGCCGGAACTTCACCGGCGACCTGTGCGAATCCGACCTCGCCAAGCTCGCCCAGCAGAGCGTGAGCACCTTCTCGCGGTCCTTCCGCAAGCACACGGGGACGACCTTCGTCCAGTACGTCAACGCCCTGCGGATCGAACTCGCCTGCCAGCACCTCACGCAGGAGGACCTGTCGATCACGGAGATCTGTTTCGAGGTCGGCTTCAATAACGTGTCGAACTTCAACCGTCAGTTCCTGACCGCGAAGGGAATGCCGCCCTCGAAGTTCCGCAGCCTCTACAGGAGCGGCGTGCGGCTCGCCTCGGCGGCCTGATGCGGGGAGACCCGCGTCCACGGAATTCCGGCGGCGCGGTCGAGCGTTCGCGCGCCGCGGATGGATCGATCACGAACGCTACGACGCCACATCAAGCAAAGTCAGAGGAAACATCCATGATCCGGCACATCGCCCCGTCCAAGCTCGCCATGTCCGCCGTCTCGCCGGCCCTCACGACGCCGCTCGCCGCGGCGGCGATCGCCCTCTGCCTCGCCGGCGGTGCGGCCTCGCCCGCCGCGGCGGCCGACGCGTCCAACGCCACCGTGGCGTTCCTCATGCCGGACCAGGGATCGACCCGCTACGAGGAGCACGACCATCCCGGCTTCGTGGCCGAGATGAAGAAGCTCTGCCCCGGCTGCAAGGTCCTCTATCAGAACGCCGACGGCGACGCGTCGCGCCAGCAGCAGCAATTCAACTCGGTCATCTCGCAGGGCGCGAAGGCCATCGTCATGGACCCCGTCGACTCGACCGCGGCCGCGTCGCTGGTCAAGCAGGCGCAGGGCCAGGGCATCAAGGTCATCGCCTACGACCGGCCGATCCCCTCCACGCCGGCCGACTATTACGTGTCGTTCAACAACGAGGCGATCGGCAAGGCGATCGCCGCGTCGCTGGTCGAGCACCTCAAGGCCACGAAGGTGCCCATGGCGGACGTCGGCGTCCTCGAGATCAACGGCTCGCCCACCGACGCGGCGGCCGGCCTGATCAAGAAGGGCATCCACGAGGGGCTCGCCGACGGCGGCTACGCGACCCTCGCCGAATACGACACCCCCGAATGGGCGCCGGCGAAGGCCCAGCAGTGGGCGAGCGGCCAGATCTCGCGCTTCGGCAAGAAGATCGTGGGTGTCGTGGCGGCCAACGACGGCACCGGGGGCGGCGCCATCGCGGCCTTCAAGGCGGCCGGCGTCGATCCGGTCCCGCCGGTCACCGGCAACGACGCGACGACCGCCGGCCTCCAGCTCATCATCGCGGGCGACCAGTACAACACCATCTCGAAGCCCAGCGAGATCGTCGCCGCGGCGGCGGCGAACGTCGCCTACGCGCTGCTCTCGGGCCAGACCCCGAAGTCGGAGGTCTCCCTGTTCGGCACGCCCACGCAGCTCTTCATCCCGGCGCTCGTCACATCGGACAACCTCAAGGCCGAGATCGTCGACAAGATGATCGACGGCAAGCCGATCGCGGGTCCCGACGTGCTGTGCACGGGCCGCTACGCCGCGGGTTGCGCGAAGCTCGGCATCAAGTGACGTCCGCCTGACACCGGCACCCCGGCGGCCCTCGCGGGCGGCCGGGGTGCCGCGCCGGTTTCGATCCCATCCTTGTGAAGGGCGGGATCGTTCCCCTCACGCTACCAAGGTGGACGCGCGCCCGCGCCGTCCCGCCGGGAAAGGCTCGCCACGCATGACGGATATTTCGCAGGGGTCGGGGCCCGCGGGCGAGCTGGTGCTCAGCCTGCGCGGCATCTCCAAGCAGTTCGGCGCGGTCTCGGCGCTGACCGACATCGATCTCGACGTGCATGCGGGCGAGGTCGTGGCGCTCGTGGGCGACAACGGTGCCGGCAAGTCGACGCTGGTCAAGGTCCTGGCCGGCGTGCATCAGGCCACCTCCGGCACCATGGCGTTCCGCGGCAAGCCCGTGGCCCTGACGGGCCCGAACGACGCCCTGGCGCTCGGCATCGCCACCGTGTTCCAGGATCTGGCCCTGTGCGAGAACCTCGACGTCGTCGCCAACATCTTCCTCGGCAAGGAGCTCAAGCCCTACGGGCTGGACGAGGTGTCGATGGAGATCCGGGCCTGGACGCTGCTGAACGAGCTGTCGGCCCGCATCCCCAGCGTCCGCGAGCCCATCGCGTCGCTGTCGGGCGGCCAGCGTCAGACCGTGGCGATCGCCCGCTCCCTCCTGCTCGAGCCCAAGCTCATCATGCTGGACGAGCCGACCGCGGCGCTCGGCGTCGCGCAGACCGCCGAGGTGCTCAACCTCATCGAGCGGGTCCGCGACCGCGGCCTCGGCGTGATCATGATCAGCCACAACATGGAGGACGTGCGCGCCGTCGCGGACCGGATCGTGGTCCTGCGCCTCGGGCGCAACAACGGGGTCTTCTACCCCGACGCCTCCAATCAGGACCTCGTCAGCGCCATCACGGGCGCGGCCGACAATGCGGTGTCGCGGCGGTCTGGGCGGCAGCAGGCGCAGCGCGAGAACACGGGGGAGGCGAGAGCGTGACGAGCGAGATCAAGGACACCAAACCGGCCGCGGCCCGGCTCGACCGCGCCGACGTCCGCGTCAGGCACGACGAGGGCCTCGGGGGCGCCCTCCGCGCCTTCCTCGACCGCGTGCGGTCGGGCGATCTCGGCTCGCTGCCGGTCGTGGTCGGGCTGGCGATCATCTGGACGGTGTTCCAGACCCTCAACCCGATCTTCCTGTCGAGCAACAACCTCGTCAACCTGCTGTTCGACTGCTCGACCGTGGGGGTGATCTCGCTCGGCATCGTCTGCATCCTGATGGTCGGCGAGATCGACCTCTCGGTCGGCTCGGTCAGCGGTTTCGCCTCGGCGATGGTCGGCGTCCTCTGGGTCAACCAGGATTGGCCCGTGGCGGTGGCGATCGTCGCGGCCCTGGCGGTGGGGATGGCGATCGGGCTCGTCTACGCGCTGCTGTTCAACCGGCTCGGCATGCCCAGCTTCGTGTCGACCCTGGCGGGCCTGCTCGCCGTGCTGGGCCTGCAGCTCTACATCCTGGGGTCGACCGGCTCGATCAACCTGCCCTACGGATCGCCGGTCGTGAACCTCGGCCAGACCCTGGTCATGCCCCACGTCATCGCCTACGCGCTGGTGGCCATCGCCGGGATCGGCCTCTTCGTGTCGGGATCCCGCACGGCCGCGCGCCGGCGGCAGGCCGGCCTCACGCCGCAGTCGATGGGCGGCCTCATCGCCCGCGCGCTCCTGCTCGTCGTGGCGCTCGAACTCATCGTCTACTACCTCAACCAGGACCGCGGCATCCCGTGGATGTTCGGGCTCTTCGTCGCCCTCGTGGTCGGCATGGACTACGCCCTGAAGCGGACGAAATGGGGCCGCTCGATGACGGCGGTCGGGGGCAACCGCGAGGCCGCGCGCCGCGCCGGCATCGACGTCCGCCTCATCTACGCCAGCGCCTTCGCCCTGTGCTCGACGCTGGCGGCCCTCGGCGGCGTGCTCTCGGCATCCCGCCTCGCCTCCGCCAGCCAGCAGGCCGGCACGGGCGACGTCAACCTCGACGCCATCGCGGCGGCCGTGATCGGCGGCACCAGCCTCTTCGGCGGCCGGGGCAACGCCTATTCGGCGCTGCTGGGCATCATCGTCATCCAGTCCATCGCGAGCGGGCTGACGCTGCTCGATCTGTCGTCCTCGCTCCGTTACATGATCACCGGCGGCGTGCTGGCGATCGCCGTCATCGTCGATTCCCTGGCGCGCCGCTCCCGCGTGTCCCACGGCCGAGCCTGAGGCTCGCGCTTCGCCCGTCCCTCGCGGCGCCGCGGTGGCGGCGCGGGGGAGCCTCGCGTTCCGGCGCGGGAATGGTCGTCCCGCGGCATCCTAGAAATCGGGAAATCGCAGAGGGTTAGAGATGGATCAGGATCTGTCGGGCAAAGTCGCGGCCGTGACCGGCGCGGCGTCGGGCATCGGCCTCGAATGCGCCAGGACCTTCATGGCGGCGGGTGCCCGCGTCGTGCTGGTCGATTACGCCGAGGAGAAACTGAAGGAGCTCTGCGCGAGCCTCGGCCCGCAGGCGATCCCGGTGGTGGCCAACCTCCTGGATCCGAAGAGCGTGTCCGGCATGATGCCGCAGATCCTGGAGAAGGCCGGCCAGCTCGACATCTTCCACGCCAATGCCGGATCCTACGTCGGGGGTGAGGTCGTCCAAGGCGACCCCGATGCCTGGGACCGGATGCTCAACCTCAACATCAACGCCGTGTTCCGCTCCATCCACGCCGTCCTGCCCCACATGGTCGAGCGCAAGACCGGCGACATCATCGTGACGAGCTCGGTGGCGGGCTTCATCCCGGTCGTATGGGAGCCGATCTACACCGCGTCCAAGCACGCGGTTCAGGCCTTCGTCCACACGCTGCGGCGGCAGGTCTTCAAGCACGGCATCCGCGTCGGCGAGGTCGCCCCCGGCCCCGTGGTGACGGCCCTCATCAGCGACTGGCCCAAGGCGAAGCTCGAGGAGGCGCTGGCCACCGGCGGCCTGATGGAGCCCAAGGAGGTGGCGGAGGCCGTGCTGTTCATGCTCACCCGGCCGCGCAACGTCGTCATCCGCGACCTCGTCATCCTGCCGGTCAGCCTCGACCTCTGACGACCCGGCCCGACCGTCCGACCCCTCCCGTCCGCGTCATCGGAGCGCCATCATGGACCATGTCATCGGCGTCGACATCGGCACCCAGAGCACCAAGGCCGTGCTGGTCCGCCTGGACGGGACCATCGCGGCCCAGGCGTCGAGGGGCTACGCGCCCGACACGCCGCGCCCGTCCTGGGCCGAGCAGTGGCCGGACGTGTGGCTGGAGGCCGTGCAGCACTGCATCGCGGCCGTGATGCGGGCCGCCCTCCCGGACGGCGGCGTGGCGGTGGCGCCGGCCTCCGTCCGGGCGGTCTGCATCTCCTCGCTCTACGGCGGCTCCGGCATCCCGGTCGACGCCGACATGCGCGCCCTCCACCCCTGCCTCATCTGGATGGATCGGCGCGCCGAGGATCAGGTCCGGTGGGTGCGGGACCACGTCGACCTCGCCCGGCTCGGCGCCGTCACGGGCAACGGCGTCGACAGCTACTACGGCTTCACGAAGGTCCTGTGGCTGCGCGACGAGCGCCCCGACGTCTGGGCGCGCACGCGCTTCTTCCTGCCGCCCAACGCCTACGTGATCCACGCCCTCACCGGCGAGGTCGCGGTCGACCATTCCTCGGCCGGCAACATCGGCGGCTTCTACGACGTCGGGCGCCGCGCGTGGTCGACCGAGATGATGGACGCCATGGGCGTTCCGCACGCGATGATGCCCGAGCGGCTCGTCGCCCCGACCGACGTCGTCGGCGGGATCACGCCCGAGGTGGCGTCCCGCCTCGGCCTGGAGCCGGGCACGCCGGTGGTGGCGGGCGGCGTCGACGCCGCCGTCGCCACCTACGCGGCCGGCGTCGTCAGCCCCGGCCAGCACGTCGCCATGATCGGCACCAGCATGTGCTGGGGCTACATCGCGCCGGAGGCCGATGCCGCCCACGGCCTCATCTCCATGCCCTACGTCACGCGGGCCGACGACGACCTCTACGTCTTCGGCGGTGCGGCCACGGCCGGGGCCTCCGTCACCTGGTACCGCGAACAGTTCTGCCAGGCCGAGGTCGCGGCCGGCCTCGCCGGCGGCCGCGACCCGCACGCCATCCTGGAGGAGGGGGCGGCGGCCGTCGCCCCGGGCTCCGAGGGGATCGTGTTCCTGCCCTACCTCATGGGCGAGCGCTCGCCCGTCTGGGACGGGAAGGCCAGCGGCGCCTTCGTCGGCCTCAACCTGTTCCACACCCGTGCCCACCTCTACCGCGCCGTGCTCGAAGGCGTGACCCTGGCGCTGCGCCACAACATGGAAGCGGGGGCGCGGGGCGCCGCGTCGCTCGACCCGCGCCTGATCGTGGTGGGGGGCGCGGCGCGCTCCGACCTATGGATGCAGATCATCGCGGACGTCACCGGCTATCCGGTCTGGACCATCCGCGAAGACGTCGAGGCGGCGCTGGGGGCCGCCCGCATGGCGGCGGTGGGCGTGGGCCTCATGGCGCGCGACAGCGACGCGAGCTGGATCACCCTGGTCGAGCGCGCCGAGCCCGACCCGGCCCGCAAGGCCCGATACGACGCGGTCTTCGCCGTCTACGTCTCGCTCTATCCCGCGTTGCGCGATTCGATGCACGCCCTCGACGGGCTCCGCACGACGGGTTGAATGTCTTCAACCTCTCTTAACCATGACTCGCGATAGTGATCCTCGTCGCTCGACGGCGCGGCGGTGGGCCGGGCGAAGGAGCGATGGCCGGGACCATGGCGGCGCGAGCGCGCCGCGCGGTGGGATCTCGGCCTCCCCGACGTCCGAGCCGACCGCGGTGCAGCGCCATGGGCTTCCATCCCGAATTCTCCTCCTTCGACCGCCGCTCCGCCGACCTCGACGAGGCGAGGCGCACCATGTCGCTCTGGGCCGAGCCGATCATCATCGACCGCGCCGTCGAGGTCTACGCGCGCGTCGTCGACGAGGCCGGGACCGTCGCCATGGCGCGCAAGCACTGCCGCCTGTGGCGCGTCGTCCTGTCGGGCCAGACCGCGGCCGTGTCGCCCGTCATGGAGGAGATGCGCCGGGCCTCCGACAGCCTCGGCCTGACCGACGAGCTGATCGACGACGTCAACGACGTGATCCTGGAGGAGCTCGTCGATATCGTGACGAGCCGCTATCGCGCGTCGCGCAACGCCATGAAGACGTTCAGCCTCGTCCTCATGTCGGCCACCTCCAGCCTCGGCACGGCGCGCGCCCCCGCATGATGAGCCCTCCCCGCCGAGCGACCGGATCCACACATCGCTGACGCTGGGCGCCCCCCGGCCGCCGAAATGTGTGAATGCGGTAGCCCCGCCGAGAGAGGTCCCGAGTACACCGTTCGTTGCGATATCTTGCGCAATTCTCCGGGTTGAGCGACCATCGCCGGTGCGGTCGGAATGCGACCCGATGAGAGGCGGCCGCCGGCCGGGTGAGTGCGAGCGATGACGCGACGGTGTCACCATGGGGCGTGACGGTCCCGACGGCGGAGAGGACGACCTGTCGGTGCGCTTCTGGGGCACGCGCGGGTCCCTGCCGATGCCGGGGCCCGACACGATCGTCTATGGGGGCAACACCTGCTGCGTCGAGGTCCGCCTGGGCCGGCGCCTCTTCATCGTGGACGCCGGCAGCGGACTGGAGGCGGCGGGCCGCGCCATCGCGGCGGGCGGCCAGGTCCCGGCCCGCGTCGACCTGCTGTTGAGCCACCTCCACCACGACCACGTGGCCGGGCTGCCGTTCTTCTCGCCCATCCTGACGGGGAAGACCGTGCTGCGGATCTTCTGCGGCAACCAGGGCGGCGGCAGCGCCAAGGCGGCCCTGGACAGCATGTTCGCCCCGCCCTTGTTCCCCGTCACGCTCGACATCCTGCCCGGCCGCATCGAGCATGTCGGGTTCAGGGCCGGCGAGACTCTGCGCTTCGAGGACGGCCTCACCGTCTCGACCTGCCCGCTGCGCCATCCCGGCGGCGCCACGGGATACCGCTTCGACCACGGGGGACGACGCGTCTGCTACGTGTCGGACATCGAGCACGTCGACGCCGGCCCGGATGCCGAGGTGGTCAGCTTCTGCCGCGACGCCGACCTCGTCATCTACGACGCCATGTTCACGGAGGCCGAACTGCCGCGCTGCCGCGGCTGGGGCCACTCGACCTGGAACGCCGGCGTCGCGCTGTGCCGGGCCGCGGGTGCCGGGGCCCTCGCCGCCTACCATCACCACAAGGCCCACCACGACGGCGAGCTGGCCCTCATCGAGGCGGAGCTGGCCGCCGCCCTGCCGGGCTCCTTCATGGCCCGCGAGGGCCAGAGCGTGGCGTTCCGGGCGCGGCAGCTCCAGGACGGCTGACAGGGACGGCTGACAGGGGTCGCGGAGGAACCCGTCCGCGTTCACCGCGCCCCGGTTCGATCGTTGCACCCCGGGATCCGATCCTTCAAGGATGCGGCGCGCTCATCGCGCCCATCCGGGCCGGCTCGCCCGGAGGGGCCAGATCCGCGCCGCGTCTCCTCCCGCAGCCGGACGGGCCTTGTCGAAGATCGAGACGCAGATCGCGGGCAGACTGCTGCCGTCCTGGCTGCGCAGCTTCGTGCGGACGCGCGAAGCCGGGCTCGTGCTCGCGGCGGTCGTCATCGGGATCGCGGGCGGCGGCCTCGTCGCCCTGATGGGCTGGACCGTGCAGGCCATGCACGAGGTCCTGTTCCACCTGCCGTCCGGGCAGCGCCTCAGCGCCACGCCCCAGCTCGCCCGCTGGCGCGCCCTCGTCATACCGGTGGCCGGCGGCCTCGCCCTCAGCTTCCTGGCCCGCTACGCGCGGCGCATGTCGGGGCGGCTCGCCGACGCCATCGAGGCCAATGCCCTGTTCGGCGGCCGGCTGTCGCTCACCGGGAGCCTGCTCGTCACCGTGCAGACCCTCCTGTCCTGCGGCACCGGCGCCTCGGTGGGGCTCGAGGCCGGCTACGCGCAGATCTCATCCGCGGTGGCGTCGCGCCTCGGCCTGTCGCTCGCGGCGCGGCGCGGCGACCTGAGGCTGCTCGTCGCCTGCGGGGCGTCGGCCGCCATCGCGGCGGCCTTCGGGGCGCCGCTCGCAGGCGCGTTCTACGCCTACGAGGTGGTGCTCGGCACCTACACGGTGTCGGCCCTGGCGCCCGTCGCCACCAGCGCGCTCGTGGCGAGCCAGATCGCCCGCAACTTCGAGAGCGTCGGCTTCCTGATCCGGCCGGGCTCCCTCGCCACGGTCGGCACCGGCGATCTGATCCACATCGTGGCGATCGGCGGCCTCTGCGGGCTCTGCGGCATCCTGCTGATGCTGTCGGTGGCGGGCACCGAGGCGGCCTTCAGGCGCCTGCGCGTGCCGCCGGCTTGGCGCACCCCCATCGGTGGGCTGCTGGTCGGCGCCATGGGGCTCCTGACCCCGCAGGTGCTCGGCGCCGGCCACGGCGCCATGGCGGTCGACCTCGTGGCCTCGCTGGCGCCCCTCACCATCCTGGGCCTCATCGGGCTGAAGGCTGCGGCCGCGGCCGTGTCGCTGGGGTCGGGGTTCCGCGGCGGCCTGTTCTACGCGTCCCTGCTGATCGGCGCGCTGATCGGCCGCCTCTACGCCGACCTCGGCGTCCAGATCCACCCCGGCCTCGCCTTCGATCCCGACGTCGCGGCGCTGACCGGCATGGCGGCGCTCGGCACCGGGGTGATCGGCGCGCCCATCACCATGACGGCCCTGGCGCTCGAGACGACCGGCAACTCCGCCATCACGGTCGCGGCCCTGATCGCCTCCGTGGTGTCGTCGCTGATCGTGCGCGAGCTGTTCGGCTATTCCTTCGCGACCTGGCGCTTCCACCTGCGGGGCGAAACCATCCGCGGGCCGCACGACATCGGCTGGATGCGCGAGCTGTCGGTGAAGACGCTGATGCAGGCCGATGCCCGCACCGCGCCGAGCGACCTGTCGCTGCGGGAGGCGCGGCTCAGGTTCCCGCTGGGCTCCGTCAGACAGGTGGCGGCGGTGGACGGGGCCGGGCGCTACGCCGGCCTCGTGATGCTCGACGACCTCCACACCGCGCCGCTCGACCGCGGCGGCGACGCCCTGGCGACGCTGTGCCGCTTCTCGGACCGCGTGCTGCTGCCCTGGATGACGGTGCGCGAAGCCCTCGACCTCTTCGCCAAATGCGAGGCCGACGCCCTCGTGGTGGTGGACCACGAGGCGACGAAGCGGGTCATCGGCACCATGACAGAGGCCCACGCGCTGCGCCGCTACGGCGAGGAGCTGGAGCGCCAGCAGCCCGACAACGTGCTGCGGTGACGTCGCCCCGCCGCGCCTTGACCCGCCCTTCGGCTTCGGGCCATGCAGCGCCATGCTCCTGCGAACCCGCGCCCCCGCCAAGATCAACCTGACGCTCCACGTGGTGCGCCGCCGCGCCGACGGCTTCCACGATCTCGAGAGCCTGGTGGTCTTCGCCGGCGTGTCCGACGTGCTGACGCTCGACCCCGCGGGCCCGCTCGGCCTCGCCGTGTCGGGCCCGACCGCGGCCGCCGCGGGTGACGATGACGACAACCTCGTGCTCAGGGCGGCCCGGGCCCTCACCGCGCGCGTGCCGGGCCTGCGCGCCGGCGCCTTCGCGCTCGCCAAGCGCCTGCCGGTCGGCGCCGGCATCGGCGGCGGCTCGTCGGACGCCGCGGCGGCGCTGCGGCTGCTGGCGCGCCTGAACGGGCTCGGCCTCGACGACGGGCGGCTCCTCGACGCGGCGCGCGCGACGGGGTCGGACGTGCCGGTCTGCGTCCACCCGCGTTCCCGCATGATGGCCGGCACCGGCGACCGCCTCGGGGCACCGCTGATGGCGCGCCCCCTCTACGCCGTGCTGGCCAACCCTGGCATCCACCTGCCCACCCCCGCGGTCTTCGCCCGCATGGGCTTCCAGCCCGGAGAATCCAGCGACCTCGGCGAGCACCCGGCGCCGCACGACGGCCTGGACCACGGCGCCTTCCTGGCCCTGGTGAGCGGCGGCCGCAACGACATGGAGGCCGCGGCCCTGTCGCTGGCGCCCGGCATCGGCGACGCGATCGACGCGCTGTCGGCCACCGCCGGCCCCCGGCTCGTCCGCATGTCGGGCTCGGGCTCCACCTGCTACGCCCTCTACGACGACCGCCACGCCGCCCGCGCCGCGGCCGCCCTGGTGGCCGGCGCACGCCCCGACTGGTGGGTGCGGGCCACCGCCCTGCGGTGATCGGCGGCCGGCTGGCCGGCGCCCCACCGAACCGGGCCGGTGTGCCTCATTCCTGGGCAACTCCCCTGTCGCGATCCGGGACGGCGGGGGGCCGTTCGCTCTGTTGCAGTCTTGTCGCACTGGCGTGAGATGTGGGTCGGGGCGCAACCCCCGCGGGACGGTGCGGAGCCCGGGGACCGGGCTCCGTGGCGGCTCCGCCGCGGTGTCGGCACCGCGGGCCGCGGGTGGCGCGCGGGACGATCGGTGGGGCTCCACGAGCGCCGGACCGGCCGGCGTTGCGCCTGTTGTGAGGACCTTAGGCGCGAGTCCTCGTGCCCCACCGGAGATGACGCCGGCCCCGCCGTTCATCCGGCCTTCAGCCCGGTCGCGGCACTTATTGTCGCGCGACCCGTGGCCTTGAACGCAAGCTCTGCGCTTGCCAGCGCCGTGATACTGTCCTTGCATAGTCGTCGCGACGGGGCGCACCCTGCTTTCAAGGCTTCGAGCCACGGGGGAGGGCGCCACAGAACGGACACCCGTCACGCGTTGACTGCCGGCCGGCCGATCAGCCACTTGGCTTGAAACTGGCATCGGGACCGCGCAGTGGATCGAAACTCTAGACTCGACGGCATCCGGTCTTCGCCCGATGTCGACGGATGAGGGGGGCCTTTGATGGACGACCTGTTCACGAGTTTCACGCGCTCCTACGACGCCCGCCGGGCGGCCGACATGTCGCTCGCCGACTACCTCCAGGGCTGCCGCAGCGACCCGATGATGTATGCCAGCGCGCCCGAGCGCATCCTGGCGGCCATCGGCGCGCCCGAGATGGTGGACACCGCCAAGGATCCGCGGCTCGGCCGCATCTTCATGAACCGCACGGTGCGGCTCTACCCGGCCTTCTCCGAATTCTACGGCATGGAGGAGACGATCGAGCGGATCGTGTCGTTCTTCCGCCACGCCGCCCAGGGCCTGGAGGAGCGCAAGCAGATCCTCTACCTGCTGGGGCCGGTGGGCGGCGGCAAGTCGTCACTCGCCGAGCGCCTGAAGGCGCTGATCGAGCACCACCCCGTCTACGTGCTCAAGGCCGGCACGGAGCTGTCGCCCGTCTTCGAGAGCCCGCTGGGCCTCTTCGACCCCGACACGATGGGGGCGCAGATCGAGGACCGCTACGGCATCCCGCGTCGCCGCCTCACCGGCCTGATGAGCCCCTGGGCGCTGAAGCGGTTGGACGAGTTCGCCGGCGACATCTCCCGCTTCAAGGTCGTCAAGATCAACCCGTCGCGCCTGCGCCAGATCGCGCTGTCCAAGACCGAGCCGGGCGACGAGAACAACCAGGACATCTCGTCCCTCGTCGGCAAGGTCGACATCCGCAAGCTGGAAAGCCTGTCGCAGGCCGACCCCGACGCCTACAGCTATTCGGGCGGCCTCAACCGCGCCAACCAGGGCATGCTCGAGTTCGTCGAGATGTTCAAGGCGCCGATCA
>CAXTBR010000008.1:86619-92470 GCA_964242785.1 uncultured Lichenihabitans sp. | reverse complement strand
GTCGAGCTGGTAGAACTCGCCGGGCGAGCGGTCGGCGCGGGCGTCCTCGTCGCGGAAGCAGGGCGCGATCTGAAAGTAGCGGTCGAAGCCCGCCACCATGATGAGCTGCTTGAACTGCTGGGGCGCCTGCGGCAGCGCGTAGAATTTGCCCGGATGGACGCGGGACGGCACGAGGTAGTCGCGCGCCCCCTCTGGCGAGGAGGCCGTGAGGATCGGCGTCTGGAACTCGGTGAAGCCCTGCCCCTTCATGCGGGCGCGCAGGCTGTCGATCACGCGCGAGCGCATGACGATGTTGCCGTGCAGCCGCTCGCGGCGCAGGTCGAGGAAGCGGTATTTCAGCCGCGTCTCCTCGGGGTAGTCCTGGTCGCCCGCGACCGGCAGCGGCAGCTCGGCCGCGGGGCCCAGCACCTCGATCCCGCCGGCATAGACCTCGATCTGGCCGGTCGCCATCTCGGCGTTCTCGGTGCCGGCGGGGCGGCGGCGCACGGGGCCGTCGATGCGCACCACCCATTCCGAGCGCAACGTCTCGGCGTCCTTGAAGGCGGGCGAGTCGGGGTCCACCACCACCTGGGTGGTGCCGTAATGGTCGCGCAGGTCGATGAACAGCACGCCGCCGTGATCGCGGATCCGGTTGCACCAGCCGGCCAGCCTGACGCCGGTGCCGATCTCGGCTTCGCCCAGGGCGCCGCAGGTGTGGGTGCGGTAGCGGTGCATGGTCGATGGACTCTCGGGACTGTGCGGGCGGGGCTCGAGGGACCCCTCCCCGGCGGGCCGCGGAGAAGCGCATGGGCGCCCCGGACTTGTCAAGCAGCCGGCCGGCGGCGGGGCGCCCGGGCGATTGTGGCGTTTCGTTGACTCTCGGCCCGTCCGCGGCTCGCAACGCGCGCGCGCATGCGTTAAGGGAGCCGCATGACCGTCATCAGCACGACCGAAGATCTCGCCGCCGTCTGCCGCCGCCTCGCGCGGCACCCGTTCGTCACCGTCGACACGGAGTTCCTGCGCGAGACCACCTTCTGGCCGAAGCTCTGCGTCCTCCAGCTCGCATCGGACGAGGAGGCCGTGGTGGTGGACGCGCTGGCGCCCGACATCGACCTGATCCCCTTCCTCGACCTGATGGCGGACCCGGCGGTCGTCAAGGTGTTCCACGCCGCGCGGCAGGACCTCGAGATCGTCTGGAAGATGTCGGGCCGCCTGCCGCATCCCCTTTTCGACACGCAGGTCGCCGCCATGGTGTGCGGCTTCGGCGATCAGGTCTCCTACAGCGAGCTGGCGCAGAACCTGTGCAGGGTGACGATCGACAAGTCGTCGCGCTTCACCGACTGGGCGCGGCGCCCGCTGACCACCGCCCAGATCACCTACGCGCTGGCCGACGTCACCCACCTGCGCGACATCTACCGGGCGCTGGTGGCGAGGCTCGAAGCCTCGAAGCGCACCGGCTGGCTGGCCGACGAGATGCGGACGCTGCTGTCGCCCTCGACCTACGAGCAGCACCCGGACAACGCCTGGGAGCGGTTCCGCTCGAAGCTCCGCAAGCCGCGCGACCTCGCCGTGATGATGGAGCTCGCGGCCTGGCGCGAGGCCGAGGCGCAGGCGCGCGACGTGCCGCGCTCGCGCATCCTCAAGGACGACGCGATGATCGAGGTCGCGACGGCGGCGCCGAAATCGCTGGAGGCCCTGACCGACATGCGGGCCGTGCCGCGGGGCATGGACAAGTCCCGCCTCGGGCCCGACATGCTGGCGGCCGTGGAGCGCGGCCTCGCGCGCGACCCCAAGGCCCTGCCCCGCATCGACCGCGACCGGCGCGGCAACGGCGGCGGGGGCAACGGCGCCACCGTGGAGCTCTTGAAGGTGCTGCTGCGGCAGGTGGCGGACGCGCAAGGCGTCGCCTCGAAGCTCATCGCCACCGTCGACGACCTCGAAGCCATCGCGGCGAGCGACGAGGCCGACGTGCCGGCCCTGGACGGCTGGCGGCGGACGCTGTTCGGCGCCAAGGCGCTCGACCTCAAGAACGGGCGCCTCGCCCTGACGGTCGAGGACGGCAAGGTGATCGCGCTCGAATGGCAGGACGGCGCGCCGCCCGACCTGTGATCCGGGCCGGCCGGGCCGGAGGATCAGCCGACCCTCGCCTCGGCGTCGCGGCCGATCAGCTTGCCGAGCTGGCGCAGCCGCGCGAGGCAGCGCTCGCCGGCGAGGTCGGCGAGGTCGGGCGGCAGCACCAGCGTGAGCTTCCCCCGCGAGCAGCGGAGTGCCGTGCGCGGCAGCACGCCCGCCATGGCGGCCGAGACCAGGTAGGCGATGCGCATCGCGGCGCCGAGCAGGCGGGCGCGCTCTAGCCGCTGCGGCGTCAGCAGGCTCCGCAGCCCAGGGCCCACGTCGGCGTCGCTGCCGAGGTGCCGGTAGGTGACGGCGAGCGCCAGGAAGGCGCGGCCGGGGTGATCCACCCCCGAGAAGGTGCCGGTGGCGACGGCGTTGAGCGCGTAGTCGCTGCGGTGATCGGGATGCGCCCTCCAGGCGATGTCGGCCATCAGGCAGGCGGCGTGGCGCAGCCGCCGGTCCTCGGGCGTTTCGGCGAGGCCGGCCGCCGTCATGAATCCGTCCGTCCAGGCGCAGAGGTCGAGGCCGTGGCCGGGGCTGCGCGAGCGCAACGCGTTCACCTCGGCGGCGGCCGCCAGGAGCGGGTCCCGGCGGCGCTCCGCGGCGCCGAGCCGCTCGAACAGCATGCCTTCCCGCACGCCCATGGCCGAGATGACGACCTCCCGCGGGCGGCCCAGGCGGACGATCTCCTCCAGCGCGACCGCGCCATAGGCCAGCAGCGGGCGGCGCGACGAGGCCACGGCCGCGATGGCGCCGAGGTCCTCGCCATCGCTGCGCTCGACCAGGGCGCCCAGCGTCAGGGCGTCGGCGGCCGGCAGGCTGTAGCCGTGCATCACGGTGAGGGGGTAGTTGCGGGCGCGCATGTGCAGCTTGGCGAGCGCCCGCCAGGTGCCGCCGACGGCGAAGAAGCTGCGCCCCTCCATCCCCCCGACCGGCATCGCGCGGGCGAGGTGGTCGCGGGCGATCCGGCCGGCGCGCTTGGCCGAACCGCGGCTGGCGTCCAGCAGGGCGAGGCCGCCGAGCGGCAGCGACACGCCCCGCCCGATCGCGGTCCCCCGCACGTCCGCCAGTTCGAGCGACCCCCCGCCCATGTCGCCCACGACGCCGTCGGCCCCGTGGAACCCGGAGCACACGCCGAGCGCGGACAGCTCGGCCTCGCGCGCCCCGTCGATCAGCTCGATCTCGGCCCCGATGGCCCCCGTGGCGGCGCGGAGGAAGTCGGGCCCGTTGCTGGCGTCGCGCGCCGCCGCCGTGGCGAGGACGTGCACGTCGCCCACGCCGAGGTTGCGGCACAGGACCTTGAAGCCGCGCAGCGCGGCGAGCGCCCGCTCCACGGCCTCGGCGCCGAGCAGCCCCGTGGTGCCGACGCCCCGGCCGAGCCCGCACAGGACCTTCTCGTTCAGGATCGGCGTCGGCGAGCGCGACAAGCGCTCGTAGGCGACGAGGCGGACGGAGTTCGAACCGATGTCCACGATGGCCACGGGTGCCGCGTCCCGCGCGGCCTCGGTCACGGGGGCGGCGCCGGACCGCTCAGCGACGGCGGCCGAGCCGCTGGAGGAGGGTCTTGGGGCTCGACTCACGCAGGGATTTGCCACGGCCGGAGAGGCTCGGATTCGTCATGAAGTAGTTGTGGGCGTTGAAGGGCTCCTCGCCCTCCGCCGGGGCGATCCGCTCACTGCCGCCGTCCGGCAGGACACGGTAGCTCTGCTGGTTGTCGATGAGGTTGGCGATCATGATCTGGTTCAGCACCTGATCGTGCACCGTGGGGTTGGTGATGGGCAGCAGCGCCTCGACGCGCCGGTCGAGGTTGCGCGACATGAGGTCGGCCGAGGAGATGTAGACCCGCGCCTTGCCGTGCGGCAGCCCGTAGCCGCCGCCGAAGGCGTAGACCCGGGCGTGTTCGAGGAACCGCCCGATGATCGACTTCACCTGGATGTTGTCGCTCAGGCCCGGCACGCCGGGCCTGAGGCAGCAGATGCCCCGCACCACCAGCGTGACCTGAACGCCCGCCCGGCTGGCGTCGTAGAGCGCGTCGATGATCTCGGCGTCCACGAGGCTGTTGCACTTGCCCCAGATGGCGGCCGGCTTGCCGGCCTCGGCGAAGGCGATCTCCTCGGCGATGTGCTGGAGCAGGCGCGCCTTCAGCGTCAGGGGCGACACCGCCATGCGCTCCAGCCCCGCGGGCTCGGCGTAGCCGGTGATGAAGTTGAAGATGCGCGACACGTCGCGCGCGATGATCGGGTCGGCCGTGAAGAACGAGATGTCGGTGTAGATCCGCGCCGTCTGCGGATGGTAGTTGCCGGTGCCGACGTGGCAGTAGGTGACGAGGTTGCCGGCCTCGCGCCGCACCACCATCGACAGCTTGGCGTGGGTCTTCAGCTCGATGAAGCCGAACACCACCTGCACGCCGGCGCGCTCCAGGTCCCGCGCCCAGCGGATGTTGGCCTCCTCGTCGAACCGGGCCTTGAGCTCCACCAGCGCCGTGACGGATTTGCCGGCCTCCGCGGCCTCGACGAGGGCGCGCACGATCGGGCTGTCCTTCGAGGTGCGGTAGAGCGTCTGCTTGATGGCCACGACGTTGGGGTCGTGGGCCGCCTGATCGATGAACTGCACCACCACGTCGAAGGACTCGTAGGGGTGGTGGACCACGAGGTCCTTCTGGCGGATGGCCGCGAAACAGTCGCCGGAATTGTCGCGCACGCGCTCGGGGAAGCGGGCGTTGTAGGGCGTGAACTTCAGCTCCGGCCGGTCGACGCCGACCAGCTCGGACAGGTCGTTCAACGCCAGCAGCCCGTCGATGGTGAAACTCTGGTCGGTCGCGGTGCCGAGCTCGTCGGCGATGAGGAGCCGCAGCGTCTCGGGCATGCCGGCGTCGATCTCCAGCCGGATCACCGAGCCCCTGCGGCGGCGCTTCAGCGCGCTCTCGAAGAACAGCATGAGGTCCTCGGCCTCCTCCTCGACTTCGAGGTCGGAGTCGCGGATCACGCGGAACACCCCCTGGCCGTGCACCTCGTAGCCGGGGAACAGGCGGGGGATGTGCATCGACACCAGGGTTTCGAGCGTCACGAACCGCGCCGCCCCGCCCGACACGGAGTCCGGGATGCGGATGAAGCGCTCGCCCTTGGCGGGGATGCGGACCAGCGCGTGCAGCTCGCGCCCGTCGGGCCGGCGCTTCAGGTCGAGCGCCAGCGTGAAGCCGAGGTTGGGGATGAAGGGGAACGGGTGGGCCGGGTCGACGGCGAGCGGCGTCAGCACGGGGAAGATGTGCTGGAGGAAGTAGTCCTGCAGCCATTCCCGCTCGGGCTTGGCGAGGTCGGCCGGGTCGACGATGACGATCCGCTCGGCCGCGAGTTCCACGCGCAGGGCGCTGTAGCGGCGCTGCTGGTCGTCGACCAGCGCCTTCGCCCGGTCGTCGATGCGGGCCATCTGCTCGGCCGGCGACAGGCCGTCCTGCGACTGGGTCGTGACGCCGGAGCGCACCTGCCCGTAGAGGCCGGCCACCCGCACCATGAAGAACTCGTCGAGGTTGTTGGCCGAGATCGACAGGAAGCGCAGCCGCTCCAGCAGGGGATGGTTGCGGTTGGACGATTCTTCGAGGACGCGGCGGTTGAACTCCAGCCAGGACAGCTCGCGGTTGATGAAGCGGGCGGGCTGGCGGGCGAGCGGGGAGCGGGGGGAGACCTGTTCGTCCGAGGAGGCGACGGCGGGCTGATCCTCAACCAGGGACATCTTAGCGGACTCCGGACGCGGTTCGACG
>CAXTBR010000008.1:16013-86609 GCA_964242785.1 uncultured Lichenihabitans sp. | reverse complement strand
GCCTGTGTCGGGAGGATGACAGCGCCGCGGATCGCCCATCCCCTCCGGCACCGGCGGGCAGAATCGAAGCCGTGATCTTCGCGGGAGCCGTCAGTCGCCGTCAACCCTCGGGTCGCCGAAGAGGTCGGCCGCGAGGTGGCGGCCGATGCGCCGCCGCGCGTCGAGGCCCGCGCGGTCGAGGTCGGCGACGGCGCGGCGCGCCGCGTCGAGCGAACGGTCGAGCCGCAGCGCCAGGTAGTCGACGAGGCCCGCGTCGACCGCGAGCTGCCGGTCGGCGAAGAGCTTCACCAGCACGGCCCGCATCAGGGCGTCGTCGGGCGGGGCGATGGCGACCGCGGGC
The DNA here is from genome assembly GCA_964242785.1 of uncultured Lichenihabitans sp. Classification (GTDB taxonomy): domain Bacteria; phylum Pseudomonadota; class Alphaproteobacteria; order Rhizobiales; family Beijerinckiaceae; genus Lichenihabitans. The sequence goes on along the minus strand of CAXTBR010000008.1, from coordinate 86,269 downwards.
GCGAGTCTCAGCCGTGACAGGAGGTCGGCGGTGCCGAGCGCCCAGGCCGAGGGGACGTCGCGCGCCGTCAGCAGCAGCGAGGCGTCGCCCTCGCGCACGAGGTTGAGGAGGTGGAACAGCGCCGCCTCGGGCAGGCCGGCCCGGTCGGCGTCCTCGATCACGGCGTTGCGGCGCGCGAGGTGGCCGAGGTCGCCGGCGAGGTCCGCCGGCCCCAGCAGGGCGGCGTCGGCGCGCGCCGCCCAGATGCGCGCGAGGTGGCTCTTGCCGGAGCCCTCCGGGCCGACCAGCAGCAGCACGCGGTCGGGCCAGTCGGGCCAGCGCTCGACGGCCTCAAAGGCCGCCTCGTTGGACGCCGAGGGCATGAAGTCGTCGAGCCCGTAGCGCGGCGCGTGGCCGAAGGGCAGCGGCAACTGGTTCAATCGCGGCCCGCCTCGACGATGCGGGGCTCGACGATGCGGGGCTCGAAGGTGACGGCGACGCGCTCGGGCGCACCCGTGTAGAGCGGGCTCGACAGGTATTGCCGCAGCGCGAAGCGCGACAGCACGCCCAGCGCCGCCGCCAGCGGCACCGCCACCAGGAGGCCCGCGAAGCCGAAGATCGAGGAGCAGACCACGAGCGCCAGCATCAGCCAGACCGGGTGCAGGCCGATCGAATGGCCGACGAGGTAGGGCGAGAGCACGTTGCCCTCCAGGAACTGGCCGGACAGCACCACGCCGAGCGTGGTGAGGATGAGCTGCCACTCCGGCCAGCCCTGCACCACCGCCACGGCGGCCGCCACGACCAGCACGGCCAGCGAGCCCACGAAGGGCACGAAGCTCAGGAAGCCGCCGGTGATGCCGATGAGGAAGCCGAAGTTCAACCCCGCCAGGGTGAGGCCGACCGCGTACCAGGTGCCGAGGATCAGCGACACGAGGGATTGGCCGCGGACGAAGCCGGCCAGCGCGCGGTCGATGTCGCGGGCGATGGCGCGCACGCCCTGCCGGTGCTGGAGCGGCAGCCAGCCGTCGATCGCGCCCGTCATGCGGCGCCAGTCGACCAGGAGGTAGAAGGCCACGACCGGCGTGACGACCAGGATCGAGAAGAGGCCGAAGAGCGCGCGTCCCCCCGACCAGAGCGAGCGCACGAGGCCGACCGCGTAGTTGATCGCCTGGCCGACGACGCTGCCGATGGAACTCTGCATGTCGGCCGGGGTGAAGGGCCCGTCGATGCCGAGCTTGCGCAGCGTCTCGCCCCCGTAGCTCTCGATGACCCTGCCGCCCTCCAGGATCACGAGGTCCTGGAGCCGGGCCGCGATGCCGGGCAGGTTCAGCGCGAAGGCGGCGAGCTGATGGGCCAGGACCGGGACGAGCAGCACCAGGATGAGCAGCAGGGCGGCGACGAAGAGGCCGAGGATGAGCGCGGAGGCGCCGAGCCGGTTGAGGCCCAGCCGCTCCAGCGCGCTCGCCAGCGGGTCGAGCAGGTACGCGATGGTGATGCCGGCCAGGAACGGCAGCAGCACGCCCGACAGCGACACGAGCGCGTAGACCGACAGGCCGAGCACGGCGATCCAGATCAGCACCTGGCGCTGGAGGCTCATGGGGTCCGCTTCTCCGATCGGCGCCGTGCATTCAGCGTCGCAAGAGTTAAGCCAGCCTTGAGGTGATTGCGAGGCCGGGGCCGCGCGACGCCGTCATCCCGCTTTCTGTCGACTCGCTGGCGTCGATCCGCTTAGGAGAGGGGAGCAGCCCCGAACAGGGGAACAGCCCCCAACCCGGCCGGACCCATGCCCCATCCCGAGAACGGATTGACCTATGCCGAGGCCGGCGTCGACATCGACGCGGGCAACCGCACCGTGGACCTCATCCGGGACTCGGTCCGCTCGACGCGGCGCCCCGGGGCGGACGCGGAGATCGGCGGCTTCGGCGGGCTGTTCGACCTCAGGGCGGCGGGCTTCACCGACCCCATCCTGGTGGCGGCCAACGACGGCGTCGGCACCAAGGTGAAGATCGCCTACGAGAGCGGCCGCAACGGCGAGGTCGGCATCGACCTCGTGGCCATGTGCGTCAACGACCTCGTGGTGCAGGGCGCCGAGCCGCTGTTCTTCCTCGACTATTACGCCACGGGCCAGCTCGACCCCGCGGTGGCGGCCGGCGTGGTGGCGGGCATCGCCGAGGGCTGCCGGCAGGCCGGCTGCGCGCTGGTCGGCGGCGAGACGGCCGAGATGCCGGGCCTCTACGCGGGCCGCGCCTACGACCTCGCGGGCTTCGCGGTGGGCGCGGCCGAGCGCGGCACGCTGCTGCCGCGGGGCGTCGCTGCGGGCGACGCCATCCTCGGCCTGCGCTCCTCGGGCCTGCATTCCAACGGCTTCTCGCTGGTGCGCCGCGTGGTGGCGCGGACGGGGCTCGGCTGGGAGGCGCCCTGCCCCTTCGCGCCCGGCCTGAGCCTCGCCGAGGCCCTGCTGGTCCCGACGCGCATCTACGTCAGGACGCTGCTGGCGGCGCTGAAGCGGACGAATGCGATCCGGGCGCTGGCCCACATTACGGGCGGCGGCTTCGTGGACAACCTGCCCCGCGCCCTGCCCGAGGGGCTCGGCTGCGCGCTCGACCTCGACGCCGTGCCGGTGCCGCCCGTGTTCCGGTGGCTGGCGGCCGAGGGCGGCATCGCGGCCTCCGAGATGGCCCGCACCTTCAACTGCGGGATCGGCATGGCGGTGGTCGTGGCCGGCGATCGGGCCGCCGAGGTGGAGGCGCTGCTCGCGGAGCTCGGCGAGGCACCGGTGCGGCTGGGCGAGGTCGTGCCGGCGCCGGGCGGCGCGCGCGTGGCGATCCGGCGGGACCTCGCGCTGTGACGCGGGCGAGGCTCAGGACCGCGGTCCTCATCTCGGGGCGCGGCTCCAACATGGGCGCGCTGCTCGCGGCCGCCTCGGCCCCGGGCTTCCCGGCCGAGGTCGCGCTGGTCTTCTCCAACCGGGCGGATGCGGCCGGCCTCGCGGCCGCGCGGGCCGCGGGGATCGACACGGCCGTCCTGAGCCACCGCGACTACCCGACGCGCGAGGATTTCGACCGCGCCGTGGACGCCGTGCTGACGGAGCGGGGCATCGCCTTCGTCTGCCTCGCGGGCTTCATGCGGGTGGTGAGTCCCTGGTTCTGCGAGCGCTGGCTCGGGCGCCTCATCAGCGTCCACCCGGCCCTGCTGCCCTCCTTCAGGGGGCTCGACACCCACGCGCGGGCGCTGGAGGCCGGGGTGAAGATCCACGGCGCCACCGTGCATTTCGTGGTGCCGGAGCTCGACGCCGGGCCGATCATCGCGCAGGCGGCCGTGCCGGTGCTCGAAGGCGACACGGCCCACAGCCTCGCGGCGCGGGTGCTGGCGCAGGAGCACGTGATCTACCCGCGTGCGCTGGACCTGGTGGCGTCGGGGCTGGTGCGGCTTGAGAACGGCCGAGCGGTGTCGGCCACCGCCACGCGCTCCGACGCGTCGATGACGGTCCCGGACGCGGCGGTTCCTCTCAACTGAGACTCACCTCGTCTTCCATGTCACCGGCGCCGCTGGCTGCGCCCTTCTCCCCGTTGGGGAGAAGGGCGGTACTCCCGAACGTCGAGAGAACCTCCAGACGGGAGGGAAAGTAGCCTGACCCTCGTCAGCCGACGATCTCGTCCTTCGAGAAGAACTGGGCGATCTCCTGCCGGGCGGTCTCGGGGGCGTCCGAGCCGTGGACCGAGTTCTCGCCCATCGACAGCGCGAACTGCTTGCGGATCGTGCCGGCGTCGGCCTTCTCGGGGTTGGTGGCGCCCATGACCTCGCGGTACTTCAGGATGGCGTTCTCGCCCTCCAGCACCTGCACGACGACGGGCGCCGAGGTCATCATCTCGACGAGCTCGCCGAAGAAGGGCCGCTCCCTGTGGACGCCGTAGAACTCCTCCGCCTGGGCGCGGCTCATGCGGATGCGCTTCTGGGCGACGACGCGCAGGCCGGCCGCCTCGACCACCGCGTTGACGGCGCCCGTCAGGTTGCGGCGCGTCACGTCCGGCTTGAGGATGGAGAAGGTGTGCTCGACGGCCATGACGGATCCACTTCCGCGTGAAGGGCGGGCCTCGGCCCGGACGCGCTCCTCATAGCGGCGCGCCCGTACCCCGGCAAGGTCGCGCACCCGTCGCGGAAACGGCATAAGCCTTGCCTCCCGGGTGCCGCCGCGCCACAAGGCTCGCCATGCTGCACATCAACGACCTCACCTACCGGCTCGGGCCGCGCATGCTGTTCGACCATGCGGGCGCCGCGATCCCGACGGGCGCCCGCACGGGCTTCGTCGGCCGCAACGGCACGGGCAAGACCACGCTGTTCCGGATGATCTCGGGCGACCTCCAGCCCGAGAGCGGCACGCTGCAGATCCCGAGCCGCATGCGGCTCGGCCAGGTCGAGCAGGAGGCGCCGGGCGGGCCCACCACCCTGATCGACTTCGTGCTCGAGGCCGACCGGGAGCGGGCCGCCCTGCTCCGCGAGGCCGAGACCGCCGCCGACCCGAACCGCATCGCCGAGATCCAGGTGAGGCTGGTCGACATCGAGGCGCACGCGGCCCCCTCGCGCGCCGCCACCATCCTCCAGGGCCTCGGCTTCGACGAGGCCGCGCAGAACCGCGCCCTGAGCGAGTTCTCGGGCGGCTGGCGCATGCGCGTGGCGCTGGCGGCCGTGCTCTTCACCCGCCCCGACCTGCTGCTGCTCGACGAGCCCACCAACTACCTCGACCTCGAGGGCACGCTGTGGCTCATCGACTATCTCGCGACCTATCCGGCCACCGTGCTGATCATCAGCCACGACCGCGACCTGCTCGACGCCGTCTGCGACCACATCCTGCACCTCGACGCCGCCAAGCTCAGCCTGTGGAAGGGCAACTACGAGAGCTTCGAGACCCAGCGCCGCGAGCAGCAGCTCATCCAGCAGAAGCACATCAAGAAGCAGGAGGAGCAGCGCAAGCACCTCCAGAGCTTCGTCGACCGCTTCCGCGCCTCGGCCACCAAGGCCCGGCAGGCGCAGTCGCGCATCAAGATGCTGGAGCGGCTGAAGCCCATCTCGGCCATCGTCGACACGGACGTGCTGCCCTTCCACCTGCCCTCCCCGGCCAAGCCGTTGAGCCCCCCCATCGTGGCGATGGACGGCGCCGCCACCGGCTACGGGGACCACACGGTGCTGTCGCGGCTCGGCCTCAACATCTCCAACGACGACCGCATCGGCCTGCTCGGCTCGAACGGCAACGGCAAATCCACCTTCGCCAAGCTGGTGGCGGGCCGCATGGACGTGACGGGCGGCACCCTGCGGAAGTCGTCCAAGATGACGGTGGGGTTCTTCGCCCAGCACCAGGCCGAGGAGCTCGGCGGCGGCGAGACGCCCTACAACTTCGTATCGGCGCGGATGAAGGACGTGCCGGAGAGCCGCATCCGCACCCGCTGCGCCCAACTCGGCTTCCCGGCGCAGAAGGCCGACACGCCGGTGACGCAGCTCTCGGGCGGCGAGAAGGCGCGGCTGATGATGGGGCTCGCGGCCTTCGAGGGGCCGCACCTGCTCATCCTCGACGAGCCCACGAACCACCTCGACATCGACAGCCGCTCGGCCCTCATCGAGGCGATCAACGACTACGAGGGCGCGATCATCCTGATCTCGCACGACCGCTACCTGATCGACGCCTGCGCGGACCGGCTGTGGCTGGTGGACGGCGGGACCGTGAGGGCCTTCGACGGCGACATGGACGACTACAAGTCGCTGGTGCTGAGCCGCGCCGGCGGCGGCCCGCCCGGGGGACGGACCAGGAGCGAGGCGGCGGCGAAGCCGGCCCGGGACGAGCGCCCGTCGCCCGCCAAGGCGGCGCAGCAGGCGAAGAAGCAGATCGCGGCGCTCGACGAGCGGATCGCCAAGCTGTCCGGTCTCATCGCCCGCGTCGACGCCGCGCTGGTCGACCCCAACGCCTATTCGCGCGACAAGAACAAGGCGGGCCAGTTGGCGGGCCAGCGCCGCGACCTGCAGCGGGCGCTCGACGCGGCGGAGGACGAGTGGCTGGCGCTGACCTCGAGGTTCGAGGCCGCGGCCGAATAGAGGCCTGCTTCCTCGAATTTCGACGTGGGATTCCAGAGGGCTCGCCCCCTGGCGGGTCGCAGGGCGGAGCCCTGCGCGGAGGTCAGCGCCGCCGCCGCGTGGCGCGCTCGACGAGGTCGGCCGCGCGAGCCACCCCCCCGGCGTCCCGGATCTCGTCGCGCAGGGCCTCGGCGCGCTCGCGGTAGCCTGTTCCCTCCAGCAACGCGGCCAGTGCCGCCGCGACGGCCTCGGCGGTGAAACGGCGGCGGGGGATCACGATGCCGGCGCCGCTGCGCTCGACCCGGGCCGCGATCGCGCCCTGCTCGAAGGCCATCGGCACGACAACCAGCGGCACGCCGGCGGCCAGCGCGTCCAGCACGGTGTTCAGCCCGCCGTGCGTGACGACGGCCGAGGCGGTCCGCATCACGGCGCGCTGCGGCACGAAGCTCTCGACCCGCGGCGCGCCGGGCAGCGACGCGACCTCGGCCTCGTCGAGCCTGCCGCCATGCGCGATGGTCAGCGCGAGCCCGAGGCGCTCGCAGGCCGCCGCCACGGTGCCGAAGACGGGCAGGCGGGCGCCCTGCAGGGTGCCGAGCGAGCAGAACACGTTGGGCCCCCCCGGCACGGGCCGCCACGCGCGGAGCTCGGCCAGCCGCAGCGGCCCGCAGGGGTGGAGGGCCGGCGGCGGGGAGGCGCGGGGGAAGTCGAAGCCCGCCACCGACTGGCTGATCTCCAGCGTCGGCGACAGGCAGTCCTCCAGGGTCTCCAGGCCGCCGAGGTCCCAGGCGCGCGAGCGGCGGCCGATCACCTCCAGGAGGGGCCTCATCATCCAGTCGGCGACGCGGTGGCCGCCGAGGTTGCGCCGGATGCCCCAGGAGGAATCGTCGTAGCGCCAGCCCACGAAGGCCGGGGGAACGGCGGGCTCGCGGTCGATCAGCAGGGCGTTGGCGACCGACACGACGGGGATGCCGAGGTGGCGCGCCACGAGGCCGCCGGCGGGCTCCGTCTGGTCCGACACGATCACACCGGCGTGGACCTGCCGCAGCGCCGCCGGGGCCTCGTCGCACAGCATCTCGGTCGTGTCGGCCATGTCGCGGATCACGCCGCGGATGCCGAAGAGCCCGGTGGTGGCCCCGAGCCGCGCCGTCATGCGGGCGAGGCGCCCCGGCGGGTGGGTGCGGGCGCCGACCGCCACGAAGCCGATGCCGGGCCGCGACACCTTCGGGCCGACGTCGGCCTGGGCCACGAAGGTGACGGCGTGGCCCCGGTCGACGAGCGTGCGCGCCAGCGCCAGCATGGGGTTGAGGTGACCCGCGTAGGGTGGGGTCAGGAAGGCGAAATGGGTCAAGGCACCGTGCTGCGCGCTCGTGATCCGGTCCGCGAGGCCGACCGCACACCGATACGGCACCCTGCCTAACGCGGATCCGCTCCCGCCGCCATGGCGGGGGCGCCGCACCCTGACCCGCCGCTGGACGAGCCCCGACGGTGGACGTAGCTTTTCAACTCCAGCGGGAATCGGCCCATGACGCATCGCACCCTGTCGGCCGCCTCCGGCCTCGCCCTCCTGTGGGTCTCCGCGGGCCCCGCGGCCGCGATCGAGTTCCGGCACCGGGAGCCGGCCTTCGTGCCCGTGCACCACTGCACCTGCCGCTTCGAGGGAAAGGATGTGGAGCTGGGCGAGCGCCGCTGCATCGCCACCCCGCAGGGCGCGCACGCGGCGGTCTGCGTCATGGAGCAGAACGTCACCTCGTGGCGCCCGAGCCGGGAGGGGTGCCCGGAAGCGTCGCTGCCGGCGCCGCGCGGCTGATCCACCCTCCGTTCAGTGCAGGATCTGTCCCAGGAACAGGCGCGTTCGCTCGTGCTGCGGGTTCGAGAAGAACTCGGCCGGCGTGTTCATCTCGACGATCTCGCCGGCATCCATGAAGACCACCCGGTCCGCCACCTGCCGGGCGAAGCCCATCTCGTGCGTGACGCAGAGCATGGTCATGCCCTCGTTGGCGAGCGACACCATCGTGTCGAGCACCTCCTTGACCATCTCGGGGTCGAGCGCCGAGGTGGGCTCGTCGAACAGCATGATCTTGGGGTTCATGCAGAGCGAGCGCGCGATGGCGACGCGCTGCTGCTGGCCGCCGGAGAGCTGGCCCGGGTATTTGTTGGCCTGTTCGGGGATGCGGACCCGCGTGAGGTACTTCATCGCCACCTCTTCTGCGTCCTTCTTGGGCATCTTGCGGACCCAGATCGGCGCCAGCGTGCAGTTCTCGATCACGGTGAGGTGGGGGAACAGGTTGAAGTGCTGGAAGCACATGCCGACCTCGCGCCGCACCTCGTCGATGCGGCGCAGGTCGTTGGTCAGCTCCGTGCCGTTGACCACGATGCGGCCCTTCTGGTGCTCCTCCAGGCGGTTGATGCAGCGGATCATGGTGGACTTGCCGGAGCCCGACGGGCCGCAGATGACGATCTTCTCGCCGCGGCGGACGTGGAGGTTCACGTCGCGCAGGACGTGGAAGGCCCCGTACCACTTGTGCACGCCGACGAGGTCGACCGCGTAATCCCCGTCGTAGCGGGTGGACGGCATGGCTGGAACGGCGCTCATGGTGGTGGTCCCGGTGATCAGTGACGGCGGCCGGCGCGCAGCCGGCGCTCTATGCCCTGCGAGTAGCGCGACATGCCGAAGCAGAAGACCCAGTAGAAGGCGGCCGCCACGGCGTAGCCGGTCGCCGAGGTGGTGGGCGAGCTCCAGGTCGGGTCGTTGCGGGCGCTCTCGATCGTGCGCAGCAGGTCGAAGATGCCCACGATGGCCACCAGCGTCGTGTCCTTGAACAGGCTGATGAAGTTCGACACGATGCCGGGGATGACCAGGGTCAGCGCCTGCGGCAGAATGATGAGCCGCATGGTCTGCCAGTAGCCGAGGCCCATGGCGGAGGCGCCCTCGAACTGGCCCTTGGGCATGGCCTGCAACCCGCCGCGCACCACCTCGGCCATGTAGGCGGCGGCGAAGAGCGCGGTGCCGACGAGCGGGCGCAACAGGCGGTCCGGCGTCCAGCCCTCGGGCAGGAACAGCGGCAGCATGAAGTTCGCCATGAACAGCACGGTGATGAAGGGCACGCCGCGCACGATCTCGATGAAGCCCGTGCAGATCGCGGTCACGATGGGCAGCTTCGACCGGCGGCCGAGCGCCAGCATCACGCCGAGCGGCAGCGAGAACACGATCCCCACCAGCGACACCAGCAGGGTGACGAGCACGCCGCCCCACAGGCTCGTCTCGACCACGGGCAGGCCGAGCCAGTCCTCGCCGCTGAGCAGGAAGAAGGCCACGAAGGGGTAGACGAGGAAGAACAGCCCGGCCGCGACGTTGCGCTTGGGGAGCCTCTGCCACAGCAGCCACACGAGCAGCACGGCGCCGAGGGCCTCGACCAGATCCACACGCCAGTGCTCGCTTTCCGGATAGGCGCCGTACCAGAAGAAGCCGAGCTTGTGGGTGATGAAGGGCCAGCAGGCGCCGCCCTGATGGGCGCGGCACGGCTCGCCCGTGTCGCCCTGCCACACCGCATCCGTCAGGAGGAAGCGGACCAGCCCCGGCAGCACCCAGGCGAGGAACAGCGCGGACAGGAGCGTGAGGATGGCCGACAGCGGCGACGAGAAGAGGTTCTTGCGCGCCCAGGCCACGGGGCCCTGGACGAGGGCCGGCGGCGGCTCGGCGGGGCTCGGGACCGTGCGGAGGTAGGCCTGGCCGGAGGAATAGGTCGCGTCGCTCACGGCATCACCTTTCGACCAGCGCGACGCGCCTGTTGTACCAGTTCATCAGCGTCGACAGGGCGAGCGAGATGATGAGATAGACCGCCATGGTCAGCGCCATGCACTGGATGGCGGCGCCGGTCTGGTTCAGCACCGTGCCGGCGAAGACCTGCACGAGGTCCGGGTAGCCGATGAACACGGCCAGAGACGAGTTCTTGACGAGGTTGAGGTACTGGTTGGTCAGCGGCGGCACGATCACCCGCATCGCCTGCGGGATGACGACGCGCTGCATGGTGGTGTTGGGCCGGATGCCGAGCGCGTCCGCCGCCTCGTGCTGGCCGCGCCCGACGGCCTGGATGCCCGAGCGGACGATCTCCGAGATGAAGGCGCCGGTGTAGATCGACAGGCCGAGCAGCAGCGCGGCGAGTTCCGGGAAGATCTGCTTGCCCCCGATGAAGTTGAAGCCCTTGAGCTGCGGCAGGTCGAGCCCGATGGGCAGGCCCAGGGCGAGGTAGGCCACGAGCGGCAGCCCGACCACGAGCGCGAGACCGACCCAGAAACGCGGGAGCTGCTGGCCCGTGGCGGCCTGGCGCCGCGCCGCGTAGATCGCGAAGACCACCGCCGCCACGACCCCGACGAGCAGGGCCCAGCCGACGAGGCCGGCGCCGTCGCGCAGCACGGGGCTCGGCAGCACCAGCCCGCGGGTGTTGAGGAAGACCGCACCGAAGATCGACACCGACTGGCGCGGCTGCGGCAGCGATTTGAGGACGACCGTGTACCAGAACAGCAGTTGCAGCAGCAGCGGGATGTTGCGGAACAGCTCGACGTAGACGGTGGCGAGCTTGGACACGATCCAGTTCGGCGACAGGCGCAGCACCGCGATGACGAAGCCGATGACCGTGGCGAAGACCACGCCCAGGGCGCTGACCAGCAGCGTGTTCAGCAGCCCGACCCAGAAAGCCTGCCCGTAGGTGGACAGGGCCGAATAGGAGACCAGCGTCTGGTTGATCTCGAACCCGGCCGTCTGATTCCAGAAGGCGAAGTTCAACGGGATGCCGAGCCGCGCCATGTTGGCCACGGCGTAGCTCGACGCCGTCCAGACCAGGAACACCAGGGCGCCGAGCATGACGACCTGATAGACGATCCCCCGCAGCCGGGGATCGTAGAAGCTCAAGCCCGATCTGGGAGCCGCCTCGTTCGCCGTCTGCACCGTCATGGATGGCCAGCCTCTCGCGTCATCGTATCCCTCGCCGCCGCTCGGGCTCCCGCCCCGGAGATGTCGCAGGACCGAGACCGTGGTTCGGCCCGACCGGGGAGCGGCGCGGCTCCCCGGTCTCTTCGATCCCTTAGCAATCGGCAGACCAGTCAGGCGTCAGGGTACCCACGGCGATAAGCGCTTCGCTCTCGACGCTTGCCCGAGAGGCAAACGCCCCCTCAATCGAATCACTCATCTCCGTGGGAGCCCTCAGCGGATCGGCGGGCCGTACTGGAGGCCGCCCTTGTCCCACAGCGCGTTGAGGCCGCGCTTGATCTTCAGCGGCGAGCCGTCGCCCACGTTGCGGTCGAAGACGTCGCCGTAATTGCCGACCTGCTTGATGATGTTGTAGGCCCAGTCGTTCGACAGGCCGAGGCCCTTGCCCTGGTCACCCTCGATGCCGAGCAGGCGGCGGATGTTGGGGTTCTCGGACGTCTTCATCTCGTCGACGTTCTTGGACGTCACGCCCAGTTCCTCGGCGTTGAGCATGGCGAAATAGGACCAGCGGACCACGTCGAGCCACTGGTCGTCGCCCTGGCGCACCGCGGGGGCCAGCGGCTCCTTGGAGATGATCTCGGGGAGGACGATGTTCTCCTCCGGGTTCGACAGGCGCAGCCGCTCGGCGTAGAGGCCCGAGGAATCGGTCGTGAAGGCGTCGCAGCGGCCCGACTCGAAGGCCTTCAGGGTCTCGTCCTCGCTCTGGAAGGCGACGGACTCGTATTTCATGCCGTTGGATCGGAAATAGTCGGCGAGGTTCAGCTCGGTGGTGGTGCCCTGCTGCACGCAGATCGAGGCGCCGTTGAGCTCCTTGGCCGAGGACACGTTGAGCTTCTTCTTCACGAGGAAGCCCTGGCCGTCGTAGAAGTTCACCGGGCCGAAGACGAGGCCCAGCGTGCTTTCGCGCGAGGACGTCCAGGTGGTGTTGCGCGACAGGATGTCGACCTCGCCCGACTGGAGGGCCGTGAAGCGGTTCTTGGCGTCGAGCGCCACGAACTTCACCTTCTTGGCATCGCCGAGGACGGCGGCCGCGATGGCCCGGCAGACGTCGACGTCGAGCCCTGTCCACTGGCCCTTGTCGTCGGGGATGCCGAAGCCCGCGAGGCCCGTGTTGGAGCCGCAGGTGAGCGTGCCCTTGCCCTTCACAGCATCGAGCGTGCCGGCCGAGGCCGCCGCGCCCGCCAAGCCGAACGCGCAGGTCGCGAGCAGCCCCGTCAACGCCTTGATCGCCACTTTCATCTCTTCCCCGATCCGCTGATCCCGGGCATGATGGGGCGAGGCGCCCCGGCCCGATGTGCCTCGTTCTCGGGCATCACACAACGCTTTGCCGAGGGCGGTCAAGTCGCGCCCCGGCACTCCGGTGTGCACGCGCGCGACCTGCCGAGCACGCGCCCATCCTGACCGCCGAACCGGCAGCCATCAGAGCATCCATGAGCAAACTTTCCGCAGAAACACGCGCCTCCCTGCGCTCCCGCACGCGCCTCGTCCATGCCGGACGGGAGCCGTCCGAGCAGCACGGCTTCGTCAACACGCCGATCTACCGCGGGTCGACGGTGCTGGCCGACACGATCGACGACTACCAGGGCGGGCGGAACCGCTACACCTACGGGACCCACGGCACCCCCACGACGGACGCGCTGACGACGGCCTGGACGGAGCTCGCGGGGGCTTCGGGCACGGTGCTCACGCCCTCGGGCCTCGCCGCCATCACGGTGGCGCTGCTGGCGGTGCTCGGGACGGGCGACCACCTGCTGGTGACGGATTCGGCCTATTTCCCGACCCGCCGCTTCTGCGACGGCACGCTGAAACGGTTCGGTGTCGAGACCACCTACTACGACCCCAAGGTGGGCGGCGGCATCGCGGCGCTGTTCCGCCCCAACACCCGCGCCGTGATGGTGGAGGCGCCGGGGTCGCAGAGCTTCGAGATGCAGGACGTCCCGGCCATCGCGGAGGCCGCCCGGGCCCGCGACGTCTGCGTGGTGATGGACAACACCTGGGCCACGCCCCTGTTCTTCCCGCCGCACGCGCGCGGCGTCGACATCGCCATCGAGGCCGGCACCAAATACCTGTCGGGCCATTCCGACCTGCTGCTGGGGCTCACGAGCGCCAACCACCGCTACTGGCCGGCCCTCCAGCGCTGCTTCACCGAATTCGCGATCTGCGCGGGGCCGGAGGACGTGTTCCTGGCCCTGCGGGGCCTGCGCACCATGGAGCTGCGCCTGCGCGAGGCGGAGCGCCAGGCCCTCGCCATGGCGCGTTGGCTGGCCGGGCGGCCGGAGGTGCTGCGGGTGCTGCACCCCGCCCTGCCCGAGAGCGAGGGCCACGACATCTGGCGCCGCGACTTCCTGGGCTCGTCGGGCCTCTTCTCCGTCGTGCTGAAGCCCGCGCCCCGCGCCGCGGTGGCCGCGATGGTGGACGGGCTGGAGCTCTTCGGCATCGGCGCATCCTGGGGCGGCTACGAGAGCCTCGTCATCCCGTTCGACTGCGCGCCCTACCGCACCGCGACGGCGTGGGATCCCGGCGGGCCGACGCTGCGCCTCAGCATCGGCTTCGAGGACCTCGACGACCTGCGGAGCGACCTCGACCGCGGCTTCGCCCGGCTGCGGGCCGCGGCCTGAAGGCCGGAAGCCGTCCGGGAGAGGTCAGCCCGGCTTCGAGCCCCCGGCCCGCCTGTTCCTGGCGATCAGCACGAGGTTGCGCACGTAGATGACGTTGGACAGCACCTGACCGAGGATGATGATCGCGTCGTGCCGCACGAAGCCGTAGATCAGCGTCATCCCGCCGCCGACGATCGACAGGATCCAGAACGACACGGGGATGACGCTGCGGCCGGCCCGCTCGCTCTCGATCCACTGCACGAGGAAGCGGCCGGCGAACGTCATCTGGGCCGCGATGCCGAACGCCACCCACAGGTCGAAGCGCCCCACGAACACGTCGTAGAGGTAGACACCGACGTCGTGCGGCAGGCTATAGAACACGGGTCTCCACCTCCTCGGCGGCCGGCACCGACCGGCGCCGCGCCAGCAGCCAGCCGACGCCCATGAGGTCGACGATGCCGGCGCCGAGCCGGTCGAAGAACCCGTATTTCGAGACGCCCCTCCGGCGCGGCCTGTCCACCACGTCGACGTGGGCGATGCGGTAGCCGTCGCGGCGCACGAGCGCCGGCAGGAAGCGGTGCAGCGCGTCGAAGAAGGGCAGGTCCATGTAGACGTGGCGGCGGATGCAGGTGAAGCCGCAGCCCGTGTCGCGCGTGCCGTCGCGCAGCACCGCGCGGCGGATCGCGTTGGCGAGGCGCGATTGAAGCCTCTTGAAGCCGGTGTCCTTGCGGCCGAGCCGCTGCCCATGGACGAGGCCGCATGTCCCCCCGACCTCGGCCATGCGGGCCAGGAAGGCCGGGATGAAGGCCGGGTCGTTCTGCCCGTCGCCGTCCATCGTCACGATCAGCGGCGCCCGGGCCACCGAGACGGCGCTCTTCACGGCGGCCGACTTGCCGCAGGTCGTCGGGTGGCGCAGCACCCGGAGCCACGGCCGCTCCCGCGCGAGCTCGGCCGCCTCAGCCAGGGAGCCGTCGCGCGATCCGTCGTCCACGATGATGACCTCGAAGGCGTGGCGCCCGCCGAGCGCCGCCTCGATCTCGGCCATCAGGGGGCCGAGGTTGCCGGCCTCATCCAGGACCGGGACCACGACGGTCACGCCCGGGTCGCTCAAGGCGAGCCCCCGGGGATCGCGGCGCGGGCGGCGGTGGGCGGGAGGAGGTCGCGCTCGGCGAAGCTGCGGGCGAGCCAGTGGGCGATGGCGCTGCCCAGGCCGGCGCCGCCCAGGACGTCGCTCGGGAAGTGGGCGCCGGCCAGCACGCGGGCCGCGCAGATCGCCACCGCGGCGGCGAAGAACGCGGCCTGCCATCGCGGCAGCAGCACGCTCAGCGCGACCGCCGCCGCGAAGGCCGTGGTGGAATGGCCCGACGGGAAACTGTCGATGCCGGATCGCCAGGTCGGGCCGGCGAAGTGGAAGGCGCCGAGCGTGTCGAGCAGCCGGGGCCGCGCCCGGCCGACGGCATGCTTGATGGCCTGACAGGCGATGCCGGACAGCGCCACCGTGGCGAAGAAGAAGAGCGCCCGCTCGGCCAGACGGCGGGCGCGCAGCGCGGGCTCCAGGGTCTCGGCGCCCCGCGCCGCGATGAGCGCGGCGACCGCAACCGCGCCCGAGGCCGCCAGCATGTAGCCCGACAGGCCGAACCGGCTCACGGCGACGCCGAGGGCGTGGAGCGCCGGCGCCTCGTGGGCCGCGGCCGTGGCCACCCGGGGGTCATCGGTGCCCACCACGACCAGAACCAGGGCGAACAGGGCCAGGACGGTGAAGCGCAGGCTCCAGCGCAACTCGTTCCGCTTCGTCATGGCGACGTTCATTGCCGGATGTAGATGCCGATGTCGAGGTTGCGCCCGCCGTTGATGGCGACGCCCTGGACGCGCGACGCCAGCCTGACGTCCCCGGCGGACTGCAGCGCGGCCTTGAAGGAGACCTCCTCGCCGGCCCCCACGAAGGCGGCCCGGCACGGGCCGTCCTCCAGGAACCGTGCCGCGCCGGCGGGGTCTGTCATCAGCAGGCGGGTGTCGGTGGCGAACATCAGGCTCGGCTCCCGATTCCCGATGGTGGCGTAGAGCGGCGCCGGGCAGGCGTCCCCGAGCGCCGCCTCGGCCTGGGCCGCGAGCCGCGGCGACACCGCGAGGCTCCCGGCCGTGCCGGGCGTGAGCAGCACGCCGTAGACGAAGAGGTAGACCGGGACACCGGCCGCGGCCGCGAGGAAGCCCGCGGAGAGGGCGCGGCGGCCGAGCAGGGCTCCCCGCGCCCGCCACGCCAGGCCGAGGGCGAGGAGCAGCGCGAGGGCGGCGGCGGCGGCCTGCAAGGGGTCGAGCGACCAGAACCGCCCCTGCCCCGCCGCCACGAGGCCCGCCACGGCGACCGGCAGGAGGGTCAGCACGGCGAAGACCGCCCAGGTCGCGGCCGGCCGATAGCTCCGGGCCACGGCCGCGGTCCGGGCCAGGGCCAGCACCGCCAGGATGGCCAGGGCCGGATAGAGCGGCAGCGCGTAGTGGACGAGCTTCGTCGGCACGGCTTCGAGCACCAGCCAGAAGGGCAGCGCCCAGGCGAGGAGGAACGCCACCGGCGCGTCGCGCCGGTTCCGCCACGCGAAGGGCGCCCCCAGGGCCGCGAAGGGGGCCAGCGGCCAGGCCGTCAGCCAGAAACCCGCGAAGTAGAAGCCGGGCGGCGCGCCGTGCGACTCCTGCGCGCCGCCGACCTTGCCGAGCAGGTCGTGGCCGACCGCGTCCGCGAAGAAGGCGCCGTGGGTCTTCAACAGGATCAGCACGAACCAGGGCAGCACGATCGCCAGGCACAGGACGAGGCCGGGCAACGGGCGCAGGGCGCGGAGCCAGCCCGCCGAACGGTCCTTCACGGCCAGCACCAGCACGGCGAGGGCCGGGATCAGCGGCGTGATCGGTCCCTTGATCAGGATCCCGACGCCGACGCTGACCCAGAACACGGCGGCCGGGGCGAGGCTTCGCGCCCGCGTCGCCGCATCGGCGAGGTAGAGGCGGAGCAGCGCCCCCATGGCGGCCGTGACGGTGGCGGCCAGCACGGCATCCGTGGTGGCGAGCCGCGCCTCCACGCCGAGCAGCGGCGTCGCCGCCACCAGCGCGCCGGCCAGCACGGCGTAGCTGCGCCCGACCAGCGGCAGGGCGGCCCAGAAGGTGAGCAGCACCGTCAGCACGGCGCCGAGCAGCGACGGCAGCCGGTAGACCCAGATCGTCCGCGCGGCCTGCGGCACGCCCAGGGCCTCGGCGGTCCGGACGGCGGCGGCCTGGAGCCAGTGGATGCCGACGGGTTTCTTGTTGCGCGCCTCGTCGCCGAAGCGGATGGCGACGAAGTCCGACGTCTCCAGCATCTGCTTCGACGCCTGGGCGAAGCGCGGCTCGTCGCGGTCCATCGGCGGCAGCGACGTGAATCCCGGGATCAGCATGGCCAGGGCGATCACGACGAGGAGCGGGACCGCCCCGAGCCGGTTCAGGGCGGCGGCCTGGGCGTTGGCGATGCTGTCATCCTCCGGGCGACGAGCCGCCGTGCCGGCCGTTTTCGAGACGGGCGGTTTAGAAGAGCCGGGACGCGAAGGCAATCGCCGCGCCGCCATCGCGGCGGTGCTATGCTGCGCGCCGTCGAGGAGGCCCGCCATCATGCGACCCGTGCCGATCAAGCCGCAACCCGGGCAGGAGAGCGTGTGGGACTACCCGCGCCCGCCACGCCTGGAGCGCGTCCCAGAGCGCATCCGCATCCTCTTCGCCGGCGAGGTCCTGGCCGACACGGGCGCGGCGTGGCGCGTGCTGGAGACGAGCCATCCGCCGACCTATTACCTGCCGCCGGCCGACATCGCGCCCGGCGCGCTCGTGGCGGCGGGGGGCGGCTCGACCTGCGAGTGGAAGGGGCCGGCGCGCTACTACGACGTCGTGCTCGGCGGACGCCGCGCCCCGCGCGCGGGCTGGACCTACCCGAACCCCTTCGCCCCCTTCGCGCCCCTCGCCGGCCACGTCGCCTTCTACGCGGGGCCGATGGACGCCTGCTTCGTCGGCGACGAGCGCGCCGAGCCGCAGCCCGGCGGCTTCTACGGCGGTTGGGTGACGAGCCGGATCGTCGGGCCGATCAAGGGCGCGCCGGGGACCATGGGATGGTGACGCCGCTGCCTGGGGGATCGCGATGAGCGACGCGGCGCGGCTGGCGCGGCTGGTCTACGTCCTGTGCTGGATCGGCATCGCGGCCGCCGTCGTCCTGCTGGCGCGGGACCTCGCCACGGGCCGGCTCCCCTTCGCCGCGAAGGCGGACCCCGACACCGGCACGGCCGGCCTCCTGGTCGAGACCGACGCCGGCACGGGCTGCCAGTACATCGTGACGCCCTGGGGCGGGATCGTGCCGCGCACGGGTCGCGACGGCCGGGCGATCTGCGGGGTCGGACGGTAGAGTGCGCCCTGCGCGTTTCGGCCCCATCGCGCGGGGCGAACCGCCGGGCCGCCGCGACGTTGCTCCAGCGTGGCCGCGGGATCGTCGCGCGCCGTGCCGAACACGAGGAGACGGGCCATGGCCGACCAGGACACCGAAGCCGGACGACGCAAGGTCCTGGAGCTGGTCGAGGGCATCGACTACGCACTCTTCACCACGCGGGGCGACGACGGCGGGCCGCTCCACGCGCGCCCCATGGCCTACCGCAAGGCGGAGGACGACGGCGACCTGTGGTTCTTCACCAAGAGGGACTCGCGCAAGGTCAAGGAGCTGACCGCCGATCCCCAGGTGCTGGTGAGCTTCGCCGACCCGAAAAAGCAGCACTTCGTGTCGATCACCGGCCGCGCCGAGGTCGTGGCCGACCGGCCCAAGGTCGAGTCCCTTTGGAACGAGATCTACCGGACGTGGTTCCCGGGCGGACCCAGGGACGACAACGTCGTGCTGATCCGCGTTCGGGCGGAGCACGCCGAATATTGGGACACGCCGACGAGCGCCATGGTGTACGCCTTCGGCTATCTCAAAGCCGTGACGAGCGGCAAGCCGTCCCACGCCGGAGAGGTCGGGGTCGTCGAGCTGACGTGACGGGAGTCGATCCGTAACCCGACCCAGCCGCGTGAGGGTTCCCACATCGACAAGTGCTTCGCTTGTCCGGCTTTGGCCCTCGAAGGCGGGTGCTCATTCGAAGCACTCGTCGATGTGGGTTGCCTGACCGGTGTGACCCGCGACAGAGGAGACGTCCATGGATCCGAGAGTCGAAGCCCTGGCCCGTGCCGCCTGCCAGGCGGACGGTCTCGATCCCGACGAGCATATCAGCGATCCGGACTACGCCGGAGGGCTGCGCTCGGGAGATCGCGCCGAGGTCCCGCAGTGGACGGTCAAGGTGCGGGAGGCGGCCCGGTTCCTGGCCATGCACGAAGCCCTGGTCGCGAGTTCCGGCGGCACCGGGTCGTCCTCGGCCGGCGACACGCCGGGCGAATCCGATCTGGACGCGGGCGCCGGGACGTCGCTGTGACCGCAAGTGAAGCAGATCGTTGAACATCGCGCGTCGCGCCGGTGATGGTCCGTTCGGAAGCGATGGGTCGATCGGGACCGGTCTGCTGATCGCCTGACGACTCCAGCGAATTTCAAACCCTCGACATGCCGCTCAGCTCGACTTCGGCCATCTTCCGCTCGTGCCTATGAAGGGGCGCAGAGTGAAAGCTCGATGCAGGCCGGACTCTATCGATGTCCCGGTTGGCCCAAGGCACCGATGGAGTCCAGCCTGCATCTCGAATCCCCTGAGCAAGCCCCTAGCGTTGGCACACATCACTGACGCTGGGGGTTCCCGCCCTTCTCCCCAGCGGGGAGAAGGTGCCCGGCAGGGCGGATGAGGGGAATTCCACAGGTGGTGGATCCCCCCCTCATCCGACGCTGCGCGCCACCTGGGTCCCATCCCGGCAAGCCGGGATGGGTGCCCGATTCTCCCCGCTGGGGAGAAGGGCACTCCCAACGGGCGCCGAGATGTATGCCAACCCTACGAGCAAGCCCCAATCGACAGGCTTCGGAAATGGCCAAAGTCGAGCTGAGAGCCCGCACGACAAGGGGATCGAGGGTTGAATGGGCGGGGCATGGCTGTCGGAGATCACTCGGCTGGACTTCCGATCGGCGCCGGCGGCCCGCGCTCGTGCGCCGCGTTTCTACATAGGATGAGCTCCTTGATCATATGGAGCATGATCGCGCTTCCGCTCATCTGAACTCTGACGTCCGCGTACTCAGTATGACAAAAATCATACTCTTTGTAGAGAGACAAGATGTCCGAGACCGAGCGCTTGACCATCACCTTGCCGACCGAGATGGCCGCTGCCGTCAACGGCGCGGTCGAAACCGGCGATCATGCGTCGACCAGTGAGGTCGTCCGGGCGGCGTTGCGCGATTGGAGGCTGAAGCGCGCTTTGCAGCTCCAGGAGCTGACAGCGCCGAAGGCCGACCGCTCCTCCGTCTGATGACTGCGGCGGTATCGGACTTCGCCGAGATCTGGGCCTACGTCGCGACCGACGCTGTGGAGAGGGTCGCCACCCGATCGATCGGGAAGATCGAGGCGGCTTGCGAATCTCTATGCCACTTTCCCTGTCGCGACCGGCGCGGGAGCGATTGGCGCCAGGGCTCCGGGTGACGTTCGAGGGCCAACACGCGATCGGCTATGTGCATGACGATCGAGAGGTCGTGATCATTCGGGTGCGAGATGGCATGAGCGACGCCGCAGCTTCGGCAGCACGGGGCGGCTTCAGCGGGAGCGGTACAGCATGACTCAACCCATCAAGCTCACGGCCGACCGGAGCGATCGGACAGAGATCGTATGACGCGGGGGAGGCGATCGAGTCTAAGTATCGGCTCGCGCATTGCCCCACATGAACCGCGCGAATTCGATCGTGGCAGCGGCGGCGAGGATGAGCTTGTCAAACATGGCTGGGCGCCAAAGGTTAAGGCCCTACACCCTGGTGTAGGACTGCGGATCGTTGCGAAGCATCGAGCGGAGACAGAACATCCCTCAAGCCCTCCTGGTTCCGCATGTCCTATCTTTTGTGATAATTCATACTGCTCAGCCTTGAGCGCGAGCGTATAGCCGAGGTCACGCTCCGATCGATCACGCGTGCCGGTCTCCTTTGCCGGAAGGCCGGCAACCCTGGAAGCGCGCCCCTCGCTCACGCGTGTCGTCGTCCGCCCCCTATCGCGAATGTATCGCGAACCAAGCTAGACAGGCGCAGGTGGCGAGCAGCATCGGCGGGGCTCCAACAACAACATAGAGTTCCAAAAAACTCGTGGGTTGCTCCCGATGCTTCGCAGGACGAGCCTACCCAGTGAATGTATGGCGATCCCGATCACCAAGAGAGCAAGGGCGGCCAGTTTGACCAACGAAACCTGGTCCGGCGTCAGGCTCGGCACCCCGTAAAACAAGCTGAAGCTCGGAGCGAACGTACTGGCCACGGTCGTCGCGACGGAAACATTGTTCAAGAACGTTGCGGTGAGTTTGGTCTGCTCATCCTTCCAGATCGCCATCGTCCTTCCTCACCGATCGATCTCCGGACTCGCATCCACCCCCTTCATAGCTTTCGCTGGCCTTCCCGGCGCGTCCGCTTGGGTCGTGAGCACATCGCTGCGGCGCCGCCGGGCTCTTCGTCGTCCGTGGTGGTGCCCAGTCCATGGCCGCCGTGGGTGCGTCGAACGCATGTGGCGGCAGGGCTGCCGGGCCGTTCCGAGCGATGGCGACTCCGGTTGGGCTCGAACCAACGACCTGCCGCTTAGAAGGCGGCTGCTCTATCCGACTGAGCTACGGAGCCTCGCGCCGCCCCGGAGGGCGGCGGGCACAGGGTCGCACCGTCAGTGGGTCCACTGACCGACGCGGGACGACTTGAAATTGTCCGAATAGGACAGGCCGCGGCGCGGCTTCTCCGGCGGCCGGTCCTCGACCTCGAAGGTGATGCCGCGCTTCTCGGCGAAGGCGATGGCCTCCTCGCGCGTGTCGAACGCGACCTTGACCTGCTGCTCGGTCTCGCCCGACCCGCTCCAGCCCATCAGGGGTTCGATCTCGACCGCCTCGGTCCGCTCGTATTCGAGGAGCCAGGCCTTGGTGCGGGCGTGGCCGGATTGCGTGGCGCCGCGGGTGGGGCGATAGATGCGGGCGATGGTCAAGGTTTCACCTGATGACGGGGAGGGGACCGCGCCGGCCGGCCGGTCTCGACGATGATGGTCGGGGCAGCAGGATTCGAACCTGCGACCCTCTGCTCCCAAAGCAGATGCGCTACCAGGCTGCGCTATGCCCCGATCGATCGCCGATCCCCGACCGCCTCCAGCGCTACCATGGGGACCGGTCACCGGCAAGGTCACGGCTTGAACATGGGGTCGACGACCCGGTCGCCCGGCTTCACGCCGATGCGCGCCGCCGTGCCCGCGTTGACCTCCAGCACGCCCAGCACGTCGCCGCCGGACGGGATGATGTCCTCGGACAGGGGCTCGGCGTTCCGCTTCACCGACACGACCCGGCCGTCCGGCGCGATGAACACCATGTCGAGCGGCAAGTAGGTGTTCTTCATCCACATATTCACGCGCTGGGGCGCGCCGAAGTCGAACAGCATCCCGCGGTCGGCCGGGAGCTCCCGACGGAACATCAGGCCGCGCGCGAGTTCGTCGCGGGTGCGCATCACGTCCACGGTGAAGTGATGGGGGCCGCTCGCCGTCACGATCGACAGGTCGTCCGCCGCGGCCCGCGCGGAGGGCGCGGCCGCGAGCGGGGCCAGCACGGCCAGGAGGACGAGGGCGGATCTGGTCATGGGGATCGGTCCAGGCGCGGGCCGGGCCCGCTCACCGCGCCTCAATGGGACGAGGGCGAACCCGATTCAAGGGGGCGCACCTCGGCGGCCATCAGGCCCTTGGGGCCGTCGCCGAAGCGCACCAGCACGCTCTCGCCCGGCTTCAGCTCGGTCATGCCGTAGCGCCGCATGGTCTCGATGTGGACGAAGATGTCCTCCGTCCCCTCCCCCCGCGACACGAAGCCGAAGCCCCGCACGCGGTTGAACCACTTGACGACGGCGATCTCGAACCCGCCCGTCGGCACCACCTGGACGTGGGTGCGGGGCGCCGGCGCCTGGGACGGATGGACGGCCGTCGCGAGGTCGAGCGACAGCACGCGGAACACCTGCAGGCCCTTGCTGCGCTGCAGCACCTCGCAGACCACGCGGGCGCCCTCCCGCGCCGTGGTGAAGCCGTCGCGCCGCAGCGTCGTCACGTGCACCAGGATGTCGGGCTGGCCGTTGTCCGGCACGATGAAGCCGTAGCCCTTGGACACGTCGAACCACTTGATCTCGCCGGCCATCTCGACGAGGTCGAGCGCGGTGTCGCCGGGGAGGTCGACCTGGAGGTCGGAGGACTGATCTTTGCTGCCCAACGCGATCACCCTGTCCAGAAGCGGCGCCGCCCGACATGCGGCCGGCAAGAGGCGCCAGCGCGGCGATACGAGCCCGAATCGCGGCTTTAACGACATTAGCACCGGTCGAAATGCGTCAAAGTCGAAACTTCGATCGACGACGCAAGATTATGAAATGTGTGTTGCGGGGCACGCCCCGGCGACCGCGGCCTGCCGTCACAGGGGGTCGAGCACGTCGCCGATGTCGTCCCGGATGACGAGGTCGGCCTCCCCGTCCAGGGGGGTCGGCTCGCGATCGACGATGGCGATGCGGGCGCCGTTGCGCCGAGCCAGTTCGGGGAAGCGCGACGCCGGCCGCACGAGCAGCGTCGAGCCCAGGACGACGAAGAGGTCGCAGCCGAGCGCGGCATCGACGGCACGCCGCAGGTCCTCCGGGTCGAGGGGCTGGCCGAAGGCGATGCTGGCGGATTTGACGATGCCGCCGCAGCGGCAGGCCGGCAGCGACCCGTCCGCCTCGAAGCCGGCCCGGATCGGCGCCAGCTCGTGGCGCGCCCCGCAGCCGAGGCAGCGGGCGTAAGTTCCGTTGCCGTGGAGCTCGATGATCTCGTCGCCCGGCCCTGCTGCGGCGCCGTGCAGCCCGTCGATGTTCTGGGTGACGACGGCGCGCACGAGGCCGGAGGCCGCCCAGCGCGCCACGGCCCGGTGGCCCCGCCCCGGCCGCGCGCCGGCGTAGAGGTCGTCCATGGCGAACTTGCGCCGCCAGGCTTCGGCCCGCAGCGCGGGGTCGGCGAGGTAGTCCCGGAAGCCGATGGGCGCGTGGACGCGCCAGGGGCTCCCCGGCGAGCGGTAGTCCGGCACGCCGCATTCGGTGGAGATGCCGGCCCCCGTGAAGACCGTGACGGCCCGCGCGGCGCCGAGCAGGCGCGCCAGGGCGTCGCTCTTCCCCGTGCGGCCCGACCCCGTCAAGCCGACTGTTTCAGCGGAACGACGTTGTGGAGGCGCGCGTCGGCCGAGTCGAAGAAGCGCTTGATGCCGCGCGCGGCCTGGCGGATGCGCTGCTCGTTCTCGACCAGCGCGAGGCGGACATGGTCGTCGCCGTGCTCGCCGAAGCCGATGCCGGGCGCCACCGCCACCTCGGCGCGCTCGATCAGCAGCTTGGAGAATTCCAGGCTGCCGAGGTGACGGAAGCGCTCGGGGATCGGCACCCAGGCGAACATGGAGGCGGCCGGCGCCGGCACGGCCCAGCCCGAAGCCGCGAAGCTCTCCACCATCACGTCGCGCCGCGCCTTGTAGATCGAGCGCATCTCGACGATGCAGTCCTCCGGGCCGTTGAGGGCCGCGGCGGCCGCGACCTGGATCGGCGTGTAAGCGCCGTAGTCGAGGTAGCTCTTCACGCGGGTCAGGGCCGCGAGCAGCCGCTCGTTGCCGACCGCGAAGCCCATGCGCCAGCCCGGCATCGAGAAGGTCTTGGACATGGAGGTGAACTCCACGCACACCTCCATGGCGCCCGGCACCTGGAGCACGGAGGGCGGCGGCTCGCCCTCGAAATACACCTCCGAATAGGCGAGGTCCGACAGGATGAAGATCTCGTGCTTCTTGGCGAAGGCCACGAGGTCCCGGTAGAAGTCGAGCGACGCCACCATGGCGGTGGGGTTCGACGGGTAGCAGACCACCACGGCCAGGGGCTTGGGGATGGAATGCACCACGGCCCGCTCCAGCGCCGTGAAATAGTCGGGCGTCGGCTCGGCCGGCACCGAGCGGATGACGCCGCCCGCCATGAGGAAGCCGAAGGCGTGGATCGGGTAGGACGGGTTCGGCACCAGCACCACGTCGCCCGGCCCCGTGATGGCCTGGGCCATGTTGGCGAAGCCCTCCTTCGAGCCCAGTGTCGCCACCACCTGCCGGTCGGGGTCGAGCTTCACGCCGAAGCGGCGGGCGTAATAGCCGGCCTGGGCGCGCCGCAGCCCCGCGATGCCCTTCGAGGCCGAGTAGCGGTCGACGCGCGGCTTCGTCGCGGTCTCGACCAGCTTGTCGACGACGTGCTTGGGGGCCGGCAGGTCGGGGTTGCCCATGCCGAGGTCGATGATGTCGGCGCCGTCGTTGCGGGCCGCGGCCTTGAGGCGGTTCACCTGCTCGAAGACGTAGGGCGGCAGGCGGCGGACGCGGTGGAAGTCGGACATGGCGGGGACGACCCTGGTGCGGCGGTGGCGGGCGATGACGTCGCCGCGACCTGATACCCGAAAATGCGAAAGTTCGGTGAATCAATCGGCGACGGCGGGCGCCGCGGGAGCGGCGGGCTTGGCCCCGGCGGGCGTCCGGCCCTTTTTCAATTCCAGGGGTGCCGGGGCGCCCGGGTTGAGCTGGCGCTCCTTCGCGGCGTCGAGGGCGGCCTGCTTCGCCTTCACCTGATCGGCCGTCTTCACGGCGAGCGGGCTCACCTTGTGGGGCACGGCCGGCTGCATGTAGCCCAGGCCGGTGGTGTCGGGCCGGGTCCGGCGGACGAAGTCCGGCGCGGGTTCGGGCGGCTTCGCCTTGAGGTTGAAGGTCTGCAGCACGCCGTCCAGCAGGCCGGCGGAGGGCGCGTCGTCGCCCGCCCGTGCCGCCGTCACGGAGGCGATCAGGAGGAGGGAGGCGCCCACGAGAGCGGCCCTGCGCCGGGAACCCGGCTTGCGATGGAGCTCTTCCCCGGACATGGATGCGGCTTCCGCGTGGGCTCGGGATGGCGGCGGGCGCGCCGAGTTCCCACCTCGGCGGGTAGCGGGTTATTATGTCCGAAACGGGACAGCGTGGCCCGGCATCCGCGGGCCTCGCCCGGGAGCGGACGCGACCGCGGCGCCGGGACGAAGAGGGAGAGCGCCATGAAGCATCAGCGACCGAGGCCCCGCGCCGACGCCCGGCCCCTGCACGAGCGGACCCCCGCCCGGCACGACCTCGCCGAGACGCCCACGGCCTCTCCCCCGTCCCCCGCGGCCGAGAAACCCGGCCAGAAGCGCCGCGCCGCGCCGCGCCGCGCCGCGGCCGAGGCGCCTGACCGGACGGCGGATGCCGAGGCGCCCGCCGCCGCGCCGGAGGGGGCGGCATCGGCCGAGCCCGAGGCGGTGCCCGGCCTGGCCGAGCTCGACAAGCTGTCGCGCAACATGGGCCTGCTCGTCGAGGAGAGCCGCAAGGTGGCGGCCGCCTATTTCGAGCCCCGCACCCGCGGCCCCGTCGCGCCGAAGGGCGGCGAGGAGGTCAAGGACATGGTGCAGGTGCTGGGCCAGGTGGCCGCGCACTGGTTCACCGACCCCGCCCGGATGATGGTGGCGCAGGCCTCGCTGTCGGGCCAGATGATCGACCTGTGGGCGGGCACGATGCGCCGCCTCGCGGGCGGACCGGCCCCGGAACCCGAGCCCACGCGCACCGCCGACAAGCGCTTCGCGGCCCCCGAGTGGCGCGAGCTGCCGGGCTTCGACTTCATCCGGCAGGCCTACCTGCTCACCACCGACTGGGCCAACGGCCTCGTCGAGGACGCCGACATCGACGAGGAGACGCGCGACAAGGCGCGCTTCTACCTGCGGCAGGTGACGGGCGCGCTGTCGCCGTCGAACTTCCTCGCCACCAACCCCGAGCTGCTGAAGGGCACGTTCGAGGAGGGCGGCGAGAACCTCGTGCGCGGCATGCGGATGCTGGCCGAGGACATCGCGGCCGGCAAGGGCGACCTCAAGATCCGCCAGAGCGACAACACCGTCCACAAGCTCGGCGTCAACATGGCGATGACGCCCGGCAAGGTCGTGTTCCGCAACGATCTCATGGAGCTGATCCAGTACGCGGCCTCGACCCCGGAGGTCTACCGGCGGCCCCTGCTGATCGTGCCGCCCTGGATCAACAAGTTCTACGTGCTCGACCTCAACCCGGCCAAGAGCTTCGTGCGCTGGGCGGTGGAGCAGGGCCTCACGGTCTTCGTCATCTCCTGGGTCAACCCGGACGAGCGACACGCCGATAAGGACTTCGAGAGCTACATGCGCGAGGGCATCTTCGCGGCCCTCGACGCCGTCGCGCGCTCGACCGGCGAGCGCGACGCCGCGGCCATCGGCTATTGCGTCGGCGGGACCCTGCTGGCCGTGACGCTGGCCTACATGGCGCAGGAGGGGGACGCGCGCATCTCGAGCGCCACCTTCTTCACGGCCCAGACCGATTTCCGCAACGCCGGCGACCTCAAGGTCTTCGCCAACGAGGAGCAGATCGCCGCGACCGAGGCCGAGATGCGGAGCCAGGGCTACCTGCAGGGCTCGAAGATGGCCAACGCCTTCAACATGCTGCGGCCGAACGACCTCATCTGGTCCTACGTGGTCAACAACTACCTGAAGGGGAAGGCGCCGACGGCCTTCGACCTGCTCACGTGGAACTCGGACTCGACCCGGATGCCGGCCGCCAACCACGCCTTCTACCTGCGGAACTGCTACCTCGGGAACAAGCTCACCCAGGGCGAGATGGTGGTGGGCGGCCGCAGGCTCGACCTCGGCCGCGTGACCGTGCCGGTCTACAACCTCGCCACGAAGGAGGACCACATCGCGCCCGCCAAGTCGGTCTTCGTCGGCGCGCGGTTCTTCGGCGGGCCGATGCGCTACGTCCTGGCGGGTTCCGGCCACATCGCCGGCGTGGTCAACCCGCCCGGCAAGCCGAAGTACCAGTACTGGTCGGGCCCCGAGGTCGGGGACAGCTACGAGGCCTGGCTGGAGGCCGCCGACGAGACGGCGGGAAGCTGGTGGCCGGATTGGGCCGCCTGGTTGAGCGCGCAGGCGCCCGAGACGGTGCCGGCGCGCGAGCCCGGCGGCGGCGTGCTGGAGCCGCTCTGCGACGCCCCGGGCGACTACGTCAGGGTGCAGAGCTAGCCACGACCTCGAAGAGCCGGACGGGGCCGTCTCCCGTGCCGACCGGGCGCAGGCCCTCCGGCACACGCCCCGATGAGAGGCGGCCCGCGAGCCCGTCCGGGGCGCGGGCCGCGGCCTCCACCACCTCGGGCGAGGTGAGGCACAGGGCGACGTAGCGGACGCCCGCGCCGCGCATGAGGTCGCGCGCCGCCGCTGGATCGGCGTCGAAGGCGTGCAGCGACAGGAGGTTGCCGTAGCCGTTGCGGTGGTAGGGCGCGGCCAGCACGGAATGATGCGTGTAGGCCAGGATCTGCGATCCGGGATCGATCGTCGACAGGACGAGCCCGGCCGGCAGGCCCGCCAGCGCGGCGTAGGACGCGGGCGCGAAGCAGGCCGCAGCATCGATCCGCGGCCCCGCCCCGCCCCGGGCCGACGGAGGTGCGGCCGCCAGGGCCGCCGCCCAGCCCGCCTGGGTGAGGGCCAGCCCGCAGACGATGCAGAGGAGGGCCGCGAGGGGCTTGCGCGGACGCGCGGGGTCGAACCAGCGGCACAGGGCCCAGGCGGCACCGAGGGCCGCGAAGGGTTCGGCCGAGGCCGCCACGCGGACCTCCCACAGCGTCCCGGCGAGGCCCGCCAGACCGAGGCCGGCCACGACGGCCCAGCGGGCCCGCGACGCGCCCGCCTCGCGGGCGACGGCCGCCGCCACGAGGGCGAGACCCGAGGTCAGGGCCGCGACGACCGGCACCGTGCCGGCCGGGTCGCGCCGCAGCAATTCAACGAGCGGCATGGCCTCGCTCACCTCGGCGAGCCAGCGGCGGCGCAGCTCCGGGTCGACCGCGGCATAGGGATCGCCGAGGCAGGCCGGATAGGCGGCGCGCATCGCCAGCAGCACGCCGGCCGCGAGGGCGAGGCCCGCCGCGGCGCGGCCGAGCCGGCCCGGCAGGTGTCGCGACACCGCCGACAGCGCCAGCAGACCCGCCCCGCCGACCCAGGCGGCGAGGAGGTGGGGGGCGCCGAAGGCGTCGCAGGTGGCGGCGGCGGAACGCCCGGGCGGCACCTGGAGCAGGAACACCGCCGCGGTGCCGGCCAGCAGGGCCAGCGCGAAGCCCCGCAGGGGTGCGGCGAAGGGCGCTCCGTCGAGGACCCAGCCGAGGCCCAGCGCCGCGACCGCGACGGTCGCGAAGGGCAGGTTCTGGAGGTTGATGGCGAGCGTCAGGGCGACGAGGCCGCCCGCGCCGGCGAAGCGCGCGGTCCGGCCGGCGGGCTCGGCCACGCCGTCGACCACGAGGGCCGCCATCGCCAGCAGCAGCGTCACCTGCAGGGCGTGGTGGTGGATGTGGCCGGGGATGAAGACACCCACGGTCTCGATGCCGCCCGCGGCGAGGAGGCAGGCCGCCAGCGCACCGCGCTCCCCGAGGAGGGTGCGCCCGAGGCGCGCCTGGCAGACCATGAACAGCACGAGCAGCGCCACCGGCTGGGCCAGCCGGGTCACACGCTCGGCCACGTCCGCGCCGAGCGGGCCGGCGAGGAGCCGGATCGCCCCCGCCAGCGGCAGGTCGGCCAGGCGCGACCAGTGCATCGGCGCGCCGTGGCCCGGCGCCAGCCGATGCTGCACGGTGTCGAACCACCCCTGCCCGGCCAGGAGGTCGCGCACCTCGACGGCGCGCATCGCGTCGTCGGGGTTGAGGAAGACCCCCGTGGTCCAGACCGCCGCGGCCTTGCCGGCCGTCAGCGCCGAGACCAACGCGCAGCCGAGCAGGACCGCGGCCGGCACGCTCCACGGCGACGGCCAGCGCCGGAGCGCCGCCGACGGGGGCGGCGCGGGACGCGGGGCGGATGCGGCGATCGACATGGGACACGGCCCGGACTGGAGGACGGCCCCCTCCCTCTAGCGCGGATCGACGAACATGCCGTTACGGTCGCCGGATCCAGGAGGCGTCGCTGAGGCGTCGCCCTTGTCGCGGCCCCGGGCGCCCCTCATAATCCCGGCACGGCCCGGCCACCCGAGACGGGCGCCGATCCGCGGGAGACAGGCATGAAACTGGTGCGCTACGGCGAACCCGGACGCGAGAAACCGGGCCTGATCCACGGTGGCGCGCTGCGCGACATCGGCCACCTCGTGCCGGACCTCGCCGGCGAGCACCTGGGCCCGGTATCCCTCGCCCGCATCAGGGCCGCGGATCCGGAGGGGCTTCCCGCCGTCGCGGGCGCGCCGCGCCTCGGCCCCTGCGTGGCCCGGCCCTGCAATTTCATCGCGGTCGGCCTCAACTACGCCGACCACGCCGCCGAGACGGGCGCCGAGATCCCCAAGGAGCCCATCCTCTTCAACAAGGCGCCGAACTGCATCGTCGGGCCAGACGACGACGTCATGCTGCCGAAGAGCTCCGAGCGCTCCGACTGGGAGGTCGAGCTCGCCATCGTGATGGGCAGCCGCACCTCCTACATCGGCGAGAAGGAGGTCCTCGACCACGTCGCCGGCTTCTGCATCTGCAACGACGTGTCCGAACGCTCCTTCCAGACCGAGCGCGGCGGCCAGTGGATGAAGGGCAAGGGCTGCGCCACCTTCGGGCCGCTCGGCCCCTGGCTGGTGACGCCCGACGAGGTCGCCGACGTGCAGGCGCTCGACATGTGGCTCGACGTCAACGGCCGGCGCATGCAGACGGGCTCGACCGCCACGATGATCTTCAACGTGGTGCAGATCGTGTCCTACGTGTCGCACTTCATGGTGCTGGAGGCGGGCGACGTCATCACCACCGGCACGCCGCCCGGCGTCGGCCTCGGCATGAAGCCCTCCGTCTTCCTCAAGGCCGGGGACGTCATGTCGCTCGGCATCGCCGGGCTCGGCGAGCAGCGCCAGCGCGTGGTGCCCTGGCGCAAGGAGTGATCCGCACGGGCATCGTCAGCTCAGCCCGAGCATCAGCTCCAGGTTCTGCACGGCGGCGCCCGAGGCGCCCTTGCCGAGGTTGTCGAGCGTCGCCAGCAGCACCGCCTGCCGGCGCGCCTCGCTGCCCACCACCCGCAGCTCCATCCCGTCCGTGTCGTTGCTGGCCTGCGGGTCGACCCGCCCCTGCGCCGGCACGACGCGGACGTGCTCCCCGCCCGCATAGTGCCGCGCCAGGGCCGATTCGAGGTCGGCCAACCCGGGCCGGCCCGGCAGGGCGTCGAGGTGCAGCGGCACGCTGACGGCCATGCCCTGGCGGAAGTTGCCGACCGACGGCACGAAGATCGGGCGCGTCGCGAGCCCCGCGTAGAGCTGGATCTCCGGCAGGTGCTTGTGTTCGAGCTCCAGGGCGTAGAGCTGGAACGCCGGCGCCGTGCCGGCCTCGTAGTCCTCGATCATCGGCCTGCCGCCGCCGCTGAAGCCGCTGACGGCGTTGATCGTGAGGGGAAAATCGGCCGGGATCAGCCCCGCGGCCACGAGCGGGTGCAGCAGCGCGATGGCGCCGGTCGCGTAGCAGCCGGGGTTGCTGACGCGCCGCGCCGCGCGGATCCGGTCCGGCTGGCCTGGGTCGAGCTCGGCGAAGCCGTAGGTCCAGTCCGGCGCCACCCGATAGGCCGTCGAGGCGTCCAGCACTCTGGGGGCCTCGGCGCCGAGTCCCTCGGCGAGGCGCACCGTCTCGCGCGAGGCGGCGTCCGGCAGGCACAGGATCACGAGGTCGACGCCGCGCATCAGCTCCGCCTTGGCGGCGGGGTCCTTGCGCCGGTCGGGCTCGATGGAACGCAGCGTCACGCCCGGGTGCCGGGCGAGGCGGTCGCGGATCCCGAGGCCCGTGGTGCCCGCCTCGCCGTCGATGAAGACCGTCGCCATGCCGTGCCTCGCCGTCGCGCTTCGAGGGAGTGATGATGTGTCGATCGGATCGCTCCCCCCCACCGCTCATCCTGCGCTGGATTCCCGCCTGCGCGTGAACGAGCGGCGGAGAATGGGTCCGGACCGACCAGCCGCAACAGGTATGGACTCAAGAAAAAAGCGGCCCGAGGGCCGCTTTCGTCTCGGTCGCCCTGGCCGACCGGCGTCAGCGCTTGGAGAACTGGAAGGAGCGGCGGGCCTTCTTGTGGCCGTACTTCTTGCGCTCGACGACGCGCGAGTCGCGGGTGATGAAGCCTTCGCGCTTCAGCGCGGGGCGGAGCTCCGGCTCGAAGTAGGTCAGGGCCTTCGACAGGCCGTGGCGCACCGCGCCCGCCTGGCCCGACAGCCCGCCGCCCGCCACCGTGACGGTGAGGTCGTACTGGTTGGTGCGGCCGACGATGCCGAGCGGCTGCTGCACGATCATGCGCAGCACGGGCCGGGCGAAGTAGACGTCGAAGGCGCGGCCGTTGACGCTGATCTTGCCCGAGCCGGGCTTGATCCACACGCGGGCGACGGCGTCCTTGCGCTTGCCGGTCGCGTAGGCGCGCCCTTGCGCGTCGATCTTCTGGACGTGGACGGGGCCTTCCGACGGCGCGGCGGCGTTGATGTTGGCGAGGTCCTGCAGGGACGACAGCGTCTCGGCCATCAGGCGCTCCTGACGTTCTTGGAGTTCATGGCGGCGACGTCGAGCGGGACGGGCGCCTGGGCGACGTGCGGGTGTTCGGCGCCCTTGTAGACGCGCAGGTTGCCGAGCTGGCGGCGGCCGAGCGGGCCGCGGGGCAGCATGCGCTCGACGGCCTTCTCGACCACGCGCTCGGGGAAGCGGCCGTCCAGGATGAACTTGGCGCTGCGCTCCTTGATGCCGCCGGGATAGCCGGTGTGGTGGTAATACACCTTCTGTTCCTTCTTGCGGCCGGTGAACACGACCTTGTCGGCGTTCACCACCACGATGTGGTCGCCGTCGTCCATGTGGGGCGTGAAGGTGGGCTTGTGCTTGCCGCGCAGGCGCAGCGCGATGATGGACGCGAGGCGCCCGACGACGAGGCCGGTGGCGTCGATCACGACCCACTTCTTCTCGATGTCGGCCGTCTTGGTCGAATGTGTCTTGCCAAACATGGGGGATCGGGTTCCGTGACGGGACAGACGGCCCCTGCCGGGGACCGTCGCTCGCCGTCCTTCTACGGCCCCGTCCCGCATCCGTCAACGCGATCGCGCGTGAATCCGCAGTCAAAAACATGGAGTTGATCGGTGAGGTATCATGATACCACCGGTCCGCGGAGGGGGACGCCGTGCATCACCGCCGCGATCCCGGCGCCCTGATCCGCTCCGCCCTCCAGGGAGTCGAGCCGGTCGCGCCGGTCGGCATCGAGGGCGTTGCCGACCTGTCTCAGGCGCTGGCGGCGAGCCCCTGAGCCTCGACCGGTGCGGAGAGGCGGCGCCGGTGCAGCACGGCCGTGCCCAGCACCACCATGGCGAAGAACTGGTGCAGCAGCGCGGCCCACAGCGGCACCACCAGCAGCAGGGTCATGATGCCGATGATGGCCTGGGCCAGCACGGCCAGCACAAGGAGCCCGGCGCGCGCCGCGGCCGGCGTGCCGAAGGCGCGGCGGCGG
The DNA here is from genome assembly GCA_964242785.1 of uncultured Lichenihabitans sp. GTDB lineage: Bacteria > Pseudomonadota > Alphaproteobacteria > Rhizobiales > Beijerinckiaceae > Lichenihabitans. The sequence continues at coordinate 52,986 of CAXTBR010000008.1, read as the reverse complement.
GCGTCGAGGGCGTGGAACAGCGCCGCGAGCAGGACCGCGTAGGCCACCATGCGATGGTCGAACTGCGCCGTGGTGACGTTCTCGAAGAGGTTCGACCACAGCGGCGATTGCCGGGCGAGGTCGGCCAGCGGCGGGACGAGATGCCCGTCCATCAGCGGCCAGGTGTTGTAGGTGAGCCCGGCGTGGAGCCCCGCCACCAGCGCGCCGAGGCCGACCTGCACCATCACCAGCGCCAGGAGCAGCGTCGCGGTGCCCCGCAGCCGGCCGGCCGCGGGCGCCACGCGGTCCCGCGGCGCGTCCCGCAGCCCCTCGGCCAGCCAGATCGCCCAGGCGAAGGTGAGCGAGGCCGTGACGAGGTGCAGGGCGAGGAAATACTGCGACACCTCCGTGCGGGCGCTGAGGCCGGACTTGACCATGAACCAGCCGATGAGGCCCTGGAGCCCGCCCAGCGCGAAGAGCCCGACGAGGCGCGGCTTCAGGGCGGGCGTCAGCCGGCCGGTCAGCCAGAAGCCGATCAGCGGCAGGGCCACGATCGCGCCGATGACGCGGCCGAGCAGGCGATGCGCCCATTCCCAGTAGAAGATCGACTTGAAACCGGCGAGGTCCATGTCGGCGTTCAGCAGCGAATATTGCGGGATGAGCTTGTACTTGTCGAACTCGGCCTGCCACGCCTCCGGGCTCAGCGGCGGCAGCACGCCCACCACGGGCTTCCATTCGGTGATCGACAGGCCGGACTGGGTCAGGCGCGTCGCGCCGCCCACCACCACCATGGCGAGGATGCAGCCCGCGACCGCCCAGAGCCAGAGGCGGACGGGCCTCATCGCGCGCGCGCGCGGCAGAGCGCGCGCCTCCGGGGCGGCCGACGCCCGCGGGGTCGGCATCGTGGACGCAGGATGGGCTTGAAGGGTCGACATGGGGCGGCTTACACCTGACCGGGACATCCGACCGATGTAAGTATCCGGCGGGCCGCGATCCACGGGCACCCTGTCGCATCGGGCACCCTGCCGCGCAAGCCGCGATCGGACCGGGCCGCAACACGAGGAGAAGGCCATGACCCGACGGGTCCGCAAGTTCATCGGCGCCGGGGCCATGCTGGTCTTTGTCGTGCTCTACGCCGTCTGCGCCATGGTGACGGCCGAGGCCAAACCCATCCACGACGCCTCCGGCCCCGTCCAGTCCGTGGTCTACGCCCTCCTCGGTCTCGCCTGGATCCTGCCGCTCCTGCCGCTCATCGCCTGGATGGAGCGGCCGGATCGGCGCACCGACGCTTGAGGGCCGGCGCCCTCACGCCACGTTGAGGGCCCGCCCCCGGTTCCACAGCGCGAAGGCGGCGCCCGACAGCAGAACCTCGACGTGGCGCAGGTCCTGCCACAGCCCGTTCACCGACACGCGCGGCAGCGCCGTCGGGTGGGCGGCGTGGCCGGGGTGGATCAGACCGGGGCGGGTCGTCACGGCGCTGGCATAGCCGAAGGCGGAGGCCGCCTCGAATTCGCGCCGCCCCGCCGAGCCGGGGTCGCCGACCGGATAGGCGAGGTGGACCACGGGCCGCCCGAGCCGCTCCTCCAGGATGCTGCGCCCGGCACCGAGCTCCGTCCGCATCTCGGCCGCGTCGAGCCGCGCCAGCCGCGGGTGGGTCAGCGTGTGGGCGCCGATCGTCGCCAGGGAATGGCGCGCCATCCGCCCGATCTCGTCCCAGTCCATGCAGAGCTCCTCGACGAGCGCCCGCCCGTCGACCCCCTGCCCCCGCGCGAGCTCGCCCACCACGGCGAGGAGCCGGTCCTCGCCGCCCGCGCGCAGGGGCCAGTAGACCGCCTTGAAGGCGGCCCGCTTCTCCGCCGCCGTGCCGGCCGGGAGCGACAGCGATCGATCGCCGATCCGCACCTCCACCCGGTCGGCGCGCCGGATCGCCTCCTCCAGCTCCACCCACCACAGCCGCGCCGTGCGGTCCGCGAAGCCCGTCGTGACGTAGGCCGTGAAGGGCGCGCCGTGCTTCTCCAGCACCGGCAGGGCGTGGACGAGGTTGTCGCGATAGCCGTCGTCGAAGGTCAGCACGGCGAACGGGGGAGCGCCCGCCGCGGCGCCGTCGCGCAGCTCCGCCAGGGCGGCATCGAGGGCGATGACGCGGTAGCCGAGCGCCCCGAGGCGGGTGAGGGCCGCGTCGAGGAACTCCGGCGTGACCTCCAGCATGCCGTTGGGGTCGAAGTCCCGCGCCGCATGCGGCCGGACGTGATGGAACATCAGCACGGCGCCGAGGCCGCGCAGGTAGGGCGCCGCGAGCCGATGCAGGCCCGAGGCGCCGAGCGCCGAGAAGCCCGCCCCGATGATCCTGTCGCGCATCGCGCCCTCCAACGCCTCGTTTACCGAGCCTCACCATAGGCCGCGGGCGCTTGCCTCTTCCTTGCTATGGTGGCGGTGCGGCCGTCGAGGGACGCCGCCCTGCCGTCGGAGAGCCCGGTCCCATGTCTGACGTCGCAGCGCGGTGGGGGCGGTCGCCCGGCGACGGAGCGAGGGCCGCGATGCTGACCGGGTCCGCGCCGGCGACGGGCCCCGTCGCGTCGGTCGAGGTCCATGCCGACCCCGGCGACGCCCTGGCGGACTGGACGGAGCTGCTCGCGGCCTCGCCCGCCGCCCCCTACGGTCGGCCGGACTGGCTCCTGCCCTGGATCGAGGCCATCGGCCTGCCCGGCGGCCTCGACCCGATGATCGTCGTGGCGCGGGACTCGGAGGGCCGCGCGACGGCGCTCCTGCCGCTGGCGGTCCAGCGGCAGGGCGCGCTCGCGGTGGCGAGGTTCCTCGGCGGCCGGGACAGCAACTTCAACATGGGGCTCTTCCGGCCGGGCGCGGACTGGACGCGCGCCGGCCTGCACGACCTCCTGCGCCGCGCCGCCGCGGCGAGCCGGCGGAGCATCGACCTCTTCGCCTTCCACAATCAGCCGCACGACTGGCAGGGCGCGCCCAATCCCCTGCTGGCGCTGGCGCGGCAGCCGAGCCCGAGCTTCGCCTACAAGATCGCGCTCGGCGCCGACGCGGAAGCCTTCCTGCGGGCGCGGGTGTCGCGCGAGACCCGCAAGAAGCTGCGGCAGAAGATGAAGCGCCTCGGCGCCCGCGGGGCCGTCGAGGTCGTGGAGGCGCGAACGCCGGACGAGGTCGCCGAGGTGCTCGACGCCTTCATGGAGCAGCGGATCGCCCGCAACCTCGCCTCGGGTCTCCCCGCCGACGATCTGCCCGCGCTGCGCCGCTTCCTCGACCGCACGGTCGGCGAGGGCGGCGCGGTGTCGTTCCACGCGCTCCGCTGCGGGGGCCGGATCATCGCCACGATGGGCGGCACCCGGCACCGCGACCGGTTCTCGGGCATGCTGGTCTCCATCACGGCCGAGGCGGATCTCGCCCGCAACAGCCCGGGCGAGCTGCTCCTGTCCGAGGTGATGAAGCGCTGCTGCGCGGCGGGGCTCTCCACCTTCGACCTCGGCGTCGGCGAGGCCCGCTACAAGGAGACCTACTGCCCGGAGGTCGAGCCCCTGTTCGACAGCCTCGTGCCCCTCACGCCGCGGGGCCACGTCTACGCGAGGGTGGAGAGCGGGCGGCTTCGGCTCAAGCGCGCCGTCAAGCAGTCGCCCTGGGCCTGGCCCCTGGTCCTGCGGCTGCGTCGCGCCCGCCGCTCTCTCCCGGGATCGGCCGGCTGATCCTCCTCGTTCTCAGGCCGCCGCGCGGACCGACGCCCGGGGGAGCAGGACGGCGGCCGGGATCGCGTGCATCGCCTCCGGCCCGCCGTGGCGCACCAGCGCCGCCCGCGCGGTCTCGACATCGGCCGTCGCGCGCTCCCCGGCGTGGATCAGTATGGCGGCGTCGACGTCCGGGGCCAGCCGCAGCGTCACGGGGTCGGTCGGCGCCGGGGCGTGGAGCAGGACGTAGTCGTAGGTCTCGCCCAGGGCGTCGAGCACGAGGCCGATCGGGTCGAAGGTCCCCGCCCCCGGGCCGAGCGCCCCGGCCGGCACGACGTGGAGGCGGGACTGGCTGTCGCGGTGGATGATCTCGGCGAAGCTCGCCCGGCCCGCCAGGAGTTCGCCCAGGCCGAGCGGCGCGGCGTCGCCGGGGCCGTAGGTGTCGATCGCGAGATGCCGCGGTTCCACGGCCGGGCTGCGCCCGTTGCAGTCCACCAGGATGGTGCGCCCCTCGGCGGCGAGCCGCCGCGCCAGGCCGATCGTCGCGGCCGGCACGTCGGCGCGGGTCGAGGGCGGCAGGATCAGGGCCCGGGCGCCGCGGGCGGCGCTGCGGCGCGCGCGCAGCCCGTCGAGCGCCGCCAGCAGGGCCGCCTCGCCCTCGGCCGCGGCCTCGGCCTCCGTGGCGGCCGGGGACGCGGCCGGACCGGCGGCGCGGCGCGGCACCACGGCGTCGGTGGTGGCCCTCAAGTCGCGCTCGGCCGCCTCGGACGCGAAGGCGCGGCCCGACAGGAGCTCGCGAGCCACCTGGACGCCGAGCGACAGCACCAGCCCGGCGATCGTGGCGATGGCGATGATCGGCACCTTCTTGGGGAAGGAGGGGAGCTGCGGCGCCACGGCGCGCGAGATCACCCGCGCGTCGGCCGGCGTCGAGGCGGCGTTCTCGCGCGCCACGGCCTCCTGGTACTTCGACGTGTTGAACTCGAGCTGGTCCTTGAGCAGCCGCGCCTGGGTCTCCAGCGTGTTGAGGCGCACCTGGTCGATGCCGGCCGATCCGACGGTCTTCTTCTGCAGGTCGAGCGCGGTCAGGAGATTCTCGACGCGGCCGGCCGCGATGTGGCCGTCGTTCTCCAGCGTGCGGGCCATCTTGTCGCCGGCCGTGCGGAGCTGGCTGTCGACGTCGGCGAGCTGGGCGTTCAGCTCCTGCATGTGGGGATGGCCGGGCAGCAGCGTGCGGCTCTGGAGCGCGATCTCGGCCTTCAGGGTCGAGCGCTGCTCCGAGATGCGGCGGATGAACTCGTTGTTGGCGACGTCCGGGATCTCGCCGACGCGGTTCTGCCGGAGCATCTCGTGGATGATCTTGGCCTTGGCCTGGGCGTCCGCCTGGGCGGTGCGGGCCTGGGCGAGCTGGGTGTTGAGGTCGCCCAACTGCTGGGTCGTGATGTTGGCGTTGTTGGTGCCGACCAGCAGGCCGGACTGCGTGCGATAAGCGTCGGCCTTGCCCTCCGCCTCGGCGACGCGGGTCCGCAGGTCGTTCACCAGCGAGGCCAGCGAGGCCGCGGCGGCGCTGGCGCTGTCGCGCTTGGCGGTGGACTGGGCCTCGATGACGAGTTCGGCGATCGTGTTGGCGGCCCGGGCCGCGAGGTCGGGGTCGGCGGCGGTGAACTCGATCGCGATGACGCGGGACTTCGGCACCGAATAGACCGTGAGCTTCTCGTAGTAGTTCGCCAGGATCCGGTCCTCGGGCGACACGGCCGTGGGGTCGCGTTCGAGGCCGAGCAGGATCAGCAGCCGCGACACGGCGTTGAGGCCGCGCGCGAGGGGATCGAACTCCACGTTGCCCTTGAGGTCGAGCCGGCGGATCGCGGCCCGCGCGATGTCGCGCGACTGGACGAGCTGGATCTGGCTCTGCACCGCCTCGTCGTCCGGCAGCGTGGTGGCGAGCTGGTCCGACCGGTCGGGGCGGGTGAAGTAGTTCTCCCCGTTCTCGACCAGGACCTTGGATTCGGCCGTGTAGCGCGGCTGCACCAGCGACACGAAGAGCACGGCGCCGAGAAGGCAGGCCAGCGCCGGGCCGATGAGCCATCGGCGACGCCTCGCCAGCGTTCGGCCGAGCGAGCCGAGGTCGAGCTCGCGGTCGGCGCCGGCCCGGCCCGCCCGATCGTACTCCGATTCACTCCGCATCGACATCGCCGACCCTCGATCACGCGCGCGGTCCGACGCGATCCCCCGCGCGCCGCGCCGGGGAAGCGCGGCGGCCTGGGACTCCGAACCGATCTCGCGCATCAAAGACGATCAGGGTTCACAAGCGCTTAAATCGAAGCCGCCCGGCTTAACGATGACGGACGGAGCCCGCGGCCGCGAGGACGAGGGCCGCGGCCTCGCGGCTCGGCGTCGAGCCCGGGGCGATGCGCATGGCGACGTCGAGGCGGTCGAAGCCCGCGAGCTGCGCCGAGCGCGCCGGCGTGTCGCCGAGCAGCGGCACCACGGCCCCGGCCAGGGCGTCCGGCGTGCAGGCGTCCTGCAGGAACTCGGGCACGACGTTCTCGCCCAGGATCAGGTTCGGCAGGACGATCGACGGCACCTTGACGACGAAGCGCAGCCAGGTCTCGAGCGGCGACACGCGGTAGGCCACCGCCATGGGCACGCCCGACAGCGCGAGTTCGAGCGTGACGGTGCCGGAGGCGGCGAGCGCCGCCCGCGCGCGGCGGAAGGCGGCGAGCTTGGCCTCCTCCCCCGTGACCACCTGCGGCGCGACGCGCCAGGAGGACACCCGCGCCCGGATCTCCTCGGCGAGGTCGGACACGGCCGGGACGACCACGTCGAGCCCGCCCACGCGGTCGGCGATCCGCCCCACGGCCTCGCCGAACACGGCCGTGAGCCGGCGGATCTCCGAGCCGCGCGAGCCCGGCAGCACCAGCAGGGTCGGCCGGGACCGCAGCTCCGCCTCGGCGGCGTCGGGACGGAGCGCGCCGAGCCGCTCGATCAGCGGGTGGCCGACGTAGGAGCAGGGCGGCCCGCCGAGGCGACGGTGCGCCTCCGGCTCGAAGGGCAGGAGCGCCAGGAGGTGGTCGACGTAGGCCCGCATGGCGGCGGCCCGGCCCGGGCGCCAGGCCCAGACCGTGGGGCTGACGTAGTCGACGACGGGGATGGCGGGGGCCGCGGCCCGCACGCGCCGCGCGACGCGATGGGTGAAATCGGGACTGTCGACGATGACGAGGACGTCGGGCCGGGACGCGACCGCGGCCTCCGCGGTCTCGCGGATGCGGCGCAGCAGGTGCGGCAGGCGGGCCACCACGGGCACGAAGCCCATCACGGCGATGTCGGCGAGCGGGAACAGGGACGCCAGTCCCTCCGCCGCCATCTCGGCCCCGCCCACGCCCGCGACGGCGAGGTCGGGCGCGCGCTCGCGCAGCGCCCGGATCAGCCCGGCGCCGAGGTGGTCGCCCGAAGGCTCGCCCGCCACGATGAACATCCGCAGCGGCGCGGATGGGGTCACGCCGGGTCGCGCCCGTCCCGCGGCACGCAGATCGCCCGCTCGCCGCCCTCGCGCAGGAAGGACAGGATCTCGTCGGCCTGCGGGTGACTGCCGAACTCCGCTGCCACCGCCTCGGTCCGCTCCTTCAGGGTGCCGGGCGCCGAGAAGAGCAGCTTGTAGGCGCGGCGCAGGTCGTGGATCGCCTCGCGCGAGAAACCCCGGCGCTTGAGGCCCACGACGTTGAGCCCGGCGAGATGCGCGCGGTTGCCGAGCGCGATGCCGTAGGGGATCACGTCGTGCTCGACGCCGGCGAGGCCGCCGATGAAGCTGTGGCGGCCGAGGCGCACGAACTGGTGCACCGCGGCGCCGCCCCCCAGGATGGCGTGATCCCCCACCGAGCAGTGGCCCGCCAGCATGACGTTGTTGGAGAAGATGACGTCGTCGCCGACCCGGCAGTCGTGCGCCACGTGCGACTGGGCCAGGAACACGCTGCGGTCGCCGACGCGGGTGAGCAGCCCGCCGGCCGCCGTGCCGGGGTTCATCGTGACGCCCTCGCGGATCACGCAGTCGCGGCCGATCCGCAGTTCCGACAGCTCGCCGCGGAACTTCAGGTCCTGCGGCTCGTGGCCCAGCGACGCGAAGGGGAAGACACGCGTGTTCTCGCCGATGCTCGTGTGCCCGGCGACCGCGACGTGCGAGACGAGCCGCACCCCGTCGCCCAGCGCCACGTCCGGCCCGACCGCGCAGAAAGGGCCGATGTGGACGCCGCGGCCGAGCCGGGCCGCGTGGGCCACGACCGAGGAGGGGTGGATATGGGGACCGGCCTCGTGGTCCCGCGTCTCCGCGTCAGCCATGCGACCCTCCCCGGCCCGCGTCCCGGGCGAACGGCACTGCGGCCCTCATTCCATCACGAGCATGGCGCTGAGCTCGGCCTCGCACACCAGGGCGCCGTCGACCTTGGCCTCGCCCTTGTACCACCACATGTTGCGGCGCTGGTTCAGCTTGCGCAGGTGGAACTCGACCCGGTCGCCCGGCACCACGGGCTTGCGGAACTTGGCCTTGTCGATCGTCATGAAATAGACCAGCCGCGGCCTGTCGAGCTTCTGGGCGTGGACGCAGAGCGCGCCGGCCGTCTGGGCCATGCCCTCGATCAGCAGCACGCCGGGCATGACGGGGCGCCCGGGGAAATGGCCCTGGAACTGCGGCTCGTTGAAGGTGACGTTCTTGATGCCCACGCAGGATTCGTCGCCCCGCATCGCGTCGATGCGGTCCACCAGCAGGAACGGGTAGCGGTGCGGCAGGTATTCGAGCAGTTTCACGATATCGACCGAGTCGAGCTCCGTCCGCGCCGCTTCGTCCATCCCCCACCCCGCTCGATTGGGGCGCTGAAGGCCCTCCGCCGCCGATGTCGCATGTCCCGGCAGCCCCGCCAAGCCGCGATCAGCTCGACTCCCCGCCCGCCCTGCGGGCCATCCGCTTCAGCGTGGCATGGAGGCGGAACTGTTCGCGTGCCGCCTGGGCCGGGATGCCGAACCAGCGTTCGCCCGCCGGGATGTCGTTCATCACGCCGGATTTGGCGCCGACCTGCGCGCCCGCGCCGATCGTGAGGTGGCCCGCCAAGCCCGCCTGGCCGGCCGTGACGACGAAGTCGCCGAGCGTGGTTGAGCCCGAGATCCCGGTCTGCGAGATGATCACGCAGTGCCGGCCGATCGACACGTTGTGGCCGATCTGCACGAGGTTGTCGATCTTGGTGCCCTCGCCCACGACCGTGTCGCGGTTGGAGCCGCGGTCGATCGCGGTGTTGGCGCCGACCTCGACGTCGTCCTGGAGCACCACGCGGCCGATCTGCGGCATCTTGAGGTGGCCGCCCGGCCCCATGGCGAAGCCGAAGCCGTCCTGGCCGATCCGCACGCCGGCGTGGAGGATGACGCGGTCGCCGACGAGAGCGTGCACCACGGTGGCGTTGGCGCCGACCGAGCAGTTGCGCCCGATCCGCACGTCCGGCCCGATCACGGCGTGGGGCCCCACCACCGTGCCGGCGCCGATCTCGGCGCGCGGGCCGATCACGGCGCCGGGGTCGACCGTGACGCCGGCTTCGAGCCGCGCTTCGGGGTGGACCGTGGCACTCGGCGAGATGCCGACGGTGCCGAACAGCGAGCCCGGGCGCAGCGCGTCGGGGTAGAGGCGGCCCGCCACGACCGCGACGGCCCGGTAGGGCTCCTGGGCGACCAGCGCCACGGCGCCCTCCGGCACGCGGTCCGCGTAGCGGGCCGGCACGAGGCAGGCGGCGGCCCGGGTGGCCGCGAGGGCCGGCGCGTAGCGGGGATTGTCGAGGAACGTCAGGGTGCCGGGCCCGGCGAGGTCGAGGGGCGCCACCGCGCGGATGCGCAGGTCGAGGTCGGCGCCCGGCGGCGCCGTGGCGCCGGTCCAGCGGACCACGTCGCCGAGGGACGGCTCGGCGGCCGGACGGAAGAACACTGGAGACGCCATCACCACCCGCCGGTCGGCCCGCAGCCCGCGGGCCGTCCGGTGGAGGCTTGCCACCCCGGTCCGGGCGAGGCAAGCCCCGTCCCGGCCCGGCGACCCGGTCAGAAGGAGGTGCCGCCCGAGAAGCGGAACGCCTGGGTCACGTCGTATTTGTCCTTGGACAGCGCGTAGGCGTAGTCGAAGCGGATCGGGCCGAGCGGCGAGGCCCACAGGATGGAGGCGCCGACGGAGGAGCGGATCGCCGCCGAGTCGCGCACCGTCACGCAGGTGCCCTGGGTGTAGAGCGGCGGCGTGCTGTCGGCTACGCAGGCCCCGCCGCCGGGCGTGAAGTTGGTCTTGCCCTGGTAGCCGAACAGCGTGCCGGCATCGGTGAAGAGGGCGCCGCGCAGGCCGAGGTCGCGCGGCAGGTAGGGCAGCGCGAACTGCACCTCGGCCGAGGCGCCGGCGTAGGTCGAGCCGCCGAGCGGGTTGTACTTGTAGGCCGCGAGGTTGGAGATGTCGCGCGGGCCGATCCCGCTCGGCGCGAAGCCGCGCACCAGGGTCGGGCCGAGCTGGAACTCGTCGGCGATCCTGAGCTGGCTCTCGCTGCCGAAGCCCTGAACCTCGCCGCCCTGCAGGTGCAGGATGCCGACCACGTCCTCGAAGATCCCGTGATAGTAGCGCAGGTCGCCGCTGGTGCGCACGAACTGCGAGTCGCCGCCGAGGCCGGCCACGTCGTTGCGCAGCTCGACGAAGAGGCCCTGGGTCGGGTTCTTGCGGTTGTCGAGCGTCGAATAGTCGAGCGTGAAGCCGGCGAGCGACGTCAGGGTCGAGCCCTGCGCCTGCTTGATGGCCAGCGAGGCTTCGCCGTTGGTCAGGCAGTTGTCGAAGAGGGACGGCGGAGTGCCGCCGAGCACGCCCACGCCGGGCGTCACCCCGTTCACCGGGAACTGGCAGTCGTTGTAGGGGGCGTCGGGGGTGTTCGGGATGGTGATGCGGGTGTTGTAGAGCGAGTAATGGGGCGAGAGCGAGAACTCGTCGGTGATCGGCACGCCGAGCCGCAGCGTGCCGCCGGTCACGAAGGTCTCGTAGTCGGTGTACTGGGTGTTGTCGTTCTGCTTGGCGAAGAGGTCGAAGCCCGCCGCGATGCGCGTGTCCAGGATGTAGGGCTCGGTGAAGGAGAAATCGATGCCGCGGGCGTTCTGGCCCTCCTGGATGGCGACCTTCACGAACTGGCCGCGGCCGAGGAAGTTCGCCTCGCTGACCGACAGCTCGGCGATGAAGCCGTCCGAGGTGGAATAGCCGCCCGACACGCCGAAGGAGCCGGTGGGCTGGTCCTCGACGTCCACGTCCACGACGACGCGGTCGGGCGAGGATCCGGGCACGTTGGTGATCTTCACCTTCTTGAAGAAGCCGAGGCTGTTCAAGCGGCGTTCGGCCTTGTCGATCAGCACCTTGTTGTAGGGGTCGCCTTCGCCGATGTCGAACTCGCGGCGGATGACGTACTCCCGGGTGCGGGTGTTGCCGTGCACGTTGATGCGCTCGATGTAGACGCGCGGGCCCTCGTCGACCGTGAAGGCGATCGACACGGTGTGCTTGACGCTGTCGCGGTCGCCGCGCGGCTTCACCTCGGCGAAGGCGTAGCCGCGGCGGGCCACCTCGCGGGTGACGGCCTCGACGGACTTCTGGACCTGGTCTCCGTCGTAGGTGTCGCCGGCCTGGAGGCGGAGGAAGGGCAGCAGCGAGTCGTTGGCGACGCCGGGGATCTGCGAATCGACCCTGCTGCTGCTCACCGTGTACTGGGCGCCCTCCTCGACCGTGATGAGGATGTTGTAGCCGCCCTCCTCGGCGTCGAACTTCACGTCCGTGCCGACGACGCGGAAGTCGGCATAACCGTTCCGGAGGTAGAAACGGCGGATCAGATCCTCGTCAGAGGAGATTTTCTCGGGATCGTAGACGTCGGTCGTCTTCAGGAACGACAGGAGGTTCATCTCCGTCGTGGTCATCAGGCCGCGGAGCTTGCGCGACGAGTAGGCGCTGTTGCCGGCGAACTCGATCGACTTCACGCCGGTCTTGCTGCCCTCGTCGATGGTGAAGACCACGTCGACGCGGCCGTTCGGCAGGTCGACGATGCGGCTCGTGACCCGGGCGTTGCCGTTGCCGGAGCGCCGGTAGATCTCCTGGATGCGCTGCACGTCAGCCGCCACCAGGGCCTGGGAGTAAGGGCCGCGCGTCTTGGACGTCAGCTCGGACTCGAGCTGCTCGCTCTTGACCTTCTTGTTGCCCTCGAAGGCCACGCGGTTGATCACGCCGTTCTCGGCCACGTGGACCACGATGCGCCCGCCGTCGCGGCTGACGCGCACGTCTGAGAACAGCCCCGTCGCGTAGAGAGAGCGGACGCCCTCGTTGATCTTGGATTCGTCGGTGCCCTGGAAGTAGGTGCGGATGGTGTCGGGATCGACGCGGCGGTTGCCCTCGACGACGATGTTGGCCGCGGGCGCGGCAGCCTGGGACGGAGAGGTGGAACCAAAGACGCTAGACGCCAAGCAGAGGGCGAAGGCCAACCTGGTCAGATAGCCTCGAAGAAAACGCATCGGCAATCGATCCCTGCACAGCCGGAGAACGCGGGGCGCCGTTCCGGTCCACTCACCCCCGAGGGGGTGCGTCCTTGTCGCTGCTCGAGTCCGCGAACAGGCTCCAGCGTCCCCTTTTCCGGGTTTTTCGCTTCTACAAGGTTTACGCACCAGGGCAAACCGCGCCGCCCGGCGATCCCCGGCGAATATCATGTGACGTTGCAGGCGTGTCACGGCGCCGGCGGGGCCGGGATGGGCGCGCGAAGGCACCGCACGGGGACGATCGCTTCGTCCCGAACGCCCGACCGAGAGGCCGATGGCCCATCGATCGCGGCCCTCGTCTCCGCGGGAGCCCTCAGCCGCGGACGAAGTGCAGGATGTCGTTGTAGGTGGCGAAGATCATCAGCATCGACACGAGGGCGAGGCCCACCTTGAAGCCGAACTCCTGGGCGCCGAGGCTCATCGGCCGGCCCCGCAGGGCCTCGAAGGCGAAATACAGGAGGTGGCCGCCGTCGAGCAGCGGGACGGGCACGAGGTTGATGAGCCCGATCGACACCGACAGGATCGCCACCACGTTGAGCACCATGCCGAAGCCCATCCGCGCCGCCTGCCCCGCCACGGAGGCGATGCCGATCGGGCCGGAGAGCTGGTCGGCCTTCTCGCGGCCCAGGATGAGGCCGCCCACGTAGTGTCCCGTCCCGGCCACGACGGCCCAGACGCCGTTGGCGGCGCCCGACATGGACTGGACGAGGCCGATGCGCTCCATCACGGCCTCGACGCCCAGCACCCCCACGCGGGTCTGGCCGCCGGGCCCCTTGACGTCCCGGACGTCCGGCGTCGCCGTGATCTCGCGGCGCAGGCCGTCGCGGTCCACCTCGAAGCGCAGCGGCACGCCGCCCTGCCCGGCGATCAGGTCGTGCATGGCGGCGAAGCTCGCGACCGGCTTGCCGTCGATGGACCGGATGATGTCGCCGGGCTCGAAGCCCGCCCGGGCGGCCGCGCTGTCGGCCACGAGGCCGCCGATCCGCGGGTCGGGCGAGGGGCGTCCCTCGGCGTAGATCAGCCCTGTGAGCACCACCAGCGCCAGGATGAAGTTGGCGATGGGGCCGGCCGCCACGATGGCGGCGCGGCGGCCCACCGATTTCGCCTGGAACGTCAGGGCGCGCTCGGCCTCGGGCATCGCCGCCACCTCCTCGGCGGTGCCGACGCTGGCGGCGTTCATGTCGCCGTGGAACTTCACGTAGCCGCCGAGCGGGACCGCGGCCACGCGCCAGCGCGTGCCGTGCGAGTCGACGCGGCCGTAGATCTCGGGCCCGAAGCCGATGGAGAAGGCGTCCACCTTCACGCCGCACCAGCGCCCCACCAGGAAATGGCCGAGCTCGTGGAAGAACACCACCACCGTCATGATGAAGACGAAGGAGACGAGCGTCAGGAGCAGAGTGCTGACGGGACCGAAAAGCGACATCGATGACTCCCTGCGTCCCGTCCGGCCTCGGCGCGCCGTCGCGAGGCGCCCGTTCCGGATGGTTACCAGAGCGTTACTGTCTCATCTCGCGTCCCTCAATGTAAGAGAGCGGCGGCCCTTTCTCTCGCGACATGGTCAACGGCCAGGGCCTCGTCGATGCCGGCCGGCGTGGCCGCGAGATCGTCGCCCGCGGCCGCCTCGCAGACCCGCTCCACGATGCGGACGATGTCGGCGAAGCCGATGCGGCGCGCCACGAAGGCGTCGACCGCGACCTCGTTGGCGGCGTTGAAGACGGTGGGCAGGCCCCCCCCGGCCTCCAGCGCCGCGACCGCGACCCGCAGGCCGGGGAAGCGGAGGAGGTCGGGCTTCTCGAAGGTGAGGGTGCCGACGGCCGCGAGGTCGAGCTTGCGGGCGCCGCTCTCGATGCGGAGCGGATGGCCGAGGCAATGGGCGATGGGCACCCGCATGTCCGGCAGGGCGAGGCCCGCCGTCACGGAGCCGTCCGCGAAGGACACGAGGCCGTGCACGACCGATTGCGGGTGGACCACGACGTCGAGCCTGTCGGCCGCCACGCCGAAGAGATGGTGCGCCTCGATCAGCTCCAGCCCCTTGTTGACGAGCCCGGCCGAGTCGATCGTCACCTTGGGACCCATGGCCCAGTTGGGGTGGGCCAGGGCCTCGTCGAGCGTGGCGGCGGCGATGCGCTCGGCGCTCCAGTCGCGGAACGGGCCGCCCGAGGCCGTCAGCGTCATGCGCTCGATGCTCGACCGGTCGGCGTCGCCGAGCGCCTGGAAGATGGCGTTGTGCTCGCTGTCGAGCGGCAGCAGCGTCGCGCCGTGCCGCTCCGCCGCCGCCATCACGGCGGCGCCGGCGCACACCAGCGTCTCCTTGTTGGCGAGCGCGATCGTGCGCCCGGCCTCGATGGCCGCGAAGGTGGGACGCATCCCCGCCGTGCCGGCGATGGCGCCGATCACGAGGTCGCAGGGGCGGCGGGCCGCCTCCTCGACGGCCTCCTCGCCGGCCGCGCATTCGATGCCGGTGCCGGACAGCGCGGCCTTGAGGTCGGCGTAGCGCGATCCGTCGGCCAGCGCCGCGAATCGGGCGCCGAGCGCCACCGCGGTCCGGGCCAGGGCCCCGGCGTCGCGCCCGCCCGCCACCGCGGCGACGCGGAACGCATGCGGGTAGAGGGCCAGGACCTGCGCCGTCGACCGGCCGATCGAGCCGGTGGCGCCGAGGATCACCAGGGTCTTGGGGGCGGTGCCGAACGGGATCGCGCCGAAGGCGGGAGCGCGGGGCGCGGCGCTGGCCGATGTCATGCTGGTCACCATCTGAGGAGGCCCGCCCCCGTCCCGGCCGGGCCGAAGCGCCACAGGCCGACGGCGGCCGCGAAGACCGAGGCCGCGACGAACCCGTCCAGCCGGTCCATGACGCCGCCGTGGCCGGGGATCAGGGAGCCCGCGTCCTTGGCGCCGAAGCGGCGCTTGAGCGACGATTCGAAGAGGTCGCCGCCCTGGGACAGGGCGCCCGCGACGAGCCCCGCACCCAGCACGCAGGCGGGGCAACCGGAGCGCGGCGCCACGAGGAGCCCGAGGACCGCGCCGGACAGGACGCCGACCGCGAAGCCCGACCAGGTCTTCGACGGCGACAGCCGGGGTGCCAGCTTGGGGCCGCCGATGGCCCGCCCGCCGAAGAACGCCATCGTGTCGGTCCCCCAGACCACGGCGAAGAGCCAGGCGATCGCGGCGAAACCGTCGAGATCCGAGTGCCGCAGCAGCGGCAGGGCGAGCGCGAGGACGCCGGCGTAGAGCGTGCCGGCGGCCGTGATGCCGCGCCGGCCCGGGTCCGCCAGCGGCAGCGCCGCGCCCGCGCCGAGCGCCAGGACAGCCAGGGCCGCGGCCGGCTGCGCGCCCGCGCCGTAGACGCCGGCGATGCCGAGGACGAGGCAGCCGAGGAGGCCGAGGGCCAAGCGGCGTCGGGCGCCCACCAGGCCCTGCCATTCGAGCAGGACCGCGACGGCCGCGGCGAGCCAGAACAGGTCGAAGACGGGGCCGCCCGCCCAGGCGGTGCCGAGCGCCAGCGCCGCCATGACGGCCGCAGACAGGACCCGCGGCAGGAGTTCCGCCCGCGCGCCCGCGCGCCCGGCGCCCGGCGCCGCGGGCCGCGCGATCCCGTCGCGGCGGGGCTCTGCCTCCGTCATAGGGCGGACGTGACCTTGCGCCCCAGCTCGGCCGGGCGGATGCCGCCGAAGCGCCGCTCGCGCGACATGTAGGCGTCGAGCGCGGTCTCGAGCGCGAGCCGGTCGAAGTCGGGCCAGTGGCAGGGCAGGAAGACGAATTCGGCGTAGGCGGCCTGCCACATGAGGAAGTTCGACAGCCGCTGCTCGCCCGAGGTGCGGATGATGAGGTCGGGATCCGGCAGCCCGGCCGTGTCGAGGTGGGCCGCGATCGTGTCGCAGCCGATGGCGGCCGGATCGATGTCGCCGGACAGCACGCGCTCGGCGATGCGGCGCATGGCGCCGGCGATCTCCTGGCGGCTGCCGTAGTTGAACGCCACCACGAGCACGAGCCCGTCGTTGCCGCGCGTCAGTTCCTCGGCGTCGCCGAGCAGCTTGCGGATGTCGGGCGTGAGGCGGGCCCGCTCGCCGATGATGCGGACCCGCACGCCGTTGCGGTGCAGCTCCGCCATGTCCTTGCGGATGAAGCGCTTCAGCAGGCCCATGAGGTCGGACACCTCCTCGACGGGGCGCGTCCAGTTCTCCGACGAGAAGCTATAGACCGTGAGGTAGCGGACGCCGAGGTCCGACACCGACTTGACGGTGGCGCGCAGCGCCTCGACGCCGCGCCGGTGGCCCTCCAGGCGCGGCAGCCCGCGGGCCGCGGCCCAGCGGCCGTTGCCGTCCATGATGATGCCGACATGGGCCGGGACGCGCCGCGGCTCACCGGCCCCGACGGGGTCGGGCCCGCCGCGGCCGTCGTCACCCTGATCGCTTCTCATCTCGGCTGTCCGCAGCATTCGGCCGGCATCCATCGGGCCCGAAACCCGCAGCCTCGGAGTTCGTCCGCTCGCATCGGCTCACGGCGACAGCTCCCTCTCCCCATTCGACGAACGCCTTCACCCGACCGCATCGATCCGTCCGACCGGGATGCGCCGCTAGACCTGCATGATCTCTCGTTCCTTGGCGTCGACGGTGGTGTCGACCTCCGACACGAACTGGTCGGTCACCTTCTGCACCTCGGCGGCGAGACGCTTCTCGTCGTCCTCCGAGATGGTCTTGTCCTTGAGGAGCTTCTTCAGCCGGTCGATGCCGTCCCGGCGGACGTGGCGGACCGCCACCCGGCCCTCCTCGCCGTATTTATGGGCGTATTTCACCATCTCCTTGCGGCGCTGCTCGTTGAGCTCCGGGATGCGGATGCGCAGCAACTGCCCCTCGACGGTGGGCGACAGGCCGAGGTTGGCGTCGCGAATAGCCTTCTCGACCGCGCTGACCATGCTCTTGTCCCACACCTGCACGGCGAGGGCGCGGGGCTCCGGCACCGTGATGCTGGCGACCTGGTTCAGCGGCATGGTCTGGCCGTAGGCGTGCACCATGACGGGTTCGACCAGGGCGGCGCTGGCGCGCCCGGTCCGCAGGCCGGCCAGCTCGTGCTTCAGGGACTGGATCGCACTCTGCATGCGGCGTTTGAGGTCGGCGACGTCGAAATCTGCGCTCACGTTGGGGTGTCCGTTCTCGAAGGCCCGAGCCGTCCGGGACGCTGCATCCGGGCGGCGCGGCCACCGTCATTAGCATGCGTCACAGCGTTTTCGCAGGCCCAATCGGGCCGGCATGCGCGAGAAACCGGCGCGGCCCGCCTCGCCCCGGCGCATCGGGGCCTTCACGGCGTCACGAGGGTGAACACCCCGCTGCCCTCCAGGGCGGCCCGGATCGCGCCCTCCACCGCGATGGAGAAGACGATGATGGGGATGCGGTTCTCGCGCGCGAGGGCGAAGGCCGCCGTGTCCATCACGGCGAGGTTCTTCGAGATGGCTTCGTCGTGGGTCAGTTGCGCGAAGCGGGTGGCCGAGGGGTCGCGCTTGGGGTCGGCCGAATAGACGCCGTCGACCAGCGTGGCCTTCATCACGGCGTCGCAGGACAGCTCCGCGGCCCGCAGCACGGCGCCGGTGTCGGTGGTGAAGAAGGGGTTGCCGGTGCCGCCGGCGAGCACGCAGATGCGGCCCTTGGCGAGGTGGTGCAGCGCCGCCTGGCGCGAATAGGGCTGGCACACGGAGGGCATGGGCACGGCCGAGAGGGCCCGGGCGGGATACCCCTCGGCCTCGATCGCGGCCTCGATGGCGAGCGCGTTCATCACGGTGGCCAGCATGCCGATGGAGTCGGCCCGCGCCCGCTCGATGCCCTTGGTGGCGCCCTGGATGCCGCGGAAGAAGTTGCCGCCGCCCACCACCACGGCGATCTCGATGCCGCTGTCGGAGGCCGAGACGAGGTCGGCGGCGATCCGCGCGACCGTGGGGGCGTTGAGCCCGTGGTTGTCGGGGCCCGTCAGGGACTCGCCCGACAGCTTGACCACGACCCGCCTGAACATCCCCGCACCGTGGCCCGCGCTCATCGGCTCATCCTTCCCAGATCTGGACGTCGGCGGGGCGGCGATCGGCCGTCAGGCGCTGCCCGACATGCTGGCGACCTCGGAGGCGAAGTCGGGCCCCTCCGGCTTCTCGATGCCCTCGCCGAGCGCGAAGCGGGCGAAGCCCGTGAGCCTGACGGGGGCGCCGACGGCCTTCTCGGCCTCCTTGACGGCCTGGGCGACGGTCTTGGACGCGTCGTGGATGTAGCTCTGGTCGAGCAGGCTCACCTCCTTGTAGTAGGACTTGAGGCCGCTCTCGACGATCTTCTCCAGGACGTGAGGGGGCTTGCCGGCGTTCTTGTCCGCCAGCACGGCCTTCTCGCGCTCCACGACCGCGGGGTCGATCGAGGCCGCGTCGAGGCCGAGCGGGCTCGACGCCGCGACGTGCATGGCGATCTGCCGGCCGAGGGCCTGCAGGTCTTCGGCCTTGCCGGCCGATTCCAGCGCCACGATGACGCCGATCTTGCCCAGGCCCTCGCCGGCCGCGCCGTGCACGTACTGGCCGACGACGCCCTGCCCGACGCCCAGGCCGGCGACGCGGCGCAGCGTCATGTTCTCGCCGATGGTCGCGATGGCGTTGGCGATCGCCTCCTGCACGGTGCCGCCCTTCGGCGCGTGGGCCTTGAGCACGGCGTCGACGTCGCCGCCCCCCTGCAAGGCGATCTCCTTCAGGGCCACCTGGGCCACGTCCCTGGCGAGCGCCTGGAAGTCGCCGTTGCGGGCCACGAAGTCGGTCTCGGAGTTGAGCTCGACCAGGACGCCCCTGTTGCCCTGCACCAGCGCCGCCACGAGGCCCTCGGCGGCCACGCGGCCGGACTTCTTGGCGGCCTTGGAGAGGCCCTTCTTGCGCAGCCAGTCGACCGCAGCTTCGACGTCGCCCGCCGTCTCGTTGAGCGCGTTCTTGCAATCCATCATGCCGGCGCCGGTCTTCTCGCGAAGATCCTTCACCATCGCGGCCGAGATCGTGGCCATGGGATTCACCTTTGGGTTCGATGTCGGACGGCGATGCGGCAGGGACGCGGGGGACGTCGGCCCCGGCCCTGCCGCAGATGTCGCCGTCGGCCGCGCCCCTGGGACGCGGCCGGGAGGGGTTCGGATCAGACGCCGGCCACGAGTTCGCGGGCCTGGATGATCCAGCCCTCGCGGTCGAGGCGGCCGTTCAGCTTGAGGTCGCGGTCGATGTTGGCGGCGTCCTCCGGCGACATGGCGGCGAGCTGCCAGAAGTGGAAGATGCCGGCGTCGTTGAGCTTCTGGGCGAGCTGCGGGCTGCCGCCATTCAGCTTCGACATGTCGTCGGGCGCGCCGCGGGGGGCGCTCAAGAGCTCGAACTGCTCGGCCGGGGCCTCGAACTCGACCGGGGCGGTGGGCGCCGCCTCCATGGTCTCGGCCGGCTCGACGATCTCCTCGACCGGGGCCTCGATGGCGCCGATGTCGACGCCGAGCGAGCCCTGGCTGCGCGAGATGCCGTCGATGGCGGCGCGGGCCGCGAGGTCGCAGTAGAGCAGGATGGCGCGGCTGGCGTCGTCGTTGCCCGGGATCGGGTAGGTGATGCCGTCCGGATCGCAGTTCGTGTCGACGATGGCCGCCACCGGGATGCCGAGCCGGTTGGCCTCCTTGATGGCCAACTGCTCCTTGTTGGTGTCGATCACGAAGATCAGGTCGGGCACGCCGCCCATGTCCTTGATGCCGCCGAGCGCCTTCTCGAGCTTCTCGCGCTCGCGCGACATCATCAGCCGCTCCTTCTTGGTGAGGCCGACGGCCCCGCCGTCGAGCGTCTCGTCGACCTTGCGGAGGCGCTGGATCGAGGCCGAGATGGTCTTCCAGTTGGTCAGCATGCCGCCGAGCCAGCGGGCGTTGATGTAGTACTGGGCCGAGCGCCTGGCCGCGTCCTTGATCGGGTCGGCCGCCTGGCGCTTGGTGCCGACGAAGAGCACGCGCCCGCCGCCCGCCACCGTGTCGGAGATCGCCTGGAGCGCGCGGTGCATCAGCGGCACCGTCTGGGCGAGGTCGATGATGTGGATGTTGTTGCGGGCGCCGAAGATGAAGGGGGCCATCTTCGGGTTCCAGCGGTGCGACTGGTGGCCGAAATGCGCGCCCGATTCGAGGAGCGAGCGCATGTTGTAGTCGGGCAGGGCCATGATAATGTGTTCTCCGGTTGTGCCTCCGCGGACGATCGGCCGGCGACGGCGTGAAAGCCGTGCCAGCCACCGGTGCAGCCCTTGGATCAGGGCCGCCATAAGTCCGCGTGTGGGGTGGGGCGGCTTATAGGCAAGCCGTCCCGGGGGTGCAAGTGGGGCGGCGACCCGCGCCGGGCAAGCCACCCGGATCGACGGATGCGGTTAACGCCCCCACGGCGCGGCGGCGCCTGTTAACGATGGCTTCGCCCGCATAAATTAGACCGCGAAGTCGCCGGGCGCCGCGGGAGGCGTTCCCGGCCGCGTTCCGAAGAGGTGCCGCCCATGAGCAATGTCGAGACGATCGGGCGATGGGCCGCCGTGCCGGTCCTGCCGGAGCCGGCCGAGACCTTCCGCCAGCCGCCCCACAACGTGGAGGCCGAGCAGGCGCTGCTCGGCGCCATCCTGGTCAACAACGACGCCTTCGACCGCGTGTCGGACTTCCTCAAGCCCGAGCATTTCGCCGAGGAGATCCACCGCCGCATCTTCGAGGTGACGGCATCGCTCGTGCGGGCCGGCAAGATCGCCACCCCCATCACGCTGAAGACCTTCCTGGGCGACCACGACCTCGGCGGCGTCACCGTGCCGCAATATCTCGCCCGCCTCGCCGCCGAGGCCACGACGATCATCAACGCGGCCGACTATGGCCGCATGATCTACGACCTCGCGGTGCGGCGCGGGCTGATCAACATCGGCGAGGAGATCGTCAACGTCGCGTTCGACGCGCCGGTCGACCATTCCCCGCGCGAGCAGATCGAGGCGGCCGAGCGCCACCTCTACGCCATCGCCGAATCGGGCCGCGCCGAGGGCGGGTTCCAAACCTTCTCGCAGGCCCTCACCACGGCCATCGACGTCGCGGCCAAGGCCTACGAGCGCGACGGCAAGCTCAGCGGCGTCTCGACCGGTCTGATCGAGATGGATCAAAAACTCGGCGGGCTGCAGAAGTCCGATCTCATCGTGCTGGCCGGCCGGCCCGCCATGGGCAAGACCTCGCTCGCCACCAACATCGCCTTCAACATCGCCAAGGCCTACCGTTCCGAAACGCGAGCAGACGGCTCGCTGGAGACCGTCAACGGCGGCATCGTGGGGTTCTTCTCGCTGGAGATGTCGGCCGAGCAGCTCGCGACCCGCATCATCGCCGAGCAGTCGGGCGTCGCCTCCTACAAGATCCGCCGCGGCGACGTGACGGACGAGGACTTCCACAGCGTGACCGAGGCGGCGCGGCAGATGCAGCACGTGCCCTTCTTCATCGACCAGACTGGCGGCATCTCCATCGCCCAGCTCACCGCCCGTGCCCGGCGCCTGAAGCGCCAGCGCGGCCTCGACGTGCTGGTGATCGACTACCTCCAGCTCCTGTCGGGGTCGAAGTCGGGCGGCCAGATCAACCGCGTGCAGGAGCTGACCGAGATCACCACGGGCCTGAAGGCCCTGGCCAAGGAGCTGGCCGTGCCGGTGATCGCCCTGTCGCAGCTCTCTCGCCAAGTCGAGAATCGCGAGGACAAACGTCCGCAGCTATCTGACCTTCGTGAGTCGGGCTCTATCGAGCAGGATGCCGACATAGTATTGTTTGTCTACCGTGAAGAGTATTACCTTCAAAATAAGCAACCTGAGATCGGTACGGAGGACCATGCTAAATGGATGATGAAATGTGAGCAGGCCAATGGCAAGGCGGAAGTTATCATCGGAAAATCGCGTCATGGTCCGACGGGGTCGATAGAGCTACAATTCGACGCCGAGGTGACGCGATTTTCAAATCTCGCCAGGGAAACTCATCTGCCGGAGCAGATGTGAGCCTCGCCCCGGCCCTCCCGCCCGGCCCCGAGGCGGAGCGCGACGCCCAGGCGATCCTCACCGTCGACCTCGACGCGCTCGGCGCCAACTGGCGGGACCTCGCGGCCCGTGCGGCGCCCGCGGAATGCGGGGCCGCCGTCAAGGCCGATGCCTACGGCTGCGGCATCGAGGCCGCCGTGCCGGCGCTGGCGCGGGCCGGCTGCCGCACCTTCTTCGTGGCCCACGCCGCGGAGGGTCGCCGGGCGCGCGCCGCCCTGGACGGGAGCGGGTTCGACGGCCGCATCTTCGTGCTGAACGGTTTCCACCCGGAGGCCGCCCCCGTCGCGGCCTATCGCGCGCACCGGCTCCAGGCCGTCATCGGCTCGACCGAGGAGCTCGCCGCCTGGACCGAGGCGCGCGGCGACGGCCCCGGAGCGCCGGCCTGCGCCCTCCACGTCGACACGGGGATGAACCGCCTCGGCTTCCCGGTCGAGGACGCGCGCTTCCTGTCGCAGGCGAGCCTCCAGGCCGCCGGCGTCACGCTGGTGATGAGCCATCTCGTCTCGGCCGAGGACCCGGAGGACCCGATCAACGCCCGGCAGATCGCGGCGTTCGACCACGCCCGCGAGCGCGCGCTGGGGAGCCTGCCGGCCTCGCTGGCGAACTCGTCCGGGCTGTTCCTGCCGCGGCGCCCCGTCCACGACCTCGTCCGGCCCGGCTACGCGCTCTACGGCGGCAACCCCCTGCCCGGCCGGCCGAACCCGATGCGCCCCGTGGTGGCGCTCCGGGCCCGCGTGCTGCAGGTCCGGCCGGTGCCGGCCGGCGCCACGGCGGGCTACAACGGCCGCTGGACGGCGCCGCGGCCCTCGCGCCTCGCCACGCTGGCGCTCGGCTACGCGGACGGCGTGCCCATCGGCGGCAGCGGGATAGGGGGGGGCGGCGCGGTGGTCTTCGTCGAAGGCGTGCCCTGCCCGCTCGCGGGGCGCATCTCCATGGATCTGTCGATCGCCGACGTGACAGACCTGCCGGCCGGCGCCCTGCGGGCCGGCGACCTCGTGGACTGGCTCGGCCCCCACGCCGGGGTCGACGCGCTGGCGGCCCGCTGCGGCACCATCGGCTACGAGATCCTGGTCAACCTTGGGCGGCGGCACCGCCGTCACTATATCGGGGACGGAACGGGAACACCGTCCCTCCCCGTCGCGGCGGGCGCGTCGGCCGAAGGCTGACGGCCGAGCCGCCCTCCCCCCGCCGGGGACCACCCGAGGCCAGCCGCCGTCCGATGAGCAAAGCCAGGACCGCCTTCGTCTGCCAGAGCTGCGGCGCGGTGTCGAACCGCTGGCAGGGCAAGTGCGACGCCTGCGGGGCCTGGAACTCCATCGTCGAGGAACAGGGCGCCACGGGGATCGGCGCGGCCGCGGCCCGCGGGGCCGCGCCGCGCAAGGTGCGCTCGATCGCCTTCCAGAGCCTCACGGCCACCGGCGCCGAGCCGCCCCGCACCGCGGTGGGCATCGCCGAGCTCGACCGCGTCACCGGCGGCGGGCTCGTGCCGGGCTCCGTCATCCTGCTCGGCGGCGAGCCCGGCATCGGCAAGTCGACGCTGCTGATCCAGGCCTGCGCCAAGCTCGCCGAGGCCGGCGGGCGCGTGGCCTACATCTCGGGCGAGGAGGCGACCGCCCAGGTGAGGATGCGGGCCGAGCGGCTCGGGCTGTCGGCCGCGCCCGTGCGGCTCGCGGCCGCCACCAACGTCGAGGACATCGCGGGGACGCTCGGCGCCGACCGCTTCGACCTCGTGGTGATCGACTCCATCCAGACCATGTGGACCGAGACGATCGACGCCGCCCCCGGCACCGTGTCCCAGGTGCGCGGCGCCGCGCAGGCGCTGATCCGCTACGCCAAGAACAGCGACGCCTGCGTGATCCTCGTCGGCCATGTGACGAAGGACGGCCAGATCGCCGGCCCGCGCGTGGTCGAGCACATGGTGGACGCCGTCATGTCGTTCGATGGCGACGCCGGCCACCACTTCCGCATCCTGCGGGCGCTGAAGAACCGCTTCGGCCCCACCGACGAGATCGGCGTCTTCGAGATGACCGGCCGGGGCCTGGCCGAGGTCGGCAACCCGTCGGCCTTCTTCCTGTCAGGGCGCGATTCCAAGGCGGCCGGCACCTCGGTCTTCGCCGGCATGGAGGGCACGCGCCCGCTCCTCGTCGAGATCCAGGCCCTGGTGGCGCCGACCGCGCTCGGCACACCCCGCCGCGCCGTGGTGGGCTGGGACCAGAACCGCCTCGCCATGGTGATCGCCGTGCTGGAGGCCCACGCGGGCGTGCGGCTCGGGCAGTACGACGTCTACCTCAACGTCGCGGGCGGGCTGAAGATCGCCGAGCCCGCCGCCGACCTCGCGGCCGCGGCAGCGCTCGTGTCGTCGATCACCGGCAAGATCCTGCCGGTCGACGCCGTGTTCTTCGGCGAGATCGGCCTGTCGGGCTCGATCCGCCCCGTGGTGCACGGGGGCGCCCGCATGAAGGAGGCGGCGAAACTCGGCTTCGGGGCCGCCGTGACGCCGCCCGGCGGCACCGACGACGCGGCCGGGCTCGACGTGCAGCGAAGCGAGCACATCGCCGACGTCGTGGCCCGCATCGCGGCCCTGCCGGGCGGACGCAACACCGAGCGGCGCGCCGACCCCGAGCCGCGCCGCGTGCCGGACGGCCGCCGCGCGGGGCCGCGACGCGACCCGCAACCGGCCGAATACGAGGGCGAGGACGTCTTCGACTGATCGTCGACCGAGCCCGGCGTGAAGGCTTGGAGGCCGCGTCGGCCTTTCGGGGGCCGGGACGGGTGACGCCGCGGGGCCACACCGCTATAAGGCGCGGCCGGCGGCCTCGTGCTCCCGCGCCATCACGCGACCAACAGGCACGAGAACAGAGCCATGCCGTCCTATCTCGATCTGGCTTTGCTCGGCATCGTCGTGGTGTCGGCGCTGCTGTCCATGGTGAGGGGGTTCACGCGCGAGGTGCTGGCCATCGCGTCCTGGGCGGCCGCGGCGGTCGCGGCCTACCTGCTCTATCCGCGGGTGATGCCCTATCTCGAACCCTACATCACCAAGGACACGATCCGCATGATCGCGGCGATCGCCATCGTGTTCTTCGCCACCCTGATCCTGGTGTCGATCGTCACGGTGAAGCTGTCGGACGCCATCCTCGACAGCAAGGTGGGGGCGCTCGACCGCACGCTGGGCTTCGTCTTCGGCGCGGCCCGCGGCTTCCTGCTCGGCGTCGTGGCCTTCCTGTTCTTCAACTGGCTGGTGCCGCCGAAATCCCAGCCCGAGTGGGTGGCGACCGCGAAGTCGAAGCCGCTCCTCCAGGCCACGGGCGACGAGATCGTCGCCATGCTGCCCGAGGACCCCGAGAACACCTTCCTCAAGCGCTTCAAGCACGACAAGGCGGCGCCGGGCGAGGACCTGCCGGCCGACGCCGACGCGCCCGGCGGCTCCGACGCGGCCCCGACGCCCCCGCCCGCGGCGCCCGCCCGCCGCGGCGACACCGCTCCGACAGCGCCCCCGAAGCCGACCGCCTCGACCCAGGCCGCGCCGGACGACAAGCAGCGGTTGAACGCGCTCATCGGCAACGCCGCGCCCGCCAAGCCGGCCAACAAAAAACAGTGATCTCCGGGAACCAGTCTTCAAAAGGTTCCCGCCATGCTCCATCTTCCCGGCGGAGCCGAGTTGCGGTTCTCCCCCGATCCCTTGGAGCCCGGCCTCGTTTCCGACGGTCCGGGCGTACCGGCTTGAGGATGGACCATTGAGCGACCTCGACACCGAGTCCCTCCGCGAGAAATGCGGCGTCTTCGGCATCTTCGGGCATCCCGACGCCGCCGCCATCACGGCGCTGGGGCTGCACGCCCTCCAGCACCGCGGCCAGGAGGCGGCCGGCATCGTGGCCTTCGACGGCCGGCGGTTCCATTCCGAGCGCCGGCACGGCCTCGTCGGCGATCACTTCTCCAACGAGCGCGTGATCGCCCGCCTCGCGGGCTCCGCCTCCATCGGCCACGTCCGCTACGCCACGACGGGCGAGACCGTGCTGCGCAACGTGCAGCCGCTCTTCGCCGAGCTCGACGGCGGCGGCTTCGCGGTGGCGCATAACGGCAACTTCACCAACGGCCTGACGCTGCGCCGCAACCTCGTGCGCGACGGCGCCATCTGCCAGTCGACCTCCGACACGGAGGTGATCCTCCACCTGGTCGCGCGGTCCCGCAAGGTCCGCTTCGTCGAGCGCTTCGTCGAGGCGCTGCGCCAGATCGAGGGCGCCTACGCGCTGGTGGCGCTGACCAACAAGAAGCTGGTGGGCGCGCGCGATCCCCTCGGCATCCGGCCGCTGGTGCTGGGCGAGCTCGACGGCCGCTACATCCTGGCGTCCGAAACCTGCGCGCTCGACATCATCGGGGCGCGCTTCGTGCGCGACATCGAGAACGGCGAGATCGTGGTGATCTCCGAGGGCGGCATCGAGAGCCTGAAGCCCTTCCCGCCCCAGGCGGCCCGGCCCTGCATCTTCGAATACATCTACTTCGCCCGGCCGGACTCCACCGTGAACGGCCGCTCGGTCTACGACGTGCGCAAGCGCATGGGCGCCGAGCTCGCGAGCGAGAGCCCCGCCGAGGCCGACGTCGTGGTGCCGGTGCCGGACAGCGGCGTGCCGGCGGCGCTGGGCTACTCGCAGGCCTCCGGCATCCCCTTCGAGCTCGGCATCATCCGCAACCATTACGTCGGCCGCACCTTCATCCAGCCGAGCCAGGCGATCCGCGAGCTCGGCGTGCGGATGAAGCACAGCGCCAACCGCGGCGTGATCGAGGGCCGCAGCATCGTGCTGATCGACGATTCCGTGGTGCGGGGCACGACCTCGGTGAAGATCGTCCAGATGATGCGCGACGCCGGCGCCCGCGCGGTGCATTTCCGCATCGCCTGCCCGCCCATCACCCATCCGGACTATTACGGGATCGACACGCCAGAGCGCGAGAAGCTGCTCGCCGCCCAGATGGACCTCGAGGGCATGCGGGCCTACATGGGGGCGGACTCGCTGGCCTTCCTGTCGGTCGACGGCATCTACCGGTCGATGGGCCTGCCGAAGCGCGATCCCGTCCGCCCGCAGTTCACCGACCATTGCTTCACGGGCGACTACCCGACGCGGCTGACCGATGTGCTGGCCGAATCGAGCCCCAAGCAGTGGGCCATGCTGGCCGAGGCGAGCTGAGGCGGTCAGGCCCCGCGATCCCCGACCGGTTCGACCGCGTGGAAGCGGTCGTAGTCGAGGAAGGTCGTGCCGTCCTCCAGCACCGACAGCACGTCGACGTAGCGGCTACCCCAGCGCAGGTCGTCGGGCCCGTAGGTCTCGCGGGCCTGCACGGTCTGGGCGAAGGTCTCGTCCTCGCCCGTGATGGTCAGCACGAAGAAGACGTCCTCGGCCGCGAGGTCCTCGGCGGTCCGGCCGTGGAGCGGGCTCGCCTCGTCGATGACGTGCAGGATGGTCCAGCTCAGCACGAAGGTCGGGTTCTCGGAGCGGAGCAGCGGCAGCTCGATGAAGCGCCGGAAGCCGACCCTCTCGGCCGTGCTGACCTTGGCGAGCATCCACAGCCGCGCCCGGGCGCTGCCGATGACGTTCAGCCGGGCGTTGGCGACGCGGGCGTGGAGCGTGAGCCGGCCCTCGTGCGGCCCCACCGCCAGGTGGCGGGCGAAGAGCAGCCGGGCGCGCGGGCGCGACATGCGCGCGAAGATCAGCCCCAGCATCGAGGCCGTGAAGAACAGGCCCGTAAACGTCTCCACGGCGACCAGCACGTGGCCGTAGCGCGTCTGCGGGGAGAACTCGCCGTAGCCGACCGTCGTCAGCGTCTCGACGCTGAAGTAGAACAGGTTCTCGATGTCGCCGTGGCTGTTGGCGACGCTGTCCGGGCCCAGGCGGTAGAGCAGCGCGAAGACCGCGTTGGTGAACACGTAGACGCCGGCGAGGCCGCCCAGGAAGGCCGGCCAGCCGACCGTCAGCGTGGCGTGGTAGAGGTCGGTCCAGACGCCCGGCGCGATGCCCGAGGTGAAGACCTCGCGCCGGCCGATCGTCACCTTGCGCAGCTTGAGCGGGCGGCTGCGCGGGTGCCGGCGTGGTGAAGCGTCGTCCATGCTGGTCCCGCGGGGATCGGACGCCGCCGGCGAATCGCGGCGGCTCCGGCTTGCATCGGAAAAACCCGGCCGTTAGTTCAGCATAGTCCCGCCCGGAGCGCGCGTCTCCGGCGGACCAACACCGTCAGGCATTCCTCATGGCTCAATCTCTGGAGGGTCGGCTGGCCCTGGTGACGGGCGCGTCCCGCGGCATCGGCCGCGCCGTGGCGCTCGAGCTCGCCCGGGCCGGGGCCTACGTGGTGGCCATGGCCCGAACCCAGGGCGCGCTGGAGGACCTCGACGACGAGATCCGCGCCGTCGGCGGCGAGGCCACCCTCGTGCCCTGCGACGTGAAGGACTCCGAGGCGCTCGACCGGCTCGGCGCGGCGCTGAACGACCGGTGGGGGCGCCTCGACATCCTGGTGGCCAATGCCGGGATGCTGGGGCCGATCACGCCGCTCGGCCACGTCGATCCGAAGCAGTGGGACAACGTCCTGGCGGTCAACGTCACGGCCAACTACCGGCTGATCCGCTCGCTCGACGGGCTGCTGCGGGCGTCGGACGCGGGGCGCGCGGTCTTCGTCTCGTCCAGCGCCGGCCACCGCGCCGAGTTCCGCCCCTATTGGGGTCCCTACGCCGTGAGCAAGGCCGCGCTCGACGCCATGGCCCGCACCTACGCGGCCGAGACCGCCACGACCTCGAACGTCGTGGTCACGGTGGTGAACCCCGGCCCGCTGCGCACCCGCATGCGCGCCGCCGCCATGCCGGGCGAGGACCCCGAGACGCTGCGGACGCCCGAGGACATCGCCCCCTCGATCGTGGCGCTGTGCTCACCGGAGTTCCGCGACACCGGCCGGCTCTACGATTATCCGACCGACCGCCTGCTGAGCTTCCAGGGGCCGGCCTGATCGGGAAAAGATTTCTGGACGCTCGCTACCCTCTGCCGCTCATTCCCGCGCAGGTTAGCGTTGGCACACATCACTGAGGCTGGGCGTTGACACCCTTCTCCCGCTCGCGGGAGAATTTGGGCACCCATCCCGGCTTGCCGGGATGGGACTCGGGTGCCCGGCAGGGCGGATGAGCGGAGACTCCACAGGTGGTGGATGGATCTCCCCTCATCCGGCGCTGCGCGCCACCTTCTCCCCGCTGGGGAGAAGGGCAACTCCCGCGGGCGCCGATATGTGTGCCAACACTAGCCCCGCGCAGGCGCATAGGCGCTAAGATTGGAGCAAAAACCTGTTTTCCCTCCACCCTCCCTCATCCTGAGCGAGGGTCCGAAGGACCCGTGTCATCCTTCGACAGGCTCAGGATGAGGAAGGTGGGGTATTTCTCGCCTCAATGAGCGCCTATGCGCCTGCGCGGGGATGAGCGGATGAAAGGGTGTTCCGAGACGATCAATCGGAAGCCGTTACAGTCACCCGTCAGGCACCAGTCGCCGGTGTCAAGCCAGCAGTCCTGCCGCGGCTCGCGGCGCTGGAGGCGCGTGACGGAGCGGCCATCGCCGCGGGCGGAGGCGCAGCACGTCGGCGACGGATCCGGCTGCGGGAGAGAGATCGGCACGGCGCGCCCGGGTCTGCGTGGTCCTACTGGGCTATGCGCGGGCGGAGGTCGGGCGCGGACATCCGGCGGCGGATTATG
The DNA here is from genome assembly GCA_964242785.1 of uncultured Lichenihabitans sp. Lineage (GTDB taxonomy): Bacteria > Pseudomonadota > Alphaproteobacteria > Rhizobiales > Beijerinckiaceae > Lichenihabitans. The sequence goes on along the minus strand of CAXTBR010000008.1, from coordinate 23,011 downwards.
TCGTGGCCCATCGCCAGCGGGTGATCGCGGGAGGCCGAAGCCTCAATCCGCGACACCGTACCGGTCCATCAGGACGGCCAGCGGAACGGACTGACTTCGGCCCGCGCGGACCTCCTCGGCCTCGCGTTCGGCGAGGTGGAAGTCTTCAAAGTCGTCGAGGTGTTCGACGATGGCCTCCTCGACGTGGAGCGACTCGGAGCGACCCGTCGCCCGGGCGAACGCTTCGAGCCGACCCTCCAGCTCTTCGGGCAGCGACGAGGTGAGCATCCCATTCCCCCGCTGGTCGATCACGTTACGGCCTCCAGCCTCACCCCGAGCCCCGACAGCGCGTCCCAATAGCCCGGATAGGTCTTGGCCACGCAGCCGGGATCGCGGATCGTGAGCCCGTGGACCTTCAGCCCGGCCAGGGCGAAGCTCATGGCGATGCGGTGGTCGGCGTAGGTCTCGATCGCGGCCGGGAGGCGCTGGCCGGCCAGCGCCGGATCGGACGCCACCAGGAGGTCGTCGCCCTCCTCGCGGCCGAGGCCGGGGCGGATGCGGTCGAGCTCGACGGCGAGGGCGCGGACGCGGTCGCATTCCTTGACGCGCAGGTTGGCGATGCCGGTGAAGCGCACGGGCGCCGCGTTGAAGGCCGCCAGCACCGCCAGCGTCGGCACGGCGTCCTGCATCTGCGCGCCGTCGATGACGGGCGGCATCTGCGGGAAGGCGTCGATGAGCCCCTTGGCCCGCGCGTCCGGCTGGGTGAAGGCGTCGGCCGCGACGCCGAGGTCGATGACGCCCCCCGTCAGGGCCTCGGCGGCCCACAGATAGGTGGCGGCCGAGGCGTCGGGCTCGACGTGAAAGTCCACCGCTCGGTAGCCCGTCGGCCGCACGGTCCAGGCGCCGGCGCCGCGCGCCTCGACCGCCGCGCCGAAGCTCCGCATCGCCGCCAGGGTCAGGTCGACGTAGCCGCGGGCGCCGATCTCGGCCCCCACGAGCGCGACCTCGATGTCGCCCTCGCCCAGCGCCGCCATCATCAGCAGCGCCGACACATATTGGCTGGACAGGCCGGCGTCGATCGCGACCCGCCCGGCCCCGAGCCGGCCCCGCCCTTCCACCGTGACCGGGGGGCAGCCCGTCGGGGCCTCGACCGCGACCCCGAGCGAGCGCAGCGCCTCGACGAGGGGCCGGATCGGCCTCCGGCGCATGTGGGCGTCGCCGTCGACCACGACGGTGCCCGCCACCGTCGCCGCCGCGGCGGCGAGGAAGCGCGTCGCCGTGCCGGCGTTGCCGAGGTGGAGCGGCCCGTCCGGCGCGCGGAGCCGGCCCTCCCCCGTGACCACGAACTCCGTGTCGCCGGGCTCGGCGATGCCGACGCCCATGCGGCGCAGGGCCTCGGCCATCAGCCGCGTGTCGTCGCTCTTCAGCGCGCCGGTGAGCCGGCTCGTGCCGCGCGCCAGGGCGGCGAGCAGCAGCGCCCGGTTGGTGATGCTCTTCGAGCCCGGCGGCGACACGCGCCCGCGCAAGGGGCCGGCCGGCGGCGTCACCGCGACGGCGGGGCTCTTCAGGTCGAAGCTCATGGCCTGGGATCGTCCGAACAATGCCGCGTCCAACGGGAAGGCGTGGCGCTCAGCGCTTCCGGTTCTTGTCGTAGGGGTTCTCGCCCTGGCGCATGACCATGCGGATGGGCACGCCCGGCAGCTCCATGGTCTCGCGCAGCCCGTTGACGAGATAGCGCTGGTAGGATTTCGGCAGGGCGACGAGCTGGTTGCCGAACAGGACGAAGGTAGGGGGCCGCGCCTTGGCCTGCGTCATGTAGCGGATCTTGATGCGCCGCCCGCTGACGGCCGGCGGCGGGTTGGCGTCGATGGCGCCGCCGAGCCAGCGGTTCAGCCGCGCCGTCGACAGGCGGCGGTTCCAGGTCTCGGCGACGCGGAAGGAGGCTTCCAGCACTTTGTCGAGGCCGAAGCCGGTGCGGCCCGACACGGGCACCACCGGCACGCCGCGGATCTGCGGCAGGAGGCGCTCGGCCGAGTCGCGCATCTCGGACAGCTTGGACCCGCGCGCCTCGATCAGGTCCCACTTGTTGACCCCGATGACGATGGCACGGCCCTCGCGCTCCGCCAGGGCCGCGATGGTGAGGTCCTGCTTCTCGAAGGGGATCGTGGCGTCGAGCAGCACGATCACCACCTCGGCGAACTGCACGGCGCGGATCGCGTCGGCGGCGGCGAGCTTCTCGACCTTGTCCTCGATGCGGGCGCGCTTGCGCAGCCCCGCCGTGTCGAAGACCTTGAGGTCGCGGTCGCGCCAGCGCAGGGCGAGCCCGATCGCGTCGCGCGTGATGCCGGGTTCGGGGCCGGTGAGGAGCCGGTCCTCGCCGAGCCAGGCGTTGAGCAGCGTGGACTTGCCGGCGTTGGGCCGGCCCACCACGGCGATGCGCAGCGGCTTCGTGGGGTCGAACTCGGTGCCGTCCTCGTCCTCGCCGAGCGCGAGGGGGGCGGCCTCCTCCTCGGCCGGCGCCGGCGCGGCCTCGGGCAGCACGGCCGCGAGCGCGTCGTAGAGGTCGATCATCCCCTCGTTGTGTTCGGCCGAGATCGCCACCGGGGTGCCGAGCCCGAGCTCGTGCGCCTCCAGGGCGCCCGCCTCGCCGGCCCGCCCCTCGGCCTTGTTGGCCACCACGATGATGGGCTTGTCGGCCCGGCGCACGAGCCCGGCGAAGTGGCTGTCCACCGGCGTCACGCCGACGCGGCTGTCGATGACGAAGAGGATCACGTCGGCGTCCGCCACCGCGACCTCGGTCTGCTGGCGCATGCGCCCGGCCAGCGTCTCCTCGGCGGCGTCGTCCAGGCCGGCCGTGTCGATCAGCGTGAAGGTGGCGTCGAAGAGCTCGGCCTCGCCCTCGCGCCGGTCGCGCGTGACGCCGGGCCGGTCGTCGACCAGCGCCAGCTTCTTGCCGACGAGCCGGTTGAACAGCGTGGACTTGCCGACGTTCGGACGGCCGATGATGGCGACCTTGCTCACGGCGCGGGGGCCGGCGCGGGCGGGGCGGGTTGGGCCGGGGCCTCGGGCTTCGCGGCCTCGGAGGCCACGAAGGGCTTGGCGGCCCGCAGCACGCCGAGCATGTAGCCGGCGCGCTGACGGCTGTCCTGCGGCGCCAGGGGGTCGGCCTCGATCTGGTCGAGCCGACGGCCCGCGTCGGCGTCGTCCCCGCGCTTCAGCGAGGCCGCGGCCAGCATCTCGCGGGCGACCGAGCGATAGGCCGAGTTGGCGTCCGCCAGGGGGTCGAGCCGCCGACGCAGCTCGGCCGGATCCGCCGTGTCGACCAGCAGCAGGCCGGCGCGCAGCCGGGCGATGTCGCGGAACTCGGGATCGACCGACGTATCCTCCGCGATGGCGTCGAAGCCCTTCACGGCCCCGGCCACGTCGGTGCCGCCGAGTTCGCCCGCGGCGCGGAACCGCGCCAGGGTGCGATAGCCGGCGGGCCCGTCCGACCCGAGCGCGTCGAGCCCCGCCAGCGATGCCTTGGGATCCGTGGCGTAGAGGTCGATCGCGTCGAAGTAGCGGGCCCCCGCCGCCTCGGCGCTCTGCTGGCGCCAGTAGAGGGTGCCGCGCCACGCGCCCGCGCCGGCCAGCACCAGGAGGACGAGGAGCAGCAGGGACACCCAGTAGCGCGACAGGAAGCGGCGGAACTGGTCCTGACGGTATTCCTCGTCGACCTCGCGGATGAAATCGGACATCGTGTGCTCTCGAACCTCACGGGGCCGGCGGCGGTCGAGGTCGGGCGCCGCCATCGGGCCTTCGGCACCGCCGCTCTCCTTAGCAGCTTTCGCAGGGGGAATCGCAACAGCCGCCCGGGCGCGAGGGCGCGACCTCGCCTCACATCATCGCCAGCGCCGCCACGAGCCGGTCGCGTTCGGCATCGGCCGCCACCTGGCGCGCCCGGTTCACCTCGATCACCTCCGGGGCCGCCTTCTCCAGGAAGGCCGGGTCCGACAGGCGGCGCGCCAGCGATCCCCGGTCGCCCTCGTTCTTCTTCAGCTCCTTCTCGAGGCGCTGCCGCTCCTTGGCGAAGTCGACGATGCCCGCGAGCGGCAGGAGGTAGCCCGTGCCGTCGACCGCGAGGCGGACCGAGCCCTCGGGCGCCGCCCCGGCCTCGTCGATGCCCGACAGGTTGGCGAGGCGGCGGATCTGCGCGCCGAAGCGGTCGAGCCGCGCCCGCACGGGCTCTCCCGGAGCCGAGACGAGCAGCGGGATCGGCCGGCCCGGCGCCACCTTCAGCTCGCTCCTGACCGAGCGGATGCGCGACACCAGCGCCACCACGGCCTCGACCTCGTCCGACGCGGCGCTGCGCCCCGGCAGGGCTTCAAAGTCGGGCAGCAGGGCCGCGGTGATCGGCTCCCCGGCGCCGAACCCGTCCCACAGCGCCTCGGTGACGAAGGGCATGAAGGGGTTGAGGAGCTGGCAGATGGTCTTCAGGCACCAGCCCAGCACGGCGCGCGTCTCGGCCGCCGCGCCCGCGTCCTCGCCGTTCATGGCGATCTTCGAGAACTCGATGTACCAGTCGCAGAACGTGTCGCGCACGAAGGCCTGCAGCCCCGAGGCGGCGTCGCTGACGCGGTACTCGTCGAGCGCGTTCAGCGTGTCGCGGGCGACGGCGGCGAGTTCGGCGACGATCCAGGCGTCGGCGGGATGGGCCGGGGCCGCGGGGAACGGGGTCGGCGCGTCGAAGCAGCGGTTCAGGGCCGCGAAGCGCGCGGCGTTCCACAGCTTGTTGGCGAAGAGCCGCGCCGGGCGCACGGCGTCCTTCGACATGCGGATGTCCTGGCCGTGGCCGCAGTTCAGCATCAGCGTCATGCGGGTGGCGTCGGCACCGTGCTCCCCGATCAGGTCCAGGGGATCGATGACGTTGCCCTTGGTCTTGGCCATCTTCTGGCCCGAGGCGTCGCGCACGAGGCCGTGCATGTAGACGTCGCGGAACGGCACCTCGCCGCGCAGGGTCAGCCCCTGCATCATCATGCGGGACACCCAGAAGAAGATGATGTCGAAGCCCGTCACCAGGAGGTCGGTGGGGTAATAGCGGGCGAGGTCCGGCGTCTCGTCCGGCCAGCCCAGCGTGGCGAAGGGCCAGAGCGCCGAGGAGAACCAAGTGTCGAGGATGTCGGGGTCGCGCTCCAGGGCGACGTCGTCGCGGCCGGTGCGGGTCCGGGCCTCGGCCAGGGCCTCGGCCTCCGTCTCGGCGACGAAGACCTCGCCGTCCGGGCCGTACCAGGCGGGGATGCGGTGCCCGTACCAGAGCTGGCGGCTGATGCACCAGGGCTTGATGTTGTCCATCCAGCGGAAGAACACGTTGCTCCAGCTCGCCGGCACGAAGCGCGTCTCGCCCGCGCGCACGGCCGCCGCCGCCGCGGCGGCCGCCGGTGCCACGTCCATGAACCACTGGTCGGTGATGCGCGGCTCGACCACCACGCCCGAGCGGTCGCCGAAGGGCTGCGCGATGATCTTGGGCTCGACCCGCTCCAGCGCGCCCATCGCGTCGAGCGCCGCGACGACGGCCGCCCGCGCCTCGAAGCGGTCGAGGCCGCGGTAGGGCTCCGGCACGGCATCGTTCATGCGCGCGTCCGGCGTCATCACGTCGAGCGGCACGAGGCCGTGGCGCAGCCCGACTTCGTGGTCGTTGAAGTCGTGGGCCGGGGTGATCTTGACGGCGCCGGTGCCCTGCTCGGGGTCGGCGTGGTCGTCCGCCAGGATCGGGATGGTGCGGCCCGTCAGCGGCAGCACGACGTGGCGGCCGATGAGGTCGGCGTAGCGCGGGTCCGCGGCGTTGACCGCCACGGCCTGGTCGCCGAACAGGGTCTCGGGCCGGGTCGTCGCCACCACGACGTGGCGGCCCGCGTCGTCGGCGAGCGGATAGCGCAGGTACCAGAGGTGGCCCTCGACCTCGCGCGTCTCGACTTCGAGGTCCGAGACGGCGGTGCGGAACTTCGGGTCCCAGTTGACGAGGCGCGAGCCGCGGCGGATCAGCCCCTCGCGGTAGAGCCGCACGAAGGTCGTCATCGAGGCGCGCGTCAGCACGGGATCGAGGGTGAAGCGCTCGCGCGACCAGTCGGGCGTGCAGCCGAGGCGGCGGAGCTGCGACTGGATGGCGCCGGCCGACTGGTCCTTCCAGGCGGCGGCCCGCGCCAGGAAGGCGTCGCGGCCGAGCGTGAAGCGCGTCTCGCCGGTCTTGGCGAGCTCGCGCTCGACGACGAAGTGGGTGGCGATGCTGGCGTGGTCGGTGCCGGGCAGCCACAGCACGTCGAAGCCGCGCTGGCGCTTGTGGCGCACGACGACGTCCTGGAGCGTCATGTCGAGGGCATGGCCGATGTGGAGCTGGCCCGTGACGTTGGGCGGCGGCATGACGATCGAGAACTTCGGCCTGGAGGAGTCCACGTCGGCGCGGCCCACGCCGGTCTCAAGCCAGCGGTCGACGAGCTTCGGCTCGACCGCCTCGGGCTCGAAATGGGCGGGGATGCTCGTCGTGTCAGCGGTCATCGTTCGACTCCGGACCGCGGGCGGGAGGATGTCGCCCGGCGGATCGCCTGCCCGCCTCTGTGCGCGGGATCTCGGGGGATTAGCAGATCGAGGCGGCGCGCGCATCGGCGAGGATCGCGTTGCGAGGTCGGGGCCGCGACGACCGCCCGCCCTGGGGTGGGACACTGCGCACCCCGCGCGGCAGGCAACCCCGGACTCACCGGCGACGTTGGCGAGCGGGTCCGACGACCCTGGGGCGGAGCGGCGAGGGATCATGTTGGGTGGAACGAACGCGGTCGCGATTCTGGCGGTGGTGGTGATGGTGCTCGGCATGGGCGCCCTCTTCCTCGTGGGGCACGCGCTGTTCCCCAGCGTCCCCACGCCGAACAGCGCGTCGACCACCGAGAAGCCGGTCTGAGGGCGACACGGGACAACGCGGCGAAGGCGTATGGCTGAGGATGGCGGCCGGACGCGGGTCTCGCCGGGGATGGCTATCGGACTCGCGCATC
>CAXTBR010000008.1:0-16003 GCA_964242785.1 uncultured Lichenihabitans sp. | reverse complement strand
CATCCCGGCGGCCGGGGGAGTTTCGCCCTTCTGCCGCAAGCGGGAGAAGGGCGCTAACGGTCAGCCTCAGTGACGTGTGAGTCCGAGAGCCCGGGATGGACGGACGGGAGGGGGCACCAGGGCGGCTTCTCCCCCTACGCGCTGACCAGCTCCCAGCAGAACCCCACGGAGAGCCGCCCGGATGAGAGGGAGACGATCGCCCGGCGGGCGCGCTCGGCCCTGGCGGCTTTTAACGGCGGGCAGGCCGTCGCCGAGGGCAGCCTCACGCATCCCGAAGCGCTGATCCGGACGAGTTCCGGAGACGACGAAACGCTGTGGGACTTCTCGGTTGCCCACTTCGCCAAGGACTCACGACAAGTCTTTCAAGCCCATGGAGCGTAGAGAAGAGCGAAGTAGAATTTATGGCTGAAACAGCATCAAAGGCAAAAGGCGCTCAAGTCATTGGTGCCCAGGGGCGGAATCGAACCACCGACACTGCGATTTTCAGTCGCATGCTCTACCAACTGAGCTACCTGGGCGTCCCGGGCCCGTCGGGGCCGCGACTGAGGGGGCTTATAAGGAGGGCTCGGGGGCTTGTCCAGGGGGTTCCGCGCGGCCTCCGGGCGCGAAGCCGAGCGGCTGGACGGAGGCCGCGGCCGGGTCTAAAGCGGGTCGATGGACGGACGACACGAGGCGCCGGGCGACGGGCGCACGATCCTGGATCTGCGCGGCCTCAAGTGCCCGCTGCCCGTCCTGCGCACCCGCAAGGCGCTCCGCGGCCTCGCCCCGGGCCGGGTCATCGAGGTGCTGTGCACCGATCCGCTGGCCGGGCTCGACATCCCCAACCTCGCGCGCGAGACGGGCGACGCCCTGCTGGAGACGGTCCGGGCCGGCCGCGACATCCGCTTCCTCCTGCGGAAGGCGTGAGGGCCGGGGCGCGCCCCCCCGGGGGGGATCCATCGCGGCGAGCGGACGTTGTCCGCGACAACGACAGGAAGGTCTACGACCGGTGAAAAGAACAGCGACCCTGCTCCTCGTCTGCGCCGTGGCGCTCCCGACCGCCGCACTGGCCCAGAGCCGCGGCAGCGCGGACGACCAACTCGCCTGCACGCCCGACGTCTACCGCCTCTGCGCCGCCAACATCCCGGACGAGGACGCCATCACGTCCTGCCTGCGGCAGCACAAGGCGCAACTCAGCGCGGGCTGCAATGCCGTTTTCTCCCGACCGGAGCAGCCCAGGGCCAAGACGGAGGACGACGACGATTGAGCACGGGACGTCGGCCGCGGTGCTCGCGGCCTCCGGCCGGCGTCACTCTCCGTCCGGGCTGTCCCGCATGTCGTCGTCGACCTCGACCGGCACGCGGTAGCCCTCGCCGAGCCAGCGGTGGAGGTCGACGTCGGCGCAACGCTTGGAACAGAAGGGCGAAACCTCGGCCGAGGCCGGCTTGCCGCAGATCGGGCACCGGCGCTTGGAACTGGGCCCTGGAGGGGTGTCGTCGTTGGCGGCGTCTGGCATGGGCGCTCCTCCGTGCGGCGTCAGGCGGCCGGCCCGCCGGCCCAGGCCGCGTGGATCGGGAAACCCTCGCCCACCAGGAGCGAGGTCGTCTCGTAGAGCGGCAGGCCGACGACGGCCGTGTAGGAGCCCACCAGCTTGACCACGAAGCAGCCGGCGAAGCCCTGGATGGCGTAGCCGCCAGCCTTGCCGCTCCACTCGCCCGTGTCGATATAGGCCTCGGTCTCGGCCCCCGACAGGCGCTTGAAGCGGACGCGGCTCTCGACCAGGCGATGGCGCCGCCCGCCGCGCGGCGTCAGCAGCGTGACGCCGGTGTGGACGCGATGGGCCCGGCCGGACAGCAGCCGGAGGCAGGCCTCGGCCTCGTCGCGTGTCTCGCATTTCGGCAGGATACGCCGCCCGACGCTGACCACCGTGTCGGCCGCCAGGATGAAGCAGGGGCCGAGGTCGCCGCGCGCCTCGGCCGTGGCCAGGGCGGCTTCGGCCTTGCCGGCGGCGAGGCGGGCGGCCAGCACGCGCGGCAGTTCGGAGCGCTCGGGCGTCTCGTCGATGTCGGCGGGCAGCAGGGCGTGGGGTTCGACGCCGGCCTGCTGCAGGAGCGCCAGTCGCCGTGGCGAGGCCGAGGCCAGGATGAGCCGAGGCGCCTCGGCCGGAGCGCCCCGGCGGCCGAGGCCGATCACCGGGGGCGGCTCACTTGAACCGGTAGGTGATGCGGCCCTTGGTCAGATCATAGGGGGTCATCTCGACGAGCACGCGGTCGCCCGTCAGCACGCGGATCCGGTTCTTGCGCATCTTGCCGGCCGTGTGGGCGGTGATCTCGTGTTCGTTCTCGAGCTTCACGCGAAACATCGCGTTGGGCAGCAACTCCGTCACCGTCCCCGGGAACTCGAGCAGTTCTTCCTTCGCCATATGATCCGATCTTTCGAGCGCCGTGCACGTCCAGCGCGGCGCGCGGCGGGGCCGAAAAGGCGCCGCCATGGGCGGGCGGACCCTAGTGGAGAACGCCGCGTTTGTGAACACATGATGGGGACGGCGGGGCCATTCTCCAAGGGACGCTCCGAGGGACGGGCGCCCGAGCCCCTCCGGGCGGCCTCCCGTCGGCCCTCAGACCATCGCTTCGCTCGCGGCCCGCTCCGCGTCGCGGCGGAGGTAGCGGCGGTGCGAGCGGACGCTGAAGGGGATGAGGGCCAGGAACGCGACCACCAGTCCGGCCAGGACTTCCATGGGGAAGGTGACGAGCAGCAGCACCAGCACGGCCACGCCGAACAGCACCGGGATGACCTGCTCGCGCGGCACGCGACCGATCGATTTGCCGGAGAAATGCGGGATGGTGCTGGCCATCAGCCCGGCGACGCCGAGCAGGTAGACGATCTCGACGCCCACGGCCCACCGCTCGAAGACCCAGTCCAGCGCCGACAGGTGAAGGTAGAGCGGGAGCAGCGCCACGATGGCCCCGGCCGGGGCCGGCATGCCGGTGAAGAAGTTGGAGGCCCAGGCCGGCTTGTCGGGGTCGTCGAGCCGGACGTTGAACCGCGCGAGGCGCAGGGCCGTGGCGATGGCGAAGACCATGGCGGCGAACCAGCCGAAACTCTTGATCTCGTGCATGTTCCAGAAATACAGCGTCATGGCCGGCGCCACGCCGAAGTCGAGGAAATCGGCCAGCGAGTCGAGTTCGGCCCCGAAGCGCGTCGTGCCCTTGAGGGCGCGGGCCAGGCGGCCGTCGAGTCCGTCGAAGAAGGCCGCCGCCACGATGGCCACCACCGCCTTCTCGAAGGAGCCCTCGCTGGCGTAGCGGATCGCCGTCAGGCCGAGGCACAGGGCCAGGAGCGTGATGAGGTTGGGCAGGACGATCCGCAGCGGCACGTTGCGGAAGCGCCGGCGTCGCGGCGGGCGGGGCGGCGGCTCGTCACCGAGGGCGTCGGCGTCGAGGTCGTCGATCATGCCGCGGTCGCCTGGGACAGGGCGGCCGGCCGGAACACGTCGACCGGCTGCCTGAAGCCCCGCACCGCGAAGGAGCCGACGTGGGCCGTGGCGCAGCGGAGGCGGCCGACGAAGTCGCTCGACATGAGCAGCGGCTGGTCGAGCGGCCGGTTCAGGCCGGCGATGCGGCTGGCGAGCCCCACGTCCTTGCCGATGACCGTGAAGTCGAGCCTCAGCCCCGAGCCGACGTTGCCGTAGGCCACTTCCCCGAAATGGAGCGCCATGCCGGCCTCGATCGGCAGTTCGCCGGGGTGGGACCGGTTGCGGGCGTCGAGCGCGCGCAGCGCCTCCTCGGCGGCGGCGAGCGCCCGGTCGGCGGCGTCGTCCCGCCCGTCCTGGCCCTCGCGGAAGATCGCCAGCAGGCCGTCCCCGATGTATTTCAGCACCTCGCCGCGGCGGCTCTCGATCGGCGGCACGAGGCAGTCGAAGAGCGCGTTGAAGACCGCCACGGCTTCGAGCGCCCCGAGGTCGACCGTGTGGCCGACCGAGTCGCGCATGTCGGCGAACAGGATGGCCGAGCGGATGGTCGACACCTGCCCGCGCTTGGTGTTGCCGCGCAGGATCGCCCTGTGCGGCTCGTCGCCCACGTAGGTGCGCAGCAGCTTGTCGAGCGACAGCCAGGTCGAGCGCAGGTCGATCAGGATGGCGATGGCGGGCAGGAGGCGCCCGAAGGCCGCGAGGTCGGAAGGGGAGAAGCCGGAGGCCTGGCGCGTCGCGAAGGTCACCCAGCCGTGGCCGCCGTTCATCAGGGAGATCGGCATGCAGAGGTAATGCGTGAAGCCATCGGCCTTCAGGTCCGCCACGACCGCGAACCGCGACTCGTCCGTCTCGGGCAGCCGCAGTTCCACCGCGCGCCCGGTCCGGGCCGCCTCGTAGAAGGGCGAGGTCAGGTAGCCGTCGTCGCCGTCCTCCGCCCGCACGTAGGTCTGCGTCGTCACGCCCCGGTCCCTGACCCAGAGCCGCGCGATGGCGTCGTGCTGGGAGTCGAGCACCTCGGTCGAGGAGCCGTAGCGGTCGAGCGGCAGGCCGAGCGCCAGCAGCTTGTCGCACAGGGTGGCGATGCGCTCGCTCGGCATGTCCTGGGCGCGGGCGTTGCGGTTCAGCCAGTCGGCCACGAGCGAGAGCCCGTAGGCGCGCTCGGGGCCCATCAGGGCGTCGAGCCGCTCGGGCGGCAGGTCGACGATGTCGGCCGCCGGCAGGGCGGCGTCCCGCACCGCGATTCGGGAAGGGTCGTGCACGTCTCACCCCGCCTTGAAGGAGCGCGGCGCCTCGACGGCCTTGACGTCGGCCAGCACGGTCTCGCCCGCCACCGCGGTGGCCCCGATGCCGACCATCACCCGGAGGCTGTCGGGCAGGTAGACGTCGACGCGCGAGCCGAAGCGGATCAGGCCGAAGCGGTCGCCGACCCCGATGGTCTCGCCCTCGCGCACGAAGGACACGATGCGGCGCGCCACGAGCCCGGCGATCTGCACGACCCCGACCCGGCCGAGGCCGGTCTCGAGCAGCATGGAGGAGCGCTCGTTGTCCTCGCTCGCCTTGTCGAGGTCGGCGTTGACGAAGAGGCCCGGCTTGTACGCCACCTTGAGGATCCGGCCCGACATCGGCGCCCGGTTCACGTGGCAGTCGAAGACGCTCATGAAGACCGAGACGCGCTGCATCGGCCGGTCCCCGAGGCCGAGTTCCGGCGGCGGCACGAAGAAGCCCACCGAGGACACCGTGCCGTCCGCCGGCGACACCACGAGGCCCTCCCGCATGGGGGTGACGCGCTTCGGGTCGCGGAAGAAGTAGACGCACCAGGCCGTGACGATGAAACCGAGCCAGCCGAGCGGGCTCCACAGCCAGCCGAGCACGAGGGCCGCGACGACGAAGCCCAGGATGAAGACGTAGCCCTCGGGATGGACCGGCACGGCCTGCCGGCGGAGGCTGGCGATCACCGACATGAGGCTGATCCCGGCAGGGTCCCCACGGATACGACCGCCTCGCTGACGACCGTCAGCCCACCTCGCCGAGGCCGCGCCAACGAGGCGGTCGCATCCGTGGGAGCCCTGAGAGCGAGCGACACCGTCATCCCCAACATGGCCATCCCATCCCGACGCGGCTCACGCGTCGACCCTGTCGCGCGCCCGTGGCCCGCCCTCGAAGCCCCGCAGCGCGTCCTCGGCCGCCTCGGCCTCGCGCTGCCGATTCCACATGGCGCTGTAGATGCCGCCGCGCTCCAGCAGACCCTCGTGCGTCCCGCGCTCGGCGATCACGCCTCCGTCGAGCACCAGGATTTCGTCGGCATCGACGACCGTGGACAGGCGATGCGCGATCACCACCGTGGTGCGGCCGCGCGATACCCGGTCGAGCGCGTCTTGTATCTCGCGTTCGGTGAAGGTGTCGAGGGCCGAGGTCGCCTCGTCGAGCACCAGGATCGAGGGCGCCTTGAGGATGGTGCGGGCGATGGCGACGCGCTGCTTCTCGCCGCCCGACAGCTTGAGTCCACGTTCACCGACCTGCGCGCCGTAGCCGTCCGGCACGGCCGCCACGAAGCGGTCGATCTGCGCCAGCCGCGCCGCCTCGCCGACCTCGGCCTGTGTCGCCTCCCAGCGGCCGTAGCGGATGTTGTAGCCCAGCGTGTCGTTGAACAGCACCGTGTCCTGCGGCACCATGCCGATCGCGCCGCGCAGCGACGCCTGGGTGACGGCGCCGATGTCCTGCCCGTCGATGGTGATGCGCCCGCGGTGGGGCTCGTAGAAGCGGAACATCAGGCGCGACAGGGTCGACTTGCCGGCGCCCGACGGCCCCACCACCGCCACGGTCTTGCCGGGCGGCACGTCGAAGCTGACGCCCTTCAGGATCTCGCGCTTCTCGTCGTAGCGGAAGAACACGTCCTCGAAGCGCAGGTGCCCCTCGGTGACGACGAGGGGCTGGGCGCCGGGCCGGTCCTGCACCTCGGGGGGCTGGCCCAGGATGGCCGACATCATGTCGATGTCGATGATGGCCTGCTTCACCTCGCGGTAGACGAGCCCCATGAAGTTCAGCGGCTGATAGAGCTGGATCATCATGGCGTTGATGAGCACGAAGTCGCCCACCGTGTTGCGGCCCGCCCGGATGCCCGCGATGCTCATCGCCATGACGACCGCGAGACCGGCCGAGAAGATCACCGCCTGCCCGGCGTTGAGCACCGCCAGCGACACGTAGGTCCGCACGCTCATCCGCTCGTAGCGCTCCATGGAGCGGTCGTAGCGGTTCGCCTCGCGCGCCTCCGCGCCGAAATATTTCACGGTCTCGAAGTTGAGCAGGCTGTCGATGGCCTTGGTGTTGGCGTCCTGGTCGCTCTCGTTCATCACCTGGCGGATCGAGATCCGCCAGTTCGTCGCCACCGCCGTGAACAGCGTGTAGGCGGCGATCATGGCGGCCACGGCGGCGGCGTAGCGCCAATCGAACTGGAACAGGAACACGCCCATCACCAGCACGAATTCCACGATGGTGGGCACCCCCGTCAGCATGGTCATGCGGACGATGGTCTCGATGGCGTTGCGCCCCCGCTCCAGCACGCGGGTCAGCCCGCCGGTCTTGCGCTCCAGGTGGAAGCGCAGCGACAGCTCGTGCAGGTGCACGAAGACGTCGTTGGCCATGCGGCGGACGGCGTGCATGGCCACGGAGGCGAAGAGCGCGTCGCGCACCTGCGTCAGCACCGCCATCAGCATGCGCAGCACGCCGTAGAGCAGCGTCAGCGCGGCGGGCCCGGCGAGAACGGCCGGCAAGTGGCCGACGCCCCAATCCTCGCGCCCGACGAGCGCGTCCGTGGCCCATTTGAACGAATAGGGGATCGCGACCGTGACGAGCTTCGCCGCCACCATCAGCACCAGGGCCAGGTAGATGCGCCGCCGCAGGTCCGCGCGGTCGTCGGGCCAGATGTAGGGCCACAGGTGCCGGAGCGTGGCGACGAGGGAGGTCTGGGCATCGGGCCGGACCACGGCTTCGGCCCGCGCGCCGGGCGGGTCCCCGGCGACGGCGGCATGTCCCGCGGGGGCGGGGTTGAGATCGGGCATGGAGGGAGGATCGGGCCTTTTTACGCGTTCGGGAGCGTGCTGTTTCACGATATAGGGTGCCGGCGGCCCGAGCGCAGCGGGCACGGGCGCCACGCCGCGCCCGCGGCGGCGCGGGTCGACCGGCTCGCGCGGCCCCGTGCTGAGCGGGCTCGCGTCGCAAGGCCGACGCGAGCCCGCTTAGAGTTTTGTTCTGTCGCGGGTTTTGGTCGAAAGAGCGTATGACGCCCTTCGGAAACCTGCTTGGATGCCGGACCATGACGACACTCAACGCCATCTGCGTCTACTGCGGCTCCAGCGACGGCACGGATCCCGCCATGACCCGCGCGGCCGAGGCGCTCGGGCGCGCCATGGGCGAGGCCGGCATCGGCCTCGTCTACGGCGGCGGCAACAACGGGTTGATGGGCGCCGTGGCGCGCTCCGTTCTCGACGCGGGCGGGACCGTCACGGGCATTATCCCGGACTTCCTGCGCAGCAAGGAGCGCATGCTCGACGGCGCGGGTCCGCGCGGCAGCCTGGAGATGGTCGTCGTCGAGGACATGCACACGCGCAAGCGGCTGATGTTCGAGCGCGCCGACGCCTTCGTGGCCCTGCCGGGCGGCATCGGCACGCTGGAGGAACTGGTGGAGCAGATGACCTGGGTGCAGCTCGACCGGCACTCCAAGCCCGTGGTGATCGCCGACATCGGCGGCTTCTGGGCGCCGCTGCTCGCCCTCGTCGACCACATGCGTCGGCAGGGCTTCATCCGCGCCTCGGCGGACGTGCGCTATCGGGTGACCGGCACGGTCGAGGAGATCATCCCGGCCATCCGGGCCGCGATGGAACGGGCCGAGCGCACCGGCACCGTGAAGACCGCGCTCGACATGCCGATGTGACCGCCGCCGCGTTCCGTCGGAGGGACTGGGAGCGGATGGGGGGACCGCTCCCCGTCCGTCGGACGGAAAAGGCTCACAGGAAGGACCGCCCGGCGCGGTCCTCGACCTCGACGATCCACAGGTCCGGGTCGAACCCCACCTCGCGGGCGAGCCGGGCTTCGGCGGCGGCCGGGTCGATGTGGCCCTCGCGATGGACCGGCGCGAAGCCGCGCTCGCCATCCTCGGCGGCCTCGCTCTGCGGCGCGGGCCCGAGCAGGACGGCGGTGCCGTCGAGACGGTCGACCTTGATCATCACGGCGCCCGCCTCCGCGGCGCCGCGGCGCCGCAGCACCGCGACGGCGCCCTCGACCTCGCAGCGGCGGATGTAGGCCGCGACCCAGAAATCGGTGCGGAGGCGCGCGGCGCTCAAGGCTCGCCGATCCTCACCGCGCGTCCGCGGCCTTCTTCGCGGCCGGCTCGGCCGCCGCGTCGGGCCGGTGGCGCGCGGGCGGCGCCGGCGTGGCTTCGGCCTTGACCCGGTAGTCGGGGCGGGGCTTCGCGTCGGGTTTCGCGGTGGCGGGCTTCGGATGGTTCGCGGCCTCGGCGGCCGCCGCGGGCTTGGCGGCTGCCGCGGGCTTGGGGGCCACCGCGGGCTTGGCGGCGGCGTGGCCCGGGCGGGGATGGCCCGCGGGGCTCGCCGCCCCGGCCTTGATGAGACCGCCGATCCCGTCCTGGCGATGCGGTGCCGCGGCGTGCCGGGGCGTCGGGGCCGGGGCGGCGGTCGAGGGCACGGGCGGCGCAGCCGGGGCCGCGATGGTGCCGGTCTGCTCGACGGGGGCCGGCGGCGCGGGCGGCGGGGTCGCGGCGGCCTGCGGGGCGCCGTCGGAGGTCCCCTCCGCCGCGTGGCCGAGGTCGAACAGCGGCGCCGGATGGCGGCCGCGCTGGAACACCATGGCGTTGGCCACGATGCCGACCAGCGCCACCGAGAAGACGCCGACGGTGAGGGCCTTGAAGGGCCGGATGCGCGGCAGCCGGCCCCGCAGGCGCGCCAGGGCGCCGGGCGCGGAGCGCGCGCGGGCGGCGGATCCGCCGCGGCGGCCGCCGAGGCGCTGGGCCGCGATGGCCGCGCTCGTCATGACGCCGCCGACCCGCGTGGCGCCCGTCTTGACGCCCGTCTTGGCGCCGCGGAGCGCGGGCCGCTCGTCGACCATGCCGTCGAGGGAGGGGGCGCCGGCGGAGCGCACGCGCGCGCCGCCGCGCCCGGACTGACGGAGGGGGTCGATGGCCGCGTCACGCAATTTTGTGCATCCTGCCGCCGCTCGGCACGCCGCCGTGCCTGACGCCCGACGAGTAGCGGGAAATGGTTTCGATTTTGGTCACGGCGCCGGGCGCGGCCGCGAGGCGGCGGCCATCGGCGGGCAGGCGGACCGAGACGCGCGTGCCCTGCCCCGGGGCGCTCTCGATGCTGAGGCTGCCCCCGTGCAGCCCCACGAGGCCCCGGACCACCGACAGGCCGAGTCCCGTGCCGTCGTTGGGCCGGTCGTAGGCGGCGCGCGCCTGGAAGAAGGGGTCGCCGAGCCGCGGCAGGTCGCGCGCCGCGACGCCGACGCCGGTGTCCGACACGGTGATCAGGGTGGAGTTGCCGTCCGGGCGGGCGGCGATGGCCACGCTGCCGCCGGCGGGGGTGAACTTGAGGGCGTTCGACAGGAGGTTGAGGATGATCTGCTTGCAGGCGCGCCGGTCGCCCACGAGCTCCTCGGCGCCGGCCGCGACCTCGCGCGACAGGTGGACGCCGGTCTGATCGGCCTTCAGCCCCACCATGTCGCAGCACAGGTTGATCAACGCCCCGAGGTCGAAGGGGTCGGGCACGATGTCGAAGCTGCCCGACTCGATCTTCGACGCGTCCAGGATGCCGTTGACCACGGCCAGGAGGTGCAGGCCCGACTGGTGGATGATGCCGGCATAGTCCCGCCGCTTGCCCTCGTCGGCCGGCATCAGCGCCTCGTTGGACAGCATCTCGGCGAAGCCGATGATGGCGTTGAGCGGCGTCCGCAGCTCGTGGCTGACGTTGGCCAGGAACATGTCGCGGCCCGCGTGGGTGCGGTCGGAGGAGGCCTGCGCCTGGGTGAGGAGGCGCTCGTGCTCGACCCGCGCCGACACGTCGCGCACCAGTCCCACGGCGGCGGCGCGGCGCGGCTCGTCGCCGCTCGCCTCGCCGGGGCGCGGTTGGCGCAGCGCGAGGTCGACCGTGGCGAAGACGGGTTCGTCGAAGGCGCCGCGCTGGCTCGGCACCGTCCGGCCGGTGCGCAGCCGCAGCGTCGCGGTGCCGTCCCGGCCCCCAGCCGCGACGTCGGCCACGAGCTTCAGGAACACGGGGCGATCGGCGACGTGGAGCCGCTCGAAGAAGCCGCGGCCGGCGAGGTCGCGCGGCGCCAGGCCGAACAGCCGCTGCGCCGCGCAGCCCACGTGGCAGGCCGCACCCGCCCGGTCGAACTGCATCACGACGCCGTCGATCGCCTCGGCGAGCGCGCGGTAGCGGTCCTGGCCGGCGCGGGCCTCGTCGCGGCGCAGGCGGCCGATCCGGCCCGCCGCTACAGCCAGCACGCCCCCGTAGCCGAGCGCCGCGATGAGCGCCGCCGAACCCAGGGGCGTGATGCCGAGCGGCGTCCCCGTGCGGGCCTGGACGAGCAGCGCCACGGCCGCCACGGCGGCCCCGACGAGCCCGGCCGCGGCGACGCCGGCGGACGAGGCCGCCGCGGCCTCGATCGGCACCATGAGCAGGAGCGCCAGGCCGAACCCCGAACCCGTGCCGAGCGCCACCGTGGCGCCGAGGCCGACCCAGGCCGCGAGGCTCGCGGCCTCGCCGGCGCGCAGGTTGCCCGTGCGGGACACGAGGAGCGCCGCCGCGAAGGGCAGCGCCAGCCAGGCGAGCGCCCCCGCCTCCCAGGCGGCGGGCGCCGCGCGGCCGACGAGGCACAGCGGCGCCAGGGCGAGGGCGCCCAGCGACAGGCCGATGCGGGTGGCGAGGAAGCTCCGATGCGTCGCCCGATCGGCGGGCTCGCCCCGGGCCTCGGGGTGCACCAGCGCGTCGATCGTGTCGGCGAGGTTGGCCAGAAAGTTCACGCGACACTCCGCACCGGACGCAACCAGTTCTCGTCCTGGCATGCTGCAGCTTCGCAGCCCGGCCTTAAATGAACCCTAAGTTCGCCTGCCGCATGCGCCGGAACATCCCCCGAGGCTCAGACCTCCGGCGGGTCTCGACTTCATCCGACATGGTTAGCCGATCATTGCCGGGCGCGTATGCTGAACGGAGACTGAACGGGAAAGCCCGCAATCGCCGATGTGTTCTTGTCGCCCGGCAACTCTTCTCCGCTAGCGTCGTTCCAGTGAGGGCGCCGGGGTGGCCGGGGGAGACCGCGATGTTGTTTCTGGCGAGGTCGGCCGTCTGCATCGGTCTCGTGGCGCTGGCGGCGTCGAACGCCGACACTGGCGGCCTCGCGTCGGGGGCGCGGGACGCGGCCCGCGACCTCGGCCGCGCCTGCGTCCGATCGACCGATTGCCTGCGGATCGGGGCCGACATCCTGCGGGCCGCTCCGGCACCGGCCGAGGGTGGCGCGGCCCCGGCGGGCCTGCGGCCTGGGTCCGCCGAACGCATCGCCCCTGGCAAGTGCCGCGCGGGCACGCGATATGGGAGGACACAGGAAGACGCCCCGCCATGCCCACCGTCGACGACATCATCGGCAACTTCGAGATCCTCGACGAACTCGACGACCGATACCGCTACCTGATCGAACTCGGCCGGGAACTCGCGCCCCTGCCGCCCGAGAGCCACCACGAGGCCAACCGCGTGCGGGGCTGCGCGAGCCAGGTGTGGCTGGAGACCGCGGTCGAGGGCGCCGGACGGCCCGACCCGGTGCTGCGCTTCCGCGGCGACAGCGACGCCCACATCGTCAAGGGCCTGATCTACCTCGCGCTGGCGCTCTACGGGGATCGGCCGGCCTCCGAGATCGCCGCGACGGACGCGACCCCCCTCTTCGCCCGGCTCGGGCTGGGCGGACACATGACGCGGCAGCGCTCCAACGGCTTCGCCGCCATGGTGGAGCGCATCCGCTCCGACGCCCGGCGCGCCCTTGCGGGCGACGGATCGCCGGCCCCGCCGGCGAGCGCCCTGCACTGAGAGTTTGTGAATGAAGGCCCGTCTGTCCCTGGACGGTCAGAAATTCAACGGTGTTTTCAAGGGCATTCAGGCACAAGTTCGATACATTTACAAACTCTGAGGGCGTCTGGAGGAAGGATTGGGAAAGCCAAACCTGCTTCAAATGAGCCATGTGGGAGAGTGGGAATCGACGCTCTCCGGATGGATGGGCCGGCGATGTCGATGGGGGCGGTCTGGCGCAGGTTCCGTGTCCGTTGCCGGTATGACCCGGCGAGCCTTCTGCCGCCCGCCTCCGCCTGCGTGCTGACGGCCGTCGTCTTCGGCCTCGGGGTCCTGCTGGCTCAGGGCCTCTTCGTCGGCCACCGCTACGCCTTCGTGCGGGTCATCGGCATGAACCTGAGGCTGGAAAGCTGCCGCTACATCACCCTGACGGGACTGTCCGATCGCTTGCCCGCCGTCGATCCCGAGACGGGCCAGAAGACCTGCAGGGCGAGCTTCGCGTTCTGACCTCGCGGGCTGGATCCCGAGACCGAAATGGGGCAGACATCACGGCGAAGGGCGCAGTCCACCGCGACCCCGAGACGGTGCCTCCATGTCGATCTTCCTCGTGGACATGTCGCTCTCCTCGGCCGGCCACGACTATGCGCCGTTGTGGCAGGCCATGAACGATGCCCATGCCCAGCGCGTGATGGACACGACGTGGGTCGTCGACGTGAAGCAGTCCGTCGACGACGTGACGCGCGCCCTGCTGAGCCACCTCCCGACCGGCGACAGGCTGTTCGTGATGGAGTTCCGCGCCGATACGCCCTGGACCGCGACCGGCATGGACGAGGAGACCAAGGCCTGGCTGCGGTTGCGCCTGCCCGGTGTCACGGGAGTGGCCCCAACCCCGAAGGAGGAGCTGAATTAGCCGAGGCCCGGAACCGGTGAAGGATCCGCGTCCTGCGTGGGACTCTGCGGCGTCCACGAGCCCTTTCGAGCGCGAGGATCGCCCTGCCCTCGGAGCGCTGGCCGACGTCGTCCCTGCCGTCCTCCGGGCGTCATGCTGTCCGGTCGTCTCGGCGGGAGCCGAACCCAATCCGCCCTCCCCCTGTGCCCTCGGGCGTGGAAGGCGACGTCGCCGCGGTGGGCGTTCAACTCGGCCTCGGTGATGCCCGGACGACATCGCCCCGCTTGAGCGTCGGGAGGTCTCCATCCAGGTTGGGAAGGCCGCCGCGCTGGTCGGCCCGTCAAACGGCAGGGTTCCACGATCCTATCGCGGGCGCGGCCCGATGACGGACAGGAGTTCACAGCCCTGCGACGATGGAGATCCATCGGCGGCTGTCGCGACCTGTGCGGTGCCGAGTTCTTCCGTCGGGGAAGATCTGAAAAGGTGGGAGGTGCGCTTGGTAGCGGGAGAGGGACTCGAACCCCCGACACGCGGATTATGATTCCGCTGCTCTAACCAGCTGAGCTACCCCGCCACACGCTGCGCCGGTCAGCGTGGCCGCGGTATAGAGCGACGCGGCTGACGGTGTCAACAGCGTCGCGGAGCCGGCTTCTCCCCGTCGACGCCGACGATGTCACGCTGGCATGAGCCGCAAGATGAGGTAAATCAACCCGCGATTTCTCGGGCGAGCGGGCGAGAGCGTGGACCAGCGTGCAGGTGACGGGCGCGGAACCGGGCCACCCGCGCCGCTGGGCCACGGTCTCGCGTCAGCGGTTCAGGGCGTCGTCGACGGCACCGGCGGCCTTGTTGGCCGTGGTCTTGACGGCACCCTTGGCGTCGCCGACCGCCTTCTGTCCATGCCCCTCGGCTTCCTGCGCGGCTCCGTCGGCTTTGGTCTCCTCGGAGCCGGTCAGCTCGCCGATGCCCTGCTTGGCCTTGCCGATGGCCTGATTGGCGAGGCCCTTGGCCTTGTCGGTGAGTTCGCTCATGGTCGTCTCCATCCGATGCTGGATCGTGGTGTCGATGCGACGATAACGCCGCACCTCGCGCGCGGTTCCGGCGCACCCGGCGGGGTTGCCCAAGGATTGGCCGACCCGCATGGCAAACAGGCAGCGCCTCGATGGTCCTCGACGCACCGTTCCCCCGCTGAAGGCCCCCACGGAGGCGAGTGCTGCGTTCTCGAGGCTTGACCGGGAGGCGAAAGCCCTCCTCAATCGAAGCACTTGTGTCCGTGGCAACCCTGATATCGCGAGACGGGGCGCTGGCGGGATTGAGCGGGGGCCATCGATCGATGAGAGGACGAGGTGTGATGAGCAGAGCCGCGATCGGCGTCGCGCTGGCCCTGGCGGTGGGGCTCGGCGGGTGTGAGTCGACCAAAAATCCCTACGACCCCGACAAGCCACTCGACAAGATGAGCAAGGAAGAGTGGTGCAGCTTCTATGCCTACTACCTCACCAACCCCAACATATCGAGCGAGACGCGGGCAAACGCCACGAAGCAGATGCGCAATCGAGGCTGCCCGGGATACGCCTGAGGGAGACGCGTCCTTCCCTCCGTTCCGGGACAGATCGTCAGCTCACGCCGGTCGGGATGTCGCCTCTGCGCGTCGCGCGCCAGGCTGACGCCGTCGAGGCCGCCCGGCATGACGGGGTCGGAGAACAGGAGGTCGACGGTCACGCCGAGCTTCGTCAGGGTCTCCTGCCCGTCCTCGGCGATCTCGACGGCGTGGCCCACGTCCTCCAGAACGGTCTGGGCGAGCTCCGCGACTCGGCCCGGTCGTCGCCACGAGGGTGCGCTCGCGCCCGCCGGGGTCGATGGCGCGCTTCGCGGAGGCCCGGGCCGGCTGGTCGCCGGCATCGGCGGCGGGGCATGGGAGCCGCACGGTGGTGCCGAGCCCGCGCCCTTCCCCTCCTCCTCGACGGCGAAAACGTCTCAGCAGAGCGCGCATCCCTCCTTTTGGAACGGACACGCCAAAAAATGTCGGATAACAAGAGTTCGGGGATGCGGGGGTCGAGATGAATCACGCTGTTTTTACGGTTTCGCCGGCGGAAATGGATGAGCCCACCGCCGAGCAGCCGCGGGACAGCGACGAAGCGGCGGGCTGCGGCGAGCCGTCCGCGGCGGCGGCGAGCACCGCGCAGGCCATCGCGCGACTGCTGGCGTCGGTCCTCGGGCCGGGCTCCCCCGGCGATGGGCATGGAACGCTCAATTGAAGGGAACCGGCTGAGTCAGCCCGCGCCGCGAAGCGGACCGCGCCGGCCGAGGTTCAAGGGAGGCTCGAGCGCTTCCCTTTCGTCCGACGTCTCGGTGACTCGGGCGAGCGGATAACCGAGCCGTCCTCCATCCCGACGCACGAGATACGACGAGAAACCCCTTGCGCCTCAGGCATGAGGGTCATATACGCCTCTCGTAGACTGATCGCCGTCGTGATGCTTTCCCCATTCTGTCGATGGGTCATTGCCGTCATGTTGGAAGACGGCTCAGTTGGGGGATAGTTCAACGGTAGAACAGCGGACTCTGACTCCGTCAATCTTGGTTCGAATCCAGGTCCCCCAGCCA
>CAXTBR010000007.1:0-92721 GCA_964242785.1 uncultured Lichenihabitans sp. | reverse complement strand
GGGCTTCTCGAACCGCATGGCCGACACGGCGGTCGCGATGGCGAAGCTGATCTGAAGGGGAGCGAGGGCCGTCACGCCGCGGCGTCGGCGGCCCTTCGCAGCGCCTCGTTCAACCGTGCCTCCCATCCGGGCCCGCCGGCCCTGAACCTGTCCACGAGGTCCCGGTCGATCGCGACCGGGACGTGATCCTCACTCGCCGGAGCCGCCTCGTCGGGTCCCCGCAGCGTCCCGGCGAGAGCGGGAAACAGGACGTGGAACGGACGGGCCTGGGCGAAGTCCTCCTCCGTCCACTCCGGATTGTCGGAGACGGCGTCGAGGTCCGCCTCGGTAAAGCCTGGGTCGCCGCTCACGCCGGTCTCCTTTCCTGGCTGCTGGCCCGTCGCAGGCTGATGAGGGAGACGGCCTCGCGCCCGAGGGGAGAGAAGATGAGGACGGCCGGGGCTCCGCCCAGCATCCCGAAGGCCCTGTAGCGCCCCTCCCTCGCCTCCCTGACGACGGCGCCGAGGAAGAAGGCCGGGTCGATGTCCGCGAAATCCAGTCCGTACTTGGCGATGTTGGTCCGCCGCTTGGGCTCGTCCCACACGATCTTCATAGTTCGTCCGCGACGCCGTCTCGACGGCGCTTGAGAGGGCCCAGGCCGCGTGCGATGGGTGGCCAGGATAGAGTCGGCCGCCAGTGGAGGCAACACACGATGACCCAGTTCCGCACCCTCGACGACGCCTCCCTCGCGGGCCAGCGCGTCCTCGTCCGCGTCGACCTCAACGTGCCGACCGAGAACGGCCGGGTCACCGACCGTACCCGCATCGCCCGGGTGCTGCCCACCATCCGCGAGATCTCGGAGAAGGGCGGCCGCGCCGTCCTGCTGGCCCATTTCGGGCGGCCCAAGGGCGGCCCGGACGAGGCGAACTCGCTGCGGCCCGTCGCCCTCGCCCTCGCCGAGGAGCTGGGGCGCCCCGTGCCCTTCGTGCCCGCCACCGTGGGCGACATCGCGCATTCGGCCATCGGCGCCATGAAGGACGGCGACGTCGTCCTCCTGGAGAACACGCGCTTCCACGCCGGGGAGGAGACGAACGAGGCGGCCTTCGTCGAGCAGCTCGCGGCGTTGGGCGACATCTTCGTCAACGACGCCTTCTCGGCCGCCCACCGCGCCCATGCCTCGACCGAGGGTCTGGCGCGCCGCCTGCCGTCCCACGCCGGCCGCACCATGCAGGCCGAGCTCGCGGCCCTCGCCCGCGCGCTGGAGCTGCCGGAGCGGCCCGTCGTGGCCATCGTGGGCGGCGCCAAGGTGTCGACCAAGCTCGAACTGCTCGGCAACCTGGTGAAGCGCGTCGACCACCTCGTGATCGGCGGCGGCATGGCCAACACCTTCCTGGCGGCGCAGGGCAAGGCCGTGGGCAAGTCGCTCCACGAGCGCGACCTGCTCGACACGGCGCGCGCCGTGATGGCCGGGGCCGGCGCCTGCGAGATCGTGCTGCCGGTCGACGCGGTCGTGGCCTCCGAGTTCAGGGCCCACGCGCCCTCGCGGACCGTGTCGGTCGACGCGGTGGGGCCCGACGACATGATCCTCGACGTCGGCCCGGCCTCGGTTGCCAAGGTCAAGGCCGTGCTGGAGGGGGCGAAGACGCTGGTGTGGAATGGGCCCTTCGGCGCCTTCGAGATGCAGCCCTTCGACGCGGGCACGATGGCGGTCGCCCAGGAGGCCGCGGCCTTGACCCTCGCGGGCCGGCTCGTATCGGTGGCGGGGGGGGGCGACACGGTGGCGGCGCTGAACGCGGCCGGCGTCGCGGACGGCCTCACCTACGTGTCGACGGCCGGCGGCGCCTTCCTGGAATGGCTGGAAGGCAAGGTGCTGCCCGGTGTCGAGGCGCTGCGGACGTAGAGATGGGACGGGGCGAAGACTGACCGGCGATCGCGCGAGGTCGGGAGTTCGAAAGTCTCTATTGAGATTGGTTTCAAAAGGCCCTCGGCCTTTTGCGGGTTTCAGGGCAGGGCCCTGAACTGTTGAAAGCTGAAAGCTCTTCTTCAGGGCTCCGCCCCGAACCCCGCCAAAGGGCCAGCCCTTTGGAAACCATCGGGGGCCGCCCCGGATCGGGCACGAGATCCTCCCCGCAGGGCACGGCCGACGGATCGCCGCCGTTAACCCTCCGTCGCGGGCCCGTCGGGCAAGGTGATCCTCGCGGCCTCCCCCGCACGTTGCCCGAGCCATGACCGATCCAACCCCCGAAGCCGACGTCCCCGCCACCCTGCGCAAGGCCCGCCCCGAACACGCGCGGCTCGCCGCCGCCATCCAGGCCCACGACGTCGCCTACCACCGCGACGACGCCCCGACCGTGTCGGACGCGGCCTACGACGCGCTGCGCCGCAGGCTCCTCGCCATCGAGGCGGCCTTCCCGGCGCTCGCCGCCCCGGGGGGGCCCAGCGCCGCCATCGGGGCGAAGCCGTCGGAGAAGTTCGGGACGGTGCGCCACCGCGTGCCCATGCTGTCGCTCGGCAACGTCTTCGCGGACGAGGACGTGGCGGAGTTCGACGCCCGCGTGCGCCGCTTCCTCGGCCTGGGGCCCCAGGCGCCCCTCGCGGTCACGGCCGAGCCCAAGATCGACGGCCTGTCCTGCTCGCTGCGCTACGAGGGCGGGCAGCTCGTCGGGGCGGCGACGCGCGGCGACGGCTTCGCGGGCGAGGACGTCACGGCCAACGTCCGCACCGTCCAGGCCATCCCGAACGCGCTCCGCGGCCCGGGCGTGCCCGACGTGCTGGAGGTGCGGGGCGAGGTGTTCATGACCAAGCCCGACTTCGCGGCCCTCAACGCGCGCCAGGCCGAGGCCGGCCGGCCCGTCTTCGCCAACCCGCGCAACGCCGCCGCCGGCTCGCTCCGCCAGCTCGACTCCGCCATCACGGCGTCGCGGCCCCTCCGGTTCTTCGCCTACGCCTGGGGCGACCATTCGGCCCTGCCGGCCGACACCCAGAGCGGCATGATCGCGGCCTTCGCGGCCATGGGCCTGCCCACCAACCCGCTGACGGCGCTGTGCCGCTCGGCCGGGGAGCTGCTCGCCACGTACCGCGCGGTCGAGGCCCAGCGCGGCACGCTGCCCTACGACATCGACGGCGTCGTCTACAAGGTCGACGACCTCGCCTACCAGGGCCGGCTCGGCTTCGTGTCGCGGGCGCCGCGCTGGGCGGTGGCACACAAGTTCCCGGCCGAGCGTGCCACGACGGCGCTGCTCGGCATCGAGATCCAGGTCGGCCGCACGGGCTCGCTGACGCCGGTGGCGCGGCTCCAGCCCGTGACGGTGGGGGGCGTCGTGGTGGAGAATGCCACGCTGCACAACGAGGACGAGATCCGCCGCAAGGACGTGCGGGTCGGCGACACGGTCCGGGTGCAGCGGGCCGGCGACGTCATCCCGCAGATCGTCGAGGTCCTCCTCGACCTCCGCCCGGCCGGCGCCGAGCCCTACCGCTTCCCCGACACCTGCCCGGCCTGCGGCTCAGCCGCGATCCGCGAGATCGACGAGAAGACCGGCGAGGCCGACGTCGTGCGGCGCTGCACCGGGGGCCTCGTGTGCCCGGCCCAGGCGGTCGAGCGGCTGCGCCACTTCGCGTCGCGCAACGCCTTCGACATCGAGGGCCTGGGCGACAAGCAGATCGCGCTGTTCTACGCCGAGGGGCTCATCAGGACGCCGTCGGACATCTTCTCGCTCGAGGCGCGCGACGCCGAGGGTCTGACGCGGCTCGCCAATCGCGACGGCTTCGGCGCCACCTCCGTGCGCAACCTCTTCGCCGCCATCGCGGCGCGGCGGCGGTTGCCGCTGAACCGGTTCCTGTTCGCGCTCGGCATCCGCCGCGTCGGGGAAACCAACGCGCGGCGCCTCGCCCGCCACTTCGGCACGATGGAGGCCCTGCGGTCGGCCGCGCGGGCCGCGGCCGCGCCCGAGGGGGAGGGCCGCGCCGAGCTCAGGGCCATCGACGGGCTCGGCGACGTCGTGGCCGAGGCCCTGGCCGATTTCTTCGCCGAGGACCACAACCAAGCCGAGCTCGACCGCCTGCTCGCCGCCGTCACCGTGGAGCCCATGGAGGCCGCGGCCTCGGCGAGCCCGATCAGCGGCAAGACGGTGGTGTTCACGGGGTCGCTGGAGCGGATGACGCGCGACGAGGCCAAGGCACGCGCCGAGGCGCTGGGCGCCAAGGTGTCGGGCTCCGTCTCGGCCAAGACCGACATCGTGGTGGCGGGCCCCGGCGCCGGCTCGAAGGAGAAGAAGGCCCGGGAACTCGGCCTCCAGGTCATCGCCGAGGACGACTGGCTCGCGCTGGCCGGCGGCGCTACGCCGCAGTCGAGCGGCCCGGAGGCCGAAGTGGACGGGAGCGGGACGCCAGCACACGACTGAGCGGCGCCTCACCCTCTACTGCACAGAATCGTGGGCGGATCGATGAACGCTGGATGAACGGCCGTCGAGAGCGACGGCGATGCTTGGATCGCACGTCCGCCCTGCGGAACAAAGGGAGATCGCCCGGCATTCGGCTCCCGACGGCGCTGCTATCAGGACGATCCAGAGATGTTTTCGAGTTCAATCACCTCCCATCGGGGGACGATCCGGAAGGCCGCCACGGCGGGCCTCGCGGCCCTATCGCTCGGCACCATGATGGTCGCGACCAGCGAGCCCGCGCAGGCCCGCGGCGTCTTCTTCCGCGGCGGCGGCTTCCACGGTGGCCTCGGGGGCTTCCGCGGCGGCTACGGCGGGTTCCGCGGCGGCTTCGGCGGCATCGGCTACCGTCGCTTCGGCTATGGCGGCTTCGGCGGCTATCGCCGTTTCGGCTACGGCTTCGGCTATCGCCACTTCGGTTACGGCTTCCCGCTCGCCGTCGGCCTGGGGCTCGGCTACGGCGCCGCCTACGGCTACGGCTACCCCTATGGCGGGTACGGCGGCGGATACGGTGGCTATGGCGGATACGGTGGCGGCTACGGCGATGCGGGCTACGCCGGCAACGGCGATGGCGACGAGGGCCAGGGCTACCAGTCGGCCGGATACGGCGGTGCCGACCACGGGTATAACGGCCGGCGCAGGGGCCTCTATAGCTGCAACCCCTACGCGGAGAAGCACACCCACCTGGAGCGCAAGGCCTGCAAATACTGACGCCTGAAGGATAGGTCCTTCGCGCCCGGCGGCCATCCCCCCCTTACCCTCGCCCAGCGTTGGCACACATCACTGACGCTGGGCGTTGGCGCCCTTCTCCCCTCGGGGAGAAGGTGCCCGTCGCGGCGAAGCCGCGATGAGGGCGGATGATGGGGATTCAACCCCTCGCGGGGAGGACGGGGTGGCCGGCGGGCGTCGCGCTTTCCCGCGTGACCGCTTCCCTTCACGGCTCGTCCCCGCGCGGGGACGAGCGGCCGAGAGGGAGATCCGAGCCGATCAGCCCGAGACCGGGTCCCGCGCGAGCCCGAGTTCCAGCCCGGCCAGGAAGCCCGCGAGGTCGTCGGTGGCGACGTCGACGTAGGGCTCCCCGGCGCCGAGCCGCTCCCAGGGCTCGCGATTGTCCCGCGCGGAGGAGGGCGGCACGATCAGCACGGTGGCCATGCCGCGCTCGTGCGGCACCCGCAGGTTCTTGACGAGGTCCTCGAACATGGCGGAGCGCCGCGGGTCGACCCCGTGGAGCGCGAAGAAGCGGTCGTAGGTGGCGGCCTCGGGCTTGGGCACGAGTTCGGCCGCAACGATGTCGAACACCGCCTCGAAACCGTCCGCCGCGAAGCCCAGCCGCTCCGTGGTGCGCAGCGCGTGGTCGCGCGACCCATTGGTGAGGATCAGCTTGCGGCCGGGCAGCGCCGCGATGGCCTCCACCAGCGCCGGATCGGACGGCAGCGACGTTCGGTCGATGTCGTGCACGAAGTCGAGGAAGGCCGCGGGCGCGATGGCGTGATCCTCGATCAGCCCCTTCAGGGTGGTGCCGTAGCGGCGGTAATAGTATTTCTGCAACCCGCGCGCCGTCAGCCCGTCGATGCCCATGAGGTCGGCGAGCCAGCGGGTGATGCGCTCGTCGATCATCGGCCAGACGGTGCTGCCCGCGGGATAGAGCGTGTTGTCGAGGTCGAACACCCAGGTGTCGACCGCGGCGAAGCGCGCCCGCACCTCCGGGCCGGGCGGGGCGCGGGGCGCGAGGGCGCGTGCCGCCGCCTCGGCGCCCTCGACGATCTCCCGGACGGCGGACGCATTGCCCGTGTCCTCCGTCACCGGGTGATGAGCGTCCCGGCGCCGTGGTCGGTCAGCAGCTCCAGCAGCACCGAATGGCGCACCTTGCCGTCGAGGATCACCACGCCCTCGACGCCCTGCTCCAGCGCGTAGATGCAGGTCTCCACCTTGGGGATCATGCCGCCCGTGATGGTGCCGTCGGCGATGAGGTCGCGGATGGCGTCGACGCTGAGCTCCTTGATGAGCGCCCCGTCCCGGCCGAGCACGCCCGGCACGTCGGTCAGCAGCAGCAGGCGCTTGGCCTTGAGGGCCCCGGCGATGGCGCCCGCGAAGGTGTCGGCGTTGACGTTGTAGGTGGCGCCGTCGCTCCCCTGGGCCACGGGTGCCAGCACGGGGATCAACTCGCGGCCCAGCACCTGGTCGAGCACGGTGGTGTCGACCGTCGAGGGGTCGCCCACGAAGCCGAGGTCGACGCCGCCCTCGGCGAGGTGGCCCGCCTCGTCGACGGGCTGCTCCAGCTTGGTGGCCGTCACCATGTTGCCGTCCTTGCCGCAGAGCCCGATGGCCCGGCCGCCCTCGGCGTTGATGAAGCCGACGATCTGCTTGTTGATGGAGCCGCACAGCACCATCTCGACGATCTCGATCGTCGGCTTGTCGGTGACGCGTAGCCCGTTCGAGAACTGCGACTGGATGCCGAGCTTCTTCAGCATGGCGCCGATCTGCGGGCCGCCGCCGTGCACCACCACGGGGTTCACGCCGGACTGCTCCAGCATCACCATGTCGCGCGCGAAGGAGCGGGCCGTGGCCTCGTCGCCCATGGCGTGGCCGCCGTATTTCACCACCACGATCGCGTCGTCGTAGCGCAGCATGTGGGGCAGCGCCTGGGTCAGGATCTCGGCGCGCTCCGCCGGGCTGCCCTTTTCCACGTCCGTCATGCTGTCCTGATCCATCGTCTGGGAGGGATGGCCCGCTAGCGGTCTGCGCGGGGCGGCTGGAGCTTGAGGGGGAGGGCGCCGCGCTCGTGGAGCAGCCGCGCCACGCTCTCGCGCAGCTCCGGCACGCCCGCCCCGGTCTGCGAGGAGGTCAGGATCACGCGGGGGAAGGCCGCGGGGTGGCGGGCGAGCGCCGCCTCGGTCTCGGCCACGCGGGCCTCGCGGTCCTTGGCCTTGAGCTCGTCGCCCTTGGTCAGCACCACCGCGTAGGAGGCGGCGGCGCGGTCGAAGGAGGTCATCTGCTCGTGGTCCACGTCCTTGAAGCCGTGGCGGCCGTCCACCAGCAGGTAGACGCGCTGCAGCGAGGCGCGGCCCCGCAGGTACTGCTCGACCAGGGTGGTCCACTCGGCGATCCTGGTCTTGCTGACGGCCGCGTAGCCGTAGCCCGGCATGTCGACGAGGCTCAGCAGGCCGCCGAGGTCGAAGAAGTTGAGCTGCTGCGTGCGGCCCGGCGTGTGGGACACGCGCGCCAGCGTCTTGCGGCCCGTCAGCGCGTTGACCAGCGACGACTTGCCGACGTTGGAGCGGCCCGCGAAGGCGATCTCGGGCAGGCCGATGGGCGGCAGGGCCGGCACCGTGGGGGCGCCGGCCACGAAGGTGCATTCGCGCGCGAAGAGCAGGCGCCCGGCCTCGACGAGGTCCGCCTCGTCGGCGGGCGCCGCCCGCACGTCGGCGTCCTCGACCCTCGTCTCGGCCGCGCTCACACCCGTCGCGTCCTGCCGAAGGTGTTGGACAGGTTGTCCCACAGCTCCACCTTGGCGCCGGCCTTCTTGGCGATGAGGTACTGCTGGAGCACCGAGAGGGTGTTGTTCCAGGTCCAGTAGATCACGAGGCCGGAGGGGAACGAGCCCAGCATGAAGGTGAAGATCACCGGCATCCAGGAG
This sequence comes from uncultured Lichenihabitans sp., assembly GCA_964242785.1. Lineage (GTDB taxonomy): Bacteria > Pseudomonadota > Alphaproteobacteria > Rhizobiales > Beijerinckiaceae > Lichenihabitans. The sequence continues at coordinate 84,669 of CAXTBR010000007.1, read as the reverse complement.
AACATGGTCTTCTGCACCGGATCCGGCGGCTCCGGGTTCATCTTCATCTGCAGGAACATGGAGAAGCCCATGATCACCGGCCAGATGCCGATCAAGAGGAAGCTCGGCAGGTACTGGTGGATCGGCAGCAGGCCGAACAGCGTGAAGATGGAGGTGGGGTCGGGCGCCGACAGGTCGTGGATCCAGCCGAAGAAGGGCGCGTGCCGCATCTCGATGGTGATGAAGATCACCTTGTAGAGCGCGAAGAACACCGGGATCTGGATCACCATCGGCAGGCAGCCCGCCACGGGGTTCACCTTCTGCTCCTTGTAGAGCTTCATGGTGGCTTCCTGCTGCTTCACCTTGTCGTCGGGAAAGCGCTCCTTCAGGGCGGCCAACTGCGGCTGCAGGTTTTTCATCTTGGCCATCGACATGTAGGACTTGTTGGCCAGGGGGAAGAAGATCCCCTTGATCAGCACCGTGACGATCAGGATGGCGACGCCGAAGTTGCCCGTCAGCTTGTAGAACCAGTCCAGGACCTGGAACAGCGGTTTGGTGATGAAGTAGAACCAGCCCCAGTCGATCAGGTTGCCGAAGTTCTTGATGCCGAACTCGCGCTCGTATTTGTTGAGCGTGTCGGTCTCCTTGGCGCCGGCGAAGACGTGGGTGGTGACCTCGGTGCTGCCGCCGGGCGCGACCGTGCGGGCCGCGAGCAGCGCGTCGGTCTGGTAGTCCTTGATCGTCCCGTCGGGGAAGGACGAGAAGCGGCCCTTGTAGGCGGCGTCCTGCTCGGGGGCGATCACGCCCGCCCAGTATTTGTCGGTGATGCCGAGCCAGCCGCCGGTGCCCTCCACCGTGCGCGAGCCGCCGGCCTCCTTGTCCATGTTGACGTAGGTGATCTGCGTCTCGCGGTTGTTGCCGATCTCGCCGACGAGGCCCTCGTGCAGCACCGAATAGTTCGACGTCACCGGCATGCCGTGGCGCGAGATCAGCGCGTAGGGCAGCAGCGCCGCGGGGTCCGTCCCGGAATTCGTCACCGCGTCCTTGACGGTGAACATGTACTGGTCGTCGACCGCGACCGTGCGGTGGAACACGAGGCCCGCGCCGTTGTCCCAGGTGAGGGTCACGGGCTTGTCGGCCGTCAGCCGGTCGCCGTCGGCGGTCCACAGCGTGCCGGGGCCCGGCACCGCCGCCTTGCCGCCGGCCTCGGGCACGAAGCCGGTCTCGGCGTAATAGGGATGGGGCGAGTCGGACGGCGAGAACAGGTCGATGATCGGGCTCTGCTTGTCGGTCGTCTCGTGGTAGTTTTTGAGGGAGACGTCGTCGATGCGGCCGCCCTTCAGATTGATGGAGCCCGAGATCGACGGCGTGTCGATGGCGACGCGCGGGTTCGCCGCGATGGCGGCCGCGCGGGTCTTCTGGACCTCGGCGGGCGCCATGCCGGCGGAGGGCTGCGAGGCGGCGCCGTTGGGCGGCGAGGCCGCCGGCTGCTGCGCCATGGCCCTGTCGCCGGCGGCGTCGGACTGGGTCACGGGCGTCGGCTGGCCCGGCGTCGACGGGCCTGGCGTCGGGGTCGCGGCGGCCTGCTGCTGGGCCTGACGCTGGCGCTGCATCTGGGGCCAGCCGTAGAAGTAGTTCCAGCCGATGATCACCAGGATGGACAGGGCGATCGCGGCGAAGACGTTCTTGGTTTCATCTTTCATGGTGCGTCACGCTGCCTGTGTCCGGGCGGCCAACGCGTCCGACGGGACGGCGGGGCTCCGCGAAGAGGTCATCACTGTGGGGCGCTCTCCGCCCCGCGTCGGGGACCGGAACCGCGGCGCGGGCCGGATCCGCGCGGCGGGCCCGCGCCGCGCGGGCGCCCCGCCTTCGACTTGCCGGATCCGGCGTCCCCGAAGCAGCGCCGCAGCTCGCGCACCAAACCCGCGAAGGGCGCCGACAGTGCGTCCCGGCGGGCCACGATCACGTAGTCGTGGTCGGGCAGCGTCGGGAGTTCGGGGGTCCGCAGGGCCTCGCGGAGGCGCCGCTTGATGCGGTTGCGCTCGACGGCGCCGCCGACCTTCTTGGTGACGGTGAGGCCGACGCGGCAACCCGGAACCGGGTCGCCCTCCGCGGGCCGCCGCGAGACCTGGAGGCTGAAGGAGCGGCTGTGGACGCGTCCACCGCCCGAGGCCCGGACGAAATCCGGGCGTGACTTGAGCCGCGCGGGGGGCACGACGCGGTCGTCCCCTCCCGGCACGGCGGGTCGGCTCAGGCCGACAGCCGCTTGCGGCCGCGCGCGCGGCGGGCCGCGATGACGCGGCGGCCACCGACGGTCTCCATGCGCGCCCGGAAGCCGTGACGGCGCTTGCGCACGAGCTTGCTGGGTTGATAGGTCCGCTTCACTGTCCTGCTCCGTCGTCACCCGAAGGGCACCGCGCGCCCGTGCGGCGTGAGATGGCGGCCCTCGATCGTCCTGTTTCGATTCCGTGCCGCGACGGGCCGAGGGCCCGTGTGGCGCATCGCCAACGGGCTCGAAATTCGTGGCGCATATAAGGGTCGGCCCCGCCCGAAGTCAATCAAAGGAGCGGCGAGATCCGCGCCGCCGGCCCGGAGCCGGCGGCGCGGTTTCCGGCTCAGCGCACCGCGGCGGCCGGCACCGTGGCCGGAGCCATCGGCCGCCCCCCGGCCGGGACGGTCTTGCGGTTGGCGATGGCGCGGCCCGCCGCGCAGCCGCCGATGGCCCCCAGGAACCCGTGGCCGACGGCGTGGCCGGCGAGCCCGCCCACGAGGGCGCCCTTGATGCAGCCCCGGGCCTCGGCGGCGGCGGGGGCCGCCAGGAGGGCGCCGGCGCACAAGGCCGAAACGATCAGTCCACGCATCTCAATGTCCTCGGCCGTCACGCCCTCTCGGGGCGGCGTGCCCCATCGGCCCGCGACCGCTAGATCGTGCGGGCCTCCGCGCACTGCAAGGGCCGCGGCGCGGGCCCGCGCCGGGCCTTCCGTCCCCAGGGTCGCTCAGCCGAAGGCCTTCTTGCGGCCGCGGGGTTTCGGCTGCGGCTTGGCGTGGACCTGGAGGCCCGGCAGCAGGCCCTCGGCCGCGGGTTCGGCCGGCTCCGGGCCGGCCTGCGCTTCGGCGGGCCTGGATTCCGTGCCGCCCGCCGCCGCCAGGGCCTTCTTGCGGCCCCGCGGCTTCGGCTCGGGCTTGGCGTAGGGCAGGGCGGAGGCCTCGGCCGGGTCCGGCGACGGGATCGCCGGGAGGTCGGGTTCCGCGGGCGCCGCGTGGTCCGGGGCGGCCTCGGGCTGCTCCGGCCTGGGCTCGCGCCGCGCCGCCTTGGGCTTGGCGCCCCCGTCCTCGGGGGCCTTGTCCACGAATCTGATCGCCATCGTCCCGTCTCCCGGCAGCCTCGCGCCTCTTACGCCGCGGCTGATTTCGCCGTCCTGCGGCGACATCAATGCCGGTCGAGGCGCCGCGTGTCGATCCCGCCCGGCGCGCCCCGGGCCGGGCACGGGCCGCCGCGGGGCAGGGCGACCGCGTCCCCTCCGGTGCCTGACTCATTCCAGCCGTCACTGACGATGACTCGTCAACGACGGGATAGGCCGCACGAGCGGCGGCGCGCCTTCGCGCTGGCCGGCGGTCGGGAGATCTGACCGCTGGTATTCAGCTATCGGCCTTGCGGCCACCGGTGGCGAGCTTGAGGTACTCGCGCGTCACGCCCTCGATCAGCCCGTCGATGACGTCGGCGGCCTCCTTCTCCTCCTCCATGGAGGTGCGGAACTCCGAAGCGGCGTCGGGGTAGCCGGCCGCCTCGGCGATCACGGCCAGCGACTTGTAGGCCGCGACCTGATCGTACTGGAAGGCGTAGCCCGCGAAGAGGTTCTTCAGCGTCTCGTCCTGGGCCGTGGCGTGGACGGCCGCGCCGATCTTGCCGGCGATCCCCGTGACGCCTTCCTTGAACAGCGACTTCGACGCGCCGGCGGCGGCGAGCGCCCGGTCGAGCCGCTCCATCTGCCGCGTGATCGTGGCCTTGTGGCCTTCCAGCGTCGACTTGTACTGCGGATACTGCCCGAGCCCGGCGAGCTGGTGCTCGATCTGCTGCAGGCCCTGCTGTTCCAGCGCGTGGGTGTTCTGCAGCGAGGTCGTGTAGATCGACTTGATATCCGTCTCGGCCATCGTGTGCCCCTTGTTTCGTCCCGCCATGCGCGGCGCAGGCCAACGGCGGGGCGACCGCGGGGTTCGCGGTTGTCTCGCCGCAGGGACAGCGCGCCGCACGGGTCCGGCCCCGGTCCGCGCCCCTCCGGGTCCGGCCGGAACGGGCGCGCCTCGTCGGGCGTCTCCCCGGCATGACGACCTTCTTCACGGGCGACACGCATTTCGGCGACATGCGCGTGCTGCGCTTCGACCACCGCCCCTTCGCCACGCTCGCCGAGCACGACACGGCCCTCATCGCGCGCTGGAACGCCGCCGTGGCGCCGGGCGACACCGTGTGGCACCTCGGCGACTTCGCGCTCGGGCCGACGCCGGACCGCGCGGCCGCGATCCTCGACGCGCTGCGGGGCGAGAAGCACCTCGTCGCCGGCAACAACGACGATGCCGCCACCCTGTCGCTGCCGGGCTGGGCCTCGGTGGTGCGCTACGCGGAGCTCCCCGTGGAGGGCCGCAGAGTGGTGCTGTGCCACTACGCCTTCCGCACCTGGAACGGCATGGGCCGCGGCGCGCTGAACCTCCACGGCCATTCGCACGGCAAGCTGACGCCGATGCCGAGGCAGTACGACGTCGGCGTCGACGCCCAGGATTTCCGGCCCGTCGCGCTGCCCGAGATCCTGCTCAGCCGCAAGCGCGGCGCCCGCCGCCCGAAGGCGCCGCCCGCCCCACCGGAGCCGTGACGCGCCTGCACGGATGGCCGGGTGGCCGCCACGCTGCGGCCGGAACCGAGGACGCTGCATGTGAGTCCCATGCCCGCCGAGCGGCGGCATCGTGGGCCTGATCGTGGGGGGACGGAGTCCTTCGACGTCGCCGGAGCGAACTCGACACCGAGCGATGGCCTATGTGCGGGCCGCGGCCGCGGACGCCCTGCCCAGGAGCCGGTCCACGACCCCGACGGCCGCGGACGCGATGGCGCCCGCGAAGGCCATCGGCCGCGCCAGGAAGTGACCCTCGTCCAGCCCTCCGGCGGCGGTCGGCGCGGGCGAGCCCGCGGACTCGAAGGCGATGCCGTAGCGCTGGCGGTCGGCCGCGATGATCCAGGTCATCTCGTCCGGGGCCGCGCCCGTCAGGTAGATGATCGCGCGGTCGTCGAAGCCGAGGCGGTCGAGGTAGGCGCCGATCAGCGCGTTGGCGGCGCCCGTCTCGACCGAGACGCCATTCCGGCGCAGGTAGGCGGCGTGGAGCCCCACATGGGCCTCCTCGCCCATCGCGCGCGGCGTCCCGGCCAGCCAGACCAGCCCGCAGGCAGAGGCGCAGACCGCCCGCGCCGGCACGACCGTCTTGAGGCCCTCGCGCCGCACCAGGGCGCCGATCGCCAGGGCGGCCTGCACGTTGCCGCCGAGGCTCGACAGGCTGACGGCGGCGGGGCGCGGGCTGCCCGAGGCCGCGGCCGCCACCCTGGCGTCGTCGCCCGGCTCGATGATCCCGCTCAGCTCCAGGGTCGCGTCGCCGGACGGCGCCCTCGTCACCCGGATCTCGGCCGCGGCGCCCGACGCCGGCACCAGGGGCGCCAGGGCCAGCGACGCCGCGGCGAGGAGCAGGAGACCGCGGAGGCTCGGAACGGGCTGGATCACGAGGGCCTCCTGACGGCGCCGGCCGACATCCGAAGAAGCTTCGCCATCGATCGTGTCGCTTTCAAGGACCCTCTGTTTCGCGACTCGCGCGCCCCTTTTTGCGCCTTGAGCGCCCCTTGGGCCTGGGGCATCCTCGGCCTCATGCTCGTGCCCATCACCGAAGCCGACGGCGTCCTGCTGGACCTCCGCTACGCCTCCGCCGACAACCTGCTCGGCCGGCCGGTCTACGCCCGCGCCGTGGCGCTGCTGCGGCCCGAAGCCCGGCAGGCCCTGCTGGCGGCGGCGTTCCGCGCCCGCGCGCTGGGGCTGCGGCTGAGGCTCTTCGACGCCTTTCGCCCGCTCGAAGCCCAGTGGGCCTTCTGGCACGCGGCCGAGGACAAGACCTTCGTGGCCGACCCGCGCGGGGGCGGCACGCATCCGCGCGGCGTGGCCGTGGACCTGACGCTGGCCGACGGCGCGAGCGGCATCGACCTCCCCATGGGCACGGGGTTCGACGCCTTCACGGCGCTGTCGGCGCACGGGGCGCTCGACGGCCTGGCGCCCGAGGCGATCCGCAACAGGGCGCTGCTGCTCGGCATCATGACGGCCGTCGGTTGGGAGTGCTATGAACCGGAATGGTGGCACTACCACCTCCCCGGCCGCGAAGCCTACCCGGCCCTGTCGGCCGCCGACGTCCCCGGCGGACCCATGTGAGGGCGCCGTCCGAGCGGCGTGAAAAGCATGCGACGGAATCAGGGCCTCTTCAGGATCGACCATGTCCCGACCCGATTTCGACCCACAGCCCGAGCTCAGGAGCGACGGCCTCGCGCTCAGGCCGCTGAGACCCCGGGATTTCGATGGGCTCCATGCGGCGGCAGGCCATGCTGAAGTCTGGGCCGGGCACCCGGCGAAGGATCGTCACAGGATCGAGGTCTTCGAGCCGTACTTCCGGTTCCTGCTGGAGAGCGGGACCACGCTCGTCGTCCTGGATCGACGGACGGACCGCATCATCGGGTGCTCGCGCTACTACACCGCCCCCGATCGGCCGGACGGCATCGCCATCGGCTTCACGTTCCTGAACGACGCCTACTGGGGCGGCGGCACGAACTTCGAGCTCAAGAGCCTCATGCTCGACCATGCCTTCGAGACCTTTTCGGAGGTCTGGTTCCACATCGACCCGACGAACATCCGATCCCGGAAGGCCACCGCCAAGCTCGGTGCGGAGCACGTCTCCGACACGATTCTCGACCTGTCCGGCACTCCGGCCTCGTGGATGTGCTTCCGCCTGCGGCGGGACGCCTGGGACGACGTTCGCAGGGCGACGCGCGTCCGAGCCTCAAGCCCGCTCCCCGAAGCCGGCTAGCGTTGGCACACATCACTGACCCTGGGCGTTGGCCCCCTTCTCCCCTCGGGGAGAAGGTGCCCGCGCAGCGGGCGGATGAGGGGGCCTCCAAAGGTGGTGGATCTCCCCTCATTCGGCGCTGCGCGCCACCCGGGTCCCATCCCGGCGAGCCGGGATGGGTTGCCGATTCTCCCCGCCGGGGAGAAGGGCAACCCCCCGCCGCCGAGATGTGTGAACATGGCAAGCCCGGGCGGGGGGGTGCCGCCCTCCTCCGTGGCACGAAAGCGACAGCGGGCGAAAACATGCGATCCGTCCCGGAACATTTCGGCTGACCGTGACGGGCGATCATGCCACGTTCTCGCCATGCTCGCGCTGGCCGAACAACCCCTCGCCACCTACCGCCTGTTCTGGATCAACGGCGCGGGCCGGATCACGGCCGCCGCCGATCTGATCGAGGCCATGAGCGACGACGACGCGATCCGTCAGGCCCGTGACCTGGCGAAGGGGCGTGCCGTCGAGATCTGGTGCGGTGCCCGCCGGGTCGCGACCCTGGGCGACGGCGGGCGGGGGCCGGGCGTCACCCCGTGACGGGCTCCGGGGTGAGGGATGACGTGACCCCGACGTCCTGCCGGTGATCGTCGGCGCCGCGCCCCGGCACCCGCGCCGTGGCGAGCCCTCGATGCGATGCGAGGCTCGGTGCCCCTCAGGGGCGGCTGGCCCGCATGCCCTGGTCGAAGACGGCGCGGCAGGACGGGCTGAGCTGGGCGCGGTTCGCCTTCATGCAGGCGGTCGTCCGCTGCTCGTCGAGCAGCGTCGTGGGGCACAGGCGCACGGCGTCTCCGGTGCAGTGCTGCACGGCCAGTTGGCGGAACTCGGGCGTGAGGTTCTCCGTGCCGGCGGAGCACGGGGCGATCGCGGCCAGCGTCAGAGCGACGGCGAGGGGAACTGAACGCATGTCGATCCGTCCTGTGCGAGCGGTGCCGCCGGTGCAGGGCCCGCGCCGCCGCGACGGGTCGAAGCCTAGCCAAGGCGCCCGGCTTGTCCAACCGGCTTCGCCGGGGCTCTCGGGATGAGGGTCGACCTGTCACGGTTCCGCAACAGCCGCGATCGGGGTCGAACGGATCCTCGCCCTGGCGCTCTGCGGCCCGACGCCGGCCGCTCCGGCCTCCGCTCCGGCCCCTGGTGCCGATTTTCGGCCGCGCCTATATGATCGCCCGACGCGGGACGGCCGGGCCGAACCGCGATGCGAAAGGACCGAACGATGCCCAGCGCCCACGAGACGATCGACGCCGAGGTCAAGAGCAACGACGTGGTGCTCTTCATGAAGGGCACGCCGCAGTTCCCCATGTGCGGGTTCTCGGGCCAGTGCGTGCAGATCCTCGACTACCTCGGCGTGCCCTACAAGGGCGTCAACGTCCTGGAGGATGCCGAGCTGCGCCAGGGCATCAAGGAATACACCAACTGGCCGACCATCCCGCAGCTCTACGTCAAGGGCGAGTTCGTGGGCGGCTGCGACATCGTCCGCGAGATGTTCCAGTCGGGCGAACTCGCCACCCATATGGCGGACGCCGGCCTGCCGGTGAAGCAGGCGGCCGCCGGCTGACGCCGCGTCCGGCGCGACAAATGGCGTGACCCGCAGCCTCGACAAAGCCGGGACCCGACGACACATCAGGGTCCCGTCACACGCCGGTAGCCCTCGATGACCGACCAGGAACAGAACCGCTTCTCCGCCCGCGCGGCGCGCTACGCGCGGGTCGGCGCCAACGTGGGCGGGGTGGCGGCCCGGATGGCCGGCACGCGGATCTTCGGCGGCGACGGCGACCAGGCCAACGCGGCGGCGCTCACCAAGGCGCTCGGCGGCCTCAAGGGCCCGCTGATGAAGGTCGCGCAGCTCCTGTCGACCATCCCGGACGCCGTGCCGGCCGAATATGCCGAGGAGCTCGCCAAGCTCCAGAACGAGGCGCCCCCGATGGGCGCGGCCTTCGTGCGCCGCCGCATGGCGGCCGAACTCGGGCTCGACTGGCAGAACCGCTTCCGAGCCTTCGACTTCAAGCCCGCGGCCGCCGCCTCGCTCGGCCAGGTGCACCGCGCCACCTCGCTCGACGGCCTGCCGCTCGCCTGCAAGCTGCAATATCCCGACATGGCCTCGGCGGTCGAGGCGGACCTGAGCCAGCTCGACGTGCTCTTCGCCATCCAGCGCCGCATGAGCCCCGCCATCGACGCGCGCGAGGCCATCAAGGAGATCGGCGCCCGGCTGCGCGAGGAACTGGACTACAAGCGCGAGGCGCGCCACGCCGCCCTCTACGCCCTGATGCTCGACGACGTCGCCGAGGTTCGCGTGCCGAAGGTCGATGCCGACCTGTCGACCGAGCGGCTCCTCACCATGGAATGGCTCGACGGCACGAAGCTCCTGACCTTCAGGGAGGCGCCGCTGGAGGTGCGCAACCGCATCGCCATCGCCATGTTCAAGGCCTGGTGGGTGCCGTTCAGCCACTATGGCGTGATCCACGGCGACCCCCACCTCGGCAACTACACGGTCCGCGCCGGGGAGGGGGCCGACCCCGTGGGCGGCATCAACCTGCTCGACTACGGCTGCATCCGCATCTTCCCGCCGAAGTTCGTCGGCGGCGTGGTCGACCTCTACAGGGGATTGCAGGAGGGCGACAAGGCCCGCATCGTCCACGCCTACGAGACCTGGGGGTTCAAGGACCTCAGCCAGCCGCTGATCGACACGCTCAACATCTGGGCGGGCTTCATCTACGGGCCGATCCTCGACGACCGGGTGAGGACGGTGGCGGACGGCATCGAGCCCGGCCAGTACGGCCGCAGGGAGGCGTTCCAGGTGCACCAGGCCCTGAAGCAGCACGGCGGCATCAAGGTGCCGCGCGAGTTCGTCTTCATGGACCGGGCCGCCGTGGGCCTGGGCGCGGTGTTCCTGCACCTCAAGGCCGAGCTGAACTTCCACGCCCAGTTCAACGAGGCGATCGGCGGCTTCGACCAGGGCGTGCTGGCCGACAAGCAGGCCGTGGCCCTGCGCGAGGTCGGCCTCGCGCATTGAGGACGGACGGGCGGCCGGCTCCGTTTCCTTAATGGAAGGTTCAGCGGCGCGCCTCACTGTGGTGGGATACGGCCGTCACCCGCCGCGGAGTCCATGCCGAGCCTCATCCGATTCGTGATCGTCGTGGCGGTCCTGGCGGCGCTGGTCTACGGCGCCATGCTGGCGCTCGTCGCCACGGTCGAGGTGGTGCCGCGCCCGATGGAGCAGGCGATCCCCTCCGCCAAGCTCAACCCCCCGAAGCCGTGAGCTCCGCATGACGGCGCCGATCCTCGCCCCGGCCGCGTCCCCCTCGGCGCTGCGCGACCTGTTCCTCGACATGATCGCGGCCGAACGCGGGGCGGCGAAGAACACGCTCGACGCCTATCGGCGCGATCTCGTCGACTATCTCGCCTTCCTGGCGGAGCGGGCCGATCACCCGGCCCGGGCCGACACGGGCCGGGTGCGCGACTACCTCGTGAAGCTCGACCGCGACGGGCTGAAGCCGTCCTCGGCGGCGCGGCGCCTGTCGGCCGTGCGGCAGTTCCACAAGTTCCTCTTCGCCGAGGGCCACCGCCCGACCGACCCCACCACCGTGATCGAGGGTCCGCGCCGCGGCCGGCCCCTGCCCAAGGTGCTGAGCGTCGACGAGGTGGAGCGGCTGCTCGCCGCCGCGCGTGCCGGCGCCGACGATTCCGAACGGTCGCCGGCCGCGCGCTGGCGCGCCGCGCGGATGAACGGCTTGCTCGAACTGGTCTACGCCACGGGGCTGCGCGTGTCGGAACTGATGGCCTTGCCCCGCAGCGCCGCCCGCGCGGCGGCCGGCCCGGTCGAGACGCTGACGGTGCGGGGCAAGGGCGGGCGCGAGCGGCTGGTGCCGCTGTCCGACCCTGCACGGCGCGCCATCGGCCTCTACCGCGAGGCCGCGAAGTCGGCGGGCCTCGGCGCCGTGCTCGACGCCGGCCCCTGGCTGTTCCCGGCCGACAGCGAGCAGGGCTTCATGACGCGCCAGGCTTTCGCCCGCGACCTCAAGACGGTCGCGGTCGCGGCGGGTCTGGCTCCGGCGCGCGTCAGCCCGCACGTGCTGCGCCACGCCTTCGCCAGCCACCTGCTCCAGAACGGCGCGGACCTGCGCGTGGTGCAGGAGCTGCTCGGCCACGCCGACATCTCGACCACGCAGATCTACACGCACGTCCTGGACGAGCGCATGAAGGCCATGGTGCGCGACCTCCATCCGTTGAACGGCGGATGATGAGCCTCAACCGATAGTGTCGGTCTCAAAAGGCCCCCGCCCTTTGGCGGGTTTCAGGGCAGAGCCCTGAACTTTTCTTCAGGGCTCTGCCCTGAAACCCGCCAAAGGGCGAGCCTTTCGGGATCCAGACCAGTCCGAGATGCTTCGGAAGGCGAAGAATATCGACTCATTGTCCCATCAAGTCCAGTAGAGCACCTTCGCGGCCGGCAGATATTGACCGATCAGCCCCGTCAGCTCGGACCGCATCTCCTTCATCAGCGCCGCCGGGTAGACGTGCTTGACGGAGCCGAACTTCGTGAGCTTGCGGGAGCGCTTCTCCTCGTCCATCTCCAGCTTCGACGCCGGATACCAGCCCTGCAGCACGGTCTTCGACTTCGGCGTGAAGCGGTGCGTGATCAGCTCGGCCGTCAGGTCGAGGTCCGGCGCGCCGTCGAGCTCGCGGGCCGCGGCGGCGAAGAGCGCGGCGTAGCCGGCCCGCCAGCCCTCGACCGGCTGGATCGGCGCCACCGTCAGCCCGACCCTGTAGCCCGCCCGCGCCAGGGCGCCGAGGCCCCGCAGCCGCTCCGCCAGCGGGCTCGTGCCGCCCTCGAAGCGGATCAGGCTCGGTGCGTTCACCGACATGCGGACCCGCGTCCGCCCCGCGTGGGCGAGGCCCAGCAGCGGCGACACGTCGGCGAACTTCGTCGTGAAGCGCAGTTGCACGGGCGCGTCCCAGCGCCCGAAGAACCTCACGGCCTCCGACAGCGAGCCGGTGATGTGCTCGACGCCGAGCGGGTCGGCGTAGCACGACGCCTCGAAGGTCGTGCCCTCGTGGGCGCGCGCCGCCGAGGCCGAGGTGATCTTTCCCTCCCCGACATAGGGCGCGAGGCCGTCGAGGATCTCCTCGACGTTGGCGTAGGCGCGGGTGATGGGCGGCCCCGCCAGCGACCCCGCGAGGTAGCAGTACTGGCAGTGCGCCGGGCAGCCTTCCGCGAGATCGAAGCGCCAGTCGGCCGAGGGTGGGATCGGCTGCAGCCGGCGCTTGGCGGGCGACGCCACCACCACGGCGAGCGTCGCCTTGGCGAGCCGGTAGTCGGCCGCGGGATCGTCCCCGGCGGCGAGGCCGGTGAGCCTGTCGTTCGGCAGTTCCACCACCTCGGCCCCGTGGGCCGCCGCGCGGGCCGCCATCTCCATGGCGCGGGGCCAGTCCCGCGCCGAGCGGGTCACCAGCACGCGCTTCGGGCGCCACGGGCGGTGGTGGCGCAGCGGCGTCAGCGCCTCGGGGCGCAGGTCCGGCGCCGCCGCACCCGTCAGCAGGTCCGGCGCCGCCGCACCCGTCAGCAGGTGCGGCGCGACCCCCACGTCGGTTTCGGCGATGTCCGTGCCGAGATCCATGGCCGCCGCTCCCGTGCCGTCGTCGTCGATCAGGATGCAACGCCCGGAGGGCCGGTCCGGGTGCCGCAGCCCTTTGACGCCCCCCGGCACGACGCCATATCCGGGGTGTGACACCGCCTCCCCCCCGCGCCCCGCAGATCTTCGACCGGCCGCTGCTGCGCCGGCGCCTCGCCCGCGCCATCGCGGCCGGCGGCGAGGACTTCATCCTGGCCCGCGCGGCCGGCGACCTCGCCGAACGCCTGTCGGTCGTCAAGCGCGACTTCCGCCGCGTGCTCGACCTCGGCACGCCGCGCCCCGACGTCGCCGCCACGCTGGCGGCGGCGCTGCCGCAGGCCGAGATCACCCGCCTGGCTCCGGTCGCGGAGGCCGCGGGCGCGGGCCGCTGGCGGACGGTCCTGGGCGACGAGGAGCGGCAGCCCTTCGCCCCGGGGAGCTTCGACCTCGTCGTGTCCTGCCAGGCGCTGCACGCGGTCGACGACCTGCCGGGCGCGCTGGTGCAGGCGCGCCGCGCCCTCAGCCCCGACGGGCTGTTCCTGTGCTGCATGTTCGGCGGCGACACTCTGACCGAGCTGCGGCAGGCGCTCTCGGCCGCCGAGAGCGAGGTGTCGGGCGGGGCGAGCCCGCGGGTCGCGCCCTTCTCGGACCTGCGCGACCTCGGCGGCCTCCTGCAGCGGGCCGGCTTCGCCCTGCCGGTGAGCGACAGCGAGCCCCTGGCGGTGCGCTACGGCAGCCCCTTCCGGCTCTTCGCGGACCTGCGCGCCATGGGCGCCACCAACGCCCTCGTGCTGCGCCACCGGGCGCCGCTGCGGCGCGCCGTGCTGCTGCGGGCGGCGGAGATCTACGCGGAACGCTTCTCGGACCCGGACGGGCGCCTGCGCGCCACCTTCGACCTCGTGTGGCTGCTGGGCTGGGCCCCGCACGAGAGCCAGCAGAAGCCGCTGAAGCCGGGATCCGCGAGGATGTCGCTGGAGGCGGCGCTGAGGGTCGAAGACTGAAAGCGCCGTCCCCGTCTCGGGACGGGGCGGGTCAGGCCGCGTTGGACGTCTGCTGCTGGGTGAGCACGCCGTAGAGGCCGACGGCGTCGCGGGTGGCGCGGAGCTTGGCCAGGATGCGGGGTTCGCGCAGCACGCGGGCGATGCGGGCCAGCGCCTTGAGGTGGTCGGCGCCCGACGCCTCGGGGGCCACCAGCAGGAAGGCGAGGTCGACCGGCGCGCCGTCGAGCGATTCGAACTCGATCGGGCGCTCCAGCCGGGCGAAGACCCCGATGATCCGGGTGCAGCTCACGAGCTTGCCGTGCGGGATGGCGATGCCGTTGCCCACCCCCGTCGAGCCCAGCCGCTCGCGCTGGAGCACCGCGTCGTAGATCTCCCGCGCGCCCAGTCCCGACACGGCGCCCGCGCGCTCGCTCATCTCGTGCAGGGCCGACTTCTTGGTGTTCACGCGCAGCGCCGGCAGGATCGCATCGGCGGTGATCAAGTCGTCTAATGGCATCTCGTCTTGAGTCCATAGGCTCCCGTGCCGAACCTCGGCAACTTCCGTGCCAGCGGCGCCGACAGGCGGTCCGTCGTCGGAGCGCGGACCGCATAGCACGGGTCAGGCCCGCTCGGCCAATCCCCCGGCGGGCTTGGAGGGATCGATCCACCCGATATGGCCGTCGCTGCGCCGATACACCACGTTGGGCTCGCCCGACCCGCTCGGGCGGAACATCAGGACCTGGGCGCCCGACATGTCGAGCTCCAGCACCGCGGCCGACACCGACATGCGCCGCAGGGCGACGCCCGATTCCGCCACCACGACGGCGCTGAAGTCGGACGCCACCTCCTCGCCGTCCGGCGCCTCCAGGGTGCGGTGGGCCACCAGCGGCGCGTCCTCGTCCGGGATGGAAGCCTCGCCCGCGGCGCCCGTGGCCCGGCCCCTCTGCGCCGCCCCCCGGTCCTGCATGCGCCGCTTGTGGCGGCGCAGCCGCTTCTCCAGCCGCTCCACGGCCTGGTTCACGGTCGCGTAGGGGTCGTGGGCGTGGCCCTCGGCCTGGAGCGTGATGCCGGCCGGCAGGTGCAGCACCATGTCGGCGCGGAAGGCCGACCCGTCCGGCTGCAGGGTGACGTGGCCGGTGGCCTCGCGGTCGAAATACTTGGCGATGGCGGCCCCGACGCGCTCCCGCGCGTGCACCCTGAGCGACTCGCCGATGTCCAGGTTCTTGCCCGACACGCGCAGCAACATGGTGGCGTCCTTCCCGTTCTTCGGCACCCCGGTTCCCGTGCCCGGAAGCGCCGAGATGCCGCAGGCTTACGGTCGGCCTCGGCCATAAGTTCCGGCCCGCGCGGGGGGCCCGGCGGGCCGGCTTGCGGGGGGCCCGGCGCCGCATTACGTCAGGCGGGTACCGCGGGCCGATCGTCCGGCGCGGCCTCCATCGAACGCTTCGCGGGCCTCCCCCAGCCGTGCTCCATCCGGACCCGTTCTCCCCCTCACCGAGCCCGCCGCGGCGGGACGTGGACGACGCCATGCGCCGGGCGATCGAGGCCGCGGGCGCCTTCCGCGGCGCCACGGCCCCGAACCCCACGGTGGGCTGCTGCCTGCTCGACGCCGAGGGCGACGTCCTCGCCCTCGAAACCCATCGCCGCGCCGGCACCGCCCACGCCGAGGCCGCCGCTATCGCGGCCTGCCGCTCCGCCGGCACGGTGGACCGCATCCGCACGGTGGTGGTGACCCTGGAGCCCTGCGACCACCACGGCCGCACGCCGCCCTGCACCGAGGCCATCCTGTCGACGCCGGCCCGCGCCGTGGTGATCGGCGCCCGCGATCCCAACCCCGCCGTGGCGGGCGGCGGGGCCGTGCGGCTCGCCCGCGCCGGGCTCGACGTCCGCGGGATGGCGGACCTCCCCGGCGCGGATGCCGCGGCGCTGGCGGACGCCTGCCGCGACCTCATCGCGCCCTTCGCCAAGCGCGCCGCGACGGGGCGGCCCTTCGTGACGGTGAAGCAGGCGCTGGACCCGTCGGGCTCCATGATCCCGCCGCCCGGCGCCAGGACCTTCACGTCGGAGGCGGCGCTGCGCTACGCCCACATCCTGCGGCGGCGCGCCGACGCCGTGCTGACCGGCTCGGGCACGGTGCTGGCCGACGACCCGCGCTTCGACGTGCGCCGCGTGCCCGACCACCCGGACCGGCGCCGCCAGCTCGCCATCCTCGACCGCCGCCGCCGCGTGCCGGACGCCTATCTCGCGGGTGCCGCCGGGCGGGGGCTCGACGCCTTCGCGGCCGACGACCTCGCGGGCGCGCTGGACAGGCTGGGCGCGGCCGGCGCATTGGAGGTGCTGGTCGAGGCCGGGCCGGCCGTCACGGCCGGCGTCGCGGAGGCCGGGCTGTGGGACGAGTGGGTGGTGATCCGCAAGGGCGACGGCGCCGCGGCGGATCGGGCGGAGATCCGCGGGCGGGACGGCGGGGTGCAGACCCTCGTCCTCGCGTGACGGCACCGCCGGAGAGGGAAGATTCGATGCCGCAGTGGGACAAGGCCGTGGCGCGCCTCAGGGCGGGCGGGACGGTGCTGCTGACCGACGAGACGCGCGAGGGCACGGCCCACATCGTGGCGGCCCACCCCGAAGCCCTGGACGTCATCACCCGCGACGGCCGCGGCCCCCTCACGGTCGCGGGTCCGCCCGGCATCGACGTCGGCCTCATGCCGGCCCGGCTGGAGATCGTCCGCGCGGTCCCCCGGGCGGGCGGCGTGCTGCTGTTCCCCGAGGCGGTCGAGGCCGCGGCCGACCTCGCCGCGGCGGCCGGGCGCGGCGATTTCGTGCTGCTGCGGGCGGCCTCGCTCCCGGGCGGCGTGCTGGCCCACGCCGGGGCGGCGGGCCGCTTCGCCGCGCGGCTGGACCTGCCGACCGTCAGCCTGCAGGACGTCGTGGCGCACCGGCTCGCCACCGAGACGATCGTCGAGGAGGTGGCGTCCGCGCACCTGCCGACCCTCCACTCCGACCATCCCCTGGAGGTCCACGCCTTCCGCGGGCTGCTCGACGGCACCGAGCACCTGGCGCTGGTGCGGCGGCCGGGCGGGCTCGGCCCCTTCGGCCCCGCGCCCCTCGTGCGGCTCCATTCCGAATGCCTCACGGGCGACGCGCTGGGCTCGCTGCGCTGCGACTGCGGCGACCAGCTCCGCGCCGCCCTGAAGCAGGTCGGCGAGGACCGGCAGGGCGGCGTCGTGGTGTACCTGCGCGGCCAGGAGGGGCGGGGCATCGGCCTCGCCAACAAGGTCCGCGCCTACGCCCTCCAGGAGCGCGGCCTCGACACGGTCGAGGCCAACGTCGAGCTGGGCTTCCCGGCCGACATGCGCGACTACGGCGTGGCCGTGCAGATCCTGCGCGCGCTCGGCGTCCGCCGGCTGCGCCTCCTGTCCAACAACCCCCGCAAGCGCGCCGCGCTGGAGCGCTACGGCATCGCCGTGGTCGAGCGGCGGGGCCTGCGCATCGGCCCCAACCCGCACAACGCCACCTATCTCGAGACCAAGCGCCTCAAGATGGGGCACGACCTGCCGTCCGGGTTCGAGGTCGCGTCGGAACAGTGAGGGGACGGCCCCCGGAGGAGACGCCTTGACCGACGCCCAGCGCCCGTCTTCGCCGGTCAGCGACGCGGCGCTCGCCGCCGAGGAGCGGCTCGACCAGCTCAACCAGCTCAGCGTCACGCTGGCGGCCGACCTCGACCTGTCCAGCCTGACGCAGTCCATCATCGAGACCGCGACGCGGCTGACGGGCGCGGCCTACGGGGCCTTCTTCGAGCGTGTGATCCACGCCGAGCCCGGCCAGCCCGACCTGTGGCTCCTGTCGAGCCTCACGGGCGGGCCGCTCGAAGCCTTCACGCGCTTCGGCCTGCCGCGGCCGACGGCGCTGTTCGGCCCGACCTTCCGGGCCGAGGGGGTGATCCGCTCGGCCGACATCCGGACCGACCCGCGCTACGGCTCCATGGGCGGCATGCCGGCGGGCCACCTCCCGGTGCGCAGCTACATGGCGGTCGCGGTCGTGTCGCGCACCGCCGGGATCACGGGCGCGCTGCTGTTCGGCCACCCCGAGCCCGACCGCTTCGGCGCGCGCGAGGAGCGGTTCATCGTCGGCTTCGCGGCCCAGACCGCGGTCGTGATCGACAACGCCAAGCTGTTCGCCTCCCTGGCGGCCGAGAACGAGGAGCGCCGCGCCGTCGAGGCCGGCCTGCGCCGCTCCGACGCGCGCTTCCGCGCCGCCATCGCGGCCGTGCGGGGCGTGCTGTGGACCAACACCGCCGACGGCCGCATGGAGGGCGAGCAGGAGGGCTGGGCGGCGCTGACGGGGCAGAGCCGAGAGGAATACCAGGGCTTCGGCTGGGGCTCCGCCGTGCACCCGGACGACCTCGACCCGACGGTCGCGGCCTGGAACGAGGCCGTGGCGGAGCGCAAGACCTTCGTGTTCGAGCACCGCGTGCGGCGCCACGACGGCCGCTACCGCAACTTCGCCATCCGGGCCGTGCCGGTGCGCGACGAGGCCACGGGCGCGATGCGCGAATGGGTCGGCGTCCACACGGACATCACCGAGCAGCGCGAGGCGGAGGCCCGGCTCGAAGCCTCGCGCGAGGCCGCGGAGGCCGCCAACCGCGCGAAGAGCCAGTTCATCGCCAACATGAGCCACGAGCTGCGCACGCCGCTCTCGGCCGTCATCGGCTACAGCGGCATGGTGGCCGAGGAGGTCGAGGAGCTCGGCCACGCGGGACTCGTCGAGGACGTCCGTAAGATCGAGTCCAATGCCCGCCACCTGCTCGGCCTCATCAACGACGTGCTCGACCTGTCCAAGATCGAGGCCGGCCGCATGACGGTCGAGGCGGTCGACTTCGACGTGGCCGCCATGGTGGCCGATGTGGCCTCGACCGCCGAGCCGCTCGTCGCCAAGAAGCACAACCGGCTCGTGATCGACCTGCCGGCCGACCTCGGCGCCATGCACACGGACGAGATGAAGCTGCGCCAGTGCCTGCTCAACCTCGTCAGCAACGCCGCCAAGTTCACCGAGAACGGCACCGTGACGCTGCGGGCCGCGCGGGTGCGCGATGGCGCCGACGACTGGCTCTGCTTCAGCGTCGAGGACACCGGCATCGGCATGACGCCCGAGCAGCTCGCCCGGCTGTTCGGGCGCTTCGTCCAGGCGGACGAGTCCACCACCCGGCAGTTCGGCGGCACGGGCCTCGGCCTGTCGATCACCCGCGCCTTCTGCCGCAAGCTCGGCGGCGACGTGACGGTGGACAGCCGCCCCGGGGCCGGCTCCACCTTCACGGTCAGCCTGCCGGCCCGCCTCGGCGCCGGCGAGGCCGCGCTCGACGAGGCACCGCCGGCCCCGGCCCCGGCGGCGCGCGGCGACATCATCCTGGTGGTGGACGACGACTCGGCGGCGCGCGACCTCCTGACCCGCTTCCTGGAGCGGGAAGGCTTCGAGGTGAAGACCGCGCGGGACGGGCGCGAGGGCCTGGCGCTGGCCCAGCAGTACAGCCCCAAGGTGGTGCTGCTCGACGTCGAGATGCCCAACGTCGACGGCTGGACCGTGCTGCGATCCCTGCGCGCCGATCCGCTGCTCTGCGACACGCCCGTCATCATGATCTCGGTGCTGCACGAGCGCAGCGTCGGCTTCGCCATGGGGGCCAACGACTACCTGGTGAAGCCGATCGACTGGGGCCAGTTGAAGCGCGTGCTCGACCGCCTGGCGCGGGGCCGCGCGGGCAGCCGCGTGCTGGTGGTGGACGACGAGCCCGACGCCCGCGGCTGGATCGGCGCCATGCTGTCGCGCGACGGCTGGACCGCCGATGTGGCGGTGGACGGGCGCGACGCGCTCGACAAGGTCGACCGCGCCATGCCGGACCTCATCATCCTCGACCTGATGATGCCGGTGATGGACGGCTTCGCCTTCCTGCGCGCCCTGCGGGCGCGGCCGGACGCCGAGGCCGTCCACGTCGTGGTGCTGACCGCCAAGGAGATCACCCCCGCCGAGCGCGACGACCTCGACGGCCGCGTCGACCGGGTGATCCGCAAGGGCAGCCTCGAACTCGACGAACTGCGCGCGGAACTGCGCCGGCTGGTGCCGGAGGGGGCGAGCCCTTGAAGCGGCCCGGTCAGCGGATCAGCCGCATCAGCGGAAGGGCCATGACGAGGAGCAGCGTGGCGGCGATGGCGAAGGCGAGCTTCTTCTGATCGCGATAGGCTTCGACGGCCCAGACCAGGGGGACCAGGCACGCGAAAGCCATGCCGTAGGCGAGCGGGATCAGGTGGAGGTAGGAGAGGGTGCAGACCGAGAGGCTCGCGGCGAGGCAGGCCCACTTGAGGGTTTGAAACGGTTTCCGGTCCACGATGTGGTCTTTCGGATGAGGATCATTCAGGGCCGGTATTCAGCGTCGACGCGCGGCGCTTCGAGCGACGGTCGTCCTCACGCAGGCGGAGACCGCTCTCGATCGCCGCGGTCCCGCTGCGCTCCACCTCCTCGGGAGAGACGGTGCCGTGGATGCGCGTCTCGTCGCGGCTGTCGCGGATCGGCTGGAAGAGGGCAGCCGGACCCGATCGTCGCCTCGCATGAGCTCGTCCCCTTGGACATCCGGCGGTCCCGGCGGCGGAGATGCCGGTCACGGTCCACCATAATCAAGGCGCGCCCACCGCGTCGATCGTCACCCGGCGTCGCACGAGGCTGCGCCGCCCGGTGACCTCGCAGCCCTTCGTCTCCAGCACGTCGTAGTAGAGGTCGGCGGTGGCGCCCGCGCGGTCGAAGTTCCGCCCCGGCGAGGCGGGGTCGAGGACCACCGGATAGGCGATGAGCGGGCCGCCCGCCCGGCAGGCGTCGTCGTAGAGGGTCGGGCCGGGCAGGAGCAGGCGCGGCGCGCTCCAGTGCAGCAGGTCTCGCGAGGTCGCGGTGTAGAAGCCCGACACCGGGAAGGACCCCGCATCCGCCTTGGCCTGGAAGGCCGCGAGCCACAGCCCGCCGGGCTCGACGCGCACCACCGAGCCGACCGGCGCCGGGAAGGGCGCCACGGGCGCGCAGGGCGCGGGATGCGGGGATCCCCGGTAGGGGTCGGCGTAGGCGACGCCGAACCCTCGCCCGTCCCAGGCCCGCCAGGAGCGCGGGTCGGCGGGGCGCTCGGAGCGGAACAGGCACACGCCCGCCCCCTGTTCGGCCCCGCGTCCCGGCTCGGCGCTCCAGCCCGTCGTCGAAGCGAGGAAGTAGAAGCGGTGCCCGTCCGACACGATGTTCGACGGGTTGAAGAAGCCGCGGTGGCGCCCCTGTTCGGCCTCCTGCCGGAACGGCGCCGAGGCCACCACGGCGGCGGGCCGCGCGAAGTCGGCGCCGCCGTCGGTCGAGCGCACCTCCAGCACCGTGTTGAACCAGCACTGCATGTAGGCCGGGAAGCGGCAGCGCCCCGGGTGCTCGTTGGCCTGGTACTCGTGGTGGATCAGCGCCGACACATCGCGCCCGTCCGTCGTCCAGGTGGCGGCGATCCAGCTCCGGTCGTCGTAGCGGGCCGGGTCGGCGTCGCCGCGCGACGGGTAGACGAGGTGGCAGTCGATCCTGAGACGGTCGAAGGAGGGTCCCCTCAGCGCCCTGTTGTCATAATGGAGGCCGAACATCGTCACCCCGCCGCCGGCGTCGCGGAAGGCGCGCACGGGGGCGTCCGGGACGTCGTTCGGGTCGCAGCCGTCGCGCGGCGCGGCGAAGACCGTCTCGGGCGCGCCCGGCGCCAGGGTCACGCGCAGGCGCGGCGCCTCCTGCGCGGCGGCCGTGCCGGCGGCGAGGAGCAGGGCGAGGGCGGCGAAGCGGCGCGGCATGGGGCGTCCCTCGCTCAGCGCGCGCGCGGGTGGGCGGCGCGGTAGGCCTCGACGAGCCGGGCGGCATCGACGGCCGTGTAGACCTGCGTGGTCGACAGCGAGGCGTGGCCCAGCAACTCCTGGATCGTGCGCAGGTCGCCGCCGCGGCCCAGCAGGTGCGTGGCGAAGGAGTGGCGCAGGGCGTGCGGCGTGGCGCTCGCCGGCAGGCCGAGCGCGCCGCGCATCCGCTCCACCGCGAGCTGGATGATGCGGGGCGACAGCGGGCCGCCGCGCACGCCGACGAACAGCGGCCCCGCGCCCGGCAGCGTGTGCGGGCACAGCGCGAGGTAGGTGTCGACCGCGCGGCTCACCGGGGCGATCACCGGCACCATCCGGGTCTTGCGCCCCTTGCCCGTGACGGTGAGGCTGTCCTGCCCGTTCGCGGGCGCCTCGGCGCGGGTGAGACCCAGCGCTTCGCCGATGCGCAGGCCCGCGCCGTAGAGCAGCGCCAGGACGGCGGCGTCGCGCGCCAGCACCCAGGGGGGGCGCTCCTCGTCGGCGCGGGTCGCGGGGTCGGCCATCTCGATCGCGGCCGGGGCCGGCACGGGCTTGGGCAGCCGCCGCGCCGTCTTGGGGCTGCGCACGGCCGAGAACACGGCCGCCCGGCCGAGGCCCTCGCGCTCGATGTGGCGGGCGAAGGAGCGGATCCCGGCGAGGTTGCGGAGCAGCGAGCGGCTCTCGACGCCCTCGGCGCGGCGCCGCGCCATGAAGGCGCGCAGGTCGGCCGGACGGAGGTCCGAGAGGGCCGCGAGGTCGGCGGGCTCGCCGCGGTGCTCGGCCAGGAAGGCCAGGAACTGGCGCAGGTCGCGCCGGTAGGCTTCGACCGTCTCGCCCGACAGGCGCCGCTCGCCCGCGAGCCGCCCCAGCCAGGCGCCGGCCTGGTCGAGCACGTCCCTCGCCGCGGGGGCCGGGAAGGCCGGCGGGTCGGCGGGGGGCGTCGGCGCGGCGTCGGGCATGGATCCATCCTGCGGCAGGCGAACTTAAGAAGCTGTTCGAGGTTGGCGGGGGCGCTCCTTCGAGATGTGAGCCCGCGCGGAGGGACGCCATGGTCGAGACGAAGGACGTCCTCGTGGCGGGCGGCGGCATCGCCGGGCTGGCCTTCGCGCTGGCGCTGCGCCGCGCCGCGCCGATGGCCCGCGTCGCCGTGGCGGATCCGGCGTTCGGGGCGGCGGCCGAGGACCGCCGCACCCTGCGTGCCGTGGCGGTGGCGGCGGGCTCGCGCCGGTTCCTCGACGCGCTCGGCGCCTGGGACGCGGTGGCGGCGTCGGCCCAGCCCATGGTCGAGATGGTGATCACCGATTCGCGGGAGGGCGACGCGCCGCGCCCCGTGTTCCTCGACTTCGACGGCGAGGCCGAGCCCGACGAGCCCTTCGCCCACATGGTGTTCCAGGACGACCTCAGGGCCGCCGTCCTCGATGCGGCGCGGGGCGCCGGCGTGGACCTCCTGCCGGCGCGGGTCACGGGGTTCGCGCGCGCGGGCGCCGCGCTGTCGGTCACGGCGGGCGGGGCGGCATCGCGCGCCCGGCTGCTGGTGGCGGCGGACGGCGGCCGCTCGCGCCTGCGCGAGGCGGCCGGCATCGGCACGGTGGGCTGGGACTACGACCAGTCCGGCATCGTGGCGACGCTCGCCCACGAGATCCCCCACGACGGCCGCGCCACCCAGCACTTCCTGCCCGGTGGCCCGCTCGCCATCCTGCCCATGAAGGCCACGGACGGCTCGGAGCGGCGCTTCTCGCTGGTGTGGTCGGCGCCCCACGCCGAGGCCGCGCGCCTCGTGGCGCTGGCGCCCGCGGATTTCGTGGCCGCGCTGGAGGAGCGCATCGGCTTCGCCTACGGTGCCCTCACCCTGGAGGACAGGCCGGCCGCCTATCCGCTGCGCCTGCTGCTGCCCCGCGCGCTGGTGGCGCACCGCTTCGCGCTGCTCGGCGACGCCGCCCGCACCATCCACCCGCTGGCCGGGCAGGGGCTCAACCTGGGCCTGCGCGACGCCGCCGCCCTGGCCGAGGCCGTGGCGGAGCCGCTCGGCCTCGGCCTCGACCCGGCCGATCCCGGCGCGCTCGAAACCTACGAGCGCGCGCGGCGCTTCGACGCCGCCCTGATGGCCGGGGCGACGGACGGGCTGAACAGGCTCTTCTCCAACGACAGCCTGCCGGTGCGCGTGCTGCGCGACGTCGGCATGGGGCTCGTCGACCGCGTGCCGGCCCTGAAGCGGCTCTTCATCCGGGACGCGTCGGGCCTGTCGGGCGCGGTGCCGGAGCGGTTCAGGTGACGTCCCCCGCGCAGGGGATCGAAAAGGGCCGGGGGCCTCTCGAAACCAGGCGGACGCGACACTCGGCACTCGACATCATGACGCTTGAAACTCGTCATGAGCCTCGACGGAGAGGCACGCCGTCCCGAAGGCCCGCTCAGTCCTTCACGGGCGCCAGGGCCACGTAGTTCGGGTCGAGCCCGGCCGTGCTCGCCGCATGGGCGGAGGCCGCCAGGGACGCCTGCGGGCCGGGTTTGGCGACGGGCGCCGCAGCCTGCGGGCCGGAGCCGGTCGCGTCGGGGGACGAGAGGCCGCCCATGGTCATGACGCGGTCGAAGAAGCTGCGCGTGGCGCTCTTCGGCTCTTCCTTGGCATAGGCCGAGGGCGCGGCCTCGAAGACCGCCGGCACGCTGCCGGTCACGTCGTTGGGCTTGCGGGCGCCCTTGGCCGAGGCCGTCATCACCGGCTTGGTGGGCTTCGCGCCCGGTTTGCCGGCGGCGGGAGGGGCGGCGGGCGTCGCCGACGCGAAGGACACGGCCGGCTCGGGCTTCGCCAGCCCGTCCCCGATGGTCGAGCGGGCGGCGGCGATCTGCACCGCAAGGGGTTTGGCCTTGGGGCTGTCGTCGAGCACGATCTCGGTCGGCGGCGCCGCGATGGCGTCGGGGCGGCTCACCTCGGCGAAGCGGTGCGAGAAGGCCGGGTTCTGGCCGCCGTCCTGGTAGACGATGCGGATCGGCTTCACGCCCTTGGCGATGAGGCCCTGAATCTCGCTGTCGTCCCTGGCCTCCTTGTCGGACACGGCGCGCAGGATCTCCTGGTCGAGGTCGAGCGGCGGGCAGGCCGATTCGGCGTCGAAGCTCGCGCCGCCCTTGGCCTTGGCGAAGACGTAGTGCCGGTTGCACACGCCGACCGGCGTCTGCATCTTGGTCACCTCGAACTCGTCGGCGCCCGTCTTGAGCTCGCGCCAGAAGCCGATGTTCGGGTCGAGCCGGTGCTTGGCCATGTTCTCGGCCGTCATGCGGAACGGGAAGCTCTGCATCTGCACGCCGCGCTGGCCGCCCGCGAAGGCCTCCCGCATGATGGCATAGATCTCCTCGATCTGCTGATCGGTCATCGAGAAGCATCCGGCCGAGGAGCAGATGCCGTGCACCATGATGGAGCCGCCGGTGTGGCCCCAGGCGCGGTCATAGGCGTTAGGGTAGCCGACGTTGAAGGACAGGTAATAGGCCGAGTTCGGGTTCATCGAGCCCGGCGTGACCGTGTAGAAGCCCTCCGGCACCTGCCGGTCGCCTTCGCGCACCTTGGGGCCGAGCTGACCCGACCAGCGGCACATCGGGTAGGTCTTGACGTAGACGTAGCGGCCCTCGGCGCCCTGCTTCCAGACCTCTAATTCCGCCTCCTTCTTGTAGGCGCGGATCAGGACGGGCGCATTCTTGGTGGTGCCCTTGGCGGTGAAGGACTGGAGCGTCGCCTCGGGGATGGGGGAAAAGGCGCGGGCGCTGTTGGAGACGCCGAGATCCTCGTTGCAGCCCGCCAGCAGGGCCGCGCCGGCCGCCGCCAGGGCGAGACGGGTGAGAACCTTGAACGCGCGTGTTGCCCGCATGTCGCTGTGATCCGTCGCTCGCGCCCCGGGATGGGCTTCGTGCCGCCCACCACCCCTAGGGTTCTAGGGCTTAAGCCTCCGTGAACGCAACCCGCGCGGGGTCGCGCCGAAAAGTTCCCGGGCGCCCCGACGATTTTGAGGGGACGTGCGGCTTTCGGGTGACTCTCAGCGTCACGTCCGGAAAGCCTCTACCGTCACGCATGCCGAAGCTGCCTGTCAGGCGAAGTCAGCGCAGCAGATCACGACATCATGTAATTCCCGGATGGTGGCTATGCTTTGCCGCTCATCCCCGCGGATGCGGGGATGAGCGGCTTGAGGAGCGCTCCGAGCCCATCTCGCGGGAACCGTATAGGTCCGCCACGGATCACGCGACCGCGAGCGTCGTCTCATCGACCGTCCGGAGTTCCTGCCATTCGACGACCAGGGTAAGGGGACCGACCCCTGCGCCGCGGCTCTCGAAGAGGGCCGGGACGGTCTCTCCAGGCCGGCCGATCTCACCGCCGCCCGATCGCCAGGAACTTGTCGGCCCGGGCCGTCTGCACCTGCTCGCGCGACCATCCGTCGAAGCCGCCGAGGGCGTCGTCGATGGCGTCGCCCGTCGCCGCGATGGCGGCGTCGGGGTCGCTGTGGGCGCCGCCGGCCGGCTCGGCCACGACGGCGTCGATGATGGCGAAGCGCAGCAGGTCCTGCGCGGTGATCTTCATGCTGGTGGCGGCGTCCTGGGCGCGGCCGGGGTCGCGCCACAGGATGGAGGCCGCGCCCTCGGGCGAGATCACGCTGTAGATCGAGTGCTCCAGCATGATCACCGCGTTGGCGGCCGCGATGGCGATGGCGCCGCCCGAGCCGCCCTCGCCGATGATCACCGCCACGTTGGGCACGCCGAGCTCCAGGCAGGTCTGGGTCGAGCGCGCGATGGCCTCGGCCTGCCCGCGCTCCTCGGCCTCGATGCCCGGGAAGGCGCCGGCCGTGTCGACCAGCGACACCACGGGCAGGCCGAACCGGTCGGCCAGCTCCATCAGGCGCACGGCCTTGCGGTAGCCCTCCGGCCGCGCCATGCCGAAATTGTGCTTGATGCGGCTGTCGGTGTCCGACCCCTTCTCCTGGCCGATGATGCAGACCGCCCGGCCGCGGAACCGGCCGAGCCCGCCCACGATGGCCTCGTCCTCGCCGAAGGCGCGGTCGCCCGCCAGCGGCGTGAAGTCGGTGATGAGGCCGCGGCAATAGTCGGAGAAGTGCGGCCGCTGCGGGTGGCGGGCCACCTGGGTCTTCTGCCAGGGCGTCAGGGCCTTGTAGAGTTCCGCCAGGGCCTGCGCGGCCTTCACCTCCAGCCGCGTCAGCTCCTCGCCGATCGGGATCGCATCCTCGTTGCTCGCCACCTGCCTCAGCTCTTCGATCTTGGCCTCGATCTCGGCGACGGGCTTCTCGAAGTCGAGGTAGAGGCGCATGGATCCGGGGACTCGGGGCGGGCTTCGGCACGGCAGCGCCGGCCCGGAGAGGCCGGGCGGGCTGAAGCGCGGGACCGTGACGGCTCGCCGCCCATCCGTCAAGGCGGAGTCGAACGGCGGTTCTGGGTGAAGGATCGGTAAGGAATCGTCCTTAATCTCGGGTGAAGGCGCCGCGTCGCCGGACGCCGGGCGCCGGTGGACCGGCGTCCCGCCCCGCCCCGCCGAGACCGCATCCATGCCGCCCCATCCCGCGACGACCGCCCCCCTGAAGGCCCTCGCGATCCTCGGCCTGACGCTCCTCGCGGCGCGCGGCGCCGCGGTGGCCGGCACCGCGCCGCCGCGCGCCGCGGCCCCCGCCGCCGTGGCCCCTCCCGCCGCGGTGCCCGACGACGGGGCGGCGCTGGCCGACGCGCGGGACCGGAGCGCGCGGGCCGAGGCCGCCGTCGACGGCCTCCGGCGGGCCATGAGCCCCGGCCACGTCACCGACCCCATGCCGGGCGCCGACCGGCCCTTCGGGCTCGAGATCCTGCGGGCCGACTATGCCGACCTGCAGCGCAGGGCCGCGGGCTACCGCGCCACGCTGGGCGACCATCACCCGACCCTGGTGGCGGCCGAGCAGGCGCTGGCCGAGCTGCGCGGCCAGCTCCTCGACGGCACGCGCCGGGCCCTGGCCAGCGCCGAGCGCGACGCCGCCGCGGCCCGCGCCGAGGTCGAGGCGATCGCGCGGCGCGACGCGGCCCGGAGCCCGGCCGCGGCCGGCGACGCCACCGGCAGCATCGCGGCCGAGCCTCGCCCGGCGCCGCGGCCCCGCGCCGAGGCGCCCGCCCGCCCGATCGACCCCATGGCGCTGCCCGCCCCCGCCGGCGAACCCGTGCCGACCGCGCCGGGGCGCCGCGCCTCCCACCTGCCGCCGCTCGACCGGCTGAGCCCGCGGCTGCTGGGCGCGGCGGCCGCGGCCTCGGCCGTGCTGGTCGCCGCCGGGGCCCTGCTGGGCCTGTTCCGCCCCGGGCGCCGCGCGCGCCGGCCCGCGGCGCGGCGCATCGAGCCCGGGCTGGCGCGGGTCGACGAGGCGGCCGCGGCGCCGGGCGCCGAGACCGTCCCGCCGCCCGCCGCCCCGCGCCCTTCGCCGAACGAGGGCGTCCCCGTGCTGGGCGCGCTGCCGCTCCCCAGCGACCCGGGTCGCGCCCATCCCGTCCCGTCCCACGCCGCGGACGAGGTCCATGCCACGCTGCGGGCCGCCTTCGGGCCGGACGGCCGCATGACCGTGCTGGTGTCGCCGGCCGAGGGCCTGCCGCCGGCCGACGCCGACGGCGCCGCCCTCGCCCTCGCCCTCGCGGCCGCGGCCGCCGGCCGGCGCGCGCTCCTGCTGGAGGCGCGGAGCGGCGGCCGGCTGCGCCGCTCCCTCGTCGGCGACGGCGCCGCGCCTGCCCTGGCCGAGGTCGCCGGCACGGTCCGCACCCTGTACCGGCTGGAGGCGGTCGGCCTGACGGTCGCGCTGCTGCCGAGCGATGCCGGCGAGGCCGAGGCGGCGCGCGACGCGGAGCGTCGGCCCGCCACGGCCCGGATCGGCGGCCTGTCGGCCTTCGACACCGTCCTGGTGCTGTGCGACGCCGCCGGGGCCGGCGCGCTGGCCGCCGGCGCCGACCTCGCGCTGGTGGTGGCGCCGGCCGGCGCGACCGCGTCCGACCTCGCCGCCGCGGCCGCACCCCTGCGCGCCGCGGACCGGCCCTGCGGCGCCCTGCTGGTCGAGCGCGCCCCCGTCGCGGCGTCGAAGGCCGCCGCGCCGCGGGGCGCGCCAGCCGCGCGGCGCCGCCTCCCCCCGGCGGATGCCGTGCCGGCCGGCCGCCTCGGCCTGCGCGGCAGCATCGATCCGGTCCGGCGCCGCCGCGGCGCCTGATCGGCCGCGCAGCCTCGGCCGCGCAGCGGCCCGCAACGATCGCCCGTGGCGGACGTTTCACACCGCGACGGACGCGGCACCTGCCGCGCCACGGGATCGGGGGACAGGCCATGGCGGACACCAGCGTGACGAAGGTCCAGGCGACGACGGCGCCGCACGGCCCCGAGGGCCAGAGATACCTCGCCAGCGGGCGCTCCCTGTCGATGCGCCTCTGGGAAGGCGAGGCCGGGGGGACCGAGAAGGACGCCGTGCGCCGCGACTACGAGACGGTGGGCTACGTGATCTCCGGCCGCGCCGAGCTCGAACTCGAGGGCCAGACCGTGACGCTCGAGAAGGGCTCCTCCTGGGTGGTGCCCAAGGGCGCGTCCCACACCTACCGCATCCTGGAGGACTTCACGGCCGTCGAGGCCACGGCGCCGCCCGCCGAGGTCCACAGCCGCGACGCCGTCTGAGGGCGATCGCGTCTTCGGTGCCGCGTCGTCTTGAAGGCGGCGCGGTCGAGCGCCAGACTCGTGTCATCGACCCCGCAACACGAGCGATCTTCGATGCAGGCGCGTTTCCTCCCCTGGCTCGACCGGACCGGCCGCCCGTCGGCCCTGAAGCTCGCCGTCCTCGTGGCGCTGTTCGCGCCGGCCGTCTGGATCGCCGTCCAATACGACCTCGGGTGGCTCGCGCCCAAGCCCGACCGGGAGGCAATCCACCAGTCGGGGCTCTGGGCCATCCGCATCCTGCTCGCGTCGCTGGCGGTGTCGCCGCTGCGCCGCGTCGCCCATTGGAACAGATTGATCGCGGTCCGGCGCATGCTCGGCGTGGCGGTGCTGCTCTACGTGCTGGGCCATCTCACCCTCTACGTCGTCCAGCAGGGCTTCGACCTCCCCCACGTGGCGAGCGAGATCGTGCTGCGCCTCTACCTGACGATCGGCGCCGTGGCGCTGCTGGCCTTGGCGGTGCTCGGCGCCACCTCCACCGACGCCATGATCCGCCGGATCGGCGCCGCGCGCTGGAACAGGCTGCACGCGCTGGTCTACCCCGTCGCCATCCTGGCGCTGCTGCATTTCATGCTCCAGTCGAAGCTCGACGTGAGCCAGCCGATGCTGCTGCTCGGGCTCTTCATCCTGCTCATGGGCCAGCGCGCCCTCAGCAGGATGTCGTGGGTTCGCCCACGACATCCTGCCGCTTCTCATGGGAAGGATGAGCGGCTCAAGCGGGGCGACGACGTCCCGGGCCTCGCCGCGCTGGCCGTGGCGGCCCCCGTGCTGACGGCGCTGTTCGAGGCCGCTTGGTACCACTTCCGCAACGGCATCGACCTCGCGGAGGTGCTGGGCGCCAACTTCGACCTCGACGATCCCCTGCGCCCCGCCTGGTTCGTGCTCCTCGCCGGCATCGCCGTGCTGGCGCTGCGGCTGGCACGCCCGCTCTGGGCGACGCGCCCGAGACCCGCCGCGCCCCTGCGCGCCGCGGCCGAATGAGGAGGCCCTGACATGGCTGCCCGCACCGATCGGACGGCGCAGCGCGCCGCCCTGCTGGAACTCGGCGCCGCCGTGGCCGAGGAGATGCGCGCCGGGCAGGGCGGCGCCAGCACCAGCGCGGTCGGCGACGCCCTCGCGGCCATGCCGGAGGCCACGCTGGAGATCGTGGGGCTGATCGGCCGCGAGGCGCGGCGCCGCCGCCCCGACGCCCACCTCGTCGCCGCCCTGGCCTTCATGTGCGGCCAGGCCCTCGAAGCCCTGCGCTACGGCGTCGAGCGCGCCGACGCCGCCGCCGCCGCCACGCTCGACGCCGTGCGGGGACGCATCGTGGCGGAGGCGCGCTCAGACCGCGCCGACCCGACCGTGCTGATGCTGCTGACGAAGCAGTTCGCAATCGCCAAGCTCGACATCGGCGAGGAGCTGCGCGACGCCATGGGCGACATGCTGGACGAGGAAGCCGAGGCCGCCGCCGAGAACGGCACCGGCGACCTCGACATGGAGCGCCACCTCGTCGAGCTGTCCGCCGAGCTCGGCGACGACGCCTTCGCGCTCCACCTCGAACTGGCCGAGACCGCCTCCTCCTTCCGGGTGGACCACCGCCTCGCCATGGCGGGCTTCATGCTGGCGTCCGACTCCGCCCCCGTGAAGGACGCCGCCCTGGGCTGGCTGTTCGACCCCGACCCGGAGGTCGGCGCCGCTCTCTGCGCGTCGCTCGCCGAGGAGGCCCGGATCGGCCGCCTCGGCGGCACGGCGCTGCGCCGCCTCGTCGCCGCCCGCAACTGGCTCCCCGCCCCCTCGCGCGAGGGCGTGGACGCCGCGGTCCGCATCGCGCGCCGCAAGGGGGAAGCCTCGGCCCCGCTTCCCTCGCCGCAGGTGGAGGAGATCCGCGCCTCGGCGGTCGACGGCTCGGGCGCCATGAGCGCCTTCGCCCTGGTGCGGACGGGCCGTCGGCACGCGATCGCCTCCGTGCTGCTCAAGCTCGGCCACGGCGTGCGCGACGCCTGGGTCCACCGCGACCTCACGCGCGCCGAGGCGCTGGAGCAGATGGGGCGCGTGGCCGGCGAGATCGACCTCGTCCCGGCCTCCTCCGCCACGCTGCGGCGCATGCTGTCCCACATGCTCGGCTTCAACGCCGAGGGCATCCCGCCGCCCTTCGGGCTGCTCGACGTGGTCGAGATGCTGGACCTCGGCACCGTCAACCCGGAGGGGTTGGCGCCCGAGGACATCGTGGCCGAGATCCTGGCGTCGGGCGAGGTCGACGAGGAGGACGAGGTGCTGGCCGACGGCGCGGCCTGGCCCGACCGCTACGGCTTCATGGGGAGCTGGTTCGAGGATGGGGCCGAGGTCGAGGCCGCGCTGGCGGGCCGCAAGGGCCTGTCGCGCGCCCGCAGGATCGACCTCGTGCTGGAGCGCGTGGTGGCGCCGCGACGCCGGCGCTGGGGCGAGATGCTGGCCTGGACGGCGCTGATCACGGCCGACGGCGATGGCCGGGAGGAGGCGGAGCGCTTCGCCGTCGCGGCGCGCGTCCTGCTGGGCGAGCGCCCGGCGGCCGAGATCCCGCTGCTGCGCGCCATCGCCGAGCGCACGCTGGAGGCGCGCCGGCAGCGGCGGGGGTAGGGCGGCGGGTCCGCCCTCCGCCGCTCATGCAGCGATCCAGCGCTAGGAGGCGGCCGAAGGCCGACGAGACGATTCCGCGTGCCGCTCATCGCGGGGCGGAAGGGTCAGGGCGGCCTTCCGCCGGACATGTCGCGCTGGATCCCCGCCTGCGCGGGGATGAGCGGATGATGGGACGCTGCGAGCCGAGCACGCCGAAAATGCCTCACCCCAGGAGGCCGAGGATCCCCCTCACGTCGCGCATCGTGGCCTCCGCGATGCTGGCCGCCCGCTCGGCGCCGCTCTTCAGCACCCCGTCGATGTAGCCGGGGTCGGCCTGGAGGCGGCGCATCTCGGAGGCGATAGGCGAGAGCGTCTCGACCGCGAGGTCGCTCAGCGCGCCCTTGAAGGCCGAGAACTGGCTGCCGCCGTGCCGGGCCAGCACCTCGGCCTTGGTCTGCCCGGCCAGCCCCGCGAAGATCGCCACGAGGTTGTCGGCCTCGGGCCGCCCCGCCAGGCCCTCCACCTCGGAGGGCAGGGCGTCGGGGTCGGTCTTGGCGCGGCGGATCTTGCCGGCGATGGCGTCGGCGTCGTCCGTCAGGTTGATGCGCGAATTGTCGGAGGGGTCCGACTTCGACATCTTCTTCGCGCCGTCGCGCAGGCTCATCACGCGGGTCGCCGGCCCCTGGATCAGCGGCTCGGGCAGCTTGAAGTAGCCGTCGCGCCCCGTCCTCTCGGCGATGCGGGCCGCGAAGTCGGTGTTGAACTTGGCGGCGATGTCGCGCGTGAGTTCGAGGTGCTGCTTCTGGTCGTCGCCCACCGGCACGGCGTCCGCGTGGTAGAGCAGGATGTCGGCCGCCATCAGCACGGGATAGTCGTAGAGGCCGATGGAGGCGTTCTCGCGGTCCTTGCCGGCCTTCTCCTTGAACTGCGTCATGCGGTTCAGCCAGCCGAGCCGCGCCACGCAGTTGAACACCCAGGCGAGCTCGGCGTGGCCGCACACGCGGCTCTGGTTGAAGATGGCGTGCGCCACGGGGTCGATCCCGGCCGCGATGAAGGCGGCCGTCACCTCGCGCGTGGTGGATTCGAGCACGGCCGGATCCTGCGGCACCGTGATGGCGTGGAGGTCCACCACGCAATACAGGCAGTCGTGGTCGGCCTGCAGGGTCACGAAGCGCGTGATGGCGCCGAGGTAGTTGCCGAGGTGGAGGTTACCCGTCGGCTGCACGCCGGACAGAATGCGGGGTCTGGCGGTCATTCGGATGAGGTTTCGCGTGAAGCTGGACGGGGCACCGCTTTAGAACAGCGCCGCCCCGCGCGGAAGGGCCGGATGGCCGCGCCTCACTCAGGGCTTGCTGGACAGGCGCTCCAGCCGCTTCTGCATCTCGTCCATGTCGCGCCGGATCGTGTCGAGGTCGTCGGCCTCGATCGCCTTCGGGGCAGCCGGCTCGGGCGCGCCCGCGGGGGCGTGGCCGCCGGGCGGCGTCAGGGCCCCCGTGAAGGGGTTGAACATGGTCAGGGCCTGCGAGAACATCTTCATGTTCTTGCGGGTCTGGTCCTCGAGCTGGTCGAACATCTGGCTGCGGATCGCCCCGCCCGGCAGCAGCTTGGCGCCGAAGGCCCCCTCGATCTGCTCGCGGAAGTTGTGATGATCGTTGGTGAGCTTGTCCAGGGTGAATTCGAGGTAGCTCGGCACCAGCATCTGCATGCTGTCGCCGTAGAAGCGGATCAACTGGCGCAGGAACGAGATGGGCAGCAGGCTCTGGCCGCCCTTGCCCTCCTGGTCGAAGATGATCTGGGCCAGCACCGAGCGGGTGATCTCGTCGCCCGTCTTGGCGTCGAACACCACGAAATCCTCGCCCCGTTTCACCATGCCGGCGAGGTCCTCCAGCGTCACGTAGGTGCTGGTCTCGGTGTTGTAGAGGCGGCGGTTTGCATATTTCTTGACCGTCACCGGCTGTTTGACATCGCCCGTCATCGCATCGACCCACTCTTCCCGCCGCGGCCCTTCATCAGTGCAAGATAGGCAGAAGAACCCCCCGGGGGAATATGATTTTGACGGTTGCGGGTGGGCGCGGTCTTTTCCACATAGGGAACGATACGCGGTGGACCGCCGGAACGGCTGCCCGATCCCGAGGCGAGGCGACCCGGGCCTGCCCGGAAAAGAGGCGAAACCCGCGCGTGCCGCCGGGCCCCGACCGTCGGGCCGCTGCGGATGGACGAGACCGAAGAACCCCGAGGAGCCCCCATGTCGACCGACATCGTCATCGTTTCCGCCGCCCGCACCCCCGTGGGGTCGTTCAACGGCGCCTTCGCCAACACCCCGGCGCACGAGCTCGGCGCCACCGCCGTTCGGGCGGCGCTGGACCGCGCCCAGGTCGGGCCGGAGGAGGTCGACGAGGTCATCCTGGGCCAGGTGCTGACCGCCGGCCAGGGCCAGAACCCCGCCCGCATCGCCGCCATGGCGGCCGGCGTCCCCCAGGAGAAGACCGCCTGGGGCCTGAACCAGCTCTGCGGCTCGGGCCTGCGGGCCGTGGCGCTCGGCCTTCAGCAGATCGCCAACGGCGACGCCAGGATCATCGTGGCGGGCGGCCAGGAATCCATGAGCCTCGCGCCCCACGCGGCCTATCTCCGCTCGGGCCAGAAGATGGGTGACCTCAAGTTCGTCGACACGATGCTCAAGGACGGGCTGATCGACGCCTTCCAGGGCTACCACATGGGCAACACGGCCGAGAACGTCGCGGGCAAGTGGCAGTTGAACCGCGAGGAGCAGGACAGGTTCGCGGCCGGCTCGCAGAACAAGGCCGAAGCCGCCCAGAAGGAGGGCCGTTTCAGGGACGAGATCGTCCCCGTCACGGTGAAGACCCGCAAGGGCGACGTCGTGGTCGACCAGGACGAGTACATCCGCCCCGGCACCACGGTGGAGTCGCTGGCCAAGCTCAAGCCCGCCTTCTCCAAGGAGGGCTCGGTGACGGCCGGCAACGCCTCGGGCATCAACGACGGCGCCGCCGCCCTGGTACTGATGAGCGCCGACGAGGCCGAGCGGCGCGGCCTGAAGCCGCTCGCCCGGATCGTCTCCTGGGCCACCGCCGGCGTCGACCCGGCCGTGATGGGCTCGGGGCCGATCCCGGCCTCGCGCAAGGCGCTGGAGAAGGCCGGCTGGGCGGTCAGGGACGTCGAACTCGTCGAGGCCAACGAGGCCTTCGCGGCCCAGGCGCTCGCGGTCAACAAGGACATGGGCTGGGACCCGGCCCTCGTGAACGTCAACGGGGGCGCCATCGCCATCGGCCACCCCATCGGCGCCTCGGGCGCCCGCTGCCTCACCACGCTGCTCTACGAGATGGGCCGCCGCGACGCCCGCAAGGGGCTGGCGACGCTGTGCATCGGCGGCGGCATGGGCATCGCCATGTGCGTCGAGCGCTGATCGCCTCGATCCCCGGATGACGAGGAAGGCGGGGCCGGGTTCCGCCCCGCGCGGCATGGCCGCAGGCGGAACCACCGCCCGCCGCCCCTGTTGTCCCGGGCATGGATCACCGGGGAGGATCAGTCATGGCAGCGGCCGGCAAAGCGAAGGGCACCAGCGAAGAGGGCAAGGTGTCGAAGCCCGACAAGCACAACACCGCCTCGAAGGGCATGGCCGAGATGCCGCGCGGCGCCGGCGGCACGGGCGATCCCGAGACCCCGGACGACGCCGACTACGTCCGCCCGGCCGGCACCGGCGACGTCGAACTCGGCCGCTCGCACGGCGAGCAGAAGAGATACGCCGACCGCAGCGACACCTGACGCTCGCCATCACCGGAGACGGACATGAGCCAGCATATCGACGGCCAGCGGAAGGGCGACGAGATCGCCATCGGCGAGATCACCGTCCAGGACGACCTCAAGCGCAACCCCGGCATCGGCCAGTCGAAGGGCCTCGAAGGCGCCGACCCCGAGGACATCGCGGCCGACAGCACCGCGGAGGGCGACACGGCCAACGAGGTCGACCCCCGCACCGGCGGCATCGACCCGAAGCACGTGGGCCGCACCAATAAGTGAGGCCCCACCGCGGTTTTTCACATCTCGGCGGTGGGGGTTCTGCCCTTCTTCCCTCCGGGGAGAAGGTGGCGCGCAGCGCCGGATGAGGGGAGATCCACCCCCTGTGGAGTCCCCCTCATCCGCCCTGCCCGGCGTCGGTCTCCCATCACCAGACCGTGTAGCCGCAGTCCACCGAGAGCACCGTGCCGGTCATCGCGCTCGACGCGTCGGAGGCCAGGAACAGCACCGCGGAGGCGATCTCGTCGCCCCGGGCCGGGCGGCGCATGGGGGTGTTGTCCATCCACACGGGGTAGAGGGACGGGTCGGCGAAGCTGTGGGCCGACATGGGCGTGTCGACGTAGGTGGGCGCCACCGCGTTGACCCGCACGCCCCGCTCGGCCCATTCCCCGGCGAGCGAGCGCGTGAGGTGGTGCACGCCGGCCTTGGACGCATTGTAATGCGCCTGGCGCTGCGGCTTGTTGGAGATCAGCCCCGACATCGATCCCATGGTGACGACGGCGCCGCGCCCGCGCCCCAGCATGGCGCGGCCGAAGGCGCGGCAGCACCAGAAGACGCCGTGGAGGTTCACGTCGACGACCTTGAGCCACAGGTCGTCCGGCATGTCCTCGGCGCCACGGTCGGGCAGGGCGATGCCGGCATTGGCCACCAGGATGTCGACGGCGCCGTGCCGTGCGTTGAGCGCCGCGGCCGCGCGCTCCACGTCCTCGGATCGGGTCACGTCGAGCAGTTCAGTCTCGGCCTCGCAGCCCCCCGCGGCGAGTTCGGCGCGGCCGGCCTCCAGCAGGGTGGGGTCGCGGTCCGCGATGGTGACGCGGGCGCCCGCCTCGGCCAGCGCCTGCGCCGAGGCGAGCCCGATGCCGCGCCCGCCCCCGGTGATGAAGGCCGTGCGGCCCCCGAGGGCATATTTATCGAGATACATGGTCCGCCTCCGTCCCGCCGAGCCATAGCGCGCGGCGGGCGGGGCCGGAAGCCTCGATCCTCAGGGCTCGGTGGATTTGAAGCTCGGCAGCGCGCTGACCTTGCCCCACCAGTCCGACAGGCCGGGCAGGGCCAGGAACTCGTCCTTGTGGGGCGTCATGGTCACGTAATTGAAGATCGGCGCGAGGTAGAAGTCCGCGAGGCTCGGCTCGGCGCCCGCGATGAAGGCGTCGCCGCCCCTGATCTTCATGATCTCGCCCAACACGAGCTTGCCGGTCTTCAGGGCCTCGTGGTGGGCGGCGTCGTCCTTGCCGCCCACGAAGTCGGGGAACAGGTGATAGGCCACGACGCCGCCGAGCAGCGCGCCGTAGCCGTAGCTGTCGAGGATGCTGACCGTCATGGCGGCGCGGGCCACGCCCTTCGGATCCTTCGGGAACACCGACTTGCCGGGCAGGACGGCGTCGAGATAGGCGCAGATGGCCGGCGTCTCGATCACGCGGAAGCCGTCGACCTCGATCACCGGCACTTTGCCGAACGGGTGGAGCTTGAGGTGTTCGGGCGCCTTCGGCTCGCCCTTGAGCACGTTGACCGGCACCTGCTCGTAATCGGTCACGCCCTTCTCGGCCAGCACCATGCGCACGGTGCGCACGTAGGTCGAGTTGCTGAAGCCCCACAGCTTGATGGTCGGCATGGTTGTCCTCCCGCGATGATGTCGCCGCGACAGAGAATGGGTCGGGTCCGGCGCGCTTCAAGCCGATATCCCCTCCGCGGTCTCTCCGGGGACCCTCGACCGTGCCTCGGGGTTGAGGCCGCATCCCACCACCGCCCCTCACCGAGGACACCATGACCGACGCCGCCGCCGACCGCCTCCGCCTGCAGGACCCCCGCCGGCAATATCCGCAGCCGCCCTTCCCCCGCCAGCCGCAGAGCGCGCCGGGCCTCGCCAGCGACATGGACCCCAAGCCCGACCACGGCGAGGCGAGCTACCGCGGCCACGGCCGCCTCCTCGGCCGCAAGGCCCTGGTGACGGGCGCCGATTCCGGCATCGGCCGCGCCGCCGCCATCGCCTTCGCGCGCGAGGGCGCCGACGTGGCGGTGAGCTTCCTCGGGTCGGAGCGGGCCGACGCGGAGGAGGTCAAGACGCTCGTCGAGGCCGAGGGCCGCACCTGCCTGCTGCTGCCCGGCGACATCAAGGAGCAGGGCGTCTGCGAGGCGCTCGTGCGGGAGGCCGTGGCGGGCCTCGGCGGCCTCGACATCCTGGTCAACAACGCCGGCAAGCAGGTGAACCAGGCGGACGCCGACGACGTCACCACCGAGCAGTTCGACCACACGATGAAGACCAACCTCTACGCCATGTTCTGGATCACCAGGGCGGCGCTGAAGCACATGCCGGCCGGGGCCTCGATCATCAACACGGCCTCGGTGCAGGCCTTCAGCCCCTCGGAGGGCCTCCTCGACTACGCCACCACCAAGGCCGGCATCGTGGCCTTCACCAAGGCGCTGGCCAAGCAGCAGATCAAGCGAGGCATCCGCGTCAACGCCGTGGCGCCGGGCCCGTTCTGGACGCCGCTCCAGCCCTCCGGCGGCCAGCCGCAGGAGAAGGTGCAGAAGTTCGGCTCCGAGGTGCCGCTCGGGCGGCCCGGCCAGCCGGTCGAATGCGCGCCCATCTACGTGTTCCTGGCCTCCCAGGAGGCGAGCTACGTCACCGGCGAGGTCTACGGCGCCACGGGCGGCAACGGCACGGCCTGACCCGCGCCGTTTGACGCCGCCCCGGTCCCGCGGCCAGACTGGGGGGACGCGGGCGGGGCAGGGGGAGCATGGCGGACGAGCCCTGGATCCTGTCGGAGGGGCGGCACCGGACCCACGCCGCCCTGCGCGAGGGCGCCGCGCGGGCCGCTGGGGGCTTCCGGGCCCTCGGCGTCCGCGAGGGAGACGCCGTGGCGCTGCTGCTCGGCAACGGGCTGCCGTTCCTCGAAGCCTCGCTCGGCGCGGCCCTCGCCGGCGCCCATCCCGTGCCGATCGACGGGCGCTCGGCGCCGGGGGACGTGGGCTTCATCCTGCGCGACTGCTCGGCCCGGCTCCTCGTCGGCGCGGCCGACCTGCTGGCGGGGGCGGGTCCCGCCCTGCCGGCCGGCCTCCCCGTTGTGGCGGTGGAGGACCTCGACGGCTGGGACGCCTGGACCGCCCTCCACGCGCCCCTCGCGTCCCCGGCAACTGCGCCGCGCGGCGCCGTGATCTACACGTCCGGCACGACGGGGCGGCCCAAGGGCGTCCGCCGCGCCCCGTCCCCCGCCGGCAGCCGGCCCGTGCGGGCGCTGCGCGTCTACGGCTTCGACCGGCCCGGCCGCGCCACGGCCCTGATCGACGGCCCGCTCACCCATTCCGTGCCCAACGCCTTCGCCCGGCTGGCGCTGGGGGCCGGGGCCGACATCGTGCTCCGGCCGCGCTTCGACCCCGAGGCGACGCTCGCGGCCATCGCGCGCCACCGCGTCACCCATCTCCACATCGTGCCGAGCGCGATGATGCGGCTGCTGGCCCTGCCGGAGCGGGTCCGCGACGCCCACGACCTGTCGTCGCTGCGCCACGCCGTGCACGGCGCGGCGCCGTGCCCGCCCCACGTCAAGCGCGCCATGGTGGACTGGTGGGGGCCGGTGATCCACGAATATTACGGCTCGACCGAGACCGGCCTCCTCACCGTCCAGGGCTCCGCCGAGGCGCTGGCCAAGCCCGGCAGCGTCGGCCGCGCCCTGCCGGGCATCGCGCTCCACATCCTCGATCCCGAGGGGCGGGACCTGCCGCCCGGCGAGGTCGGGGAGGTCTACGCCGGCTCCGACACGCTGCACGGTTTCACCTACATCGGCGCGCCCGACCGCCGGGCCGCGATCGGCCGGGGCGACCTCGTCACGGCCGGCGACCTCGGCTGGCTCGACAACGACGGGGCGCTCCACCTCGCCGACCGCAAGCGCGACGTGGTCGAGGTCGGCGGCGTGGCGGTCTATCCCGCGGCCGTCGAGGCGGCGCTCGCGGCCCTGCCCGGCGTGGGGGACTGCGCGGCCTTCGGCGTCGCGGGGCCGGACGGCGCGCCGATGCTCGTCGCCTGCGTGTCGCCCTCGGGCGGGTGTCCGCTCGACGGGGAGGCGCTGCGGGCCGCCCTCGCGGCCTCGCTGCCGCCCGAGCGGGTGCCGCGGCGCGTCGCCGTGCTGGACGGCCTGCCGCGCGCCGAGTCGGGCAAGATGCGCAAGGACGAGCTGCGCGCGCTCTTCGCGAAGGGATCGGCGCGCGCTTGATCGGCGGCGTTGGACGGGCGTCGCCGCATCCGAAGGGACCCCGCATGAGCCGCCGCACCGTCCTCGTCCTCGCTCTGGCGGCCGGCCTTGTCCTGCCCTCCGTGGCGGATGCGGCCGACGCCCCCGTGACCGCGGAGGTGTGGGGCCGCGCGACGGTCCCGATCGGCGACCCGGCCTTCACGGCCGACGGGCGGCTCGTCACCAGCCACCATCCCGCCTTCGCCACGGCCGAGCGCGTCAGCGTCTTCGCCGCGCCCGACCGGCTCGAACCCTTCCCCGACGAGGGCTGGAACGCCGGCCCGTCGGGTCCGTCGCATTTCGACAGCGTCCAGGGCCTGCACACGGACAGCCGCGGCGTGCTGTGGATGGGCGACATGGGCGAGCGCGAGAGGGCCGTGCCCAAGCTCGTCGGCTGGGACACGAAGGCGAACCGGCTGTTCAAGGCGATCCCGCTGCCGCCGCCCGCCACGCTGCCCTCGTCCGAGCCGCAGGACCTCGCGGTCGACGAGGTGCACGGGCAGATCTACCTCGCGGACGAGGCCACGGGGGCGGGGGGCGACGGCACCCAGGGCGCGCTCATCGTGGTGGACGTCGCGAGCGGCGCGGCGCGGCGGGTGCTCCAGGGCGCCCAGGGGACGGTGCCGGAGGACGTCGACATCGTGGTGGACGGCCGTCCCCTTCAGAGGCTCGACGCCAGGACCGGCAAGCGGGCGCCGATGCGGGTCGGGGCCGACGGCATCGCGCTCGATGCCCGGGCGGAGTGGCTCTACTTCGGGCCGCTCAACGGCCATTCCGTGTACCGGGTGCGGACGGCCGACCTCATCGACGCCTCGATCAAGCCCGCGGATCTCGCCAGGCGCGTCGAGCGCTACGCGGCACGTCCCAATGCCGGCGGGATGTGGATGGACGCCGACGACAACCTCTACCTGACCGAGATCGAGCACCGGGCGGTGGGCGTCATCCCGGCGGCGGACCGCTGCTACCGGCCGGTCGCGACTCACCCCGACATGCTGTGGCCCGACGGACTCGCGATGGGGCCGGACGGGTTCCTCTACGTCACGGTCACGCAACTGCCGCTCGCGGCGCCCTTCGACGACGGCGACATGAAGGCCCGCGCGCCCTTCCTGGTGATGCGCTTCAAGCCGGGGCCGGTGGAGCGGCGCCCGACGGCCTGCCCGTGAGGGTCGTATGCTGCCCTTTGCCGCTCATCCCCGCCTGCGCGGGGATGAGCGGATGAAAGAGCGTTCCGAGCCGATCACTCGGAAGCCGCATCAGAGGCCGGCGGCCGCCCGCAGCGCCGCGGCCATGCGGTCCTGCCAGCCGGGGCCGTCGGCCTGGAAATGCTCCACCACGTCCTCGTCGACGCGCAGCGTGACGCTCTGGCGGGCGCCCGGGATGGCGGGCCTCGGCGCTGCAGCCGCCGGGGCCGGCTTCGCGGCCGCCTTGCTGAAGACGGCTTCCGCCGCGGCGAAGGGGTCGTGCGGCCTGCGGGGTCTGTCCATGATGTGCCGTCATCTTTCGAGTGGTTTCCAAAGGGCTCGCCCTTTGGCGGGTTTCAGGGCGGAGCCCTGAAGAAGATCTTTGATCTCTTATTGAATAGATTGCTCAGCCTGCAGCATCAAGGCTCTGCCCTGAAACCCGCAAAAGGCCGAGGGCCTTTTGAAACCAGATTTGAAGTCCTATTTCGACGTCTGTCACGCCGCGGCGCGCTGATAGTCCTTGATGTCCGAGAAGGTCACGTCCGGCCAGCGCTCCTGCTCGTAGCGCAGCGTGAAGGCCGAGGAGGCCAGGAACACGGGCGCGCCGTCGAGGTCGAGGGCGGTCGAGGACGGATAGGCGTCGAGGAAGCGGCGCAGCTCCAGCGCCTCCGCCGCCACCCAGCGGGCCAGCTCGAAGCGGCTCGATTCGAACGACACCGGCAGGCCGTATTCCACCTGGAGCCGCTCCACCAGCACGTCGAGCTGCAGCGCCCCCACCACGCCCACGATGGCGCCCGAGCCGTCGTAGGGCACGAAGGTCTGCACCACGCCCTCCTCGGCCATCTGCTGGAGCGCCTCCTTGAGCTTCTTCGCCTTCATGGCGTCGTTGAGCTTCACGCGGCGCAGGATCTCGGGCGCGAAGGACGGCACGCCGCGGAACACGAGGTCCTCACCCTCTGTCAGCGTGTCGCCGATGCGCAGCGTCCCGTGGTTGGGGATGCCGACCACGTCGCCCGCGAAGGCCTGCTCGGCCAGGGCCCGCTCCTGGGCGAAGAAGAACTGCGGCGCGTTCAGCGCCATCGGCTTGCCGGTGCGCACCAGCTTGGCCTTCATGCCGCGGGTCAGCCGCCCCGAGGAGACCCGCATGAAGGCGATGCGGTCGCGGTGGTTGGGATCCATGTTGGCCTGGATCTTGAAGACGAAGCCCGTCATCTTGCTCTCGTGGGCGTCCACGTAGCGGCTCTCGGCCTGCAGCCCCCGCGGCGGCGGCGCGAAATCGGCCAGCGCGCC
Source organism: uncultured Lichenihabitans sp. (assembly GCA_964242785.1). Lineage (GTDB taxonomy): Bacteria > Pseudomonadota > Alphaproteobacteria > Rhizobiales > Beijerinckiaceae > Lichenihabitans. Next base: position 42,112 of record CAXTBR010000007.1, on the reverse strand, counting down.
GATGAGGTCCGCGACCCCGAAGGTGCGCAGAGCCGAGCCGAAGAACACCGGCGTGAGATGCCCCTCCAGGAACGCCGCGCGGTCGAAGGGCTTGCAGGCGTCGCGCGCGAGTTCGATCTCGTCGAGCGCCGCCTCGGCCTCGTGCTCGGGCAGCAGCGCCCGGATGAGGGGATCGCGCGGGCCCGCGACCGGGATCATCGGAGCTCCGACGTCGGCTTCGAGCTTGCGCACCATCGAGCGCTGGAGGTCGAAGGTGCCGGCGAAGGCGCGGCCCCGGCCGATGGGCCAGGTGACGGGCGCGGTGTCGAGCGCCAGCACCTTCTCGATCTCGTCCAACAGGTCGAAGGGGTCGCGCGTCTCGCGGTCCATCTTGTTGACGAAGGTCACGATGGGGATGTCGCGCAACCGGCACACCTCGAAGAGCTTGCGGGTGCGGCTCTCGATGCCGCGCGCCGCGTCGATCACCATCACGGCCGAATCGACCGCCGACAGCGTGCGGTAGGTGTCCTCCGAGAAGTCCTCGTGGCCCGGCGTGTCGAGCAGGTTGAACACGCAGCCGGCGTGCTCGAAGGTCATCACCGAGGTGACGACCGAGATGCCGCGCTCGCGCTCGATGCCCATCCAGTCGGACCGCGTCTGGCGCCGGTTGGCCTTGGCCCGCACCTCGCCGGCGAGCTGGATCGCGCCGCCGAACAGCAGCAGCTTCTCGGTCAGCGTGGTCTTGCCCGCGTCGGGATGCGAGATGATGGCGAAGGTGCGCCGGCGGGCGACCGGATCCTCGGTGCGGTGCGGTGTCGACATGACGGGGAGATAGGGCTTTCCGCGCGCCGACGCAAAGCCGCGCCGGTCCATGGTCGTGCCGATGCGCGCGGAGCGGAGGCGGACAGGATCGGCAACGATGATCGGCAAGGATCGGCGATCGCGGGGCCGAAGCGCAGCCGGTGCAGCAGGTTGTGCCGTGCTATGATCGGCAATGATCGCCGAAACACCCGCCCGGATGGAGCCGCTCCTCTTCGAGGACGAGATCCCCCGCACGCTCGCCGATCTGGTGAGCGAGGTCCAGCAGGCGGTGTCGGCCCTCGGGCGCAACCTGCATCCCGACACGGCGGCCGAACTCGCCGCTCTGGTCCGGCTGATGAACTGCTATTACTCGAACCTGATCGAGGGGCACGACACGCGGCCCAGGGACATCGAACGCGCCCTCGACGGCCTCGACGTCGAGGCCGGGCGGCGGCCCCTGGCGCTGGAGGCGCGCGCCCACGTCGTCGTCCACCGCGCCATCGATGCGGCCCACGCGGCCGGCACGCTGCCCTCGCCCACCTCGACCGCCTTCCTGACCTGGGCGCATCGGAGCTTCTACGACGAGATGCCGCCGGAGTTCAGGTCCGTGCGCCTGCCCGACGGGACCGATCAGCCCATCGTGCCCGGCCGGTTCAGGAGCGGCCCGCGCGAGGACGTCTCGGTCGGCCGCCACGTCCCGCCATCGTCAGATCGGGTCCTGGACTTCCTGGCGCATTTCGAGCGCCGCTTCGGGGCCGCGGAGCGGTGGGGCAGCGCGCGCGTGATCGCGGTGGCGTCCGCGCACCATCGGTTGAACTACATCCACCCCTTCGTCGACGGGAACGGCCGCGTCAGCCGCCTCATGTCGCAGGCCATGGCGCTGCGGGCCGGCATCGGCGGCGGTGGGTTGTGGTCGGTCTCGCGCGGGCTGGCGCGGGGCCTGCGCGACCGCGGCGAATACAAGCGCATGATGGACCACGCGGACAGCCCGCGTCAGGGCGACCGGGACGGGCGCGGCGACCTGTCGGAGCGCGCCTTGCGGGACTTCTGCGAATGGATGCTGTCGGTGGTGCTCGACCAGATCCGCTTCTCGGCGGCGGCCTTCGCCCTGGACACGGTCGAGACCCGCTATCGGCAACTCCTCGACGACCTCGGCTACGGCGCGAACGAGCGCGATCTCGCCTCGGCGGCCCTGAAGTTCGGCCGCATCGACCGGGGCGACGCCCCGGTCGTCCTGAGGGCCTCGGAACGCACCGCGCGCAACGCGCTGTCCGGCCTGGTCAGGGCCGGAGTCCTCCGGTCGGCGACGCCGAAGGGCCCCGTCCGCATCGCCTTCCCCGTCGCGCACCGCGACAGGCTGTTCCCGAGCCTCTTCGGCGATGCCGTCCTCGACGCACCCGATCCGCCAGCCACGACGTTCGGGCGGTGAGCGGGTGAGGGGCGCGGAGCTTCAGTTTCCGCATCCCGCGCGTTCCGAAGCGCCGCCCGCCGTGGGGATATGTGACGCGCCCCGATGCCGCCCCGTTCCGCGCTACAAGGGCACCATGACCACCGCGCAACTGCTCCGCAGCTTCTTCGCCTATTACCGCCCGCACCGCGGGTTGTTCCTGCTCGACTTCTCCTGCGCGATCGTCTCGGGGCTGCTCGAACTCGGCTTCCCTCTGGCGGTGCGGTCCTTCATCGACCGGCTGCTGCCCGGCGGGGACTGGGGGCTGATCGCGCTGGCCGCGGCGGCGCTCCTGTTGATCTACGGGCTCAACACCGGGCTGCTCGCGGTCGTCACCTACTGGGGCCACCGGCTCGGCATCAACATCGAGACCGAGATGCGCCGGCGCAGCTTCGACCACCTGCAGAAGCTGTCCTTCCGCTTCTACGACGAGCAGAAGACCGGCCACCTCGTGGCCCGCGTCACCAAGGACCTGGAGGAGATCGGCGAGGTGGCCCACCACGGCCCCGAGGACCTGCTGATCGCCGTGATGACCTTCCTCGGCGCCTTCGCGCTGATGGCCGTGGTCAACGCGGAGCTCGCCCTCGTCACCGCGATGGTCGTGCCCGCCACGGCCTGGATCACCTCGCGCTACGGCGGGCGCATGACGCGCAACTGGCACGCGCTCTTCGGCCGGGTCGGCCAGTTCAACGCCCGGATCGAGGAGAACGTCGGCGGCATGCGGGTCGTCCAGGCCTTCGCCAACGAGGACCACGAGCGCGCGCTCTTCGCCCGCGACAATGCCGGATACCGGACCACCAAGCTCGAAGCCTACCGCGTCATGGCGGCCTCGACCTCGCTGAGCTACCTGTCGATGCGGGTCACGCAGCTCGTCGTCATGGTGGCGGGCTCCTGGTTCGTGCTGCACGGGCGCCTGAGCGAGGGCGGCTTCGTGGGCTTCCTGCTGCTGGTCGGCGTGTTCTTCCGCCCGGTGGACAAGATCAATGCCGTGATCGAGACCTATCCCAAGGGCATCGCGGGCTTCCGCCGCTACCAGGCGCTGCTCGACACGGCGCCCGACATCGTCGACCGGCCCGGCGCGCGGCCCGCCCCGGCGCTGCGCGGCGACATCCGCTTCGAGGGCGTCGGCTTCGGCTACGCGCCCGGCCGGCCGGTGCTGAACGGCATCGACCTCACGGTCCGGGCCGGCGAGACCATGGCCTTCGTGGGCCCGTCCGGCGCCGGCAAGACCACGCTCTGCGCCCTGCTGCCGCGCTTCTACGACGTCGACCGGGGCCGCATCACGGTTGACGGGATCGACCTGCGCGACATGACGCTGGCCTCGCTCCGCCGCCAGATCGGCATCGTCCAGCAGGACGTGTTCCTGTTCGCCGGCACGGTGCGGGAGAACATCGCGTACGGCCGGCTCGGCGCCGACGACGCCGCCATCCTGGAGGCGGCGCGCCGGGCCGAGCTCGACGCCGTGCTGGCGCGGCTGCCGCAGGGCCTCGACACGGTGGTGGGCGAACGCGGCGTGAAGCTGTCGGGCGGGCAGAAGCAGCGGCTCGCCATCGCCCGGATCTTCCTCAAGGACCCGCCGATCCTGATCCTCGACGAGGCGACGAGCGCGCTCGACACCGCCACCGAGGTGGCGATCCAGCGGGCCCTGGGCGAGCTCTCGGCCGGCCGCACCACGCTGGTGATCGCCCACCGGCTGGCCACCATCCGGCACGCCGACCGTATCGTGGTGGTGGACCACGACGGCCTCGTCGAGCAGGGCCGCCACGGCGAGCTCGTGGCGGCGGACGGCGTCTACCGCCGCCTGCACGACGCGCAGTTCGCCCGATGAGCGCTCTCCCGGCCGCCCCCCTCCCGCCGCCGGAGGCCGACGACGGGCTGCCGATGCCCCGGCGCGCCGTCGCGGCCGCCGCCGTGCTGGCCGCCATCGTGCTGGCGGTGCTGGACGGCGCCATCGCCAACGTGGCGCTCCCCACCCTGGCGACGGCGCTCGACGTCACGCCCTCGGCCTCGGTCTGGGTCGTCACCGGCTACCAGATGGCCCTGGTGGTGTCGCTGCTGCCCGCCGCCGCGCTGGGCGAGAGCCTCGGCTACCGCCGCGTCTTCACGGCGGGCGTGGTGGTGTTCACGCTGGCCTCGGCGGTCTGCGCGCTGGCGCCCTCGCTCCCCTGGCTCGTGGCGGCCCGCTTCCTCCAGGGGCTCGGGGCGGCCGCCATCATGTCGCTGCTGGCGGCGCTGGTGCGCTTCACCTATCCGACGCGGCTGCCCGGCACCGCCATCGGCTGGAGCGCCACCGTCGTGGCCCTCTCGGCCGCGACGGGGCCGTCGCTCGGCGCCGCCATCCTGTCGGTCGCGAGCTGGCCCTGGCTCTTCGCCGTCAACATCCCGGTGGGCTGCGTGGTGCTGCTCGCGTCGCGCGCCCTGCCGCGCACGCCCGGCCACGGCCGCTCGCTCGACCGGCTGAGCGTGGCGCTGAACGCCGGCTTCTTCGCCCCCTTGGTGGTGGGGGTCGACCTCCTCACCACCCGCCCGGCGCTGGCGGCCGCACTCCTCGCGGGCGCGGCGCTGAGCGGCCTCGCGCTCGTGCGGCGCGAGATGCCGCGCGCGGTGCCGCTGATCCCGCTCGACCTCCTGCGCGGCGGCACGTTCCGCTATTCGGTGATCGCCTCGGTGTGCTGCTTCTCCGCCCAGATGGCGTCCTACGTGGCGCTGCCCTTCTACCTCCAGCACGGGCTCGGCCGCGACGCCCTGACCACGGGCCTCTACATGACGCCCTGGCCCCTCACGGTGGCGCTGGCCGCCCCCCTGTCGGGCCGCCTGTCGGACCGCGTGCCGACCGCCTGGCTCTGTGCCGCCGGCGGGTTCTGCCTCGCCTGCGGGCTGGCGCTGGCGGCGCTGTGGCCGCTGCACGGCGATCTCGCCCCGCTCGTGGTCTTCACGGTGGTGAGCGGGCTCGGCTTCGGCTTCTTCCAGACGCCCAACAACCGCAACATGCTGCTGTCGGCGCCCCGTGCCCGCAGTGGCGCCGCGGGCGGCATGCAGGCCACGGCCCGCCAATGCGGCCAGACGGCGGGCGCCGTCATCATGGCGCTGCTGTTCACCGTGGCGCCCTCGGGCGTGGCGCCGCGCATCGGCCTCGCGGTCGGGGCCGCGCTGGCGCTGGCCGGCGGGGTCGTCAGCCTGCTGCGGGTGGGGCGGTGAGGGCATGATCGGGAGCCGACCGGGGAATCGGACCGCCGTGGGGCGCGGCGTGGACGACGACGGCCTGATCGCCCGCGCCCGGGCCGCCGTCGGTCCGCGCCGGCTGTCCCCGACCGTCGAGGCCGGGAGCGTGGGCAGCGCCCTCGTGACGGGCAGCGGCGCCGTCCACGTCGGGGCCTGCCTCGACGCGCCCTGCGGTCTCGGGTTCTGCGCCGAACAGGCCGCCATCGCCGGCATGATCACGGCAGGGGAGAGCCGCATCGTCACGATCGTCGCGGTGGACCGGGACGGAAGGCTCCTCCCGCCCTGCGGGCGGTGTCGGGAGCTGATCTTCCACGTCGATCCGGAGAATGCCGACGCGCGGATCCTCCTGCCCGGGGATCGGGTCGAGCCCCTGCGCGCGTTGCTCCCCGACCCCTGGCTGCCCGGCCGGACGCCCGCGGGATCCTCGCCCTGATCGCCCGCGCCCGCGAAGGATCGACCGGACCGGGCCGCCCGGACGCCGTGAGCCGCCCGAACCCGCCGGCTCATGGGCCCGGCTCATGGGCCTGGAGGGCGATTCATGGCTCCTTAAGCGGCCGCAACTAACTTCACTCTCGGGATCAGCGATCCATGACCCCCGAGCGCCGTCATGCTGCAAGCGTCCCCATCGTCATCCCAGGCCGCAGGCCGCAGACGGCTGGACGACGGACGCCTCCGCGCCCGTCCCACGCCGCGCTTCCGCCGGCCGGTGTCGAGCGGGACATGAGCCGGACGCGGTTCCAGGCCCCGGCCGCGCCACCGCCGACGGCCATCCCCGACGCTGCGGCTGACGCGGACCAGGCCGTGATGATCGTGGACGCCTCCGGCACCGTGCGGGACTGCGACGCGCGCGCGATGGCGCTCCTTCACCTGCCGGCCGAGATGATGCTGGCCCGGCCCACCTTCGAGGCCATGTGCCGCTATCAGCTCGCGCGGGGGGACGGGAGCGCTTCGGCCGACATCCTGCATCGCTGGTTCGCCGACGCGGGTTTCGAACGGAAGCCCCACCGCTGCGAGCGGGTTCGGCCGAACGGCACCGTGATCGACGTCCGCACGGAACCCCTGCCGGACGGCGGCGCCCGCCGCACCTACACCGATGTCACGGCGCGCCGGCGGGCCGAGGTCGGGCGCGCCGAGAGCGAGGCGCGCCTGCGCGCCCTCACCGAGGCCCTGCCGCAGATGGTCTGGGTCACGCGCGCCTCCGACGGCACGATGACCTACGCCAACGGGCACTTCCACGATTACTTCGGCCCGATGCGGTCTCCCTGGGACGACCGGGTCGCGGCCCAGCATCCCGACGATCGCCCGCGCGCCCTCGCGGCCTGGGCGCTGGCCGAGGTGGAGGGCCGGGTCCACCAGTTTCAGTTGCGCTGGCGCCGGGCGGACGGCGCCTACCGGTGGCACAATTGCGTCGTCGTGCCCGTGCGGCACGAGGGCGTGATCGTCGAATGGCTGGGTTCGGCGCACGACGTCCACGATATCATCGTGGGCCGCGAGGCGCTGCGCGAGAAGACCGACCTGCTCCAACTGGCTCAGGAGGCCGCCGGCGCGGGCCTCTTCGACTGGAACTTGCAAGAGGGCCGTGCCCGCCTCTCGCCGGAAAGCCTGAAGCTGTTCGGCCTGCCGGATGATCGGGGCGCCGAGGTCGACGTCCAGGACATCCTGGACGTGCTGCACCCCGACGACCTGCCCGGGATCCGGCGGGAGGCGGAGCGCGCCACGCGGACGGGCACCACCTACAGGGCGGAGTTCCGGGTGCCGCGGCCCGACGCGCCTGACCGCTGGGTGCTGGGCGTCGGCCGCGTCGTGGCCGAGGCGGGCGCGGAGGGCGCGGAGGGCGCGCGGATCGTCGGCCTCAACCTCGACATCACGGAGCGCAAGACCACCGAGGAAACGCTGCGCCTCAGCGAGGAGCGCCTCGCCTACGCGCTCGAGAGCGGCAGCGACGGGCTCTGGGACTGGACGGTCGAGACCGGCGCGTCCTGGTATTCGGACCGCTGGCAGACGATGCTGGGCTACGCGCCGGGCGAATTGCCGGCGCATACCAGCACCTGGGAACGGCTGATCCACCCGGAAGACCGGGACAAGGCCATGACGCTCACCCAGGCGCATTTCGACGGCCTCACGCCCTCCTACGAATGCGAACACCGCCTGCGGCGGCGGGACGGCGGCTGGAGCTGGGTTCTGTCGCGCGGCAAGGTCGTGGCGCGCGACCCCGAGGGGCGGCCGCTGCGCGTGGTGGGCACCCACATCGACATCGGCGCCCGCAAGGCCGCCGAGCACCAGATCGCCCATATGGCGAGCCACGACGCCCTCACCGACCTGCCCAACCGGACGCTGTTCCGCGACCGGCTCAACCAGCGCCTCGCCGAGGTCGCCCGCCACGGCGGGTCCTGCGCGGTGCTCTGCCTCGACCTCGACCGCTTCAAGGCCGTCAACGATTCCCTCGGCCACCTCGCGGGCGACGCGCTCCTGCGCGAGACGGCCGGCCGCCTTCGCTCGGCGCTGCGGGCGGACGACATCGTGGCGCGGCTCGGCGGCGACGAATTCGCCGTCCTGGTCGCGGAGGCCGACCCGCCGCTGGACCTGACCGCCCTGGCCGAACGGCTGATCGCCGTGACGCGGGTCCCCGTGGTCCTCGGCGAGCAGCAGGTCGAGGTCGGCCTCAGCGTCGGCATCGCGCTCGCCCCCGAGCACGGGACCGACGGGGAAAGCGTGTTCAAGCGCGCCGACCTCGCGCTCTACCGCGCCAAGGCCGACGGCCGGAACGCGGCCCGCGTCTTCTCGCCCGCCATGGACGAGGAGGCGACCGAGCGGCGCAGGCTCGAGATCGACCTGCGCCAGGCCATCGCGCGGGACGAACTCGTGGTGCACTACCAGCCGCAGATCAGGACCGCCACGGGCGAGCTCACCGGCTTCGAGGCGCTGGTGCGCTGGCACCACCCGGTGCACGGCCTCGTGCCGCCCTCGCGCTTCATCCCCTTCGCGGAGGAGACGGGCCTCATCGTGAGCCTGGGCGACTGGGTGCTGCGGGCGGCCTGCCGCGAGGCGGCGGGCTGGTCCTGCCCGCTGAGGGTCGCGGTCAACCTGTCGACGCAGCAGTTGCAGCAGGTCGACCTGCCGGAGACGGTGCTCGGCATCCTGACCGAGACGGGGCTCTCGCCGTCGCGGCTCGAAGTCGAGATCACCGAGAGCGCCATCATCGACGATATGGGGCGGGCCCTCGCCATCCTGCGCCGCCTGAAGGCCCTCGGCGTCGGCATCGCCATGGACGACTTCGGCACGGGCTACTCGTCCCTGGCGACGCTCCAGGCCTTCCCCTTCGACAGGATCAAGATCGACCGCACCTTCGTGGGGCAGCTCGACGTGAACCCCCAGGCGGCCGTGATCGTGCGGGCCGTGCTCGGCCTCGGCCGCAGCCTCGGCATGGGCGTCGTGGCGGAGGGCGTCGAGACCCCGGCGCAGCACAGTTTCCTGTCGGACGCGTGCTGCGACGAGCTTCAGGGCTACCTGTTCGGCAAGCCCCAGCCCATCGGCTGCTTCGCCGACGCGGTGGGCGCGGGCCGGGACCGGAGCTTCGAACTGCGCGGGATGCCGATGACCCTGGCCGGGTAGCGACGGCCAGCGTCGGCGACGTGTGCCAACGCTAGGTAGCGACGGGAGGGGGCGGGAGCGGCCCGCGCGGCCGTCCGTCGGAGGGAGCGGGGCCCATGGCGGGCCGGTTCCCTCGCGCCACCGCCGTCCGGATGTGAGGCTGCGACGGCCCCCCTCAGGTCACGAGGATGAGAATCGTTCGTGCACCATCGATCGACAGCCTTTTTTAAGACCAGAGGATCATTCTGGCGCGGCACCCCGGATCTCAAGACGCATCGTCATGACCTATCCCAAGATCGGAACATGCGTCCTGTTCGGCTTCATGGCCATATTGGCCCTGCTGGGGATCGTCACCACGATGTCCGTGGTCAAGCTCGGCGAGTTGGGCAGGCTGTCGGGTGACCTGAACGGCCGCCTGGTCGTCAAGACGCGTCTCGCCGGCGAGATCGTCGACCTCGGCCGGCAGCTCCGCTTCGTCGACGCCGTCCTGCTCGGATCCACCACCGCGGGCCAGGACGACCTGGCGAAGCTGATGATCGCCGACCGCACGGCCGAGATCGCCCGGAGGACGTCGGCCTACACCAACGAGGTCGACAGCGGCGTGGAACGCGGCCTGCTGGGCGACATCGACCGCACCCGCTCGGCCTACCTCGCCATCCAGAGGGACATCCTGGACGAACCGCGCGGGGAGCGGAACCGGCGCGCCGTCGGCGACGGGGTCCGGCTGGCCACGGCCTTCGCCGAGGCCAACCGCGCGGCCACCGCCCTCGCCCACCTCTCCGAGGCGGGCGCACGGGAGGCGCGGGGCGCCGCCGCCGACATCGCCACCCATGCCCCCGGGCTCATCCTGGGCGTCGCGGGCTTGGCGGGCCTGATCGTCGTCTCCATCCTGGTCCTGCTGCAGTCGACCCTCTTCCGGCCGCTCCAACGCATCACGCGGGCCCTGACCAGCCTCGCCCAGGGGAGCCTGGAGGCCGTGGTGTCGTCCTCGGGCCGCGGCGACGAGGTCGACGCCATGGCGAGAGCCTTCAACACCTTCCGCCAGAACGCCATCGCGCTCGCCAAGGCGCATGAGGAGGCCAGCGCCGCGCACCGGCTCGCCGACTCGCTCGCCCGACACGACGCCCTGACCGGCCTGCCCAACAGGCGCATGGTGGGGTCGAACATCGACGGCGCCATCGCGCGCCATGCCCGCCACGGCGGCGCGGCCTGCGGCGTCCTCCTGCTGGACCTCAACCGGTTCAAGCCGGTCAACGACATCTACGGGCATGGCGCCGGCGACAAGGTGCTGTGCGAGGTCGCGGCCCGGCTGACGGAGCTGGTCCGCGAGGGCGAGATGGCGGCGCGCCTGGGCGGCGACGAGTTCGCCGTCGTCATGGCGTTCGAGCCCGGCGGCGACGGGCCGATGCGCCTCGCCCGGCGCATCATCGCGGCGATCGCGAAACCCATCGCCTTCGACGGGATCACCGTCACGGTCGGCGCCTCGGTCGGCATCGCGCTCGCGCCGGGCGACGGCGCCGACGCCGAGAGCCTGATGCACGCGGCCGACCTCGCCATGTTCAGGGCCAAGCGGGAGGGGCGCGGCAGCTTCTCGTTCTTCGAACCCGAGATGGAGTCCCAGCTCCGCGCCCGCGCGGACCGCGAGTCCCGCATCCGCCAGGCCATCGCGGGGGGCGAGGTCCGGCCCCATTACCAGGCGCTCTTCGACCTCCGCCAGGACCGACTCCTCGGTTTCGAGATCCTGGCCCGCTGGTACGACGGCCCCGACGTGATCCCGCCCGACGCGTTCATCCCGCTGGTCGAGGACTCCAACCTGATGCCGGAGCTCACGGCCTCCATGCTGCGCCAGGCCTGCCGCGACGCGCGGGACTGGCCGTCCGACCTGACCCTGGCGCTCAACGTCACCCCCGGCCAGATGTCCGACCTGCGGCTCCCCGACCTCCTGTTCGGGATCCTCGACGCCGAGGGTTTCCCGCCCGGGCGCCTCGAGGTCGAGGTCACCGAGAGCGCGCTGATGGGCGACGTGACGGCGGCCCGGACGGTCATCGGCCGGCTGCGTCAGTGCGGCATCCGGATCTCGCTCGACGACTTCGGCACCGGCTATTCGAGCCTGAACCACCTGCGCGACCTGAAGTTCGACAAGATCAAGATCGACCGGTCCTTCGTGCAGTCGCTGTTCCAGAACCAGGAATCCGCCACGATCGTCGAGACCATCATCGGGCTCGGCCGCAACCTCAACATGTCGACGATCGCCGAGGGCATCGAGGACGCCAGGCACCTGGCGGCCGTCATGGCGTTCGGCTGCGAATACGGCCAGGGCTACCACTTCAGCAAGCCGCTCTCGGCCGCCCTCGCGGGCGAACTGATCGCGAACAGCCGCAGGCCGATCCCGACCGTCATCGCGGCGGAGTGACGGCCTCCAGGGGTGGCGAGGATATGGGCCGCGGGGGTCCCGAGGCCAGCATGTCGCGCACCATCGGGATCACCTCGGATCCGTAGAGCGCGATGCTCCGCATCAGCCTGTCGTGGGGCAGGGGGCCGGCGCTGTATTTGACGTCGAAGCGCGACAGGCCCAGGGCCCGCACCGTGGCGGCGATGCGGCGCGCCACCGTCTCGGGCGAGCCCACGTAGAGCGATCCCGCGTCGGCCTCCGCGTCGAATTCCGCGCGCCGCATCGGCGGCCAGCCGCGCTCGCCGCCGATGCGGTCGCGCATGCGCCGGTAGTCGGGCCACAGCTCGTCGCGCGCCCGCTCGTCGGTCTCGGCCACGTAGCCGTGCGAGTGGACGCCGACCGGCAGCGCGGGCCGGCCCATCTGGGCGAGGGCGCGGCCGTAGAGGTCGACGAAGGGTCGGAAGCGGAGGGGATCGCCGCCGATGATGGCCAGCATCAGCGGCAGGCCGTGGTGGGCCGCCCGCACCACCGACTTCGGGCTGCCGCCGACGCCGACCCAGCTCCGCAGGCGACCCTCGACGGTGGGGAACACGCCCTGGTCCGAGAGCGGCGCCCGCGTGGTGCCCCGCCACGTCACGGGTCCGCCCCGCAGCAACGCCGCGAAGAGGTCGAGCTTTTCTTCGAACAGCGCCTCGTAGTCGCCGAGGTCGAGGCCGAACAGCGGGAAGGACTCGGTGAAGGAGCCGCGCCCCAGCACGACCTCGGCGCGCCCGTCCGAGGCGGCGTTCAGCGTCGAGAAGCGCTGGAACACCCGCACGGGGTCGTCCGAGCTCAGCACCGTCACGGCCGAGGCGAGGCGGATGCGCCGCGTGCGCCCCGCGATCGTCGCCAGCACGGTCTCGGGCGACGACACGGCGAAGTCGTCGCGGTGGTGCTCGCCGACGCCGAAGACGTCGACCCCCACCTCGTCGGCCAGCACGCCCTCCGTGACGACGTTCCGGATCACCTCCCCGTGCGCCAGCGGCTCGCCGTCCGGCCCCGCCGTGACGTCGCCGAAGGTGCCGAGGCCGAGTTCGATCTCCCGTGCCATGTGTTCCGTCCCCTCGTCGGCCGCCCCCGGCAGGAGAGATAGAACGCCCCGGCCGGAACCGCGAGGGCGTCCCGATCGGAGATGAGGCTTCAGCGCCGCGCCACCCGCAGGGCGTCGAGCCCGCGGAAGTGGTAGCGGTCGGCGAAGCGGGGCGGCCCGGCGAGGCGCAGCGCCGGGCAGCGCCCGAACAGGATCGGCAGCGCCACCTGAAGCTCCAGCCGCGCGAGCGGCGCCCCGAGGCAGAAGTGCAGGCCGCCCCCGAACCCGACGTGGGCCGCGGGCACGCGCGACGGATCGAAGGCGTCGGGGTCCGGCCAGCGGGCGGGGTCGCGGTTGGCGGCGCCGATCAGGAGCCCGATCCGCTCGCCGAGCGCGAGGTCCACCCCCGCGACGCCGACGGGCTCCAGGGCGTAGCGGGTGAAGAGGTGCAGCGGCGGCTCGAAGCGCAGCGCCTCCTCGACGGCCGCGGCGGTGCGCTCGGGCGAGGCGAAGAGCGCCGCGGCGTCCCGCCCCGAGCGCAGGACCGCCGCCACCGCGTTGCCGATGGCGTGGACGGTGGCCTCGTGCCCGGCGTTGAGCAGCAGCACGGCATTGGCGATCGCCTCGTCCTCGGTGAGCCGTTCGCCCTCGCCCTCCGTCACCAGCAGCGTCAGCAGGTCGTCGCGCGGGACCGCGCGGCGTTCCGCCAGCGCGGCCCGCAGATAGGCCGAGAAGGCGAGCGTCGCCGCCACGGCGCCGTCCTCGTCGGCGCGGGTCCGTCCGGGCCGGTACATGGCCACCATGCGGTGCGACCAGTCGAGCAGCAGCGGCGCGTCGCCGGCCGGCACGCCCAGGAGCTCGGCGATGATCCGCACCGGGATCGGCTCGGCGAAGGCCGGCAGGAGGTCGAAGGCGCCGTCCCCCGGCGCGGCGTCGAGCAGGGATTCGGCCAGCGCCGCCACGCGCGGGCGCAGCCGCTCCACGGCGCGGGACACGAAGGCGCGGTTGACGAGGCGCCGCAGCCGGGTGTGGGCGGGCGGCTCGCGCTCCAGCATCGACAGCGCGTCGAGTTCGTGGAAGGGCCGCGTGTGCTCGGGCAGGGGCGGCCAGCCCAGCGCCTCGCGGCTCGCGAGATGCGTCACCTCGCGGCCGAAGCGACGGTCGCGGAAGAGGGCGTCCACCGTGGCGAAATCCGCGCAGCACCAGTGGCCGTAGTCCTCCCAGAAGAAGGTCGGGCAGGCGTCGCGGATCGCCCGGTAGCTCGGATAGGGGTCCTGGACGAAGTCGGGATCGGCGGGCGACAGCCGCACGCGGCGGCGCGCGGCGTCGATCTGGAGGGTGGCGGGCCACTCGGCCTGGCTCACGGCTCAGGCCGGCTCGGTCCGGTCGTAGCCGTCGTTCACCGCCGCGGCCGCCACGGCCCGGGGGCGGCGGTGGCCGCTGATCTCGGCCCCGGCGCCGGGCGAGAAGCGCAGGTTCCAGACCGTGGCGGCGAGCGAGATGCTCGTCACGACCAGGAAGGCCGCCGAGAAGTCGCCGAGCGCCGGGTGGGCGTGGCCCTGCAGCGCCATGGAGCCCTGCAGCGCCAGCGCCGCCGTGCAGATGCCGACCGACAGCATGAGCTGCTGGAACGTCGTGTAGAAGCTCGTGGCGGACGACATGCGCGAGGCCGGCACGGCATCGTACGCCACCGTGTTGTAGGCGGTGAACTGGAACGACATGAAGAAGCCGCATAGCAGCAGCACGGCGAAGATGGCCGGGAACGGCAGGCCCGGCCGGAACGCCGCGCAGAGCGCGTAGCCGCCGCTGGCGATGACGCCGTTGACGATGAGGCTGCGGCGGAAGCCGATGCGGCGCAGGATGCCGGGCGCGAAGGCCTTCATGGACATGGAGCCGAGCGCCGTGGCCACGATGATGCCGCCGCTCTGCGCGGCCGTGAGCCCGAAACCGAGCTGCAGCATCAGCGGCAGCAGGAAGGGCTGCGCGCCTTGCGTGATGCGCGTCAGCGAGCCCGCGATGACGGAGGTGCCGAAGGACGGCAGCCGCATCAGCGACAGGTCCATGATGGGGTCGGCGGTGCGCCGCGCGTGGCGGATGTAGAGCGCGCCGACCGCGAAACCGGTGGCGAGCAGCCCGGCGGTCGGCCAGCCCAGCCCCGGATGGCTGGCGAGCTCGAAGCCGAAGAACAGGCAGCCCAGCGCCACGCCGGAGAGCGCCATGCCGGACCAGTCGAAGGGGCCGGCCGCCTCGCCCCGGGCGTTCCCGATGAAGCTCAGCACCAGCGCGAGGCCGAGGAGGCCGATCGGCACGTTGATGTAGAAGATCCAGCGCCAGTCGAGGTAGGTGACGATGAAGCCGCCCACCGGGGGCCCGAGGATCGGGCCGATCATGGCGGGCACCAGCAGCCAGGACATGGCCGAGACGAGGTCGCGGCGCTCGACCGAGCGCAGCAGCACGAGCCGCCCGACCGGCATCATCATGGCGCCGCCGAGGCCCTGGAAGGCGCGCGCCGCCACGAACAGGGGCAGGCTGGGCGCCTGGGCGCAGAGCACCGAGCCCAGCATGAAGGCCGCGATGGCACCCGCGAAGACGGTGCGCGCGCCGAACCGGTCGGCCACCCGCCCGCTGGCCGGGATGAAGATGGCGAGGCTGAGCAGGTAGGAGGTGAGCGCGATGCTCATGCTCGGCGCCGCGACGCCGAAGTCGCGCGCCATGGTGGGCAGGGCCGTGGCCAGGATGGTGGCGTCGAGCTGCTCCATGAACATGGCGCTGGCCACGATCAGGGCGACGAAGCGGAAGTCGAGCGGCTTGGACGTCGGCGACGTCGCGTCCATCGGTGCGGTGTGTGTCATGGACTCGATCGGCGACCGGGAGGCTCGTCCGCATGCCGCGGGCCGATGGCGGGCGAAGACCCTCGATCTTCGGATGGATGACGTTCGGCCGGGCTCGTCCGACTTATAGCGCGCTCACTGTCGCCGAGCAGTGTTCTCCCGCCATGGCGGCCATGCGGCGCGCTGGGGTCTGGCTCGGCGGGGGAAGGGCGGCCCGGCGCGGACGGCCGGCGTCACGCGGCCCCGAGGCGGAGGCGGCGCAGCAGAGGGCTGTCGCGCTGGGGCCTGATCTGGCGCATCAGGAAGGCGGCGAGCCGCGCGACCTCGACGGCGGCGCGCCCGCCGTCGTCGAGCGCCGACACCGCCGTCCCCCGCGTCACGCTCCGCGCGAAGGCGACGTCGTAGCTCAGGGTGGGCGCGACCTGCTCGCCCAGCTTCGCCAGCGCTTCCGCGACCTGCAGTCCTTCGGGGTGCTTGTCGTCGACGCGCACCGGAACTGTGACCACCTTCAGCTTCGCGGCCGTCGCATCCGTCCCGCGCAGCTCCCTCGCCCTGGCGATCGTCCTGTCGGCCGCCACGATGTCGAGGCTGGAGGGGCCGCAGGGGACGACCAGGAGATCGGCGACGAGCACCGCGACCTTGAACGAGACGCCGAACCCCCCCGGCAGATCGACGACGACGAGCTCGCTCCCGGTCTTGAGCGTGTTCCTCACCCAGAGCAGATCGTTCCGCGTTCGGACGGGACTGTGATGGACCGGAACCGACAGCCTCCGATGCGCGGCCCAGGTGACCGCGCCGCCCTGGGGATCCGCGTCGATCAACGTCGTGGCCCGCCCCTGACGCGCGACGTGATCCGCCACGTTGACCGCCAGAGTCGTCTTTCCACTGCCGCCTTTGCTTTGCCCGACGACGATGACGTTCATCATCCGTCCCGATGAATATGGAGAAAGATCAATCAGTAATAGAAATAACGGTGTCGATCGCGATCTCAACGATCAGGACGCTATTCTGGAATGTCGCGGTGATCAAGGCGGAGTTCGGTCCATGATCGATGGAGGCGACCGCCCGCATCATCCGACATCCGATGCGATGGGGTGCCCAAAACAGGGGTGACGACCCGTGACGGCTCACCCTCCGATCGTCACGCGATCGTGTCGAGGGGCATCGGCCTGGATCGCATGGGCTGAAGCCGTGGGTGGGATGGATCGCGGCGCCGACGCGGACCTCGCCGGGCAGCCCTGGGCGCGCCGGCCCGTCTACGGGGCGACCGTCACCCGCATCCCTCCCGGCTGCCTCGCCCCCTGGGGCGGCCCGGGCTGAGGGTCTCGGGAACCGCCCCGCGCGGGCGCCGGTTGTCACCGAAGCAGGGGGATGGTCTCGCAGGGAGGACGACATGGCGGAGCACGGCACACCCGCATCGGCGCCGGCCGAAGCCTCACCCGCGCCGGTCGCCATCGACGAGACGGACCGCCTGATCGCCTCCGACAAGGTCGCGGGCACGGAGGTCTACGACCGCGCGGGGACCCGGATCGGCAGCGTCTACAACTTCATGGTCGACAAGGTGACGGGCCGCGTCGCCTATGCGGTGATGTCCTTCGGCGGCGTCCTGGGTCTGGGCGAGCGCTTCCACCCGCTGCCCTGGGCGGCCCTCACCTACGACCCCGCGCGCGGGGGCTACGTGGTCGACCTCGATCGGGACAGGCTCGAAGCGGCGCCGAGCTTCGCGGCCGGCGAGGAGCCCTGGCGCGATCCCGAGCATCGCCGCAACGTGTTCGGCTTCTACGGCTTCAACTACGGCCTTTGAGGGACTCCACCATGAACCGCACGCGCCTCGCCGCGGCCTCGGCCGCCCTCCTGTGCCTCGCCTCCGGCGCCGCCCGGGCTCAGGCGGCGGCGCCCGGCTCGACCGCTACGATCCCCGAAAAGGTCGCGCCCTCCACGGACCTCAACACCAGACCGGGCACGCTGTCCGACAAGCTCGGCGCCTCGGACGGGGTCATCAAGCCGAGCGGCGACGTCGATCCCGCCATGCACAGGGAGGCCCCGCAGACCGGCACCACCCCGGTGATCAAGCCGAAGGACGTGCCGCCGGGGCAGACAGGATCCGGCCAGGGCGGGCTCTACTGAGCCCCGACGCCCGACGTCGACGCGCTCCGGGCCGTGCGGGGCACGATGTGCCCGATGACGTGGACCGCATCCGCCGTCGTCTAGGGTGGAGCAGGCGGCTCATTCCCATGGCCACCTCCCAGTCGTTCGCCATCCCGGCGATCGCCTCCGCGTCGGCGACGCCGGGCCTCCGCAACACCAGCCGCGCCGGGTCGAGCGCGGGGATGTCGCCGCGATCCATCATGGCCGGGCCTCGCCTCCCGGAGGCTCCTCCACCGGTTCCCGTCCAGCGATCATGCCTTGCCTCCCGCGGGCGCCCATGTCAGCAGAATGCCCATCATCCGACGCCGAATGTGGAGCCGTCAGCATGGCCCGTAAACCGAATTACGACTTTGAACGCCGGGAAAGGGAGAAGGCCAAGGCCGCGAAGGCCGAGGAACGTGCCAAGCTGAAGGCCGAGCGTGCCGAAGCCGAGCGGGCGGAGATCGCCAAGACGGAACCGCCGGAGGGAGCATCCGCGCCGGACGCGGCCGCGGAGCCGGCCGAGAAGGATTAGGACGCCGCCCCGCCCGCATCGCATCGGGTCGCCGCCGAACATCGGCGGCCGACCGCCTCGGGGGAGCGCTCGGCCCGCGGCGTCACGGGATCGGCAGCGGGGGCTCCTCCTCGATCTCGTCACTCGTCTCGATGGGACGGAGCACCGGCACGTCGCGATAGACCGCGTCGAGGTCGACCGACGCGTCGACCGCGTCGAGCGTGATCCGGTCGGAGGGGCGCATCAGCACGGCGAGGAGCCAGCCTTCGGCTTCGCGTCGGCAATGCTCGACCCGCATCTGCCCCTGGTACACGAGGACGATGTGCCGGAGGGTCGGCAGGCTGCGGTAGAAGTCGAATTTGGCCCCGCGGTCCCGGAACATCGTCGAGCGCGAGAGCACCTCCACCACGACGACGGCATTGGTCGTGTAGGTGCGGTTGGGCCGCGCGCCGCATTGCACGACGAGGTCGGGGATGGCCGCGAAAGTGTCGGCGCGATCGTCGGACCGCTGCACCCGCAGGCCCCCGGCGAAGGCGCGGCACTCCCCGCCGTCCAGGGACAGCTTGAGCGGCGCGAAGAGGTTGCCGACGATCAGGCCGTGGTTGAGGTAGGGGTTCGTCATCATCTCGATGACGCCCCCGACCAACTCCCACCGTTCCTCCTCGGGTCGCCCCGCCACGAAGGCGTCGTAGTCCGCGATGGTGCTCGGCGCGCCGCGCGCCGCCGTGTCCGACATCGGGCTGCTCCCGCTCGCCATCGGTCTAGACTGGTGCTGATACACCGTCGACGGATGCCGTCATGAAAATTATCACGATGGTGCACTCAGTGACAAAACATAATGCTCCATGACGATCTCTGACGTGTCGGATGTGGGCGGACCATCATTCGTGAGCGCTCTGTCCGAGCAGACGGCGACGAGCTTCCGCGAGAGCAGGTCGGCGGTTCCGGCCCGCCGCGGCGTCACCCGAGCGCGGGGCCGAGGGCTCCGATCAGCCGGTCGACCTCGTCCAGGGTGTTGTAATGCACCATGGACACGCGCACCACGCCCGAGCCCTCGGCCAAGCCCAGCGCCTCGATCAGCCGCCGCGAGTGGAAGTCGCCGAAGCGGATCCCGACGTCGTGCCGGTCCGCCTCGCCCACGATCGCCGCCGAGTCGCGCGCCCGGGCCTTGAAGCTGACCGTCGGCACGCGGTCGGGCCCGGCCGCCCGGCGGCCGATCACCCGGACGTCGTTGCGCGAGCCGAGATAGTCGAGCAGCCGCGCCCCGAGGGCGGTCTCCTGAGCCGCGATGTCGTCGAAGGCCCGCGCGATGGCGGCGCGGTCGCGGCTCGCCCCGCCGAGCTCGTCGAGGTAGTCGACGATGCCGGCCGAACCCCAGGCGAGCTCGTAGTTGGTGTTGCCGGGTTCGAGCTTCGCCGGCACCTTCTCGCGGCCGTAGAAGTAGTGGTAGAGGCCGTCGAGCTCCAGCAGCCTGTCGTGCTTGCCGTACATCACGGCGAAATGCGGCCCGTAGGTCTTGTAGAAACTGAAGACGTAGTAGTCGACGTCCCAGGCCCGCACGTCCACGGCGCGGTGCGGCGCGTAGGCGACGGCGTCGACCGCGATCTCGGCGCCGGCCGCGTGGACGCGCCGGGCGATCTCCGCCACCGGGTTGACTGTGCCGAGGATGTTGGACGCGTGGGTGACGGCGACGAGGCGGGTGCGCTCGGTCATCAGGCGGTCGAGCGCGTCGAGGTCGAGCTCGAAGCTCTCCGGGTCGAGACCCCAGGTCTTCACCACGATCCCGCGCTTCTCCAGCGCGCGCCACGGCCCGATGTTGGATTCGTGGTCGAACTCCGTCACCACCACCTCGTCGCCGGGCGCGAGGCGGGTCTCCATGGCCTTCGCCAGCCACTGGAACAGCACGGTCGTCGAGGGGCCGAGCACGACCTCCTCGGGCCGGGCGGCGTTCACCAGCAGCGCGATGCGGGCCCGCGCCTCGGCCAGCCGCTCGACGGCGCGGCGCGACTGCGGGTAGCCGGCGCCGGTCTGGACGCTGGTGGTGAGGAGGTAGTCGCGCACCCGGTCCGCCACGCGGCCCAGCACCAGCGAGCCCCCGGCGTTGTCGAGGTAGGCGAAGCCGTCCGCCAGGGCCGGGAACTGCCGGCGGACGTGGTCGAGGTCGAGCGGCATGGGGCCGGGCCTTCCTTGTGCGAGGTGCGGGACGGGGAGCGACGGGATTCCGAGATCTGCGCCAGCGTCAGCGCGCCCGCCGCGCGACCCGGCGCTCGTAGAGGCCGACGAAGCGCACGCAGGGCAGCAGCAGGGCGATGTAGATCAGCGCCGCGCCGATCAGCGGCGTCGGGTTTGCGGCCAGGGCCTGCGCCTGTGTGGCCTGTTTCAGCAGGTCCGGCATCGCCACCACGGAGGCCAGCGCCGTGTCCTTGAACACGTTGATGGCGTTGGAGGTCAGCGGCGGGATGACGAGCCGCAGCGCCTGCGGCAGGACGATGTCGACCATGCGGTGGCGCGCCCCGAGGCCGATGGCATGGGCGGCCTCGAACTGGCCGGCCGGCACGGCCTCGATGCCGGCCCGGAAGATCTCCGCCGAATAGGCGGCCGACACCAGGCTCAGGGCCGTCGCGGCCGAGGCGAAGGGCGACAGCCGCAGGCCCACGAAGGGCAGGGCGTAGTAGATCACGATCAGCAGTACCAGCACCGGCACGGCCCGGAACGCGTCGATATACGCCACGGCGAGCGCCCGCAGCACGGGGCCGCCGTAGAGCCGCAGCAGCACGAGCGCGAGCCCGCCGGCGAGGCCGAGGCCGATCGCCGTCAGCCCGAGCCCGACCGTGACCCACAGGCCCGACAGCAGCAGGGGGAGCGTGTCGCGGAACACGCCCCAGTTGAGGAATGTGTCGAAGACCGACACGGGCCCGCGCCGCCCTCCGGCCGCGCCCTCAGGGCTTCGGGATCTCGGCCTTCATCACGGTGGTGGTGGAGGGGTCCGGCGCCACGCCGAACCACGTCTGGTGCAGCTTGGCGAGGAAGCCCTCGGCCTTCAGGGTGGTGAGCACCGCGTCCACCTTCCCGACGAGCGGGCTGCCCTTGGCGAACATGATGGAATAGCGCTCGCCCGTGGGGATGCGCTCCACCACCTTGTAGGCCGGCTTGTCGCGCACGTAATATTGCAGCGCCGGGATGTCGCTGATGTAGCCGTCGATGCGCCCCGCCGCGAGGTCGAGCATGGCGGGGGCGAGGCCCTCGTAGCGGCGGATCTCGGACACCTTCTCCTCGGCCTGATGGGCGGTGGCGTAGATGTCGCCGGTCGAGCCCGTGTCGACGCCCACCACCTTGCCGGCCATGCCCTTCAGGTCCGCGATGCCGGACTTCGCCAGCACCGTCAGCGACTGGTCGCTGTCGTAATAGGGCTGGGCGAAGGCCACGCTGCCGAGGCGCTTGGGCGTGATGGTGATGGACGACACGGCGGCGTCGATCTGCCCGGACTGCACGGCCGCGAAGAGCCCCGTGAAGGGGATGTTGACGAAGGTGACCTCGTCGCCGAGGCGCTTCGCCACCTCCTTCATCAGGTCGACCTCGAAGCCGACCGTCTCGCCCTTCGCGTCCTGGAACTCCCAGGGCACGTTGCCGATGTTGGCGCCGACCTTCAGCGTCTCGGCCGCCCGCGCGGCGGGCGATGAGGCGGCCGCGAGGCCCAGCGCCAGGGCGAGGGCGAAGCGTCGCGAGACGGGACCTGAGGCGAAGCGCATGGCATATCTCCGGGGGCGGCCGCCGCGGCGCGGATCCATCACCCGCGCGATCGGTCAGACCGGTTTGACCGACGGGAGAGTGCGTGACAGGGGTGGTGCGGGTCAAGCCGTCAAGACCGCCGCGGGCGCGCAGATGATGGGCAGGGGAGCGGGGTTTTCGAGCATGGTGCGGACGCCCTCGGCACACCGGGCCGCCGATGCCGGATGACGCGCCCTGGACGCCGCAGGCCGAGGCCGCGCCGGGCGAGCGGGTGCAGGTGGCGCGCGGGGTGGCCGAGCACATCCGCCACCTCATCCTGCACGGCGGCCTCAAGCCGGGCGACCGCCTGCCGGCACAGCGCGCGCTGTCCGAGCGCCTGGGCGTGAGCCGGCCGAGCCTGCGCGAAGCCATCTCGGTGCTGGAAACCATGGGGCTCGTCTCGGTGCGGGTCGGGAGCGGCGTCTACGTGGCGGCGCCCGAAGCGCGGGCGCCCCTGTGGCGCTTCTCGGACCGGGCGAGCCCGCGCGACGTCTACGAGGCGCGGATGGGCCTGGAAGGCTACGCGGCGCGGCTCGCGGCCGCGCGCTGGGGCGCCGATGCGGCGCGGCGTCTGGAGGCCGCCGTCGACGCCATGGCGTCGGCCCTGGCCCGGGAGGACGTTCCCGCGATGGCGCGGGCCGACGCGAATTTCCATGACCTCGTGGTCGAGGCCGCGGCCAACCCCGTCCTCGCCGCCATGGTCCGCCCCATGCGCGACATGGTGGTCGAAAGCCAGCGCCTGCCGATGGCGCTGGCGGCGCGGCGCGGCGAGACCCTGGCGGAACATCGGGAGATCCTGGACCGCCTCACGGCGCGCGACGCCGGGGGTGCGGAGGGCGCCATGCAGCGCCATATCCGGGCGGCCGCGGGGCGCTGCGGCATCGCGGTCTGCTGAGGGAGGGGGCGATGTGCGGGCGATTCGTTCAGGGCTACACCTGGTCCGAGCTCCACGCCCTGCTGGACCTGATCGGGGCGCCGCCGAACCTGCGGCCCCGCTACAACATCGCCCCCACCACGACGGTCGACGCGGTCGCCGACCGCGGGCAGGGCCGCGAGGTGGTGCCCATGCGCTGGGGGCTCGTGCCCTCCTGGTGGAAGAAGCCCCTGAAGGAGGTGCCGGCGACCTTCAACGCCCGCGCCGAGACGGTGGCGGGAAAGCCCATGTTCCGCGACGCCTTCCGCAAGCGGCGCTGCATCGTGCCGGCCTCGGGCTTCTTCGAGTGGACCGACGGGGCCGGCGGCAAGCAGCCCCACTATTTCTCGGACGCCGCGGGCGGCATCCTGGCCTTCGCGGGCCTGTGGGACCGCTGGACCGACCCGGCTTCGGGCGATCCGCTCCTGTCCTGCACGGTGATCGTCTCGGGCGCCAGCGCCTGGATGGCGCCCTATCACGACCGCATGCCGGTGCTGCTCGGCGAGGCGGATTTCGGGCCCTGGCTCGCGGGCGAGGCCGGGCCGGAGGTGCTGCGGCCGGCCGCCGAGGCGAGCCTGCGGGAATGGCGGGTGTCGCGGCGCGTCAACGGGGTCGGCGGCGGGGACGATCCCGCGCTGATCGAGCCCGTCGCGGCCGAAGGGGAGGCGCGGACCGCCGGGCTGCTGCTGTGACGCGCCCCGCCCCCGCGGCCCCTTGCCGCCCGGGTGCCCCCCGTCGGGAACCGGCGCGCCGCGGCGTGGCTTGACTGGATCTGCAGGGAGGGGCGCGGCCGTGGTGTCGAAGCGGGTGCTGGTGATCGAGGACGATCCGATGCTGAGGATGGACGCGGCCGCCATGCTCGAGGAGGCCGGGCTCGACGTCGTCCAGATGGAGACCGGCGACAGCGCCCTGGCCTACGTGCTGGAGCAGTCGGACGGCGTCGGCGCGGTCTTCACGGACGTGCAGATGCCGGGGGACACCGACGGGCTCGACCTCGCCGAATACGTCGCCATCAACTGGCCCGCCATCACGGTCGTGCTGACCTCGGGCCACGTCCACCCCAAGGCGGACCTGCTGCCCGGCAACATCCGCTTCGTGTCGAAGCCCTGGGTGCCGGCCGAGGTGCTGGCGGCGCTCACCGGGACCGTGTGAGGCCCGGATGCGTGCCGTGACGAGCCTCGCCGCCGCGATCTGCCTGGGGTGCTGGGCGACGCCCGCGGCGGCCGATTGGCAGTATGCCCAATGGGGCATGTCGCCCGCCGAGGTGGGGGCGGCCTCCGGTGGCGTCGCCAGGCCCAACGGCGACCGCGACCTCGATGCCGAGGGCCTGAGGGCCGAGCTGGTCGCCCCCTACACGACCGGATCTCTGCCCTTCACGGCCGTGTTCCGGTTCGACGCCGAAGACGCGCTCGACGACGTCGCGCTGATCCCCACCGGCCCGCCGAATTGCCCGGTGGTCCGCGCGGCCCTGGTCACCCACCATGGGACGCCGGAGGGCAAGGCCGACGCGCAGAGCGCCGCCACGCTGCGCTGGCACGATCTCGACGCCAACAACCTCGTCGTGTTCCTCGACCTCGGGGACGGCCACTGCTCGATCCAATATTCCAAGCTCCCCAACACCCGGCCGAACGGTGGCGGGCTGTAGGCTTCCGATGTCAGCGCCGGACGCCGGCGCGGCCCTGCGCGACCTCGGCCAGGGCCGACCAGTCCTTCTCGCCCATGCCCTGGTCGAGGCCGTCGGTCAGCCGGTCGCGCACGACCTCCGCGGCCGGCAGCGACCGGCCCTTCGCCGCCGCGGCGTCGAGCGCCAGCCGCACGTCCTTGAGCCCCAGCCGCAGCTTGAAGCCCGCGGGCTCGTAGCTGGCCTTGGCGATGGACTCGCCGTAGCCCTTGTAGGCCGGGCAGGCGAACATGGTGCTGGTGACGATGTCGAGGAAGTCGGCGCCCGCCACGCCGTAGCTCTCCGTCAGCGCGGTGGCCTCGGCCATCGCCTCGATCGCCAGGGCGATCATCATGTTGCCGGCGAGCTTGACGGCGTTGGCGCGCTGCGGCTCGTCGCCGACCCGCCACGTCTTCGTGCCCAGGGCGTCGAGCAGCGGCTGCACCCGGGCGATGGCCTCGGGGTCGCCGGCCGCCACGATGTTGAGCTGGGCCGCGGCGGCGGCCGGGGGGCGGCCGAACACGGGGGCCGACACGTAGCCGACGCCCGCCTCGCGGTGCCGGGCCGCGAGCTCCTCAGCCAGCGCCACCGAGATGGTCGCGGCCATGACGTGGACGAGGCCGCGCCGCGCCCCCGCCAGCGCGCCCGAGTCGAGGATCACGCTCCGCACCGCGGCGTCGTCGCCCAGCATGGTGACGACGGCGTCGCCCCGGAAAGCCTCGGCCGGGGAGGACACGGGCGTCGCGCCCGCCAATCCCCGCGCCGCCTCCGGCGAGCGGTTCCACGCCCTGACGTCGTGGCCCGCCGCCACGAGGTTGCGCGCCATGGCGATGCCCATGCTGCCGAGGCCGATGAAGCCGATGTCCATGGTCCGTCTCCGAAGGGGGCCGGGCCCGTCCGGGGCCGAAGCGTCGGCCGTCAACGGCCGTCGGGGCCGGATGGATGCGGCGGAGCGTTTCGGGGTTTCCCCGCCCGGCGCGGCGCGCGATGATCCCCCGTCGGCCCTTCACCCCGCCATCCGTCGCCGGCGGCCGGAGTCCCCATGACCAACACCGAAGAGATCTGGCATCTGGTCGAGGCGAAGCGCGAGGAGTTCCAGGACCTCGCCGACCGCGTCTTCGACACGCCGGAGCTGAACTTCAGCGAGCACCGCTCGGCGGCCGAACATGTCGCCATGCTGAAGCGCCAGGGCTTCGCCGTCACGGACGGCGTCGCCGGCATGCCGACCGCCATGATCGGGGAGGCGGGGGACGAGGGGCCGGTGATCGCCATCATGGGCGAGTTCGACGCGCTGCCGGGCCTGAGCCAGGAGCCGGGCGTCGCCGAGCACCGCCCCCTGCCGGGCCCCGGCCACGGGCACGGCTGCGGCCACAACCTGCTCGGCTCGGCCTCGCTGCTGGCCGCCACCGCCGTGAAGGACTACCTCCGGGCCCACGGGCTCAAGGGGCGCGTGCGCTACTACGGCTGCCCCGCCGAGGAGGGCGGCTCGGGCAAGACCTACATGGTGCGGGCCGGGGCCTTCGCGGACGTCGACGCCGCCATCTGCTGGCACCCTTCCGCCTTCACGGGCGTGCGGGTCGCGGCCTCGCTGGCCTGCATCGAGGCGGACTTCACCTTCCTGGGCCGCGCCGCCCACGCGGCCGCGGCCCCCCACCTCGGGCGCAGCGCGCTCGACGCCGTGGAGCTGATGAACGTCGGCGTCAACTACATGCGCGAGCACATGCCGAGCAGTGCCCGCGTGCATTACGCGCTGCTCGACGCGGGCGGCATCGCGCCCAACGTGGTCCAGGCGAAGGCGCGCGTGCGCTACCTCGTGCGGGCGCGCGACCTCGGCACGCTGCGCGAGCTCTTCCCCCGCGTGGTGAAGGTGGCGCAGGGCGCCGCCCTGATGACCGAGACGGCGGTCGACCACCGCATCCTCAGCGGCGACGCCAACCTCATCGGCAACGGCCCGCTGGAGGACGTGATGGCGCGCGCGTTCCGGCACCTCGGCCCGCCGGTCTTCGACGACGCCGACCGCGCCTTCGCGCGGGCCATCCAGGGGACCCTGCGGGAGGACGACGTGCTGGCCTCCTTCGAGCGCGCCGGACAGGCCCCGCGCCGCGACGCCCCGCTCGGCGACTGGCTCGTGGAGCGCGACGACTGGTCGGTCGACGACATCGGCTCGACGGACGTGGGCTCGGTGAGCTGGGCCGTGCCCACCGTCCAGGCCGCCGGCACCACCTACGCGATCGGCACGCCGGGCCATTCCTGGCAGCTCACGGCGCAGGGCAAGTCGCCGGCCGCCCACAAGGGCATGGTGCACGTCGCCAAGGCCATGGCGGCGACGGCCCTCGCGCTCCTCCAGGACCCTGACGCCCTCGCCCGCGCCAAGGCCGACCACCGCGCCCGCGTCGGCGACGCCCCCTTCGTGCCCCCCATCCCGGAGGGCGTCGAGCCGCCGCTCGACATGGCGGTGGGGCACTGAGGGCCCGGCTCAGGGGCGTCTGCGCCGAGGATGGGCTCATTCTTTCAAAGATTGTTCTCGCGCTCGGCTTCGAGGCTCACCAAGTCACGCATCGTCAAACTCACGAGCTCGCGATGCGTGTCTGATCGTGACGATGGCCACGACGCCCGCTTTTCGATCGACCCTGTAGTAGATGAGATAGCCGAAACGCGGCACCACCAGCTTGCGGAGGCTTCGATCCTGCTGCAATCGGCCGATCTCAGGGTACAGGCCGAGCAAACGAAACGACGCCGAGATCGCGGATCGGACCGTGACCGTCGCTTTCGGGTTCATGCGCGCGTGAAAACGGCCGATATCCATAAGGTCCTGCGCTGCTCGCGGCAGCAACCGAACCTTCAAGGATCGAAACAGCGGAAGGCCGCCTCGACCTCTTCGTCAGAAGCGAATTCTCCACGCTCGAGTTGGGCGAGGCCTTCGTTGATGGCCGCGAGGTGAGCTGGATCGATCGCCTCACCCTCGGTCCCCGGAGCAGTGAAGTCGATCAGCGCGGCAGCCAATTCGTCCTGCTCGCGGTCCGGCAGACGGCTGATCGCGGCGAAGGCTTTTTCCAACAGCTTGGTCATGCGTAGGCCTATGGTTCAGAGATCAGCACCTACGGCAGCCTGCCTCGGTCCGCGGCATCCGTCTATCCCATGGTCTCCAGCGCGTTGCTGCACTCCGCCGCCGACACCTCGACCACCTCGCCGCTCGCGGTCCAGACGAGGTGCGTGCGCAGCCTTTGGTCGGGGTAGAGGGGCTCGACGGCGGCGCGGTAGAGCGCCAGTTGCAGCACCTGCTTCGGCGTCACCTCGCCGGGCACGCCGGTCTTGAAGTCGGCGATGTGGACGGCGTCGGGCGCGACGCCGATGCGGTCGACCTGCCCGGTCACGTCGACGAGGCGCCCGCTCGGCAGCCGCACGCTCGCCGTCACCGCCACCTCGGCGCGCGACTCGGGCCCGAACAGGGGGGCGAGGGCCGGGTCCCCGATCACGGCCAGCGCCTGCGCGGCGAGGTTCGCCCGATGCTCCCCGTCGAGCGCCGTCCCCTGCGCGGCGAGGAAGCGGTCGGCCGCGGCGGCGCGGCGCTCGGGGGGCACGTCGGGGAGGTATTGCAGCAGGCGGTGCATCAGCCGGCCCGCGGCCGCGGCCTGCCGGCGCCCGGCGCTCCGCGTCCGGTCGACGTAGGGCCAGGCGGGCGGGCCGGCCTGATCGGCGGCGCCGAGCGGGTTCGAGGGGCGCACCGGCGGCAGTTCGGCCTCGGCCTCGGGGGAGGGGGGGCGGAGCAGCCAGTCGGGGAGGGGGGGGGCCTCGGGTTCCGCCGCGCCCGGCGGCGACGCCGCGGCGTCGCCGGCCGGGGGCGGGTCCTCCATCCGCATCACGGTCTCGGCGGGGTCCCAGGGGGCCGGCACGGGCCGGAGCGGCAGCGCCGCGGCCTCGATCATGGCGTACCAGGAGCCCTCGCCGGGCCCCTTCTCGCCGCAGAAGCCCGCGATGACGAGGCGCTCCTCCGCGCGCGTCATCGCCACGTAGAGCAGGCGGTTGTGCTCCTCGACGGCGCGCTCGCGCGCCAGCGCCCGCGCCGCCGCCACGCGGCCGGCGTCGGCCTCGCCGCGGGGCGACCAGGCGATGAGGCCGCTCCCGGCCGCGCCGGGGTGGTCCTCCAGCTCGAACAGCGCCGGGTCGTGCCGCCCGCTCGGCACCGCGCAGGTGTCGGGCAGGACGACGATCTTGCTCTCCAGCCCCTTGGCGGCGTGCACGGTCATCACGCGGACGGCGTCGCCCGCCGATTCCATGTCGCGCTTGACCTGAAGGTCCGTGCCGTCGAGCCGCGCCAGGAAGGCCATCAGCGAGGGCGCGCCGTCGCGCTCGTGCGCCAGCGTCAGGGCCAGGAACTCGTCGATGGCGTCGCCGGCCTCGGGGCCGAGCCGCCCCAGCAGGCTCCGGCGCCCGCCATCGGCGCCGAGCAGCCGCGTGTAGAACGCGAAGGGCGTCAGCCAGGCCGACAGGCTGCGCCAGGCCTCGATCCGGGCGTGGGCGGCCCGGTGGCGCGGCTCCGGCGAGGCGCCGAGCGCCGCGACCAGCGTGCCCCGGCGCTCCGGGGCCAGCGCGATGAGGTCGTCGTCGTCGAGGCCGACCAGCGGCGACTTCAGCACGCAGGCGAGGGTGAAGTCGTCGGCCGGGCTCAGCGCCGCCCGGCCCGCCGCGACGAGGTCCATCACGGCGATGTGCCCCGTGAGCGCGAGCCGGTCGGCGCCCGCCACCGGCACGCCGCGCTCCTTGCAGGCGCGGATCATGGCCTCGAAGAAGCTGTTGCGCGCGCGCACCAGGATCATCACGTCGCCGGGCCGCACGGGGCGGCGCCCCCGCCCCTCGGCCACGGTCTCGCCCGATCCCGGGGCGCAGAGCCGGTGGATCGCGTCGGCGATGCGCCGCGCCACCACCACCGGCGGGTCGCCGGGCTCGATCACGTCGACGGGCAGCCTCCAGTCGCCCGGCTCCGGCAGCGGCACGGCCGTGACGGCGGGCCACAGTTCGACCCGGCCGGGGATGCGCTTCAGGGGCTGGTGGGGCTGCGGGCCCGCGGGGTCGTGGGTGAGGCCGCGGCCGTTCGGCGGATGGGCGAAGACCCGGTCGACCGCGTCGAGCACCGCCGGGGCGGAGCGGAAGGACAGGATCAGGTCGACGCCCGCAAATTGCTTCTTCGCGTCCCGAGCGCGCCGCTCGAAGTGCCGGTGCATCTCGTCGAACATGTCGGGCCGGGCGCCCTGGAACGAGTAGATCGACTGCTTCTCGTCGCCGACCGCGAAGAAGGTGCGGTTCCCCTCGCTCCGCCCCGCGCCCGAGAAGAAGTCGTCGCTCACCGCCCGCAGGATCTCCCACTGCTCGGGCGAGGTGTCCTGCGCCTCGTCGACGAGGATGTGGTCGATGCCGCGGTCGAGCTTGTAGAGCACCCAGGCGGAGCTCGACGTGTCGAGGAGGTTGCGGGTGCGCTCGACGAGGTCCTCGAAGTCGAGCAAGCCGCGGCGGCGCTTGGCGGTGTCGTAGTGGTCCAGGATGGCGGCCGCGACCGTCATCAGCGCGGCCGTGCGCTCCGCCGTCTCGGCCGCCTTGCGCCGGGCCACGAGGCCGAGCAGGCGCGCGCCCTCGGCGTCGAGCGCGTCGCAGAGCGCGGGCTCGCGCTTGCGCAGCGCCGCCGGCAGGTAGGTGGCCGCGCGGGCCTCGCGCTTGGCCGTGAGGAACACGTCGAGGTAGGGCTCGGCCTGCCGCCCTTCGGGGGCGTCGAAGGCCGCCATCAGGCGGTTCCCGGTCTTGCCCGGCCCACCCCCGTCGGCGCCGATGGCCCGCGCTGTCGCGGCCCAGTCGGACCAGGGCAGGCCCCCCTCGACCATCTCGGCCTCGATGCGCGCGACCGTGTCGTCGTGGCCCAGGCCGAGCGAGCTCCGCAGCGCGCGCAGCAGCCCGTCGAGATCGCGGGCCTCCCGCACGGCGTCGCGCACGAGGTGGCGGTGGCCGAGCGCCTCGCCGATCAGCTCCTGGAAGGTCGAGGCCGACACCTGACCCGTCAGGGCCGCCAGCCCCCGGCCCAGCGAGGTCGCTGGAGCACGGAGGGCCTCGGCCAGCACGGCCTCGCGGGCGCGCAGCAGCAGGTCGGCGGCGCGCAGGTCGTCCAGCACCTCGAAGCGGGCCGGCACGTTGCTCTCGAAGGGAAACAGGTGGAGCAGGCGCTCGCAGAAGGCGTGGATGGTCTGGATCTTGAGGCCGCCCGGCGTCTCGACGGTGCGGGCGAAGAGCCGCCGCGCGTCGTCGAGCGCAGTCGCGCCCGCGGCGAGGCTCGGCACCGGCGCCCCGGTGTCCGCGATGGCGGCGCGCAGGGCGGCGTCGTCGAGCCGCGTCCACGTCGCGAGGTCGCGGAACACCCGCAGCGCCATGTTGGCGGCCGCCGCCTTTGTGAAGGTGAGGCACAGGATGCGCGACGGCGCCACGCCCGCCAGCAGCAGCCGCAGCACGCGCTGGACGAGGACGTGCGTCTTGCCCGATCCCGCATTGGCCGACACCCAGGCCGAGGTGCCGGGGTGAGAGGCGCGGCGCTGGCGGTCGACGGTGTCGGCGGGGACGAGGACCGAGGCTCTCGGGTCATCCGCCATGGAAGGGCCTCGTGGGCGGTATCCCCACCTCTCGGGGACAATTACAACGTTCCCACACCTCCACGGCTGGGGAGTTTCGCCCTTCTCCCCAGCGGGGAGAAGGTGGCGCGAAGCGCCGGATGAGGGGAGATCCACGCTCTGTGGGATCCCCCTCATCCGCCCTCATCGCGGCTTCGCCGCGACCGGGCACCTTCTCCCCGAGGGGAGAAGGGCGCGATCGACCCGCACCGGGCACTCTCACCCCTCCGCCCCCTCGCCGGCTCCGCCCGTGGCGGACCATTCCTTGACGCGCGCGAGGTGGTCGTAGGCGCCGAAGCGCGACGCGTATTTCGGGAAGGGCCGGGCGAGGTAGCCCGTCGACTCCGAGCGGAAGCCGTCGAGCAGCCGCACCAGCTCGTCGCGGTGATCCGCCACGACGTCGGCGAAGGGCGGGTCCCCCTTCCAGTCGAGGTCGATGCGGCGCGCCACGTCGTCGGCGCCGAACTTCACGTAGACCGCGGCTTCCACCGCCGACACCGCCCCGAGCGACGGGAAGGCGCCGCGCTCCACCATGTCGGCCTCGAGGGTGAGCTGCGGTGCGAAGCCGGCCTTCACCTCGCGGATGGAGGGCGAGGCGCCGGTCTTGAAGTCCACGATGGTGGCGCGGCCGCGCGCGTCCACCTCGATGCGGTCGGCCGTGGCCGTGAGCGTGAAGACCGAGCCGTCGTGGAGGGGGATCGGCAGCGTGCCGGATTCCTCGACGAAGACCCGGCCCGGCGTGCGGCGCCGCTCGGCGTCCCAGCTCAGGAAGGCCCGCGTCCAGTGCCGGATGCGTGGCCACTGGAAGGCCCGGAACTGCGGGTCGTCGAGCGCCACCGCGAAGGCCCGGCGCGCCAGGGCGTCGAGGTCGTCGGGGTCGGCCGCGCCGCCCGACTCGGCCAGCCGGCGGGTGAAGTCGCGGATCACCTCGTGGAAGCTCGTGCCGTATTCCCGCAGGCCCATCGCGGCCGCGAGCGGCTCCAGCGGCGACAGCCGCAGCACCTTCTCGG
The DNA here is from genome assembly GCA_964242785.1 of uncultured Lichenihabitans sp. GTDB lineage: Bacteria > Pseudomonadota > Alphaproteobacteria > Rhizobiales > Beijerinckiaceae > Lichenihabitans. The sequence continues at coordinate 10,141 of CAXTBR010000007.1, read as the reverse complement.
CGTAGATCGCGTAGGGGTCGCGCCGCAGCGTCTCGATGCGGGTGACGCTGAGCTTCTGCGGCCGGAGCGCCACGGGCGGGCGCGGCGACGGGCGGCGGACCGAGCGCACGGCGGCTGGGCGGTCGAGCGCGCGGGCGTAGGCGAGGTAGAGACCGCCCCGCGCCCGTGGCCCGTCGAGCCCCTCGGCCGCGACCGCCTCCAGGCGCTGGAGGAAGCGCGACGGCACCGTCGGCGAGCCGCCGCGCTTGCGCGCCCGCGTCGCCACTACCCGGGGCTGCCCCAGCGCCATCTCGAAGTCGTGGGCCGTGCGGCCGAGGCGCCGCTCGGGGGGCGTCAGGCCCAGGGCCGCCCGCATGGGGCGGTTGAGGAAGGGGTCCTGCCGGGCGGCGGGCGGCCACACGGTCTCGTCGAGCCCGCCCAGCACCATCAGGTCGGCCGACAGCAGCCGGGCCTCGAGCAGGCCGAGGATCTTCAGCCGCGGGTGGCTGCGGTTGGGGCCGCGCACCGGCGTCTCGGCCGCGAGCCGGTCGAACATCGCGCCGTAGCCGGGGCAGTCGAGCGTGATGGCCGGGTCGGCGGCGGCGTCGAGCTCCTCGAACAGGGCGCCGAGCACGCTGAAGCCGGCCCCGGCGAGCGACACCTCGCCCGTCTCGTCCCGCGCCAGCGCGGCCAGCACCGTCTCGTGCGCGTCGAGCCAGGCCGGCAGCGGCGCCGTGCGGGGCAGGGCGCGCAGCGGCGCCAGGGCCGCCAGGAGGTCGCGCAGGAACAGGCCGAGGCTCTCGAACTCGGCCTGCGGGATGATGCGCAGCGCGTGCGCCGCGTGGGGGTCGTCGCGGCGCGCGCGGGCCTGCGCGATCAGCGCCTCGGGGTCGCCCAGCGCGCGCGGGGGCAGCACGCCGCGCAGCACCGCGAGTTCGAGGTGGCGCGCCGCGCGGATCACCTCGCCGCGCCCGCGCCCCAGCCTCAGGTCCGGGTGGTGCAGCAGGGCCAGGATCTCGACGGGCGCCAGGTCCTTCAGCGCGCAGTCGAGCACGAGGCGCGCCAGCGCGCCGGCCGGCGTCTGGCCCAGCGGCTCGCCGCTCGATTCCTCGATGTCGATGCCCCAGCGGGTCAGCTCCTCGCGCACGCGCCGCGCCAGCTCCCGGTCGGGCGTCACCAGCGCGGCCGTGCCCGCGCCCTCCAGCACCTCGCGCAGCGCCACCGCGATGGCGCGGGCCTCCTCGTTCTCGTCCGCGGCCTCGATCAGGGTGACGCCCCGCAGGGCGGCCTCGACGTCGAGGGCGGCGTGACGCCAGCGGTCCGTCGTGGCGGCCGGGCGCAGGGCCTCGCCGACGAGCCGGCCGCGGGCCACGAGTTCCGGCGGCACGGCGCCGAGCGGGCGCACGGCGGCCCGGTCGACCCCGAGGGCGTCGACGAGCCGGCGCAGGGCCTCCTGGGGATGGCCGGCGATCGGGTCGGCCTCGGTCCCGTCGGCGCCGAGGCCGCCGATCAGCCGCCAGGAGGCGTCGTCGAGCGACTGGTCGAGCCCCGGCAGCACCACGGCGCCCTGCGGCAGCGACGACACGGCCGCGATGAGCCGCGCCGTGGCGCTGTTGGTGCCGGTCGAGCCCGCCACGATGACGGGGCCGCGCGACGGGCCGCCCATCAGGCGCTCGCATTCGGCGTCGATGAGGGCGATCTGCCGGGTCGCGGCATCGACGCGGTCGAGGCTCGCCAGGATCGCCGGATATCGGGTGATGGCGACGTCGAGGAAGTCGAGCGTGATGCGCCAGTAGCGGTCGAACTCGTCCGTGCCCAGCGGTTCGACCCGGTGCCACGCCACGCCCTCGATGGCGAGCTCGTCGATCAGGGTCGCGAGCTCCCCCGACAGGTGCCAGGCGTCGGCCGGCGAGGTGGCGACGAGCAGCGGCTCCTCGGCCCGCGTGGTCCGCCGCCCGTCGGGCTCGACCGCCACGATGGCGTGGCGCACGGCCTGGCCCCAGGCGAGGATGAGCCGCGTCAGCAGCATGCGCCGCGCGACCGGGCCCAGCGCCAGCGGCAGGCCGGCGTCGATCTCCGCCCCGAAGCCGTCCCCGTCCGTGCCGGGCTCCTCGAACAGCAGTTCCGTGTCGTCGAGCGCCCCGAGCGGCACGATGCGGGGCAGCAGCGCCGAGGCGCCGCCGAGGCGCGACGCCATCGTGGCGCCGAGCGCCCGGGCCGAGCGGCGCGTCGGCACGTAGACCGTGGCGGCCGCGAGGCCGAGCGGGCCGGCGTCGCGCGAGAAGCCCGGGACCAGCGTGCCGTCGAGCAGGGCGTCCGACAGCGTCGCCAGGAAGGGTGCGCCGGGCGGGACGGTGAAAACCCGGCGGCCATCCCCGGCCGACGTCATTCGACTGAGCCCGCGACCGCCGCCTCGGCCTCGGCGATCGCCTCCGGCGTGCCGACGTGGAGCCAGGTGCCGTCGAGCCGCGTGCCGTACAGCCGGCCGCGCTCCGCGGCGTCGAAGAAGAAGGGCGCCAGCCGCATCGGCGTGCCGTCCGCGAGGGCCTCGTAGGGCTCCGGCTTGACGATGCCGACCCCCGCGTAGACGAAGGGCGCCACCGTGCCCTCGGCGTGGCGCGCCAGCCGTCCGTCGGGCTCCATGGTGAAGTCGCCCGGCCAGTCGACGCCGACGCTGGTGGCGGCCTCGGCCACGAGCAGCAGCACGTCCATCCGCCCGGGGTCCCAGTCGGCGAAGAGCCGGGGCAGGTTGGGCCGCGGGCCGGCGATCCACAGGGCGTCGGTGTTGCAGATGGCGAAGGGGTCGCGGCCGAGCGCCGGCAGGGCGCGGCGGATGCCCCCCGCCTGGTCGAGCAGCCGCGCGCGCTCGTCCGACAGCGCCACGGCGGGCCGGGTGCGGGCGGCGAGGTGCCGCTCGATCTGGTCGGCGCGATAGTGGACGTTGACGACCGCGCGGGCCACGCCGGCCTCGTCGAGCCGGTCCAGCATGTGGTCCAGCATGGTGCGGCCGGCGATGCGGACGAGCGGCTTCGGGATGGCGTCGGTGACGGGCCGCATGCGCGTGCCCAGGCCGGCGGCGAAGACCATGGCGGCCGAGGGGATGAAGCCCGCCACGGTCAGGCGGACTCGCGGGCCTGGCCGGGCGAGCCCGCGGGCCGCGGCACCAGGGCGCGGGGCATGTAGGTCTCGTACCAGCCGCGCAGCTCGGCCAGCGCCGGATGGGCGAGGCCCTTCGTCAGGTAGCCCTCGATGCGCGGCAGCATGGCGAGGTACTGGGGCTTGCGGTCGCGCTTGTCGAGGCGGGCGAAGATGCCGAGGATCTTGGTGGCGCGCTGGGCGCCGAGGATCGCGTAGGCGCGCACGAAGCCCAGCCGGTCGAAGCCCGGGTCCAGGCCGGCGCGCAGCGTCGCATAGGCGCCGAGCAGCTTCAGCTCCAGCGCGTCCGGCACGGTGACGCGCGCGTCCTGCAGCAATGCCGCGAGGTCGTAGGCCGGGTGGCCGAGCACGCAGTCCTGGAAGTCGATGACGCCGACCCGCGCCAAGCCCTCCCGCCCGGCGAGCCAGATGAGGTTCGGCGAGTGGAAGTCGCGCAGCGTCCAGGTCGTGTCGCGGCCCACCACCTCGCCGAAGAGCCGCGTGCAGATGGCCGTGAAGGCGTTGCGGCCGCTGGCCGGGATCGCGATCCTGCCGACCGACGGCGCGTACCAGTCGATGACGAGTTCGGCTTCGACCAGCAGGGCGTCGAGGTCGTAGGGCGGGATGGCGTAGGTGCCTTCGCCCTCACCCCGGCCCTCCGGGACCGCGGCGGGCAGGGAGGTCGCGTGGAGGCGCGCCAGCAGCGCCACGGCCTCCAGGTAGCGCTCGGCGATCGGCCCGCTCTCCTCGACGAAGGGCTCGGAGCCGAGGTCCTCGATGACCGCGATGCCGGCCGCGGCGTCGGCCGCGTAGATCTCCGGGGCCGACACGCCCTGCGCCCGCAGCGCCGCGTCCATGGCCAGGAAGGGGCGGATGTCGCCGGCGAGCCGGGCGATCTCGTGATAGGGCTTGCCGAAGCGCACCACGGGCGCGTCGGCGCGGGGCGGCGAGGTCATGAGGAGCGCGGTGCGGCCGTCCGGGCCGGTCAGCCGCTCGTAGGCGCGGGTCGAGGCGTCGCCGGTCAGGTAGGCGCGTTCAGCCTCGGCGAAGCCGGCTCGTTCGAGCAGGGACTCCACCGCCTGGGTCTGGGCGATGCGGGCCGAGAAGTGGCCGAAGCCCGTCACGGTGGCGGAGCGCGCTGTCTCGGGGTTGCCGGGGTCGATCGCCAGGGTGACGTCGAGACGGTCCGCCGGCAGGCCGCCGCCGATGCGCTCGGCCCATTCGACCAGCAGGAGGGCGCCCTCGGCGGCCTCGTCCCAGCCGAGCTCGGCGAGCTCGGCCGCCGCGCGGATGCGGTACAGGTCGGCGTGCACGATCGGGAAGGACGGCGTGTCGTAGAGCTGCATCAGCGTGAAGGTGGGGCTCGGGACTTCGAGCTCCGGCTCGCCCGCGAGATGGCGCACGAGGGCGCGGGCGAAGGCCGTCTTGCCGACGCCGAGGTCGCCCGACAGGGTGACGAGGTCGCCCGCGCGCAGGAAGTCGGCGATGCGGGCCGCGAAGCGCACCGTGTCGTCCGGCGTCGGCAGGAGCACCGACCACACTGCCGCTGGCGTCGCCAAGACCGTCGCACTCCCCCTCCCGCCCGGCGCTCCGCCCCGGCCCCGATCCGGGGCAGGCCGGCCGTGCGATCCGTCACTACACGAGGGGCGCAGCATGGACAATCGTGGTGAACGAGGGGTAAATCGGCCTCCCCTCGCGGTCGCGACTGCCCGGAAAATGCGCGGCGGAGCCCCGTTCCGTGCCCGCGGAAGGTTGACATCCGGGGTCAGGCGTCCCTATCTCTGCCGCACTGATCGAAGGCCGACGACTTTGCCTCTGCGCACCGGGTTTCCCGTGCGCTCGCTTACGACCTCCTCCCGAACGATTGGTTGCGTCGTCGCTGCACCCTGCGGCGCCGTACCCCTGACAGACTGAAAGGATGCGGTTATGAGCACCGGCACCGTGAAGTGGTTCAACGCCCAGAAGGGCTTCGGTTTCATCCAGCCCGACGACGGCACCAAGGACGTGTTCGTCCACATCAGCGCCGTGGAGCGCGCCGGCTTCAACGATCTTCGCGAAGGCCAGAAGATCAGCTTCGAACTGACCACCGATCGCCGTTCCGGCAAGGTGTCGGCCGACAAGCTTCAGGCGGCCGAGTGATCATCTGAATCCTGGGCCGCACCCGGGCGGACGAAAGGAAACATCGTTGCAGATTCTGGTTCGCGACAACAACATCGAGCAGGCCCTCAAGGCGCTGAAGCGCAAGCTCCAGCGCGAGGGCGTGTTCCGTGAAATGAAGCGCCGCGCCGAATATGAGAAGCCTTCGGAGAAGCGCGCCCGCGAGCGGGCCGAGGCGATCCGCCGCGTGCGGAAGCTGGCCCGGAAGCAGGCTCAGCGCGAAGGTTTGCTGCCTGCGCCCAAGCGCAAGCCGATGATGCCGCCCCGCCCGGTGGCGCCCAGCGCCTCCTGAGCGGTCCGGAGGCGGCCCGGCGATCGGGTCGCCCGCGGATCGATGGACAGACCGAAGGGCGCGGCGCGAGCCGCGCCCTTCGGCGTTCGTCGCCCGCAACTTAAGACGGGCTCAAACGTTGGTGAATGGTCGAGCGGCCATGATTGTTCCGCCGCGACGGCGTCGATCGTCCGATGGAGACGACAGGGGGCCGAGGCCCATTGGGGACTGCACGAATGGCCGATCATTCCGAAGCTGCGCGGGCCCGCGCCGAGGCGCGGTTCGAGAAACTTCAAAGGACGACCCAGGAGAACGCCGCCGTCTGGGCGCAGCACGAGGCGTCCGGCGCCGAGATGCGCGAGCGGACATCGACGCTGAAGCAACTCCGCCTCGCCAAGGAAGCCAAGGAGGCCGAGGCCGCCGCAGCCGCGGCCATCGAGAAGCTGGCCTCCAAGCGCAAGCGCAAGGTCGCGGTCAAAGCCTGACGGCCCGAGCCGAGCCGCCATCCCTCGCCGCACACCGGTCAGGCGCGGGCGTCGGCCCCGCGGATCAGCCGGCCGAGGTCGGCCAACTGGTCGTGGTGCAGCAGCAGGACGCCGTTGGCCTGGGCCAGTTGCCGCGCGGACCGTGTGAAGCTGGCGTTGGACACGACGGCGGCATGGTCCCCGGCGTGGAACCCAACCGCGGCGTGGGCCTCCTGCACGGCCTTGTTGCCGACCGGCCGCGCGTGGAACTTGCACTGGATGATCACGCGGCGGCCCCCCGCCTCGGCGATGAGGTCGGCGCCCTGGTCGCCCGTGACGGGCGTGGTCTCGACCCGCCAGCCTTCGGCCTGGAGCAGGTTCCGGCACAGGGTCTCGTAGTGCTCCCCCGAGATGATGTCGGCGTCGCCGATCGGGACGCCGTCCTCCTGGGCGTGGAGGGTCGCGAGCAGCGTCCGCGTCAGCCTCGGCCACGCCTCCGTGCCCTTGCGGATCCCGTCGACCGCGAGGCCCCGGGCGCGGGCCTCGCGCAGGATGACGTGGCCGATGAAGTAGTCGACGTGGTCGATCCAGGGCTGGAGCTGGTAGTTGCCGTAGCCGTCGTGGATGACGAGCTGCTTCTGCTTCACGGCCAGCAGGCGCGCGTAGCGGAGCGTGACGTCGCGCGCGACGCGCACCAGCCGCGCCCGTCGGCGCGCCTCCACCCCGATCCGGCCGGCGACGGCCGCCAGCACGACGGCGCCCGCCAGCGCCACGCCCTCCGCCACCCCGCCGATCATGCCGTCCCGGTTCCCGCCCCGATGCCGCCGCAGGATAGGGCATCGCGGCGGTGAAATGAACCGATGCTGCGCCTCACTCCGCGGCCGTGACGCTCGCCTCGCCGGCGCGGGTCGCGGGGAAGATGCAGGTCGCGATCGTGCCCTCTCCCACCGCCGATTGGATCAGCAGCTCGCCCTGATGCAGCTCCACCAGGGACTTCACGATCGACAGTCCGAGCCCGACGCCGCGGTGGCGCGAGCCGCTCGAATCCGAGTGGAACCGCTCGAACACGCGTTCCAACTGGTCCATCGGGATGCCGCGGCCCTGGTCCGACACCTTGAACACGACCCGGTCGTCGCGGCGGAGCGCCGCCAGCGTCACGGTCTGGCCCGGATGGGAGAAGCCGATGGCGTTGGACAGGAGGTTGAACAGGATCTGGCGCAGCCGCTTGCCGTCGGCCGGGAAGGTGCCGATGCCGTCCATGGCGATGATCCGCAGCTTGATGGCGTTCTCGGCCAGCCGGTCCTGCACGCCCTCCGCCGCCGCCTCCATGGTCTGGGCGATGTCGACGGCGCCCAGGTTCAGCTCCATGGCGTCCATGTCGATGGTGGCGAGGTCGAGGATGTCGTTGATGATGGCGAGCAGCGCCGCGGACGACTTGGTGACGTAGCCGGCATATTCCACCTGCTTGGGGTTCAGCGAGCCGACCGAGCCGTCGCCGAGGAGCTGGATGAAGCCGATGATGTTGGTGAGGGGCGAGCGCAGCTCGTAGGACACGTGGTGGACGAAGTCGTTGCGCAGCTTCTCGGCCGCGAGCAGCGCCTCGTTGCGCTCCTTCAGGACCCGCTCGACGTTCACGCCCGCCGTCACGTCGATGAAGGTCAGCAGCGTGGCGCCGTCGGGCAGGGGGGCGGCGGCGCAATCCACCACCGAGCCGTCGAGCCGCTGCAGCCGCCGCTCGAAGCCGCGGCGCGCGTCGTGGAGCCCCGACACGCTGGAGCGCAGCTCGACCCACACCGCGCTGTCGACGCTCTGGGGCACGCAGTGGGCCGCCACGGCGTCGATGTGGGGCTGGTCGGCGAGCTTGCCGGCGTCGAGCTGCCACATGGCCGCGAAGGCGGGGTTGAACAGCTTCAGGCGCCCGTCGGTGCCGAACACCGCCACGCCCTCCTTCAGCGTGTCCAGCGTCTCGCCCTGGGTGCGGATCATGGCGTTGAAGCGCGATTCGAGGTGGTAGCGCTCGGTGACGTTGTCGAAGAGGTAGATGACCCCGCCCTTGAGGTCGGGGTTGGTCACCACGCGCAGGGTGCGGCCGTCGGGCAGGTACCAGATGGCCTCGCTGGTCTCGACCGCCTGATAGCTCGCCATCAGCCCGGCCTTCCAGGCGCGGTAATCGGCCTGCTCGGGCAGGCGCCGCTCGGCACGCAGCCGGTCCAGGATCTCCCCGTCGGTCGGGCGGCTGTCCAGGAAGGCCGGGTCGAGGTCCCACAGCGCCTGATAGGCGGTGTTGTGGAAGATCATGCGCTTCGCCCGGTCGAAGATCGCCACGGCGGTCGACAGTTGGTCGAGGGTGCGGCCTTGCGAATCGAGCTGCTTGGCGAGGTCGTCGCGCAGCGCCTCGATCTCGGCGAGGTCGGTGGCGACCCCGGCGGAGCCGAGGCGGCCGGGCACCTCGACGACGTCGAGGCTGTGGCGCTGCCCCGCCACGACCGCGCCGACGCGCCCGTGCCAGGGGCTGTTCGAGGCGCGGGCGACCGCGACGGCGTCGCGCGCCGGGGCGTCGAGCAGCTCCAGGCCGCGGGCCACGGCGTCCGTGCCGTCGCGGGTCTCGACGGCGCGCGCGTAGGCCGCGTTGACCCAGGCGTGCCGGCCCGACGCGTCGCGCAGCCAGGCCGGGTCCGGCAGCGCGTCGTGCAGGGCGCGCCACAGGTCGTTCTCGCAGACGACCGCGGAATGGTGGTCGCGCAGGCGCGACAGCTCCAGCCGGTCGCCCGACACGTCGCGCAGCCGCAGGATGGCGCGGCCGCCGATGGCCCGGCCCTCGGCCTCGATGTGGCGCCCCGACACCGTCACCAGCGCCATGCGGAACCCCTCGCCGCGCGAGCGCAGCCGCTCCACGGCGTGATCGATCGCCTGCGCGGAACCGGCCGGCAGCCAGGCGCCGAAGCCGAGGATGCGGCGCGGCACGAGCACGTCCGAGACGAGCGACAGGTCGCCCTCGATCTCGGGCTCGCCCGCCGAGGACCGCCACGCCACGACGATCTGCGGCTCGGCCGACAGGAACATCTGGGCGCGTTCGAGCCGGCCGCCCAGCTCCGCCACCTCGGCCGTGAGGCGGCGCTCGCCCTCCATCCAGCGGCGCCGGCCCGCGAGGTGCAGCAGCGCCGTGACGGTGGAGAACAGGATCAGGCCGACGAAGAGCGACACGCCCGCGACCTCGCCGTGGTCGGCCATGCCGTCGAGGGAGAGTCCGCGCAGGTCCGGCGCCGGCAGGGCCCGCGCCGCCGTGGCGGCGGCGAGCCCCGCGGCCGCGCCGAGCAGCCGAAGGCCCCCGCGGAACGGAAGCGCACCCCCCTCGGGCCGGTCCACTCCGCTTCGACGCCCGTTCCCACGACGCCGATCGTACGCAGACTCAGCCCTTTTCAGGCGCTGCCGCCAGTCCATGTGCCCTGCCCCCTCGCGCCCGCGGATCCTCGTCGGATCGCCGGCGGTGCCTCGGGCCGCCTCCGCCAAGAGCGCCCGAATCACCACACCATAAGCTCAGGCGTGACCGTCGCGGAAGCCGTTAATCATCTTCCGCGATGAGGCTCGAAGGCTGTGTCCCCGGCACAACGGGCGGAGCCGCGCAGACGACGAGAGGGGCCGGATGACGGGTCATCCGGCCCCTTGAACGGCATGCAAGGCGCAGCCGGGACGGCGCCCGGAGGGGCGCCGCCGCCGGGTCAGTAGCGGTAGTGGTCCGGCTTGAAGGGACCCGCCGAATCGAGGCCGAGATAGGTGGCCTGGGGCGGGGTGAGCTTCGTGAGCTTCACGCCGATCTTGTCGAGGTGGAGGGCCGCGACCTTCTCGTCGAGGCTCTTCGGCAGGACGTAGACCTTCTTCTCGTACTGGCCCGGCTTGGTCCAGAGCTCGATCTGGGCGAGCGTCTGGTTGGTGAAGGAGGCCGACATCACGAAGGAGGGATGGCCCGTGGCGTTGCCGAGGTTCACGAGGCGGCCTTCCGACAGCAGGATGATCCGCTTCTGGTCGGGGAACTCGACCTCGTCGACCTGCGGCTTGACGTTGTGCCACTTCATGTTCTTGAGGCCCGCGACCTGGATCTCGGAATCGAAGTGGCCGATGTTGCACACGATGGCGC
>CAXTBR010000006.1:43173-97162 GCA_964242785.1 uncultured Lichenihabitans sp. | reverse complement strand
CTCGATGCCGAACTGCTTGAGCGTGTGGGCGAACAGCGCCCAGGTGCCGCCGTAGAGGTCCGTCGAACTCACGATGTTGTCGCCGGCCTCGGCCAGGGTCAGCACCGCGAAGGCCGAGGCGGCCTGCCCGGACGCCACGGCGAGCGCCGCAGCACCCCCCTCGATGGCCGCGATGCGCTGCTCGAAGGCGTCCTGGGTCGGGTTGGTCATGCGGGTGTAGACGTGGCCGAGTTCCTCCAGGGCGAAGAGGCGGGACGCATGGGCCGTGTCCTGGAACTGGAACGAGGTCGTCTGGTAGATCGGCACCGCGACGGCGCCGGTCGCGGGGTCCACCCGGTAGGCTCCGCCGTGCAGGGCGAGGGTCTCGAAATGCTGGCTGTCCGTGGTCATGGCGAAGGGATCCTGTGGTGCGGGTCGCGCGAATGCCTGGTCGGTCTCGGGGAGCGTGAGACGGGTCAGGCGGCAGCCGTCCGCTGCGCGCCGCCGGTACACGGCACCGGTGCGGGATCGAGCAGGTCGGCGTGGTGGCGCTGGGCCACGTCGGGATGCGAGCGCAGGCGGCCCTTGAGGTAGTTGCGCCCGACGTCGTGGAAGAGCGGGTTGAGGGGGTCGCGCGTGAGGCCGCCGGCCTGGGCCGCGAGGTCGGGGGCGAGATCGAGGACCGGGACCGTGGCGTCGAGCCGCGCGCCCAGGAAGAAGGCGATCGACAGCCGCTCGGCCGAGCCCGGCGGCGACACGACGCGGTGCACGTTGGCCTTGAGGAAGCCGTTCGAGGCGAGTTCCAGGATCTCGCCGATGTTGATCACGACGGTGCCCTCGATCGGCGGCGCGTCGATCCAGCCGTCCTCGCCCTGCACCTGCAGCCCGGCCTGATCGTCCTGCAGCAGCACGGTGACGAAGCCCGAATCCTTGTGGGCCCCGACGCCCTGCCGGTCGCCGTCCGAGCGGCCGGGGTAGCGGATGATCTTGAGGAGCTGGTGCGCTTCGGGCGCGTAGATCGGCTCGAAGACGTCCTCGGGCTGCCCGAGCGCGGCCGCGAAGGCCCGCAGCACCCGGATGGCCAGGGCCGTGACGACCCGCTGGTACTCCAGCACCGCCGGCCGCAGCGCCGGCAGGGCCTCCGGCCACTGGTTGGGCCCCTGCAGCCGCGTCCAGGCCGGAGCGTCCGGCCCGGATCGCGCGACCTGACGCTCGGGGCCGATGTCGATCTGCTCGCGCCAGTCGGGCCTGCCGCGCGTGTGTTCGAGCCCGGCCCGGTTGTAGCCCCGGAAGTGGGGGGAGTTGACCATGGCGATGGCGAGCTTGTCGGCTTCCGGCAGGGCGAAGAAGCCTTTGGCGAGCCCGCGCAATTCGCGGATCAGCTCGGGCGCGATGCCGTGTCCGGCCAGGTAGAAGAACCCCGGCCCCCGCGCTGCCGCGCGGAGCTCGGTCAGGAACGCCGTCCGTTCGTCGCCGCCGCGATCGAAGCGCCCGATGTCGAGGACGGGAAGGCTTTGGATCGTCACCGCGCCGCTCCGCCGATGGCCGCGGCGTCCAGCCGCCCGGTCTCCACGTCGTCGATGCCGCCATGGACCGGCATGACCTCGGGCACGAGCGGGTGCCCGGGGAGGCACCGGACGAAGGCCCGGTGGGCGGGCAGCACGTCATCGCTGGGCTGGGACATGGGGTTCTTCCGGCGGGGCGCGGCCGCGCATCACGCAGCGAATCTCCGACGTTTTTTCGCACCCTGTCAATAGTCTATTTTGTCGATAGACTTTAAGAGCTAAATCTGCTCCCCTCGGGCGTCGCCGAGGTGATGGGGCGCCCCTGGTCACCCCGTCCGCATCCCTCAGGAGACCCCGATGTCGCTCGCCTCCAAACTCGACAGCACGAAAAACTCCGTCCGCGAGGCCCTGCCGCCGGCCACCTTCGCGAGCATCGAGCGATCGATCGTCGACCTGCGCGCCAGCGGTCTCGCTGACCGTGCGGTGGGGGTCGGCGACCTCATCGTCTTGCCGATCCTGAGGACCATCGACGATCTGCCGGTCGATCTGACCGCGTCCGCAGCCGGCCGGCCCGTGGTGCTGGTCTTCTACCGCGGCGGCTGGTGCCCTTACTGCAACACGACGCTGCGGGCCTACGCGGAGGCGCTGCCGCGGATCGAGGCTGCGGGCGGCACGCTGATCGCCGTGACGCCGGAGCGGCCGGAGCGCGCCTTCGAGACGGCCGGGAGCAACGACGTGCGGTTCGCCGTCGCCGTCGATGGCGGCAACCGCTTCGCCAGGAGCCTGGGCCTCGTCGCCGCGCTGCCGGAGACGCTCCGTCCCCTGTATCGCGAGATCGGCATCGATCTGCCGGCCCACAACGGCGACGAGAGCCACGAGCTCCCGATACCCGCCACCTATGTGCTGGCGCCCTCCGGCCGCGTGGCCTGGGCGCATGTCGACCCTGACTTCACGCGCCGGGCCGATCCGGACGAGGCGGTGGCGGCGCTCGAAAGGCTGGCCATGGTCCCCGCCGATCACGGCGAGGCCGCCGAGGGTCACGCCTCCTCTCGGGAGTCCGTCCTGCCGAGCTGATGAGGGGCTGTCGGTGGATGTCCGACCCGGCCAAAGCCGTGTTCAGGGCTCTGTCCCATAGGCACTAAGATTGCAGTAGAAACCCTGTTTTCCCCCACCCTCCCTCATCCTGAGCGAGGGTCCGAAGGACCCGTGTCGAAGGACGCACCAGCGGGACGCTCCCGCGCGGAGGGCGCCTGCGTCCTTCGACACGGCCCTTCGGGCCTGCTCAGGATGAGGGAGGATGGGGTTATTTCTCCGCTTCAATGAGTGCCTATGGGGCTCTGTCCCATAGGCACTCCGGAGAGGCGGGACTCACTTGCCGCCGGCGAAGGCGTGCAGGCCGCTCAGCAGCGAGCGATGGAACACGATGGCGACGAGCACCGGCGGCAGCGACAAGAGCAGGCCCGCTGCGGCCATGTGGCCGTATTCCGGGTTCATGCCGTTCGCCAGGAAGCCCGCCACCTGGACGGGGAAGGTGATCTTGGAGGAGGTCATCACGAAGGCGATGAAGAACTCGTTCCAGGTCAGCACCGTGACGAGGAGGCCCGCCGCCGCGACCGACGAGCGGATCATCGGCAGGACGATGAACCAGAAGGTCTCCCACCGCGAACAGCCGTCGAGGCGCGCGGCCTCCTCCGCCTCCTCGGGCACCGACTTCAGGTAGGCCAGCATGATCCAGCAGGTCAGCGGCAGATTGATGGCCATGTAGAGCAGCGACAGGCCGAGTTCCGTGTTGAGCAGCGAGGTCTTCAAGGCCAGGAAGTACAGCGGCATGATCAGCGCGGCCGGAGGCATCATGCGGGTCGAGATGATCCAGTTCTCCAACTGCCTGTTGGCGCGCGTGTGGAAGCGCGACAACGCATAGGCCATCAGGGGACCGAAGATCAGCGACACCAGCACCGAGATCGCCACCACGCGGCAGGAGCGATAGAGGGCCTCGTGGTTGAGGTTGTCCCACACCCATTCGACGTTCTCGAAGGTGATGGGAGAGGGAAACCAGACGGGCGCCTCGCTCTGGATCTGCGCCTTGAACTTGAAGCTGGTGTTGGCGAGCCAGTAGAGCGGCGCGATCCAGACGCACAGGCCGAGCCAGAGGGCGAAGGTCCCGGCCATCCGGACCGGCCAGGCATGCTGATGGCGGGACATCGGGATGTCGGTCATGGCGCCGTCCTCGGAGTCTGGACGTGGATCTGACGTGTGCCTGTATGCCCTTCGAAGACATCGATGGATCCCTGACCGCTTCGGGGCAGATGGGCCTTCACTCACGGACCCTCAGCGGTAGAGCTTGACGTCCCACTTGGCGATCCTGAGCCAGACGGCGGTGCTGACGAGGCCGAGGAGCATCGTGAGCACGCCGGCCGCCGCCGCCACCGACACCTGTCCGGATTCCGAGATGCCGACCTTGTAGATGAACAGCGACAGGTCGACCGTCGCATTGCCGGGGCCGCCGTTGGTCAGCAGCGCGGTCGCGGCGAAGGCCTGCGAACACAGGATGAACTCGAAGATCGCCGTGACGGCCAGCAGGGGCCGCAGCAGCGGCAGTTGGATGAACCACATCGTGCTCCAGAAGCCCGCCCCGTCGATCTTGGCGGCCTCCATCGGCTCGGCCGGCATGGAGCGCACGCCACCCAGCAGGATGATCACGGCCAGGGGGGACCACTGCCAGGTCTGCGCGAAGATGACGGTCAGGAGGGCGCCGGTCGGATTGCCGGTCAGCGAGACGAGATCGCCGGTCAGCATCTCGATGACCTGCGGCACCGGCCCGTAGAGCGGATCGAGGATGAGGCTGAAGACGAGCGCCATGGCGACCGGCGAGACGGCGAGCGGGATCAGCACCAGCACCACCACCGCTCCCGCGAAGCGGCCGGCGAACTGATCGATGAGATAGGCCATCGACAGCCCGACCAGCACCGCCGCGGCCGTGGCGCCGAATGAGATCATCAGGGTGATGCCGACCGCGTGCAACCCCGCCGGCGTGCCGAGCACGGTCGCGTAATTGGCCAGCCCCACGAAGCGCACCGGCATGTTCGGCACGCTGATGTCGACGTTGATGAAGGACAGGTACAGGGCATAGAGGAACGGGGGCAGCGACAGCACCGCCAGCAGCAGGAACCCGGGAAGCGGCACGAGCCAGGGCGACCGCCAGAACGGTTCCCGCGAGGGAGCCTCGGCGTCGGCCCGCAGACCGGTCGAGATGGAACTCGCGGTGGAGGTCATGGGTAGAGGCGCCTCGGGGTCTGTCGATGTATCGAACTCGTGCCTGAATGCCCCCTGAGAAGATCGAGGGATCTCCGCAAGCTCCGGGACGGATGGGCATCCGTTCACAAACTCTCAGGCGGAGGTGGCGACCGGGCCACCGCGGCCCGGTCGCGGTCCGGCGAGACGGCTAGTTGCCGAACACCTCCGGGTACTGGCGCGGACTGCCGGCCACGCCCTGCGCCTTGAAGCGCTCGTCGGTCTGCTTGGCGGCTTCGTCCAGCGCGGCCTTGGCCGTGCTGCCGCCGGAGAACACCGTTTCGAGCTGTGCGCCGATGATGTCGCCCATCTCGCGCCATTCCGGGATCATCGGCCGGTACTGGGCCTTGGTGATCGCCTGCCCGTCGCCCACGGCCTTGATGTAGCCGGGGTCGAGCTTGCTCTTGAGCAGGTCGGAGGTGTTGACCGACTTGCGGTCCTCGTTGCCGATGTTGCTCGCGGTGCGGGCGAATTCCATCTCCTGGCTCGTCGCCCACTGCATGAAGGCGCCGGCCGCCCTGTAGCTGGCGCTGTCCGTCGGCACGCTCGACGCCATGGCGAGGCCGATCGAGTAGTTGGCCGGATAGGCGCCCTTCGGGCCCGCCGGGACGACGGAATAGCCCACCTTGCCGACGATGTTGGACTGCTTGGGGTCGATGAAGGTCGGATAGAAGGCGGTCGATTCCACGATCATCGCGACGCGCCCGGCCGCGAAGCTGGACGAGACCTTGTCCCAGCCCCAGGATCCCGAGCCGGGTGGGCCGGACTTCTGGATCAGGTCGGCATAGTGCTGCGTGCCGTCGACCGCCTCGGCGGAGTTGAAGACGGGCTGCATGGTCGGGCCGAGAAAATTCCCGCCGTAGGAGCGGAGCCACCCGGTCCAGGGATAGACGTTCATGCCCTCGCCGCGCAGGCCGCGCAGGGCGATGCCGAAGGTCTTGGGCGGTTTGTTGAGCTTCGCGGCCGCGGCGGTGAGCTCATCGAGGGTCTTGGGCACCTCCAGGCCGGCATCCTTGAGCAGGTCGGCCCGGTAGTAGAGGATCGTCACCTCGGAATAGATCGGCAGGCCGTAAAGCTTACCTTTCCATGAATAGAGATCGTGGAGGCTGTCGAACACGTCGTCC
Source organism: uncultured Lichenihabitans sp. (assembly GCA_964242785.1). Lineage (GTDB taxonomy): Bacteria > Pseudomonadota > Alphaproteobacteria > Rhizobiales > Beijerinckiaceae > Lichenihabitans. The sequence continues at coordinate 91,263 of CAXTBR010000006.1, read as the reverse complement.
AGCTTGTAGGCTGGCTTGATCACGTCACCGACGGGATGAACCCACGAATTATTGGCAAACAGCGGAATGTAGTTGTCGTCGAGGCAGTAGATCTGGAAGCCACCGGCCTTGTTGGAGGCATCAGCGACGATATGGCTACGCAGATCGTTCTCGGGGTAGTCGGTGAAGACGAGCTTGGCGCCGGTCTCCTGCTCGAAGACGCCTTTGTGGCTTTCGATGAAGTCCATCGCCGGCAGGTGGCGGCAGGCGACGTTGAGCGTCACGCCCTCCAGGCTCTTGGGCGCCGCATAATCGGCCACCGCCTTCTTGACGTTCGCCTCGTAGTCCTCCGCGTGAGCGACACCGGAGAGGGCCGCGATGGCGACCGTGGTGGCCAGAAGTCTCGATCTCATCTGTTCCCTCCATGCGCCGGACGCCATGCGGTCCGGCCTCGTTGCTGGTGGCCGCTCTTCGGGGCGGCTGGTTCGCGACGGGTGACGTCGTCCTCCGGCACTTCACCAATGTTAAGCGTCGTTGTCAATTGTCAAAGCCGACGATCACCGCATCATGGCCGCGACGTTGCCGCCATCCACGGTCAGCACCGCGCCGGTGCTCGCGCGGGCCTTGGCGAGATGCACGAAGGCCGCGGCGACGTCGCTGCCCAGCACCTCGCGCCCGACGAGGTTGCCCCGCATGTACTCCTTCGGCGACAGGCCGCGCGCCTCGCTGCGCGCGACCACCATGGCGTCGGTCATCAGGCCGGTGCGGATGCGGTCGGCGTTGACGGCGTTGCTGGTGATGCCGTCCGCCCCGTGCTCGACGGCATATTGGCGCATCAGGGCCAGCAGCGCGGCCTTCGAGGTGCCATAGGGACCGAAGTCCGGCCCTGGATTGACGGCCTGCTTGGACACGTTGAACAGCAGCGCCCCGCCGGTCCCCTGCCGCCGCATCACCTTCACGGCGGCGCGCGCGAGGTAGTGGTGGGACCAGAAATTGAGGGCGAAGGCCCGCCGCATCACCTCGTCGGAGACCTCGACCATGCGGCCCTGGAACGCCGCGCCGGCATTCGACACGGCGATGTCGATGCCGCCGAAGCGCTCCACGACCTTCTCGATCGCGGCGTCGACCGCGGCGGGGTCGGTCAGGTCGCAGGGCACGGCATAGGCGCCGAGCGTCCGGGCGGCGGCGGCCAGCGGCTCGGCGGCGATGTCGAGCAGGGCGACCTCCGCCCCCTCGTCCCGCAACCCCTTGGCGATGGCCAGGCCGAGCCCGCCGGCCCCGCCCGTCACCACGGCGACCTGCCGGCCGAGCGGTCTCTCCACCGCCTTGGCGAGCTTCGCCTGTTCGAGCGACCAGTATTCGATGTCGAACAGATCGGCTTCGGGCAGCGGCTCCCAGCCGTCGATCCCCTCGGCCTTGGCGATCACGTCCACCGTCGCCTCGGCGACGTCGGCGGCGACCAGCGCCCCCTTGCGGCTGGCGCCTGCCGCGAACAGGCCGATGCCGGCCACGTAGAAGACGCGCGGGGCCGGGTCGAGCATCACCTTGCCGCCGCCGACCCGGGCGTTGTTGCGCTCGAAATAGGCCGTGTAGTCCGCGACATAGGCCGCCACCGCCTCGGTGACGAGCCGCTTGTATGCGGCGAGGTCGGCGGTGGGCGCCGGCAGGGCGAGGCCCTTCCGCTTGATATGGATGACGTGCTCGGGCGTCGCGTTGCCGCGCGACACGAGGTCGGCCGCGTCGGCGGCATCGCACAGATCGACGATCTGCGCGCTGACGCGGTGCTCCAGCACCATGCGGCGGGGCTGGCCCTCCACGTCGGTCGCCCGGGCGACGGCTCCGCGCAGGATCGGCGCGATCGCGGCCGCGTTCGGCCGCTCGCCGGCCGGCAGGGTCACGCCCGGCGTGAACGGCCGGCCGCGGCCGCGCGCGAGGCGCCGCTCGGCCGCGTCGATCTTGGCGATCATGTCCTCGTAGGACGTCCGCGGGTCATCCGAATAGGTGAAGATGCCGTGCTTGAGGAGGATCATGCCATCCCCGTTCGGCTGGGCCTTGAAGGCGACGTCCACCGCCTGGGCGAGGTCGAAGCCGGGCATCACGTAGGGGACCACGATGCTGTCGGGGAACAGCTCGCGGATGAGGTCCTCGCCCCGCGGCTGGTTGGTCAGCGCGACGATCGCGTTGGCGTGGGTGTGATCGACGTGCTTGAAGGGGAGGTTGGCGTGCAGGATCGCCTCGACGGAGGGGTTCGGCGCGGCGGGGTCCATCAACAGGCGGCGCTGCAGCATCACCATGCGGTCGTCGGACAGCCGGTCGAAGGTCACCATGGCCTGAAGCGGCCGCAGGCGCACGGCGGGCAGGCCCGCGGGCTCGATCGTGCCCATGTCCCACCCGCTGCCCTTGACGCACAGCACCTCCACCGGCGTGCCGTCGGCGTCGGGCATCGCGGTCTTCACGGAGGTGTTCCCGCCCCCGTGGAGGACGAGCTCGGGGTCCTGGCCCAGGATGCGCGTCGTGTAGACCCGGACGGCGAGGTCGCGCGGGTGCCCCTGCCGGACATAACGATCGACCGTGGCGGCGAACTCCGCATCGGACCAGCGCGACTTCACGGGCTTCCCTCCGAGAACCGGGCCGCGGCGCGACCCTGCGCCTTCGCAAAAGGCGGGCTTGAGTGACGGCTTTCAGAACGCTCCGGCAATTTTCAGTGCTCCTGGCGGGTCGGCGTGATGCAGATCTCCTGGATCAGCACGTTCTGCGGCATGGAATAGGCGAACAGGATCGAGTCCGCGACGTGGTCGGCCGAGATGCCGCCGCCGATGCGCACCTTGTTGGCCCGGTAGGCCGACAGGGTCCTCTCGTCCTTCACATGGTCCAGCACCTCGGTCTCGATGACGCCGGGCGAGATCACGATGACGCGGACGTCGTGCGGGGCGAGCTCGGCGCGCAGGCTGTCCGACATGCCGTGGACGAAATACTTGGTGCCGCAGTAGACGGTGTGGTCGGGGTAGACCTTGCGCCCCGCGATCGAGCTCATGTTGACGATGGTGCCACCGCGCCGGGCCACCATGCCGGGCATCACGGCATGGATGGCGTTCATCACCCCGTTGACGTTGATGGCGATCGACTCGTCCCAGTCGGCGGGCTCCTGCCGGGAGACGTCGCCGAGCCGGGCGATGCCCGCATTGTTGAACAGGCAGTCGGCCGGCCCGAAGCGCCCCTCGGCGGCCCGCACGGCCTCGGTGATCGCCTCGCGGTCGCGCACGTCGGCCCCCACCACCATCGCGTCGGAGAGGCCCAGCGCCTCCATCCGCTCGACGCGCCGGGCGAGCAGCAGCAGCGGATGTCCCGCCCTGGAGAAGGCCCGGGCGGTCGCCTCTCCGATGCCCGAACTCGCCCCCGTGATCACCACCAATGGCTTGGCCATCCCATCGGCTCCCCTGCCCGCCGCGTCGTCCCATGCTTCTGCGGCTCTCGGTGGAGCCGTGGCACTTTCGTTTGACAGATGACGCCGCCTCTTATTTATTGTCAATACGGTATGACAAATGTCATCGCGCGACGCCGGGCGGGGCGCTTCAGGGGAGGATCTCATGCGTCTGCGCCATCAAGGGATCGACCGCTGGGTCGATCGGCGGGGGGAGCGCCGCGCGCGGCTCGCTCCGGCCTTCCTCCGGATCGCCTGACGCGATGGCCTCCGTCGTCGTCGCCCAGGTCCGCAAAGCCTACGGCATCGTCGAGGTCGTGCACGGCCTCGACCTCACGATCGAGGACGGCGCCTTCGTCGTCCTGCTGGGTCCCTCGGGCTGCGGCAAGTCCACCCTGCTGCGGATGATCGCCGGGCTGGAGTCGGTCACGAGCGGTTCGATCCACATCGGCGACCGGAGCGTGACCAACCTCGCCCCGAAGGACCGCAACATCGCGATGGTGTTCCAGAACTACGCGCTCTATCCCCACATGAGCGTCGCCGACAACATGAGCTTCGCCCTGAAACGGGCCGGCACGCCCCGGGCGGAGATCGGGACGCGGGTCGCCCAGGCGGCGCGCATCCTCGGCCTCGAGACGCTGCTGACGCGCTTGCCCCGTGAGCTCTCGGGCGGGCAGCGCCAGCGCGTCGCCATGGGCCGCGCCATCGTGCGCGACCCGGCGGTGTTCCTGTTCGACGAGCCCCTGTCCAACCTCGATGCCAAGCTGCGGGTGCAGATGCGCACCGAGATCAAGGAGCTGCACCAGCGGCTCGGCACCACCACCGTCTACGTCACCCACGACCAGATCGAGGCCATGACGATGGCGGACCGCATCGTCATCCTGAAGGACGGGCGCATCGAGCAGACCGGGCATCCGCTGGAGGTCTACGACCAGCCGGCCAACCTGTTCGTCGCCGGCTTCATCGGTTCCCCCGCGATGAACATGATCGAGGGCCGCGTCGAGACGCTGGACGGCCGCCCGGTGGTGCAGGCGGCGAAGGGCGTCGTCCTGCCCCTTCCCGCGCGCGCCGCCGCCATGGAGGGCCGGGCCGTGACGGTCGGCATCCGGCCCGAGCATCTGCGCCCCGTGACCGTCGACACCGGCCTCGAGGGCACCATCCTCACGGTGGAGCCGACCGGCCCGGAGACGCATGTCTACGTGACCCTGGCGGGCCGGGAGGTCTGCGCCATCACCGAGGAGCGGCTCGACCTCAAGCCCGGCGCGCCCGTGCCGCTGCGCATCGCCCCCGACGCGCTCCACCTGTTCGACCGGACCACGGGAGCACGCCTGTGACGGCCGACATCGCCGTCCTCGGGGCCGGCGTCATGGGCGCCGCCATGGCGCTGCCCGCCACCGCGGCCGGCAACACCGTCGCACTGGTCGGCACGCCGCTCGACGGTGCCATCGTGGAGGCCGTGCGGGCCGGCCAGCCGCATCCGCGCCTCGGCGTCGCCCTGCCGGAGGGCGTGTCGGCGCACGGGCCGCAGGAGGCGGCGGCCCTCCTGCGCGCGGGACCGCGCCTCGTGATCCTGGGCGTGTCCTCCCCCGGCGTGGACTGGGCGATCGACCGCCTCGTCGAGGGGCTGCGCGAGCCGGTCCCGGTGCTGATGGTGACCAAGGGGCTGTTCCCGGGCGAGGGACGGCTCGACGTGCTGCCCGCGCGGGTGGCCGGGCAGGTGCGCGGCCGCACCGGGCTCGAACTTCCGGTCATGGCGGTGGGCGGGCCCTGCATCGCGGGCGAGCTCGCCGCCGGGCGCGACACCAGCGTGGTCATCACCGGCCCGGACGCGGCGGTCGCGGCCGTCATCGACCGGCTGAGGGCACCTTACTACCACGCCCGCGCCTCGTCCGACCTGATCGGCGTCGAGATCTGCGCGGCCTTCAAGAACTTCTTCGCCCTCGCGGTCGGCGCGGTCGCCGGGCTGCTCGAAGGGCAGGGGGAGGCGCCCAACGGCGCCAGGATGCACAACCTGTCCTCCTCGGTGTTCACCCAGTCGATCCGCGAGATGGCCCTGCTGATCGAGGTCTCCGGGGGCGTGCCCGCCACGGCCTTCGGCCTCGCGGGGGCGGGCGACCTCTACGTGACCTGCCTCGCCGGCCGCAACAGCCGCATGGGCCGGCTGCTCGGGCTCGGCCTGCCCTACGCGCGCGCCAAGGCCGAGCACATGGCGGCCGACACGGTGGAAGGGGCGCAGCTCGCCCTGGACCTCGGCCCGACCCTGGAGGCGATGATGGCCTCCGGCGCGCTGCCCGCGATCCGCATGCCGCTGACGCGCGCGGTGCTCGACACGGTGTGCCGCGACCGGCCGATAGCGCTCGACTTCGCGCAGTATCACCGGATCTGACCGCCCTCCGCCGGCATGGGGTCCCCACGGAGATCGGTGCTTCGGTTCAGTGGGCCGTGCACCTCTCGGGCCAGCACCGAGATCGAAGCACTCACGGACGGGGGGACCCTCAGCATCAGAGTCCCGCCGTCGCGGCGTAGAGCGCGGCCTGGCGGGCCGACAGCCGGTCCCAGGCGGCCTTCCGCTCGGGTCGTGGCTGCATCTCGTCGGCCACGCGGGTCATGCTCGCCGCGGCCTCCAGCATCGAGGCGAACCAGCCGGCGCCGGTCGACGCGATGATGGCCGCGCCCAGGCTCGACGCCTCGTTGGACAGGCTCCGGCAGGTCGGCACGCCGGAGGCATCGGCGATCATGCGCAGCCAGAGCGGGCTGTCCGCGCCGCCGCCGATCACCAGGATCTTCTCGGTCGCGAGACCCGCGTCGTGCATGGCCTGGATGGCCCGCACCGCCTCCAGGGTCAGGGCTTCGAGGGCCGCATGGTAGAGGTGCGCCGTGGTGTGGTGCGGACCGAGACCGGTGATGGTGGCGCGCGCATCCGGATCCCAGTGCGGATCCATGCAGCCGGTCAGGTAGGGGCAGACGAGCAGCCCGTCGGAGCCGACCGGCACGGCCGCGGCGGCGCTCTCCATGCGCCGGAACACGTCCGGATCCACCCGCCCGCCGGCGAAGGTGTCGACCACGTAGTTGACGAAGAACGTCCCGGCCCGCTGCACGTGTTCGAGGAAGTAGCCCCCCGGAGGCGCGATGATGGTCCGCCACTTCTGGCTGATCACCGGCTCGGGCGACCACACGCCGGCCACGATGGCCGTGCCGAGGTTGAGGTAGACGTTGCCGGCGCGCATGGCATCGACCCCGAGCCCCGCGCACTGGCCGTCCCCGCCCCCGGCGAAGACCGGCGTTCCCGCCCGCAGGCCCGTCGCGGCCGCGGCCGCTTGGGTGACGGCGCCGATCCGCCTGCCCGGCTCGACTGCCGGGGGCAGCTTGTCCGGCGCGATGCCGAGATGGTCGAGCAGCGGGCGCGACCATTCCTTGCCGACGATGTCGAACAGGCCGAAGGGATCGGCGCTGGTGAAGCTCGCCGTGGCCCGCCCGGTGAGGTGCAGGGTGAGGAAGCCGTGCACGTCCACGATGGTGCGGGCCCCCTCCAGGAGGTCGGGCCGATGCTGCGACAGCCAGTGCAGACGGTAGACCGCCGGGATGACGTCCACGGGACGCCCGGAGATGGCATGGATGCGCTCCTCGCCGAAGCTGGCCGCGAAGCCGCGATAGGTGGGGGCCACGCGGCTGTCGAGCCAGACCGTCGCGGGTGCGAGCGGCCGGTCGTCGGCCCCCAGCAGGGCCATGGTCTCGCGCTGGTTGGAGATGGCCACGCCATCGACCGTCCCGGGGTCGACGGCGGCGGTGAGCGCCCTCAGCGCCATGCAGGTCGCCGCCCACCAGGTGTCCGCATCCTGCTCCGCGAAACCGGGTTGCGGCTGCTGCAGCGACAGGGGCGCACGCCCCTCGGCCAGCGGCTCGCCCCGCCGCGTCCAGGCCACGGCCTTGACCGATTGCGTCGACGCGTCGATGCCGACGACGCTGCGTTCCCCTCCCACGCTCTCCTCCCCGTCTTCGTCGTCGTTTTCGTCGTCGTCCCGGCTATTCGAGCAGGCGCTGCGCGCTGTCGACGTCCGTCACCAGGTGGGTCGCGAGCCCGCCCGCCAGCGCCGAGCGGATCGCCTCCCGTTTGCCGGAGCCGCCTGCCACGCAGATCCGCACCTTCACGGCCCGCATCTCGTCGAGCGTGATGCCGATCATGCGCCGATCGAGTTCGCCGGCGACCAGTTCGCCATCGGCGCCGATGAAACGGCCGATGATCACGGCCGTGGCGCCGGCCCGGACGTAGCGCTCCACCACCTCCTCGCTGGCAAAACCCGACTTGCGGACCGTGCTGTTGGGGCCGAGGTCGCCCACGCCGAACAGCAGCCGCGTCGTCGAGCGGATCACCTCGAACTGGTTGACGAGCATGGGCTCCGCCATCAGCCGGTCCCGCAGTTCGGCGGTCGACAGCAGCGCCGGCGCGAGCAGGTTCACGCAGCGCGCGTCGAGCCGGCTCGACATCAGCGAGGTGCACAGTTCGGGCGAGAAGGTCTCGGAGGCCGTCGAGCTGCCGGCCACCTGCACCACGGTCAGGCGCGGCACGGGCTCGGGCGGTGCCATGGCCCGCGCGGCGGCCAGCACGGTGCGGCCCCAGGCGACGCCGATGACGTCGCCCGCGCCGAGCTGGTCCGCCAACAGGCGCGCGGCGGCGTCCCCCAGCCGATCCACGAGGCTCGCCTCGCCCCGGCTCGGGATCACCAGCGCCTCCACCAGGCCGTAGCGCTCGGCGAGGTGGCGGGCGACACCCGTCCGGGTCGCGATGTCGCTGCGCAGGCTGATCGTCACCACGCCCCGCTCGCGCGCCTCCTGCAGCAGGTTCACCACGGTGGCGCGCGACACGTTGAGGGCCTTGGCCACCTCGCTCTGGTTCAACTGGTCGGCGTAGTAGAGCCACGCCGCCCACACGACCGCATCGTCGAACGCCGTCGGAACCCGCGCTGGACTGCCGCCGGCAGGCGCTGCAAGATCGACCACCCTGGTCGGCACGGGATCGTTGCGCATCGCCAATCTTCAGCGCCATGGTCCGGCATGTGTCAAGCCAACCCCGGCCGGACCGTTGACCAAAGTCAAAAACCGCTGTCTATTGTCGAAGACATGCGGGAACGGAACATGCAGGGCCAGCCACGGGCTGAGGGCACGCCGGCGGGGGGCTGGACGAGCCTGATCGACGACATGGTGGCCGGACGCTGGGTCAATCCGGAGAGCGGGCGCGCCGCCGAGGTGCCCTACGAGCGGATCGTGATCGCCGACACGCTGGAGGGCCGCGAGGCCGCCCTGGTGGCCGACCTCGATCTGGGCACCAGGCTCGCCGTCGTGGCCGACCAGGCGACCTTCGCGGCCATGGGCGCGCGGGTCGCCCGGGCGGTCGCCACCCTCGGCCCGGTCGACACCGTGATCCTCGACCACCCCCACGCCGACATGGCCGCGGTGCGAGCGCTGAGCGAACGGCTCGAACCCTACGACGGCGTCGTGGCGGTCGGCTCGGGCACGGTGAACGATCTGTGCAAATACGTCACCGGGCTCGACGGCCGGCGCTACTGCGTCTTCGGCACCGCCGCCTCGATGAACGGCTACACCTCGACCACGGCGTCGATCACGCTCGACAGCGGCCTCAAGGTGTCCCTGCCCTCGCACGCCCCGGCGGGCTTCTTCGTCGACCTCGGCGTGTCGGCGGCCGCGCCGGCCTATCTGGCGGCCTCCGGCTTCGCCGACTGCCTCGCCCGCTCGGTCGCGCAGGTGGATTGGTGGATGAGCCACCGCCTGCTCGGGAGCGCCTATTTCACCGCGCCCTACCTGATCCAGGAGGCCGACGAGGCGATCCTCAACGCCCGCGCCGGTGACCTGCCCAGGGGTGACGTCGCGGCGGTCGGATACCTCTACCGCGTGCTGACCCTGTGCGGCCTCGGCATCTCCTTCACGGGCGTGTCGAACCACGGCTCGATGGGCGAGCACCAGATCTCGCACTACATCGATTGCTTCGCGAACGAGCGGCACCCCGGCACGCTGCACGGTCAGCAGGTGGGGGTGGCGTCCCTGACGATGGCGCGGTTGCAGCAGCGGATGCTCGCCGACCCGACCCCGCCCCTGGTCCGTCCGACCCGCATCGACCCCGAGGACATGGCGCGGCGCATGGGCCCGGCGGTGGCCGCGCAGTGCCTCGCCGAGCTCAGGCAGAAGGCCTTCGACGCGGAGGGGGCCGCGCGCTTCAACGCCCGCCTGGCGGAGCTGTGGCCGGCGCTGCGGGAGGAACTCGCCCCCTTCGTCATCCCGGCGGACGAGATGAAGCGTCTGCTCCAGGCGGCGGGCGGCCCCACCACGGCCGGCGAACTCGGCCTCGATCCGGCCTTCTATCGCGAGGCCGTCGTGCATTGCCGGGAGATGCGCAACCGCTTCTCCTTCCTCGACATCGCGGCGGATGCGGGCACGCTGGACGCCTTCGCGGCCGGGGAGACCTGAGCGATGCGCCCCCTCGCCGACATGCCCGACAGCGTCGCGGCCGGCATCGCCGTGGTGTTGGCCGACATCGACGACACCATCACGCATGAAGGCCGCCTGCACGCCCGCGCCTACCAGGCGCTGGAGGACCTGAAGGAGGCCGGCCTCGCGGTGGCCCCGATCACCGGCCGGCCTGCCGGATGGTGCGACATGATCGCGAGGTTCTGGCCGGTGGACGGCGTCGTGGGGGAGAACGGCGCGTTCTACTTCGCCTATGACCGCGCGGCGAGGACCATGCGCCGACGCTTCGCCGCGAGCGACGCCGAGCGGGTCGCCCACCGCCGGCGCCTGCAGGCCGTGCGGGAGCGGGTGCTCGCCGAGGTCCCCGGCGCGGCGGTGGCGGGCGATCAGCTCTACCGCGAGGCGGACCTCGCCATCGATTTCTGCGAGGACGTGCCCCCGCTCGGATCGGGGGCCGTCGACGACATCTGCCGCATCTTCGCCGAGGCGGGCGCGACCGCGAAGGTGTCGTCCATCCACGTCAACGGCTGGTTCGGCGCCTACGACAAGCTCACGACCTCCCGTCGCTTCGCGGCCGACATCCTCGGGATGGACCTCGACGGAGAGAAGCAGCGGATCGTCTTCGTGGGCGACAGCCCGAACGACGCCCCGATGTTCGGCTTCTTCCCGAACGCCTGCGGGGTGGCCAACGTGCTCGACTTCCGCGGGCGCATGGAGGCCGAGCCCGCCTACGTCACCCGAGGCCACGGCGGCTACGGCTTCATAGAGGTCGCCGAGCGCATCCTGTCGGCCCGCGCCCGCGCGGAGGGCGCCTCTCGTCCTTCGATACGGCCCGTCGGGCCTGCTCAAGACGAGGGAGGATAGGGTGTTTCTCGCCTCAATGAGTGCCCCTGGGGCGGAGCCCCATAGGCACTGAGATTGCAGCGAAAGCCCCGTTTTCCCCACCTTCCCTCATCCTGAGCAAGGGTCCGCAGGACCCGTGTCGAAGGACGCACAAGCGGCCCGCTTCCTCGCGGAGGGCGCCCTGCGTCCTTCGACACGGGCGCTCCGCGCCCTGCTCAGGATGAGGGAGGATGAGGTTTTCCCGGGCTAAGTTAGTGCTTATGGGGCGGAGCCCTGAAACCCGCCGAAGGGCTCGCCCTGTGGAATCCGGTGCGAAGGGGGGCATCACACCGGAAGCCGGGAAGAGCCTCGGATCTTCGGGGAGACGAGCGCTCGTCGCCATCGACGGCGATGACGCGAGCGCGCTTTGAACGGAACGGGTCGAAGTGGAAGGTCTCGCGGCCGGGCACGCTCGATCCGCTGCCGGCGGGCGAACGGACCGGCTCGGGTGTCTGCGGCCGACCGGCCGACGTGATCCCGTTCTGTCCGGCCCCGGAGAGGACGGGGTGGACGCGGGCCCGGCGATCCGGAGCGATCTGGTTGGAGCGGACGCGCCGACCGGACGCGACGCGAGCGCGACGATGGGCGCGTGCCGCCAGCGCTGCGGGCCGGGACTGACCGTCCCGGTCGACGATGTCGGCCACGACGACCTCCCGCGAGCGCGGATGCCGGCGGCCCGCGGCTCACCCCTTGACGCCCCCCGACGCGAGACCCTGGACGAGGGCGCGTTGGAGAAAGATCGCGATCACGACGGGCGGCAGGGAGGCGAGCAGTCCGGCGGCCGAGATCAGCGCATAGTCCGTCGTGCGGCCCGACGCGAAGTCCGCGATGGCGACGGTCAGCGTCTTGGCCTGGGCGTTGCTGGTGAGGATCAGGGCGTAGAAGAACTCGTCCCAGGCCATGAGCAGCGCGAACAGCACGGAGGTGGCGACGCCCGCCCGCGCGAGCGGCAGCGTGACGTGCCAGATCGTGCCCCAAAGCCGCGCCCCGTCCATCGCGGCCGCGTGCTCGATCTCGATGGGGACGGCGTCGAAGTTGCTCTTCAGCAGCCAGGTCATGAACGGCAGCAGGATCGTGGTGTAGACGATCACGAGCCCGCTCACGTGATTGAGCAGTTGCAGCGCGCCGAGCGTCAGATAGACCGGCAGCACGATCGCCACGGGCGGCAGCAGGTAGGTCGCGAGGACGACATACAGCAGGCCGGACCGTCGCGGCTGGGGAAAGCGCGACAGCGAGTAGGCGGCCGGGATGCCGGCCAGGAGCGACACCAGCGTGGCCCCGCCCGCGGCCGCGAGGCTGTTCCGGAAGGCGTACACGAAGGTCTCGCCGGGGGAGTGGGGCGTGAGGCGCAGGATGGTGGCGTAGCGCGACAGGTCGATGTGCTCGGGCAGCCAGTGCAGCGGGATCGCGGTCAGATCGTTGTCGCTGCTGATGCTCATGATGCCGAGCCAGGCGACCGGCAGCAGCACCGCGACGGCGAACAGCACCGCGCAGCCGTAGACCAGGGCGGTCTGGAGCGGGGGCCTCCTCACAGGGCGCGCGGCTGCCGGCTCACGGCCGTCAGGTAGAGGGCGATCAGCACGAGGCTGATGGTGACGACCACCATGGCGTAGGCGGCGCCGCTGCCCGCCTTCAGGTACGAGAAGGACTCGTTGTACACGAAGAAGCTCGCCGTCTTGGTCGAGTCCGCCGGCCCGCCCCGGGTCATGATGTAGACGATGTCGAAGACTTTGAAGGCCTCGATGATGCGCAGGACCACGACGACGCTGAGCGAGGGCAGCAGCACCGGCAGCGTCACGCTGAAGAAGCGCCGGACGGCCCCGGCGCCGTCCATCGCGGCGGCCTCGTAGAGCTCGCGCGGAACGATCTGCAGGGCCGCCAGGACGACGACCGCGACCAGGGGATAGTTCTTCCAGATATCGGCCAGGATGACCATGTTCATCGCCAGTCCAGGCTCCCCGAGCCACGAGCGGTAAGCGTCGATGACGTGGGTCTGGGTCAGGAGCGCATTGAGGCTGCCGAACTCCGGGTTGAAGATGATCCGCCACATCATGGAACTCACGATGGTGGGCATCGCGATCGGCAGCACGAGGAGCGCCCGCGCGACCGCCCGGCCCCGGAACGGCTGGTTCAGCAACAGGCCGACCAGGATGCCGAGCGCGACCTCGGCCCCCACCGAAACGGCCGTGAAGTACAAGGTTCGCCCCAGCGCCGCCCGGAAGTCGGGATCCGTCAGGGCGAGGCCGTAGTTCCGCAGGCCGACCCATGTGCTGTGGGCGTTCTGGCCGACCAGCGGCCGTTCGTTGAAGCCGAGCCAGATGGTGCGTACGAACGGGTAGCCCGTCACCGCCAGGACGATGACGGCCATCGGGATCAGCATCATCCAGGCGATCGCGTCCCGGCGCTGCGAAGCCATCGGCGGTTCCCTGGCGCTGGGAACGCGCCTACTGGAGGGCCTGGGCCTTGGTGGCCGCGTCCTTCAGCGCCGCCTCCGGGGTCGCCGTGCCGATCAGGGCCTCCTGAATGCTCTTCTGCAGGATGGCCGACAGCTTTTGGTAATCGGCGAGCTGCGCCCGGGGGAACTGCACGTTGATGGCCTGCTTGGCGGCGGCGATCAGGCTCTCCTGTCCGGCCGCCACCTTCGGATCGTCGTAGGAGCTGCGCCAGATCGGCAGGCTCAATTGCGCGTAGGCATTCTGCACCGGCTGAGACGTGATGTACTGGATATACGCCCAGGCTTCCGCGGGATGGCCGGCGTTGGTCGGCACGCCCAGGCCCATCGACCCATTCATGGCCGCGAAGCTGCTCTTGCCCTGCACGCCCGGGGCCGGAACGATGTCGATCTGGCCCGCGGCCCGGCTCTGCTTGGGGTCCTTAGCGCTGGCGTAGTTGTAGGTCCAGTTCAGCGCGAAGGCGGCGTCGCCGTTGTCGATGACCCGCCGCACGTCATCCTCCACGAACTCGCGGGACTTGGGGTTGGTGATCCCGTCCTTGACGGTCTGCACCATGTATTGCAGCGCCTCGAGGCCCCCGCCCTGGTCGAACACCGGCTTGCCGTCCTTGTAGAAGCTGCCGCCGAAGGCACTCAGAAGGGTGGTGTAGTTGCAGACCAGGGCCTCGGCCTGGGACCAGCTCCACACGATCGGGTACTCGACGATCTTCTTCGCCTTCAGGATCTTGGCGTCCTCCGAAAGCTCCGCCCAGGTCTTCGGCGGCCCGGCGATGCCGGCCTTGGCCAGCATGTCCGTGTTGTAGAACAGGTACATGGTGTCGAGGATCCACGGCATGCCGTAGCGCTTGCCCTCGAAGCTGACCGTGCTCCAGGCGCCGTCGAACACCGTGGCGCTCGTCTCCTTCGGGATCAGGGTGGTGACGTCCTTGAGGAAGTCGTTCTTGGCGAACTCCGCCGGCCACATGTCGTCGAACAGCACGATATCGTAGCCGCTGCCGCTCGAGCCTTCCGAGGCCACGATCTTGTCGTGCAGCGCCTCGTAGGCCACGAATTCGAGATCGACCTTCACGCCGGGGTGCGACTTCTCGAAATCGGCCGTCATGTTGCGGACGTCCGCATCGCTGTAGGCCGCCTGCTGCATGAACAGGGCCTTCAGGGTCACGTCGTCGGCGGACGCGTTCGCGGCCCATCCCAGGACCATCATCGCCGCGAGAGAGGCCACACTCTTTGAACGTCGCATCGAGGTTTTCCTTCTCTCGGTGTCCCACGGGCGGTGGGACGGCCCCAGGGTCGTCTGATCAGCCGATCCTGAATTGCAGCACACAACATGCACGAAATCGTGCCGTCAAGGGGGAACTTCGTGCAATCATGCCCGCACGAAACGCGCCCTGCGGCCACGGAAGTGCGATCGGTTCGGCGAGACGGCGCGCCCCGCAGCTTCCGGCCCCACACTAAGGTCCGATCCATGCGCTCCTCCGACCGGCGTCGCAGGCTCCTCGATCGCGTGCGGGCGGACGGCCATGCCGATGCCGCCGCCCTGGCCCGGGATCTCGGGGTCGACGGCTCGACGATCCGGCGCGACCTCGCGGTCCTGGCCCATGCGGGGTTGGTGCGCCGGACGCGCGGTGGCGTGCTGCCCAGCGATCCGGCCGATGTGATCGATCTGCCCTACGACATTCGCCGCAGCGAGCGGCCCGACGCCAAGCGGGCCATCGCGGTCGCGGCGGCGTCCATGGTGCAGAACGGGGAAACCGTCATCCTGGACAACGGCTCCACCACGTATCAGGTCGCGATGGAACTGCGAAAGCGGCAAAACCTGACGATCATCACGAACGACCTGATGATCGGCCTGCTCATCGCCCGCCAGCCCGGCAACCGTCTCCACATGACGGGCGGGCTCCTGCTGAACTCGCTCTACACCCTCGCGGGTCCCCAGGCGGTCGCGTCGTTCGACAACCTGCACGCGGACTGGCTGTTCATGGGCGCGGAGGGCATCCATCCGGATTCGGGCGTGACCAACATCAACGTGGTCGAGATCCCGACCAAGCACGCCATGCTGGCGGTCGCCGACAAGGTCGTGTTCGTCGCCGACAGCTCGAAGTTCGGACGGCGCGCCTTCGCGACGGTCTGCCGCCTCTCGGAAGCCGCGATCCTGATCACGGACGACGAACTCCCGGTGGAGGAGAGGGTGGCCTACGGCGATCGACTGCGCTGCGTCCCTCTTCGGCCGGCCCCCGCGGCCGCCCAAAAACGGCGCTGAGGGTTGCACGGTGTCGGGCATCCGTGCAGAAAACGTGCGGGACCGGCCCGCTGCGGGCACCGGCGCACATTCGGCTCACCCATGACGGACCACGAGGTAACGGCCTACGAGATGGACATGGCGGGGGAGGCGGCCAGCCTTGTCCGCTTCGCCGACGCGCGCCTTCCGGGCAGCCTGAGCGGCCTCGATCTCGGGGGCTTCGACCGCATCGTCCTGACCGGTATGGGGGGGTCGGACTGCGCCACCATCCCGTTCGAGTCGCGGCTGGCGCAGGCCGGCCTGCCCGTGTGGCGGCTGCCGACGGGGCGCCTCCTCGAGATGAGGGCGCTGATCACGGCCGGTACGCTGCTCGTGATCACGTCGCAGTCGGGCCGGAGCGGCGAGGTCGTCGCGCTGCTGGAGCGGCTCGAGAGGAGGCCCAGGACCATCCTCGGGGTCACGGACGACCCGGACAGCCCGCTCGCCGCGGCGGCGGACCATGTCGTGCTGCTGCGGAGCGGCCGCGAAGCGACGGTCGCCACCAAGAGTTACGCCAACACCGTGGCGGCCTTCCACCGCCTGGCCGGCCTCCTGCTCGATCGGCGGGAGGGCGGCGCGGTCGAGGAGATCCGCGCCGCCGCGGAGAGCCTGCAGGCCCACATCGACCGCGGCAACCCGACCGTGGATGCGCTGGTGGGGCGCATGCCCGGGGCCGCGAGCCCTCGTCTCGCCCTCATCGGAAGCGGGCCCGATGCCGCCACCGCGCTCGCCGGCGCCCTGGTGCTGAAGGAGGCCGCCAAGGTCGCGGCCGAGGGCTACATCGGCGGCGCCTTCCGGCACGGCCCGCTGGAGATCGCCGGGCCGGGGCTCACGGCCGTCCTGTTTGGGCGCGGTGGGGCCGACGAGCCCTCGCCCAACGCTCTCGCGCGCGACGTCGCCGCGACGGGCAGCACCGTCGTGACCGTCGCGCCGGCCGCCTACGAGGGCTCCGGGCTGATCCCCATCCCCGGCACCACGGATCTCGAGCGGCTGCTGCACGGCATGTACGTCGTCCAGCGGCTGAGCGTCGGGCTCGCGCGCGCGGGGGGACTCGTGCCCGGCGATTTCCTCTATGGGCAGAAGATCACGGCGCAGCTCTGATGACCGCGGACGGCTCGCAGGACGTCTGCGCGGGTATCGACATCGGCGGGACCGCTGTCCGGGTGGCGATCCAGGGCCAGGGCCGCTCCAGCGATGGCCTGAGCGTCCTCACGGAATCCTTTGCAGCCGGGACGATCTCCGAGCGCGTCGAGCGGCTCGCGGCCTTGGTCTCGGGCCTCCTTCCCGGCCGCGGAAGGCTCGTCGCGGTCGGCATCGGTGCGAGCGGCCCCGTGGACGTCGGGCGTGGCGTCATCGAGAACGCCTATACGCTTCCGGCGTTCTCCGGTTTCCCGATCGTGGCGGCCCTCGAAGCCAGGCTCGGTTGCCCCGTGTTCATCGAGAGCGACGCGGTCGTGGCGGCCGTGGCCGAGCACCGCGTCGGCGCGGGGCGGCAAGCCGGCCGGCTCGCGATGGTGACGCTGGGCACCGGCATCGGCGTGTCCCTCCTCATCGACGGGAAGCCGTTCCGGGGCTCGGGCGGCGCCCATCCCGAGGGCGGACACATCCCCGTCGTGAGCGGGACCGACCGCTGCTATTGCGGGATCGCGGGATGCTGGGAGCAGGTCGCGTCCCGCTCGGCCCTGCAGGCCCGCCTCGGCCCGTTGCTGCCGCCCGGCACGCCGCCAGAGCAGCTTCTGCATCGCGCGGCCGCGGCGGCCTCGACCAGTTCCGCGATCCGCGATGCCTTCACGGCCTACGGGCACCTCGTTGGACGAGGGCTGTGTGCCTTGCAGGCCATGTACATGCCGGATGTCGTCGTGCTGGGTGGGAGCGCCGCCGCACACCTCGACCTCTTCCGAGCCGGCATGGACCGGGAACTCGACCGGCCTGCCGATTTCATTCCCGCGATGGCGGTCAGAGGCGCGGTGTTGCAAGAGGCCGGGACGATCGGTGCCGCCCTGATGGCCGATCAGCGCATCCGAGATCTCCGCGCACGGGAGCCGCTCACCGCCGGGGCGAAGCCGGGAGCCGATCCGGATCGTGAGTGAGGAGACCGGTATCTTCAGGTTCCCCCGCGGCCAGCGGTGGCATCGGAGGGCCATCTGGCGGGTCACCGTCGACCGGCATCGACGGTCGACCCCCTATCGGCGTCCGACATCGGCCCCGCTGCGATCCACGGCCGCCGCCCGGCGCAGCGGCGGAGACGAGACCCGCGGCCTCGGGGCTTCGACGAGCGGGACTTCGACGAAGAGCCGGTCGTCGCGCGCCGTGACACCGACGTGATGCACCCAGCCCGGAGGTGGGCCTTCGATCCGCTCCCATCGACCGTCACGCGGGCCGCGGCGTCGCCTGCGTCAGACCCATCGTCGCCGACCCCCTCCGAATTCGACGTCCCCCATCGAGGGACTCCCTGTCCGACGGCACACCATCATTTTGAGGGTACGCTCCTTCGGGAGCCGAGGAACTCCGAGAGCGGGTTCTTGCAACCCTTCCTTCGCTCCTCCTCAGCGACGAAGGAAACGATGTCCGCATCGATCACCGGCGCCCTCGGAAAAAAACGCTCCGCTTGAAAACAAAATACATCCGTGGGATTGAAATCCTTCACAAATTCGAAGTCCAGGCATGTTCCATGCAGCATGAAAACCTCCGAAAACAATTCCGGTATGAAACCGAGGAACCAGAGGCTGAAACTATCATGCAGAATGATGACTCGCCTGTCGTTGCCGACGGACTCGTTCTTGAACCAGCGGACACAGCCTTCGTTTGTGATTTCATTACAAAATAAGGCCCTGGCGGAGGTCTGTTGTGCGGCGACCACCTCCACCTTCTCCTTCTGCAGTCCAAGCTTTAACCCCAGATCACCGCTTTGCTGGATGGGGTACTTCTTCTGCTGGATGCGAGCGAGCTGCTGCGCCAAGTCCGTATCGAACTCCTCGAAGACAGCATGGAGGTAGACCAACGCACCTTTATGGTTCCAATGCGTGTCTGTGACCGGAAAATAGTCCTCGAACTTCGATGTCATCACATCGGGTCGGTAGATGGGTCTCCAAAGCTCACCGAATCCGAGGCTGAGATAGCGCTCGATCGGCCTGAGCCCTTCCCCTTGAAAGGCTATGTCGGACGGGAGATGCAGCCTGCCGGCGACCTCCTTGCTTGGGATCAGAGCGTGCACATATCTGAACGATAAAACCCTCTCTCCGAGAAGCTGACGACTGCGATGGGCGAGGGCGATCTGCGATAGTGTGTTCTCACTGATCTTAAACCGGCCAGTGATTTGCGCTACCGTATCATTGGCGTCATTCTGCAGGAACAGAAAATCCTTGGAGCCGAAGAGCACCTGCTGCATCTCGGATCTGTTCTCGTCCGTGGCGAGATAGATTCTGTAAGGCGGCGCTTCCAAAGTCTGCAGGAAAGCTAATGTCTCCCGATAACGCGTGTCTAGCTTGGCGACGGTCTCTTTCGCAAGTTCGTTCCGATGACGGCCGGGTGACACATCCGTTCCGGTCCACATCTGACCGATCCAAGCAGTGTTCTTCGGCAGATTCGAGCTCCGTTGGCTTTCGACCAGATCCCAAAGAACGTCTTCAGGAGGGATCTCCAGAAATTCCATGATGCGTTTGACCAGCCCGTCAAAATCGAGACATAACTGGCTGTAACTTAGATTCAGGGTGCTCACTCTGTCCAAAAGGCGCTCACTGAGAGCTTTGAAACACTTGAATTGAACTTCGTTATCGATGCGCAAAGCGTAGGCATCGATACCATCCTCTTCGGTCCTCTTTCGGAACTCGGCGACCTCTCGTTCCGATTTATTGATGATGGGATGCTGCAGAGCCCAGAAAAACTGGTTGCACACGAGATCGCGAGGATCCCTGAAATTCGTGATGAGCTTTATGTCCCTATCCAGAAGGTTTAAGTTCACCCGATGTGGCGTATTATAGAGATAGAGTCGGCCGTGAGTCTCTGGAATCCAATCCGGTATGAGGTGGCCCTGACCAGACCCCTCCATCACTTCGCATACTTTTTCAGACTTGTAGTACCTGTGTCCAATTGCACTTAAAACACGCCAAAGCGAGCCGGTGCCGCTCGTGGGCGTGCTTAGAAGAACGCACGAATGCTTTTGATCCATGAACCTGCTTCCCCCAAGGGGTGCAGATGATAGCCACAAGGGATCCGTGTGTGAAGCGGGTCCGGAGCGCATGCCCCGATTTCAAAAGTCTCGACGATGGTGAAGATCAGCGATGAATAGCTCGCGATCATCCATCCAGCAAACCGGCACGGTTTCAGAGTGGATTTGCCGGTCCTCCAGGCCAAGCCATCATCGCCGGTCGTTGAGCAGATCCGCGTGTTCGGGAAGGTGATCGTGGCTCCGGGATCGACCCGGCAGGTGACCCTTCACTGAATGAGCTCGTGACTCACACATGCGACACGTATAAAGTTTGGCCTAAGTGGTCTGGTTCGGCGGAATGGCCGTCTGTCGCATCGCTTGAGGAAACGGCTTGCGACATCGCGTTGCAGGACTTGATCGATGTGGGGCTGAGCGATGTCATCGTCGTCTGACGGGTCGCAGTCGGTGGTGGACGTCCGGGGAACGCTATTCTCGAACGAGCGGCCCCTCGCGCTGATCGCCGGCCCCTGCCAGATGGAAAGCCGCGGCCACGCGCTCGAATGCGCAGCAGCCCTGAAGGAGATCGCGGGGCGGCTCGGCATCGGCCTCGTGTTCAAGACCTCCTACGACAAGGCCAACCGCACCAGCGTCGCGGGCCCCCGCGGCGTCGGGCTCGACGCGGCGCTCGCGGTCTTCGCCGAGATCCGCGACACCCTCGGCCTGCCGGTGCTGACCGACGTGCACGAGCGCGACCATTGCGCGCCGGTGGCCGAGGTGGTGGACGTGCTGCAGATCCCCGCCTTCCTGTGCCGGCAGACCGACCTCATCCTGGCGGCCGCCGCCACGGGCCGCGCCGTCAACATCAAGAAGGGCCAGTTCCTGGCCCCCTGGGACATGAGACACGTCATCGCCAAGGCCCGCTCCACCGGCAACGCGGCCGTGCTGGTGACGGAACGCGGCACGTCCTTCGGCTACAACACCCTCGTCACCGACATGCGCGGCCTGCCGGTGATGGCGTCCTACGGCGCGCCCGTCGTGTTCGACGCCACCCATTCGGTGCAGCAGCCGGGCGGGCAGGGCACGTCGTCGGGCGGGCAGCGCGAGTTCGTCGCCGTGCTGGCGCGCGCCGCCGTCGCCGTGGGGGTTGCGGGCGTCTTCATCGAGACCCATCCCGACCCCGACCGCGCCCCCTCGGACGGACCCAACATGGTCGCGCTGCGCGACTTCGAGCCCCTCGTGGCCGAGCTCATGGCCTACGATCGCCTGACCAAGGCCGCCCAGGCGGCCCGCCGCGCGGCGTGAGCGCCCTCGTCCTGATCCCCGCCCGCATGGCGGCGAGCCGGCTGCCCGGCAAGCCGCTGGCCGACATCGGCGGCGAGCCCATGATCGTCCACGTGTGGCGCCGCGCCGTCGAGGCCGACCTCGGCGAGGTGGCCGTGGCGACCGACCATCCCGACATCGCCGGCGCCGTCACGGCGGTGGGCGGGCGCGCCGTCATGACCCGGGCCGATCACCCCTCGGGCAGCGACCGGATCGCCGAAGCCCTGGCGCTCCTCGACCCGGACCGCCGCCACGGCGTCGTGGTCAACCTGCAGGGCGACCTGCCAACGCTGGCAGCCCACGTCACGCGCGAGACCGCGGCCCTGCTCGCCGACCCCGAGGTCATGCTCGCCACCGCGGTGGCGCTCGCCACCGAGGCGGAGGCCGAGGCGCCGAGCGTCGTCAAGATGGTGGGCTCGCCGCTCGGCCCGCGCCGGTTCCGCGCCCTCTACTTCACCCGTGCCCGCGCGCCCACCGGCGAGGGACCGCTCTACCATCACATCGGCCTCTACGCGTGGCGCCGCGCCGCGCTGGAACGCTTCGTCGCCCTTCCCCCGTCCTGGCTGGAGCGGCGCGAGAAGCTCGAACAGTTGCGCGCCCTCGAGGACGGCATGCGGGTCGACGCCGCGCTGGTCGACACCGTCCCGCTCGGCGTCGACACGCCGGACGACCTCGAACAGGCCCGGCGCGCGCTCGCCGGGTCCGCCGCAACTCGGGCCGCATGCTGAAAGGGGGAGCCATGTCCATCGCCGGCCTGTCGGCTCCGCCGCCCTCGATCCCGCCGGCCTCGGCCGACGTCGACCCGGCCGCCGTCGAGGCCGCGGCGCTGAGCGTCGCCCGGACGCTCGACATCGAGCGCCGGGGGCTGGAGGCGGCGCGCGACGCCCTGGGGCAGGGGCTCGCCGAGGCCTTCGCGCGGGCCGCCGCCCTCATCCACCGGGCGGAGGGCAACGTCATCGTCACCGGCATGGGCAAGTCCGGCCACGTCGGCTGCAAGCTGGCCGCGACCCTGGCGTCGACCGGGACCTACAGCCACTTCGTCCACCCGGCCGAGGCGAGCCACGGCGACCTCGGGATGATCCGCGACCACGACGTGGTGCTGGCCATCTCCTGGTCGGGCGAGACGCCCGAACTGTCCGACATCATCGCGCACACCCGCCGCTTCCGCATCCCGCTCATCGCCCTGACGTCGCGGCCCGACAGCGCGCTCGGCCGCGCCGCCGACGTGGGCCTGTTCCTGCCCGTGTCGCAGGAGGCCTGCCCCAACGGCCTCGCCCCCACGACCTCCACCACCATGCAGCTCGCCGCCGGCGACGCGCTGGCGATCCTGCTGCTGGAGCGCCGCGGCTTCTCGGCCACCGACTTCCACCGCTACCATCCGGGCGGCAAGCTCGGGGCGCGGCTGATGCAGGTGCATCAGATCATGCACAGGGGCGAGAAGCTGCCCCTGGTGGGCCATGCGGCCTCCCTGTCGGACAGCATCGTCGAGATGACGTCGAAGGGCTTCGGCATCGCGGGCGTGGTGGACGGCACCGGGCGGCTCGTCGGCGTCCTGTCGGACGGCGACCTGCGGCGCGCCTTCAGGGACGGCTTCACGGACCGCCCCGTGTCCTCCGCCATGGGGCGGCGCCCGCAGACGGTCGGCCCGGAGTCGCTGACCGCGGAGGTCCTGGGCCGGATGAACGCCGCCTCCATCACCTCCATCTTCGTCACCGAGGCGGGGCGACCGGTCGGCCTCGTCCACGTTCACGACCTGCTGCGGATCGGCATCGTGTGACGGGGGAGGCCCGATCATTCGGATCGAGAGCGGCGCTCATTGGATTCCAAAGGCCGAGGGCCTTCTGAAACGCTCAATTCGTGTTTGCTAAGCAGCCTTTCGCGGATCGATCCGCGAAAGGCTGCTCATCCTTCTCATAAGAAGCGGCAGGATTTCGTGGGCGAACCCACGAAATCCTGCTTAGGCACGCCAACTCTCGATGGAGTGATTGTGGTTTTTCGGGGGCTGAGATGCAACACGTCCTGTTCCGGGCCTGGCTGGCGGAGGTCGACGATCTGACGCCCGAACAGGGCCGGGAGGTCGAAGCGGTGCTGGCCGGGCGCTTGCTGCGCGAGGCCGTCACGGCGGCGACCGAGGCGCCCGTGGCGGACGAGCGCCGCTGCCCCTATTGCGGCTGCACGCGCTCGGTCGGCCGGGGCCGGGCCGACGGTCTGCAGCGCTTCCGGTGCCAGGACTGTGGGAAGAGCTTCAATGCCCTGACCGGCACGCCTCTGGCCCGCCTGCGCCAGAAGGGGCACTGGCTCGACTTCGGCCGAGCGGTGCGGCGTGGCGGTGGTGGACTCGGCCGAGCGGTGCGGCGCGACCTTCAGCGCAGTCCTGCCGGACGTCACGGCTCAGAGTCTGTGAATGTATCGACCTTGTGCCTGAATGCCCTCTGAAGACATTGAGGAATTTCTGCCCATTTTGGGCCAGGTGGGTATTCATTTACAGACTCTCAGGCCGTCGAGGGGGTGCTCGAACCCGACGCCCTGCTGGTCACCGACGGCTCCAGCATCGACCCGGCCTGCGCCAAGGCGCTCGGCGTCGGCCACGAGGCGCTCAACCCGTCCAAGGGCGAGCGCGTGCGCGGCGAGTTCCACATCCAGACCGTCGACAGCCGCCACGAAGCCCTGAAGACCTTTCTGCGCCCGCGCCGCGGCATCGCCACCCGATACCTCGACAGCGACCTGCGGTGGTTCCAGCTCGTCGCGCTCCGGCAACGCCCCACACCACAGGCGGGCCTCAATGCCGCCATGGGACGACAACTCAGAGTGGGCGTGCCTCTCTGGCACGAATTGAGCCTTCAACGATCGGCGACGCTCGAGGGGTCGGGACATCCCGATAGAGCCTCTTCAACCGGGTCTGAAACGCCGCTCCGGCCTTCTTCGCCGTCCCGGCCACCGGGTCGGCGCCGGCCAGCATCGTGTCGGTGGCGTCGCGCGAGAAGGCGACGACGAAGCGGGCCCGCTCGGCCCGGCGCGCTTCGACCCGGCCCGGCACGAGCGACAGGGGCTCGCCGGCCGCGAGGGCCGCCGCGATCTCGTCGACCGCCACGCAGGCGTCCTCGCAGGCCTGCGTGGCGCCCTGGCCGAGGGTCGGCACCATCGGATGGGCGGCGTCGCCCACCAGCAGCACGCCCGGCCGGCGGCTGAAGGTGACGGATCCCTCCTGCAGCCGCGCCCAGTGGATCGCGTCGGCGTGGCGCACCACGGCGTCGATCAGGGTGCCGGCCTCGCGGGAGGGCGGGCGACCGGCCGGGCGGTAGAGGCCGGCCAGGACCTCGGGCCGCTTCATCCCGTCCGGCGTGCCGCCGCCGGGCGGGATGGGGAAGGAGCCGGCGCAGTAGACGAGGTCGCCCGGCACCCGGAACGCCAGGAGCCGGTTCGGGCCGTTGAACCACTGGCCGTAGTCGTCGATCGGGCAATCCGCGCCCGCCGGGAACAGCACGCGATAGAGGCACACGTCGAGGAAGTCGGGCGTCTCCGGGCCGCCGAGCACGGCCTGGCGCACGAGCGAATAGCGGCCGTCGCCGGCGACCAGCAGGTCGATGTCCCGGATGCTCCGTTCCGCCCCGGTGGCGCGGTCCGCGTAGCGCGCCGCGAGGGCGCCGGCCTCGGTCCCGCAGCCCGTCAGCTCGGCGCCGTAGGTGATGAGGGGCGCGATGGGCCGGCGCAGCAGCGCGTAGAGCTCCGCCCAGCGGATGCGGATGCCCGGGTTGTCGGCGACGGCATCCAGCGGCAGGTCCATCAGCACCTCGCCCGATGTCAGCGCCACGGTCCAGCGCCGCCAGGGCAGGCTCGCGGCGCGGATGGCCGCGGCCTCGCGCGGCAGGTGCAGGTCCAGGCACTTCATGGCGTTGGGGCCGATGTTGAGGCCCGTGCCGGCCTCCCCGTGCTCGGCCGCGCCGGCGCGCTCCAGGCACACGACCTCGCAGTCGTCGCGGTCGCGCAGCCCCGACACGATGAGGCTGCCGGCGATGCCGGCCCCCACCACCACGATCTTCGGCTTGCGGTGCGTCATGCGATGCGCCTCAGGCTTCGGCGAAGGGCGGCCAGGGCGGCGCGGGGCGCGCGGCCTCGAAGCCGGCGCCGAAGGCCAGGAGGTCCGCGTCCGTGCCGGGGGCGCCGACGAACTGGCCGCCGATCGGCAGCCCGCCCGACGACAGCCCCAGCGGCAGCGCGATGGCGGGCAGGCCGGCGGCGTTGACCCAACCCGTGTAGACGGCATGGCCGCGAGGGCCGACCGCTTGGCCGTCGATCACCGCGGGGTAGGCGTCCTCGGCCCGCCACGGCAGGGCGGCGGCGCTCGGCAGGACGACGAGGTCGTGGCGCGCGAAGACGCGGGCCACGTCGCGCCGGAAACCCGCGAGGGCCGCGAGGGCGTCGGCGTAGTCGGCGGCCGAGAGCGCCGCGCCCTCCTCGGCCATGGCGCGGATCGTGGGGCCGCCCTCGTCGCGCAGGCGCCCGCCCGTCAGGCGCGCCACGCGGGCCGCCCCGGCCCGGCCGACCACGCGCCAGATCTCGTCGACGGCGGCGCGGTCGAAGAACACCGGGCCGGTGTCGACGGCGTGGCCCTGCTCGCCCAGCATCCGGGCCGCGGCGTCGCAGGCCGCCGCCACCTCGGGGTCGAGCGGCGCGTCGTCGAAGCGCGGCACGTAGAGGATGCGCAGCGGGCGCCGCGGGGACGGGGCGCCGAGGCCGGACAGCACGCCGTCGAGCAGCGCCGCATCCGCCACGGTCCGGGTGAGGGTGCCGACGACCTCGAAGTCGTGGAGGGTCTCGGGGAAGCCGCCGGCGCGCGCGACGCGGCCGGTCGAGGGCTTGAACCCCACGAGGCCGGTGTGGGAGGCGGGGCGGCGGATCGAGCCGCCCCCGTCGGTGCCGAGCGCCGCCGGCACCAGCCCGGCCGCCACGCCCGCCGCCGCCCCGCCGCTCGACCCGCCGGGCGTCAGCGCCCGATCCCAGGGGTTGCGCGTCGTGCCGTGCAGGAGGTTCGACGTGTAGCCTTCGAGCGTGAGCTCGGGCACGTTGGTCTTGCCCACCAGCACGGCGCCGGCGGCGCGCAGCCGCGCCACGGGGGCCTCGTCCTCGGCCGGGCGGAAATCCGCGTAGGCGCGGCTGCCCCAGGTGGCCGGCAGGCCGCGCATCAGGAGGTTGTCCTTGACGGTCATGGGCACGCCGTCGAGCGGCGACAGCGGCGCGCCGGCGCGGAGCCGGGCGGCGCTGTCCCGCGCCGCCGCGCGGGCGCCCTCGGCGTCGAGCGCCACCACGCTGTTCAGGGCGGGGTCGAGCCGCGCGATGCGGTCGAGGCAGGCCTCCAGCGCCGCGGCCGGGTCGGCGCGGCCGGCGCGGAAGTCCGCCGCGAGCCCGGCGACGCCGCGCCGCCAGAGCTCGCTCACGCCTCGGCCCGCACGATGGCCGCGATGGGGGCCGCGCCCGGCGCGCATTGATGCTCGGTGCCGCCCGACACGAAGACGGCGGGGTCCCCGGTGATGCTGGCGATGACGGCGCCCAGCGCCGCGCGGGCGTGGCGCTCGGAGCTGATGTCGGCGTCCGACAGCATGGTGTTGCGGCGCCCGCGGATGGCGCCGGTCGGGCTCGCCTCCGCCTTGGCGAAGACGGCGGCGATCCGTTCTGCCTCGGCGCGGCCCGGCGAGCCCTCGAAGGCGAGGCCGGCGCCGCGCAGCGCCGCCCGCACGCCCTCGGCGTCGATGGCGTCCTCCAGCACGGCGTGGCCGATGCGGAAGGGCCCCGACGCCCCCTCGGCGTTGCCGAAGAGCAGCACCTCGCAGGCCCTGAGCTCGCCGCCCGCCGAGGTCGACGCCACGGCGGAGAAGAGGTCCATGCGCGCGGCGATGGCCTCCTGCGTCACGGCCGAGGCCGCGACCTCGCCGAGCCCCAGCGCCACGCCCAGCGCGGTCGAGCCGCGCGCATAGGCCTTGGAGCCGTTGGGGTCGCGCGTCACCAGCGCCTTGCCCCGCCGGTCGGCGTCGGCCAGGCCGGCGGGGGTCAGCAGCGGCCCCTTGACCTGGACGTAGTGGACGTCGGCGGCGTCGACGACGCCGGCCTCGGCCCGCGCCCGGCCGACCGCCTCGGCCACCGCCTCCACCACCGCCATCGTGCCGATCTCCTCCGGCAGGAAGGCCCGGGTCTCGGCGATGCCGAGCGCCAGCCCCCGGCCGCCCGCGGGGCGCCCGCTCCCCGCCGTGCGGGTGAAGACCGTGGCGTGGGGCGACAGCACGCCCTCGCAGCCGCCCGACCACACGAAGGCGATGCGGCGCCCGACCTCCTCGGGCGTGCAGCCGATGTGCCGGGCCAGCATGAGCTGATAGCACAGCGTGGCGAAGCCGCGGGTGAAGTCGTTGGCGCCGCCGTTGCCCTCGGTCTTGCCGATCAGCGCCACGATCGCGGCGGGGTCGACCGCGCCGCCCGCGATGAGCCGCTCCAGCTCCGAGACGTCGCTCGGCGCCGCCATGGCGACCTTGTGGACACCGATCTCCATTGCCTCACTCCTCAGGGCCTGCGGATCGATCCGCGAGAGTCTGCTCAGGGTGGTTCGGCGGCCGCCTCCGGCCCGAAGGCCGCGGCGATCACCGGCGTCTTGCCGCGCAGGTGCGCCCGCATCAGCCGCGCCAGACGCGGCCCCCGGCGGCGGCGCAGGAGGTCGAGCATGCGCTCGTGCTCGTCCACCGCCTTGGCCCATTGCGCCGGCGTCTTGTGGGCCACGAAGCGGGCGCGGGCGGTGCGGTCCGACAGGTTGGCGTAGAGGCCCGACAGCACGGGGTTGCGGGCCGCCGCCATGATGGCCTCGTGGATGGCCCTGTTGCGGGCGAAATAGGCCGCCTCCTCGCCGGCCCGCCAATGGGCCAGCATGGCGCGGTGGTGGGCCGCGATGGCCTCGACCTCGGGCTCGGTGATGCGGGCGCAGGCGAGTTCCGCCGCCAGGGCTTCGAGCCCGCCGATCACCAGCAGCATGTCGTCGATCTCCTGGGCGGACAGCACCGCCACGCGGGCGCCGCGGTTGGGCAGGAGTTCGAGCAGGCCCTCGGTCGCCAGGATCTTGACGGCCTCGCGCAGGGGCGTGCGCGAGATGCCGAACCGTTCCGCCAGGTCCAGCTCACTGACGCGCGAGCGCGGCGGCAGCTCGCCCGACAGGATGAGGCCGCGCAGCCGCTCCGCCACCTCGTCGTGGAGGTAGCGCCGGTGGAGGTTCAGGTCCGCCACGATGCGCGTCACGCCCCGTCCCCCCGCCGGCTGGTCTCGGACCATCCTGTGATGAAACAGGCCCTCGCCGGCGTTCGGGGCGACGCCCGGGACACGGCATCATCCTGGAATCCGCCATGAACCATAACATAGTCGATCACGTCGCACGGCTCCCATGACCAAGCAGGCCGGGCGCCACGCCCCGCAGCCCCGGGCACACCTACTTGCCCTCGCGGCGGAAGGCGGTCCCCACCGCGGCCGGCAGCCGGGCCGAGCGGCCGAGGCCGACCAGAACCGCGATGGCGAGCCCATAGGGCAGCATCTGCACCACGTAGGAACTGACCGGCAGCGCGAACACCTGCACCCGCAGGGTCAGGGCGTCGGCGGCGGCGAAGAGCAGGCAGGCGGCGATCGTCGGCCAGGGCGTCCAGCGCCCCACGATGATGGCCGCGAGGGCGAGGTAGCCGCGGCCCGCCGTCATGTTGTCCGTGAAGGTGCCGACCTGGCCGAGCACCAGCACGGCGCCGCCGATGCCCGCCACCGCCCCGCAGGCCACCACGGCCCACTGGCGGATCGCCGCCGGGTCGCCGCCGACCGCGAAGACGGCGAGAGGGTTCTCGCCCGCCGCCCGCAGCGTCAGGCCCCAGCGGGTGCGGGTGAGGAGCAGCGTGAGGGGCAGCGGGATCAGGGCCGCGAGATAGGTGAGCCAGGGCTGGTCGAACAACAGCGGGCCGACCGCCGGCAGGTCGGCCAGGACGGGGATCCGCGCGGGGCCGAGGAGGTCGAGGTGGATGCGCGGGGCGGCACCGTGGCCGAGCAGCGACCTCACGAGGAAGCTCGTCAGCCCCACCGCCAGGATGTTGGCCGCGATGCCCGTCACCATGTTGTCGGCGCCGTGGCGGACCGTCACCGTGGCGATCACGCCGCCCAGCGCCGCGCCGCAGAGCGCCGCGCACAGGATCCCCGCGACCGGGCCGACCAGCACCGCGCCGATCGCGGCCCCGCAGGCGCCCGACAGCATCATCCCTTCGAGCCCGACCGCGAAGACGCCGGCCCGCTCCGACAGAATGCCGCCCATGGCCGCGAAGGCCAGCGGCGTGGCGATGCGGATCGCGGCCGCCAGGAGGTCGAGGAGATGGGCCGCGTCCATCCTCACACCCTCGCCCGGCGGGCGCCCGACGCCATGCCGGCCAGCACCGTCAGCATCACCAGCCCCTCGATCACCGCCACCAGCGCCGAGGGCACGCCGACCTGCCGCTGCATCGACGCCATGCCGGTCTCGAGGAAGCCGAAGAAGACGCTGGCCGGCACGAGGAGCAGGGGATCGAGCCCGCCGAGCAGGGCGATCGCCACCGACACGAAGCCGTAGCCCGTCGAATAGCCCTCGATCAGCCGGTACTGGACGCCCATCACCTGCACGGCGCCGGCGAGCCCCGCCGTGGCGCCGCCGAGGCACATGACGCCGAGGACGACGCCCGGCACCGAGAAGCCCGCGTAGGCCGCGGCGCGCCGGCTGGCGCCCGTGGCGCGGATCGCGAAGCCGAAGGTGGTGCGCCACAGCAGGAGCGAGGCCAGCACCGCGACCGCGAGGGCGATCAGCGCCCCGACGTTGAGGCTGGCGGGCGGCATCAGCCGCGGCAGCCAGGCGGCGCGGGGCAGCAGGGGCGACTGCGGGAAGCCGGCGCCGGCCTCGCCCAGCCCCTCGCGCAGGGCCTCGCCCACCATCAGCAGGGCGATGAAGTTCATCAGCAGCGTGACCAGCACCTCGTGGACCCGGCGGGCGAGGTGCAGCGCGGCCGCGATGGCCGCCCAGGCGAGCCCGGCCGCCGCCCCGGCGAGGAGCGCCAGGGCGATCGCCGCGGCGGGATCCGGGATCGGCCAGGCGAGCGCGGCCGCGGTCGCCGCGAGGCCGCCGAGCGCGATCTGCCCCTCGCCGCCGATGTTGATGACGTTGGCGCGGAAGCAGAGCGCGATGCCGGTGGAGCAGAGGAGATAGGGCGTGGCCTTGGTCAGCGCCGTGGCGACCTGGCCGGTCGAGCCGAAGGCGCCCGACGCGGCGGCCGCGAAGGCCGTCAGGGGATCGGCGCCGGCCAGGGCGATCAGCGCGGCCGAGATCGCGAAGGCGAGGCCGAGCGCCGCGAAGGGCCGCAGCGTCCCGGGCGTCAGCAGGGCCGCGCGGGCGCGCGGCGCCGCGGGGAGGTCCGGCGGCTCGCTCACGCCGCCGCCCGCGCCGCGGCCTGCCCGGCCATCATCAGGCCGATGTCGCGCAGGTCTACCTCGGCCCGCGGCACGATCGCCACCATCCGCCCGGCGCAGAGCACGCCGATGCGGTCGCCGAGCGCCAGCACCTCGTCGAGCTCGGAGGCGACGTAGAGCACCGCGTGGCCGGCGTTGCGCATCGCCATCACCTGCTCGTGCACGAAGCGGGCGGCGCCGGGGTCGAGGCCCCAGGTGGCCTGGAACGCCACGAGCACGCGGGGGCCGCGGTCCATCTCGCGGGCGATGACGACCTTCTGCTGGTTGCCGCCGGACAGGTCGCGCGCCGCCGCATCCGGGCCGGCGGTGCGGATGGCGAAGTCCCGGATGCGGCGGCGTGCCTCGCGCTCCGTGCCGCGCGGCCTGAGCCAGGAGGCCCACGAATGCGGCGCCCGGCCGATGTCGCGCAGCGCCAGGTTCTCGGCGATGGTCATGGCCTGAACGAGGCTCGTCGACCCGCGGTCGGCCGGGATATAGGCGAGGCCGGCCCGCACCCGCGCCGCGACGCTCGCCCGCGTGACGTCGCGCGCCCCGACCAGGATGCGCCCGGCGCTCGGCCGGCGCAGGCCCGCGATGGCCTCGACCAGCGCCGACTGGCCGTTGCCGTCGATCCCCGCCACGGCCAGGACCTCGCCGGGCCGGACGTCGAAGGACACGTCGCGGAGCCCGTCCTCGGCGGTCCCGGCCACCGACAGGCCGCTCACCGCGAGGAGCGGCGCACCCTCCCGCGGCGCGGCCGCCCGCGGCAGCGCCGCGGCGACGTCGCGCTCCACCATCATGCGGGCGAGGTCGCGGGCGGTTGCGTCCCGCGTCGGGCGGCGGCCGCTGACTTTGCCGTCGCGCAGCACCACGACCTCGTCGGCGACGTCGAGGATCTCGTGGAGCTTGTGGGTGATCAGCACCACGCCCTTGCCCTCCGCCCGCAGCTGGCGGAGCACGCCGAAGAGGCCGGACACCTCGCCCGGCGCGAGGTTCGACGTCGGCTCGTCGAGGATCAGCAGGTCGACGCCGCGCATCAGGGCCTTGAGGATCTCGACGCGCTGGCGGCGGCCGAGCGACAGGCCGGCGACGGGCGCGTCGGGGTCGAGGTCGAGCCCGAAGCGGGCGCTCGTCTCGCGCAGCGCGGCCGAGACCGCGCCGCGCTTCAGCCAGCGCCCGGCCGCGTCCCAGCCCAGCATGACGTTCTCGGCGACCGTCATGGCGTCCACCAGCATGAAGTGCTGGTGGATCATGCCGATGCCGGCCGCGAGGGCGGCGCGGGGGTCGTGGTCCGACAGCTCGCGGCCCTTGTACACGATGGCGCCCGCGTCGGGCTTCACCATGCCGAACAGCACCTTCATCAGCGTGCTCTTGCCCGAGCCGTTCTCGCCGAGCAGGCCGACGATCCGGCCCGCCTCGACGTCGAGGTCGATGCCGGCATTGGCCCGGACGGGGCCGTAGCTCACCGTGATGCCGCGCATCTCCAGGATGCGCGATCCCGCCGGAGGGGCGGCCGGGGGGCCGGCGCCGTCCACGGCGGCTCTACCGGCCGCCCTTGGCGTCGTCCGGCGTCGGCACGACCGTGAGCTCGCCCGAGGCGAACTTCGGGCCGAGCCCCTCGACTTCGGCCGCGACCGCGGCCGGCACGGCGGGGTTGAACTTCGACGCCTTGTCGTAGGCCAGCGTCGCCCCGACCGTCTGGCCGGCGGTGCCGTAGCCGTAGCGGACGAAGCCCGAGACCAGCTTGCCGCCCTTCGCCTGGTCGGCGGTCCTGGCGTACATCTGGTCCCAGAACTCCAGCACGTTGGTCAGCACGGCCTTCGGGGCGGCCTCGACGCTCGACGGGTCGCGGCCGGTGACGAAGACGCCCCGGTCCTTGGCGGCCTGGACGAGGCCGTTCTGGGCGGCGTTGAGCTTGCCGGTCAGGACGTCGGCGCCGTCGGCGATCAGCGACAGGGCCGCCTCCTTGGCGGAGGCCGCGTCCTCCATGTCCTTGACGTAGACGATCGTCACCTGGATGGCGGGGTTGGTCTTCCGGGCGCAGAGGCGGAAGCCGCCCGCCTGGGCGACGATGTTGGGCAGGCCCTCGAGCCCGTAGACGCCGCCGACCTTGCCGGACTTCGACATGCGGGCCGCCAGCACGCCGAGCTGGCAGCCGAAGGCGGCGTTGTCGTAGTCGATCGACGCCACGTTGGGGCTCTGGCCCGCGGCGCCGCCGCCGACGATGAACTGCACCTTCGGGAAGTCCGGCGCGACCCGCTGCGCCGCCGACAGGAAGCGGCCCGAATGGCCGAGCACCACGCCGTAGCCGTGCTGGGCGTAGTCCTCCATGGCGGTGGCGTCGTCGGAATCCGGGACGTTCTCCGTGTAGGCCGTGTCGAAGCCGAGGGTCTTGATGGCCGTCAGCCCGGAAAAGCCGATGGCGTTCCAGCTCTGGTCGTTGATGCTGCCCGGCAGCAGCATGGCGGCCTTGGGCGCATCGGCGGCCGAGGATGCGCGCCCCGCGGCGGCGATGCCGCAGGCGGCTGCCGCGACAATCATCAGGCTCCGCGCCCGTGGCGTGCACATCGAATACATAATAATGTTCTCCCGCGCGTGTCGTCCTCTGCGGGGATCGGACAGCAATCGCCGTGCCAGGGCTGGTGCCGCCTCAGCGACGGGCGAGGTGGCGGTCGAGGCCGACGTCGACGCCGTCCAGCCGCCGCAGGGCTTCGACGAGCGCCGGCGCCGCCTCGACGCTCGTGCGGCGCAGTGCCTCGAAGTCGCGCCGGAAGGCCGGCATGATCGCCTCGACCTCGGCCCGGACCGCCGCTTCGTCGACCGTCGTCATCCGCCCGCCCCGCACCACCACGCGCCCGCCGACCAGCACGGTGTCGATCCCGCTGCCGGTCTCGCTGAAGACGAGCTGCCGGGCCGCGCTGTTGAAGGGCGTGAAGGCCATCGTGCCGAGGCTGACGAGGCTGATGTCGGCCTTGCGGCCCGGCGCCACCGCCCCGAGGGCATCCCCGAGCCCGACGGCCCGCGCCCCGCCGCGCGTCGCGGCCTCGAGCGCGTGGACCGCGTGGACGCCGGTGGGCTCGGGGTCGGCGACGCCGGCCAGCAGGCAGAACATCTTCAAGCCCTGAAACATGTTCTGACAGTCGCCGCACGAGCCGTTGTCGCAACCGATCGCGAGGTTGACGCCCTCGGCCCGGAGCGCCCGGATGGGCGCCACGCCGCTCTTCAGCTTCATGTTGCTGAGTGGGTTGTGGGCCACCGTCGCGCCGGCGCGCGCGATGGCCTCGATCTCGTCGGGCGCGATCCAGACGCCGTGCGCCATGGTGGTGCGCGCACCCAGGATCCCCACCTCGGCCATGTGGCGGATCATCGAGCCGCCGTGCCGCGGATAGATCCGCCGGGCCTTGGCGGCCTGGGCGCGCGTCTCGTAGACGTGGGTGAAGATCTGCAGGGCGTGGCGCTCCGACAGCGCCGCCACGCCCTCCAGCAGCGCGTCCGAGGAGCGCTGCGGCCCCGACGCGCTCACGCCCCAGTGCCAAAGGCCGCCCGAGGGGATCCGCCGGATCTGCGCATCGGCGAAGGCGAGGTCCTCGGCGGCGTCGCGCGGGGTGCCCGTCACGGCCCGGCGGACGTCCTCGCCGAGGTCGGCGGGGAGGAAGGGCGCGATGTCGAGGTCCCCGACGTCGCGCAGCGCCAGGGCGAAGACCACGCGGATGCCGACCTCCGCGTAAGCCGAGGCGATGACGTCGAGCGTCTCCTCGTCCTGCGGCACCAGCGTGCACATGTCCTGCACGGTGGTGATGCCGCCCTTCAGGCATTCGATGGCGCCGAGCAGCGTGCGCAGCCGCAGTTCCCCCGTCGAGCGGCGCCCGTAATAGGCGGGCTGGGTCTGCAGCGCCCAGAGGTCGAAGGGCGCGTCCTCGATCAGCCCCTTCGCCAGCGTGTCGTAGGAGTGGTAGTGGGCATTGACGAAGCCCGGCAGCACGAGGCGGTCGTGCGCGTCGATGACCTCGCCCGCGCCTCGGGCGGCCTCGGCCTCGACGCGGCGTTTCGCGTCGCGGTCTTCCTCCGGCAGCGTCACCGACAGGATCGTGTCGCCCTCGATCAGCACGTCGCGGACCGCCGGGCGGTCGGTGTCGCCGGCGGGATCGTAGACGCGGCCGCCGCGGATCAGGATCATGCCGCGGCCCTCACGCCGTCTCGGAGCGCAGCAGGGGTTCGGCCGCGAGCGCCAGGTCCAGCACGCGCCGGTCCGCGAAGCGCGGCCCGGCGATCTGCAGCCCGATCGGCAACCCGCCCCGATCGACGCCGGCGGGAAGCGAGATCGCCGAACACAGGGCATGGTTGAAGAAGGGCGTGAAGACCGCGTGGGCCCGGTCGTGCACGGCCCGGCCGTCGATCTCGGCCGGGCCGAGCCGGTCGTGCGCCCAGGCCACGCAGGGGGTCGTCGGGCCGATCACGAGGTCGTGGTCCCGGAAGAAGCGGCCGAGCGCCGCCGCGATCCCGGCCGCGGCGGCGCGGGCGGCCTCGACCGCGGCGGGCGGCTGGGCCAGCCCCCGCTCGATCTGCGCCCCGATATAGGGGTCGAAGGGGGTGGGGTCCCGGCGCCAGGCTTCGCCGTGGAGCCGCGCCAGGCCCGCCCACTGCAGCGGCATGAGGGCGGCTTCCGACGCGGTCCCGGGCCAGGCCGGATCGGCGCGCCGCAGGTCGAAACCCGCGCCGGCGAGGCGCGCGGCCGCCCGCGCGATGCAGCGCGACACGTCGGGGTCGACCGGCACGGGCAGGCCGAACGTCGGGCTGAAGGCGATGCGCAGGCCACGCGCCGGGATCCGCGGCACGTCCGGCCATCCGCAGGACGACGGATCCGCCCCGTCCGGGCCCAGGATGGCGTCGAACAGGGCCGCGGCATCGGCGACGGAGCGCGCCATGGGGGCCAGCACGGAGGTCAGCGAGCCGCCGCCCCCGAAGCCCGGCGCGTCCGCGACGAGCCCGCCGGAGGGCTTGAACCCCACGGCGCCGACGTGGGCCGCCGGCCTCCGGGCCGAACCGCCCCCGTCCGTGCCGAGCGCCAAGGGCACGAGCCCCGCGCCGAGGGCGGCAGCGCAGCCGCCGCTGGAACCGCCGGGCGTGAGCCTGCCGTCGAGCGGGTGGCGCGTCGTGCCGTGGAGCGGGTTCGAGGTGACGCCCTTGCAGCCGAACTCCGACATGTTGGCCATGCCGACCACCACGGCCCCGGCGCGGCGCAGCCGCGCGACCGCGACGTTGTCCCGCGGCGCGCGGAAATCGGCGAAGAGGCGCGATCCCTGCGTGACGCGCCAGCCTTCGACCCAGATCGCGTCCTTGACCGCCACCGGGACGCCGGCGAGCGGAGGCCGTTCGCCGGCGCGCAGGCGCGCCTCGACCGCCTCGGCCTGCCGCAGGCTGTCCGCCGGGTCCGTCGCCACGAGGGCATTGAGGCCGGGATCGGCCCCCGCGATCCGCGCCAGCGCCGCCGCGACGACCGCCGAGGGTGACGCCTCGCCCGCCAGCACGGCCGCCGCGATCTCCAGCGCGCCAGCGGGTCGCGACGTCACGCGAAGAGGTCCGGGCGGCGGTCGTCGTAGTAGCGGAGCCGGCGACGGACGGCGGGTATGGCGCCGACGTCGAGGTCGGCGAGGACGAGACCCGGCCCATCCGCGCGCGGGCGGACCGCCAGCACGGTGCCGTCCGCGTCGATGATGGCCGAGGAGCCGTAGTTGTCCACGAGAGCGTCCCCGACGCGCTCGTCGCCGACCTTGTTGGCGCAGAGCACGGCGAGGCCGTTCTCTCGCGCGTGGGTCCGCATCTCGCCGATGAAGAACTCCATGTCGTCCCCGCCGCTGCCCGCCACCGGCACGACGACGAGGTCGGCGCCGAGGCGCCGCAGGTGGCGCCAGGCTTCCGGGAAGCGGCGGTCGTAGCAGACCAGGATGCCGAGCCGGAGCCCCGCGGCCTCGACGACGGCGAGACGGTCGCCCGGCGTGAAATGGGCGGCCTCGTCATAGGCCGGCGGGTCGTCGCCCCTCGGCAGGTGGAGCTTGCGGGCGATGGGGCCCCGCGCGAGCGGCGCGCCGTCCGGCCCGAAGCCGAGGACGGCATTGTGATGGAGGCCGGTCGCGGGGTCGCGCTCGTAGAAGGGCAGCAGGACCGTGATCCCGACCTCGGCCGCGAGCGCCGCGAAGGACCGGGCGAGGGCGCCGTCGGCCGGCTCGGCCCAGCCGCGGTGGGATCCGGGCGGCCCGACGCAGAAATACGGCAGGGTCGCGAGCTCCGGCAGCGCGACGATCCGGGCGCCCCCGGCCGCGGCGGCCCGGACGGCTTCGGCCGCCACCGCCCGGTTCAGGCCGAGGTCGTCCGTGCAGGCCGGCAATTGCGCGGCCGCGAGCCTCACAGACCCGACGGGGACGGGGGCTTCGATCTCCGCGCCGGCCCGAGAGGGGAGCGCCCCCTCGATCGAACCCCGCATCTGCGTGGGAGCCCTCACCGTCACCGCACCCGTTCCTGCTCGGCGAAGGCGCGGTCGACCTCGTCGCGCAGGAGGTCGGTCAGGTGGTCGGTCAGGGCGTGGAACTCCGGGCTCTTCGGGTCGCGCGGGCGCGGCAGGTCGATCGGCACGACGCTCTTGATGCGCCCGGGGCGGGACGTGAAGACCACCACCCGGTCGGCCAGGGCGACGGCCTCGTCGATGTGGTGGGTCACGAACAGCATGGAGGCCCCGCTGTCGCGCCAGACCTCGATGAGGAAGTCCTGCATCTTCGATCGGGTCTGGACGTCGAGCGCGGCGAAGGGCTCGTCGAGCAGCAGCACCTCGGGCCGGAGCGCGAGCGCCCGGGCCATGGCGGCGCGCTGCCGCATGCCGCCCGACAGTTGGTCGGGCCTCTTGTCGGCCGCGTCGGAGAGGCCGACCTTGCGCAGGAGTTCGGACGCGACCTCGCGCCGCTGCGCCGCGGCCATGCCGCGCAGCTTGAGCCCGAAGGTCACGTTCTCGCCGACCGTCATCCAGGGGAAGAGCGAGGATTCCTGGAAGATGAGCCCGCGGTCGGTGCCCGGCCCCGTGACGGGGGTGCCGCCGCTGTCGATCGATCCGCTCGTCAGGCTTTCGAGGCCCGCGATGAGGTAGAGCAGCGTGCTCTTGCCGCAGCCGGACGGGCCCAGGAACACATGGCGGCGGCCTCGCAGCCCTCCGCCGCCACCTCCCGCACGAGCCCCGCTACGGTCTCGTCGTCGACCGCCGCGAAGGAGGCGTTGCGCGACGGGCCGAGGTGTCGCTCGGCCGTGCAGGGGAAGCCGGCCTCGGCCCAGTTGGCGCGGATCCGGTCCTGGACATCGGCCGTGTAGGGCGTGACGAGGCCGACCCGCGCGACGCCGAGGGCGCGGAAGGCGTCGCGGAACGCCAGGGCGGCGCTCGTGGCGGACAGGCCGGTCGCCGCCGTGATGCGTCGGCACAGTTCCTCGTCGCGGGCGAAGCCGAGCCAGGCCGCCGAGGTGCCGTTCCAGGCAATGGCGTCGACCTCGGCATCGGCCAGGAGTTCGGCCGCCACCACCATGGGGTCGAGGGCGAACTGGCCGAGCCCCGCCTGGCTGAGCGAGATCTCCATCACCCTGAAGCGGCTGAAATGGAGGCTGAGGCCGGGCAGGTCGGCCGCCATCCGGGCCAAGGTGGGCTCCAGCACGGTGTTGGACGACGGCGTCAGCATGCCGATGCGGATCTGTCCCACGCGTCGCCGTCCTCCATGTCCGCCCATAGGGCCCGGGCGCCGCGCGGCATCGGGGAGCCACCCACCGTCGATAGACCAGGATGCCGCGGCCGTCGATCGTCGGCCTCCGGGACGGGATGCCGGTCCTACACGGCCCGCTCGGGGTGGGCCGCGATGACGTCCGCGATGGCGCCGGGCGTCGCGAGCCAGACCCGCTCGCGCCGCTCGGCGATGTGGCGGAGGGCGCGGGTCAGGGCACGCAGCCGGAACGGCGCGCCCGAGATGAAGGAATGCACCACGATGCTCATGACGAGCGGCCGGTCCTCGGCGGCGGCCAGCAGTTCCTCGAACTCGTCCACGATCATGCCGGCGAACTCCTCCGCCCCGGCCTGTCGGCCGATGATCGTCGAGCTGTCGTTGATCTCCAGGGCGTAGGGCAGCGCCAGCAGGGGCCTGTCGCGCGTCCTGAGCCAGACCGGCTGATCGTCGAGCCGGAGGTCGAGCACGTAGGAATAGCCCGCTTCCCCGAGGAGGTCGAAGGTGCGCTCCGTCTGCGCCAGCCAGGGGCTCGACCAGCCGCGCGGCGGCGCGCCCTCGCGGGCGGCGATGCGGTCGGCCACGGCCTTCAGATAGGCGGCCTCGTCGGCCTCGTCCCGGCCCGCCAGGGTGTCGGAGTTGGTGAGGCCGTGCCCCACCATCTCGGCGCCCAGGCGGCGCGCGGCGTCGAGGAGGTCGGGCGCGTGGTCGTAGACTTCCGTGTTGAGCAGGATCGCCGGGACGATGCCGAGGGAGGCGAAGCGGTCGAGCAGGCGGAAGCCGCCGACGCGGTTGCCGTAGTCGCGCCACGACGTATTGACGAAATCGGGCCTGGAGGCGCCCGGGAGAATATCCTCGGTCAGCCCCTCGCCGAACCGGTATTCCTCGACCCCCAGGGCCACGTAGACGGCGAGGCGCGCCCCGTTGGGCCAGGCGTAGTCGGGCCGCCGGACGATGGGCGAATAGCCGTAGCGGCCGTGGGTCGGCAACATCAGCGCGTCTCCGTCGCGGGAGGGTTCGGGCCGACCCATCGGTCCATCCCGACGTCGCGGGCCGCGGCCCGCGCCACCATGGCGCGATAGGCCGGCAGCCACCGGTCGGCCTGCCGCCGCGCCTCGTGGAGCGCGGGCTGGCGGCGGGTGAAGAGCGCGCGGGCCTCGGCCAGCAGCGCCGTTTCGTCCACCGTGACGACCCGGTCGCCGTCGAAGACCACCTCGCCCGCCACGACCGTCATCCGCACCGAGGAGCCGTTCTCGCAGTAGACGAGCTGGCGCGGCAGGTCGTTCAGCGGCGTGAAGGGGAGCGTGTGGAGGTCGATCAGCGCGAGGTCCGCGAGCCGGCCTTCCGCGACGGCGCCGAGGTCGCGGCCCTTGCTCATGGCGCGGGCGCCCCCCTCGAACAGGCATTCCAGCACCTCCCCGGCCGAGGGCCAGCGGTCGGGATCGGGGTCGGCGATGTTGTGGATCAGCCCCGCGGTCTTGGCGACGCCCCACATGTTGACGGCGTCGTCGGCGATGGCCTCGTCGGTCCCGAGGCAGATCGGGATGCCGCGCTCCCGCAGGGCGCGGAACGGCATGACGCCCGAGCCCAGGCGCAGGTTGCTGATCGGGTTGTGGGCCACGGTGGCGCCCGAGGCCGCGATCAGGTCGAGGTCGTCCCCGTCCACCCAGACGGCGTGGATGACGTTCATGCGCTCGCTCAGCAGCCCGAGGTCGGCCGTGTAGCGCACGAGGCTGCGCCCGCCGAAGCGCGGCTGCTCGTCCTTCAGCACGCGCTGGAGCTTGGTCTCCAGCATGTGGGCGTAGAGCGGCAGGCCGTGCCGCCGGCTCAGGGCGTCGAGCTCGGCGAAATAGTCCGGGCTGACGCGCTGGGGCGCCGACACCGAGACCGCGGCCCCGAGCCGCCCGCCGGCCGCGCCGTGCCAGGTGTCGATCAGGTGGCGGACGGCATCGAGGAGGTCGGCCCGGCCGAAGGCCGGGGGCGCCGCGAGCTCCGCCCGCATGTCGGAGGGCAGGAGGTCCGCCAGGAAGGGCAGCTTGTCGAGCTCGGGGAGCTCCGGCTGGTCGAGCGCCACGGTGGCGCGGATGCCCACGTCGCGGTAGGCCCCCATCACGGCGTCGACGATCTCGGGCGTCGGGTGGGGCACGAAGAAGGCGTCGTCCTGCACGGCCGTGGTGCCGGCCCGCAGCATCTCGACCGCCGCCAGCATGGTGCGCAGATAGGCTTCCCGCGGGGAGGGCTTCAGGGCGTCGAGCGCGGGCGACTCGTAGAGCATGAAGAGTTCGAGCGGCAGGCTCGGCAGCGCCCCCTTCATGTGGTTCACGGGCGAGTGGAAGTGCCCGTTGATCAGCCCCGGCATCAGGAGGTGGTGGCCGCCGCCCGGCACCACCCGCGCGTCGGGCGGGGCGAGGCGGGCGGCTTGCGCGCCGATGGCCCGGACGCGGTCCCCCACGACCAGCACGTCGGTCGGCTCGGTGCTGCCGCCGGGCAGCTCGCGCGCGAAGACGCGGACGGAGCGGAACAGCAGGCTCACGCCACCACCCCCACGGGGAGCGCGAAGCCCGCGCCCGGATGGCGGTAGGTGGAGCGTTTCGAGGTCCGCAGCCCCGCCGCCACCAGCCCCTCGGCCATCTTCAGCCCCGCCAGCACGCCGTCCACCACCGGCACGCCGAGCGCCTCCTCCAGCGGCGCCACGAGTTCGGACAGGCCGGCGCAGCCGAGCACGATGGCCTCGGCGCCGTCCCGATCGAGCGCCAAGCGCGACTCCGCCAGGAGGGCCGGCAGCACCGCCTCGGCCTCGTCCTCCAGATCCAGCACCGCGACGTCGACGGCCCGCACGGTGCAGCGGTGGCCGAGGCCCGTCTCGGCGAGCACGCGCAGGGCGTGGGCACGGGTGCGCCGCGGCAGGGTGACGACCGAGAAGGCCGGCGCCAGGGCGGCGGCGGCGTAGAGGGCCGCCTCGCTCATCCCCACCACGGGGCCGCGGGCGAGTTCGCGGGCCGCGTGGACGCCGGTGTCGCCGAAGCAGGCCACGACGTAGGCGTCGACGCCGTCCCGCTCGCCGGCCTCGACGGCCGCCATCACGCCGAGCGCCCCGAGCGCCTCCTCGGCGTGGCTCTCGACCGCGGCGGCGCCCCGCGCGGGCTGCGCGGCCGACACGGCCGTGCCGGGCGCGGCGATCCGGGCCGCCGAGGCGCGCACGCGTTCCGTGAAGGCCGCGGTCGTGTTGGGGTTGATGATCCTGATCTGCATCGGCCTCTGTCCTCAGGATGGCGCGGCGTGGAGCCAGCAGGCGGCCGCGTGGCCCGGTGCGACCGGCAGGAGCGCCGGATCGTCGGTCCGGCACCGCGCCATCGCCTGCGGGCATCGCGGGTGGAAGCGGCAGCCGGGGGGCGGGGCCGCGGGCGACGGGGGCTCGCCGCCGAGGCCGGCGACGATGCGGGAGCGCTCGCGGACGGGATCGGGCACCGGCACGGC
The DNA here is from genome assembly GCA_964242785.1 of uncultured Lichenihabitans sp. Lineage (GTDB taxonomy): Bacteria > Pseudomonadota > Alphaproteobacteria > Rhizobiales > Beijerinckiaceae > Lichenihabitans. Next base: position 49,605 of record CAXTBR010000006.1, on the reverse strand, counting down.
GTCGAGCAGCGCCCGCGTGTAGGGGTGGGCGGGGCGCGCGAACACGTCCTCGGCGCCCCCCAGTTCGACGATGCGGCCGAGATACATGACGGCGACCCGGTCGGCGACGTGCCGCACCACGGCGAGGTCGTGGCTGACGAAGAGGTAGGTGAGGGCAAAGCGCTCCTTCAGGTCGGCGAAGAGATCGAGGATCTGCGCCTGGACCGAGATGTCGAGCGCCGACAGCGGCTCGTCCGCCACGATGAAGCGCGGGGCGCCGATCGCGGCGCGCGCGATGGCGATGCGCTGGCGCTGGCCGCCCGAGAACTCGTGCGGGTAGCGGCGCGCCACCGCGGGATCGAGGCCCACCACCTCCAGGATGGCGGCGACGCGCTCGCGCGCCTCGCGGGCGCCGGCGAGGCCGTGGACGAGGAGCGGTTCGGCCAGCGCCTCGCCGACGCGCATGCGCGGGTTCAGCGAGGAGAACGGGTCCTGGAACACCATGCGCATGGCGGCGCGGGCGCGGCGCAGCGCCTCCGCCGGCAGGGCGCCGAGGTCGCGTCCGTCGAACAGCGCCACGCCGCCGGTCGGCTCCTCCAGCCGCAGCAGGGCGCGGCCCAGGGTGGACTTGCCGCAGCCGGACTCCCCGACGAGCGCCACCGTCTCGCCCGCCGCGACCGCGAGGTCGACGCCGTCGACGGCCCGGACCCGCGCCGGCTCGGCAGCGCCCCGACCGCGCCACCAGCCCCGACGGCCGAGCGGGAAGTGGACCTGGAGCGCCCGGGCCTCCGAGACGACGCTCAAGGCGGCCCCTCCACCCGCCAGCAGGCGGCCGCGGCCCGCGGCCCCGTCGGGATCAGCGGCGGGGCCTCGGCGCAGCGCGCGAAGCGCAGCGGGCAGCGGGGCGCGAAGGCGCAGCCCGCGATCGGCCGGTCGGGCCGCGGCGGCTGGCCCGGGATCGCGCGGGCGCGGTGGCCGCGCGGCTGGTCGAGCCGCGCCACCGTCGACAGGAGGGCGGCCGTGTAGGGGTGGCGCGGCGCGGCGTAGAGCTGCGCGGCCGGAGCCTCCTCGACGACGCTGCCGGCGTACATCACCATCACGCGGTCGGCGATGCGGGCCAGCAGGGCGAGGTCGTGCGTCACCCAGACGAGGCCGAGGCCCGTGCGCCCCTGGACGTCGCGCACGAGGCGCACGATCTCGGCCTGCACGGTGACGTCGAGCGCGGTCGTGGGCTCGTCGGCGATGAGCAGCCGCGGCTCGCCCGCCAGCGCGGTGGCGATCATGGCGCGCTGGCGCATGCCGCCCGAGAACTGGTGCGGGTACTGGCCGGCGCGGCGCGCGGGGTCCGGCACGCCGACGCGGGCGAGGAGCTCGACGGCGCCGGCCTTCGCGGCGCCCCGGCCGAGCCCGCGATGCCGCCGCAGCACCTCGGCGATCTGGAAACCCGCCGTGTAGAGCGGGTTCAGCGCCGTCAACGGGTCCTGGAACACCATGCCGACGCTGCCGCCGCGCAGGTCCCGCAGCCGGCGCTCGGGGGCGTGGCGGAGGTCTTCGCCGTCGAGGGCGAGGCGGCGCGCCTCCACGGTCGCGGCCCGGCGCTCGTGCAGGCCCATCACGGCCAGCATCGTGGCGCTCTTGCCCGATCCCGATTCGCCCACCACGCCGAGGCTCTCCCCCGCCGCCACCGTCAGCGACACGCCCCGGACGGCGTGGACCCGGCCGAAGCGCACGTCGAGCCCCTCGACGTCGAGGAGGGGAGCGCTCACGCAGCGCGGCTCTTCCGACATGGGAGCGCCGCTCACGCGGCGCGGCTCGTCCGAGCGGGGGGCGCCGCTCACGCAGCGCTCCGGGGATCGAGCCAGTCGCGCAGCCAGTCGCCGACGAGGTTCGCGCCCAGCACCGTGAGCGCGATGGCGAGGCCGGGGAACACCGCGATCCACCAGGCCGACTGGAGGTAGGCGCGCCCGTCGTTCAGCATGGCGCCCCAGGACGGCACGCTCGGGTCGATGCCGACGCCGAGGAAGCTCAGCGCCGCCTCGGTGAGGATGGCCTGGGCGGTCGAGAAACTCGCCACCACCACGATGGGCGCGGCCGTGTTGGGCAGGATGTAGCGCCGGAGCGTGCGCAGCGTCGGCACCCCGACGGAGCGCGCCGCGAGCACGTAGTCGCGCGAGCGGATGGCCAGCACCTGGCCGCGCACGATCCTGGCGTAGTTCACCCAGGTGGCCAGCGCCAGCACCACCACGACGGCGCCGAAGCCCCCGCCCACGGTGCCGAGCAGGAAGATGGCCAGCAGCGTGAAGGGGAAGGCGAGCTGGACGTTGATGAGCCAGGAGATGGCGGCGTCGACCCCGGCGCCGAAATAGCCCGCCACGAGGCCGAGCGTGCTGCCCAGCACCATGCCGAGCAGCGCCGCCGCGGCCCCGACGGCGAGCGAGATGCGGCTGCCCCAGATCACCCGGCTCAGCACGTCGCGGCCGACGTTGTCGGTGCCGAGCAGGTGCGCGGGCCGGCCCCCCTCGACCCAGGCCGGCGGGGCCAGCCGGGCGCGCAGGTCGATCTGCGTGGGGCGGGCCGGGGCGATCCAGGGCGCCAGGGCCGCGGTCGCGACGGCGCCGGCGAGCAGCAGCCCGCCGAGGGCGCCGAGCCAGGGGAAGCGGCTCATCGCAGCGCCACCCGCGGGTCGATGACGGTGTAGAGCCAGTCGACCACGAGGTTGATGGTGACGAAGCACAGGGCCGCCACCAGCACGGCGCCCTGCAGCAGCGGAAAGTCGCGCTGCTCGACGGCCGTGATGGCGAGCCGCCCGATGCCGGGCCAGGCGAAGATGACCTCGATCACCACGGCGCTCGACACGAGATCGCCGAGTTCCAGGCCCGCCATGGTGACGAGCGGGATCAGCGCGTTGCGGAAGGCATGGACCCAGAGCACGCGGGAGCGCCACAGGCCCTTGGCCCGCGCGGTGCGGATGTAGTCGGCCTCCAGCGCCTCGATCAGGCTGGACCGGAGGAGACGCGCCAGGCGCGCCGTGCTCTGCAGGCTCAGCGTGACGGCCGGCAGGATCACCGAGGCCATGGCGTCCGAGCCCGACACCGGCAGGAGCCGCAGCCGCACCGCGAAGACGATGATGAGGATCAGCCCGAGCCAGAAGGGCGGCACGGCGAGCCCCACCATGGTGAAGGCCGTGACCGCGAGGTCGATCGGTCCGTTCCGCTTCAGCGCCGCCAGCACCCCGAGCCCGATGCCCAGCGCCAGCGCGAGGACGAAGGCCACCAGGGCGAGCTCGAAGGTCGCGCCGAGGCGGGCCGCCACGAGGTCGAGCACCCGCTGCCGGTAGACGAAGGACGAGCCGAGGTCGCCGCCGAGCGCGTGCAGGACGAAGAGGCCGTATTGCACCGGCACCGGCCGGTCGAGCCCGAGATGCGTGCGCAGGTCGGCCCGGGCCGCCTCCGTGGCGTTGGCCGGCACCAGCAGCGTCACGGGATCGCCGGTCGACTGCGCCACCATGAACGTGGCGAAGCTCACCCCGAGGAGGACGAGGCAGGCTCCCAGCAGCCGGCGGACCAGGAACGTCGAGATCGCACGTCTCCCGCGGCGGGCGGCGTCAGCCCACGAGCTTCGCCCGGTAGATCTCGACGTAATCGTCGGGCCGGACCTGGTAGTCGAGCCGCGAGGAGACCCCGTAGATGGCCGGGAGATACCAAAGGTAGACCCAGGGGCACTGGTTCCAGATGTAGGTCTCGGCCTCCTTGAGCAGGGCCGTCCGCTTGGCCGCGTCGAGGGTGACGGAGGCGGTCTTGACGAGCTTGTCGTAGGCGGGGTCGGCGTAGCCGCTCGAATTGTCGACGGCATCGCTCGTCAGGATCACCAGCTCGACCGACGGGTTGATGAGCGAGGCCCAGCCGTAATAGTAGATCCCCGTGAAGGCCTTCTGCTTCAGCATCTCCTCGAAGCGCCCCGTCTCGTAGGCTTCGAGCTTCGGCTTGAGGCCCACGCCTTCGAGGTAGGAGGCGATCGCCTCCGACACTTCCTTGGCGCCCGGGTAACGCCCGTAGGCGACCTGCAGCTCGAAGCCCTCGTGGCCGGACTCCTTCAGCAGCGCCTTGGCCTTGTCGGGGTCGAAGCCGAAGCGCTTGAGCCCGGGATCGGCGTTGGGCGGGTTGACCAGGGAGGCCAGCGGCTTCGTCGTGCCGCCTTCCAGCGTGTCGATCATGGTCTGGACGTCGACGGCGTAGTTCAGAGCCTCGCGCACCTTGAGGTCCTTCAGGGGGGCGATGCCCGTGAAGGAGATGCCCATGTGCATCTTCCGCAGCCCGCTCACGGCCTCGACGCGCGACGCGGAGGATTTGGCACCCGCCGCCGCGTCGGGGGTGAGGCCGACCGCGATGTCGACGGTGCCGGCCTTGAGCTCGTTGATCCGGGAGGACAGTTCCGGGATGTCGCGGAACACCACGTCCCTGATGGCGGGGGCGCCGTTCCAGTAGCCGGCGTTGGCCGTGAGGACGACGCGGTCGCCCTGCTTCCAGGACACGAACTTGTAGGGACCCGACCCGATCGGGCTGGCGCCCACGGCCTCGGGCGCCGTGTCCTTCATGTAGCGCGGCGCGCCGATGAAGGCCTCCTCCAGCCAGTAGAGCATGTTGATGGTCGGCTCGGTCGTGACCAGCTCGACCGTCATCGGATCGACCGCCACGACCTCCTTCAGGCGCACGCCGGGCCAGAGCTGGCTCTCGGCGCTGTAGGGCGACACGTTCATGCGGTCGAAGTTGAACACCACGGCGGCAGCGTCGAAGGTCTCGCCGTTGGTGAAGGTGACGTTCGGCCGGAGCTTGAAGCGCCAGCGCGTCGGCTCCGTCTGCTCCCAGCTCAGCGCCAGGCGGGGCTCGTGCGAGCCGTCGGCGTTGCGGCGCACGAGGCTGTCGAACACCGACCAGACGACCGAGCCGATCGGGTGGTTGTTGCGGATGAGGTGGGGGTCCAGCGTCGACACGTCCTCCTCGGAGGCGATCACCACGGGCCTCGCATCCGCGGCGACGCTGCCGCGCGGCAGGGCCAGCAGGCCCGCGAGCGCCAGGGCGCCCTGGCCGAGCCGGCGGCGGTCGATGGTCGGAACGGTGGTCATGTCGGCGCCATCCCCGGTGTCTTGCGTGGGCGATCTCGGGCCGCCTCGCCCGAGCCCTGCAAGGCCCGGTCGGCGGCACGGCCCGGATGCTCGCCGGCTTCCGAGCGGGCCGCAAGGGAAATTCCGCGAAAGCCGGGGCCGCGTCCCCCGCCGCCTGCCTCGCCGATGGGCAGGAGCGCGGGGGCCGTCACGCCTGGATGACCCGCAGGCCCTTGGCTTCCAGCGCCCGCGCGGCCTCCGGGGCGATGCCGGCGTCGGTGATGAGGGCGTCGGCGCGCTCCAGCCCGGCGATGCGGGCCGTGCCGACGTGGCCGACCTTGGAATGGTCGGCCAGGAACATGGCCCGCCCGGCGGCCGCCAGCATGGCGTGTTTCACCTCGGCCTCCTCCCAGTTGCTGTTGGTGAAGCCCTTCTCGGGGTCGACGCCCGCGCAGGACAGGAAGGCCACGTCGGCGTTGATCTCCCGGAGCAGCAGGGCGGCGAGCGGCGCCACGAGCGAGCGGGAGCGGCCCCGCACCGTTCCCCCCGTGAGCACCACCTTGATGCCGGGGTGCTCCTCCAGCTCCAGCGCCACGTCGAGGGCGCTGGTGACGATCGCGACGTCGTTCAGCGTCCTCGGCAGGGCGCGCGCCAGCGCCACCGTGGTGCTGCCGGCGTCGAGGATCACGGTCTCGCCGTCGCGCACCAGGCTCGCGGCCGCGGCGGCGATGCGCGCCTTCTCGTCCGAGAAGCTTTCCCCCGCCAGATGCGCCGGGCGCTCGAAACGGGCCGTGCGGACCGCCACGGCGCCGCCCCGCATGCGGCGCAGCACGCCCTGGCGCTCCAGGAGGTCGAGGTCGTTGCGCACCGTCACCACGGAGACGCCGAAGAGCTCCGCCAACGCCAGGACCGAGACCCGGCCGCTGTCGCCCAGGAGGGCCAGGATGTCGCCGTGCCGCCCCGCGGCGCCGAAGGCCGTCACGCCGGCCCCGCCGCGGATGCCACGGGATCGTTCACCGCGGGCCCCGGATCTGCTGAAAATTCATTCACCGGTTTCCCGTATCCCGCTTCCGCAAAGTTTCGAAGAAATTCCTTGCCGTGGCAAGCGCGCGGCGACACCGTCGCGGCCCATTGGAGGCCGCATGCCCGACCCATCCCCAGCCCCCGCCATGCTGGCCGACATCCGCCGCCAGCCGGCGGTGCTCGATCGCCTGCTGGCGCGGGGGGCCGAGTTCGGCGCCATCGGGGCCGAGCGGCTCCGGCCGGGGCCGGGCGGCCGCCTCTTCGCCTTCGGCTGCGGCGACGGCTGGTTCGCGGCCAATGCCGTGGCGCCGGTGGCGGGGCCGGCCTTC
>CAXTBR010000006.1:0-43163 GCA_964242785.1 uncultured Lichenihabitans sp. | reverse complement strand
CTTCGGGCTGCCGATCGTGCCGGCGACGAGCCTCGACATGCTGCTGCGCCACGCCGCCACCGCCACTCCGGCCGACTGCGCCGTGGCGATCTCCATGTCGGGCACGGTGGACCGCACGGTCGCGGCCGCGGCGGCGCTGCGGGAACGGGGCTGTCCGGTCGTGGCCCTGACCAACGAGGACGGCGCCGGGCTCGGGGCCGCGGCCTCCGGCGTCGCGTCGCTGCGGGTCCCGGACGTCGCGGCCTTCCTCACCGGCACGGCGCGCTACGGCGCCACCGTGCTCGGCCTGATGATGCTGGTCGAGGGCGCCGCGGCCCGGCCGGCGCGGCGCTGCGCGGGGCCGGAGGTGCGGGCGCTGATCGACGCCCTCCCGGCGGTGCTGGACCGCGCGGAGGCCGTGCTCGGCCCGGTCTGCGGCGCCGTGGCGGCGGCGGGCTTCGGCGGCGTGCGGGTGCTGGGTGCCGGTCCCGACTGGGCCAGCGCCGACTACGGCGCCGCGAAGCTCGTCAAGGTCACGGCCGCGCCCGTCTGGGCCGGCGAGATCGAGGAATATGCCCACAGCCAGTTCTGGTCGAGCCGGGCCGACGAGCTCGTGGTGCTGCTGGCCTCCACCCCCGAAGTGGCGCGCCTCGCCGACAACACCGCCTCCGCCCTCGCCACCGCCGGCCAGCGCACGCTGTCGGTCGAGACCGCCGGCGTGCCGGTGCCCTCCGCCACCCACCGCCTCGCCCTGCCGGAGACGCCCGCCTGGCTGTCCCCGCTGCTGATGCCGGTGCCGCTGCAGGTGCTGGCCTATCGGCTGGCGATCGCCACGGGCTTCGACCCCGACCGCTCGCAGGACGAGGCCGACCCGAAACGCTTCCTCGCGGCCCAGCTCCTGAGCCGCCGCTGCGAGCTCGCCGCCTGATGCCGCGCCCCGCACAGTCCCGCAGGCCCCCCGCATGACCGCCCCGCTGACGCCGCTGCTCGCGGCCGACTCGCCGCTCGACGCCGCCGACCGCGCCCTCGTGGCCGACCTCTTCGCCCGCGAGGCGAGGCTGATGGACGCGCTGCCGACCGACGACCCGCGGGACGAGAAGCGGCGCCGCCGGGTCGAACTCACCCGCGTCGAGATCCTGGGGCAGCCCGCCGCGATCCGCGACACGCTGGCGGGCGCCCGCGACGCCTCGCTCGCGGCGGCGCGCGCCCTGGCCGGCGCGGGCCTGCGCCGGATCGTGATGACGGGCTGCGGCGACAGCCTCGCCGTGATGGTGGGGGCGCGGCTCCTGTTCGAGCGCGTGCTCGGCCTGCCCTGCGAGCCGGTCCAGGCGCTCGACTTCGCCTATTATGCCGCCTCCACCGTCGGCCCCGACACGCTGGTCGTCACCCTGTCGTCGAGCGGCACGACGACCCGGACGGTCGAGGCCGCGCTGGTGGCCCGCGCGCGGGGCGCGCGGACGCTGGCGCTGTCCAACACGCCGGGCTCGGCGCTGATGACGCTGTCCGACCACGCCCTCCCGGTGAGGGCGGAGCGCAAGGGCTGGCCCACCCAGGCCAGCACGGCCGCGCTGGCCCTGCTGCTCGGGTTCGCCCTCGACCTCGGGTCGGCGCTCGGGCGCGACCCCGACCTCGTCGCGACCCTGCGGGCGGCGCTCGATGCCGTGCCGGACGGGATCGCCGCCGTGATCGCCGCCGTGGAGGGGCGGGTCGCGGAGCTGGCCCGCGGCGACGCCGCGCGGGCCACCTACCTCTTCGCGGGCGGCGGCCCGGCCTATGCCTGTGCCCTGTTCGGCGCCGCCAAGGTCAAGGAGTGCACGCCCGACCACGCCATCGCGATCCCGCTGGAGGAGTTCCACCACTACAACTCGCAGAAGGCCGGCGATCCCCTCTTCGTGGTGGCGCCGGCCGGCCCCTCCGTGGCGCGGGCGCGCGACACCGCCTTCGAGGGGCGGCGGTGGGGCGGGCGGGTCTACGCCGTGGTGGCGGGCGGCGAGCCCGCGCTCGACCCCCACGCCGACGCCGTGCTGCGCCTGCCGCCCGTGCCCGAGGAGATGGCCGGACTGCTCTACAGCGTGCCGGTGCAGCTCTACGCCTTCCACCTCGCCATGGCGAAGTTCGCGGCGGCCGAGGCGCCGCCCTCGCCGTGACGCCGCGCCTCGTCTGCCTCGGCAACCTGACGATCGACGACGTGGTGCTGCCCGACGGGCGGGAGCTGCCGGGCTGCATCGGCGGGGACGCGCTCTACGCCGCGCTGGCGGCCCGCCTGTGGGAGCCCTCGGCCGAGATGGTGGCGCCCGTCGGGCCGGACTTCCCGCCGGCGATCCTCGGCCGCATCGCCGCCGCGGGCCTGTCGGCGGCGGGCTTGGCGCCCCGCCCGCAATCGACCCTCCACAACCGCGTGGCCTACGCGGCCGACGGCGGGCGGAGGTGGACGCTGCATTCGAGCGAGGTGGACTTCCACGCGCTGTCGCCGCGCCCCGACGACATCCCGCCCCCTTACCGGAGTGCTGAGGGCTTCCTGATCCTCGCCATGACGCTGGAGGCCCAGGAAATCCTGGTCGCCGATCTGCGGGGCACGGGCGCCGTGGTGGCGCTCGACCCGCAGGAGGACTACATCGCGGGCAACGAGGCGCGGCTGCGGAGCCTGATCGGCGCGACCGACATCTTCATGCCGAGCGCCGATGAGGCCCGCCAGTTGCTCGGCCACGAGGACTGGGACGCGGCGGCCCGCACCTTTGCGGCCTGGGGCCCGGATCTCGTCGTCGTGAAGCTCGGCGCCGACGGCTGCCTCGTCCACGACCGGCCGGGCGACCGGACCTTCCGCGTGCCGGCCCATCCGGCCACGGTGGTGGACACCACGGGGGCCGGCGACAGTTTCTGCGGCGGCTTCCTGGCGGCCCTGCTGGGCCTGGGCCTCGACATCGAGACCGCGGCGCGCGCCGGGGCCGTGGCGGCCTCCTTCGCGGTGGAGGGACGCGGCGCCGAGCCGATGTTCAGCGCGACGGCCGTGGACGCCCGGCGCCGCCTTGAGAGTCCGTGAACGAATGCCCATCTGCCCCTGAACTGGCAGAAATTCCTCCACCTTTTCAAGGGGCATTCAGGCACAAGTTCGATGCAGTCACAGACTCTCGAGGGCTGAGCGGCGGCGGAACTCGCTCGGCACGGAGGCGTCGAAGCCGGGGTCGGACAGGGGGAGGCCGAGCGGGTCCTTCCCATCGATCCGGCTTCGGACCGCGTCCGCGGCGCGTCGGTCCGGCAGGGTCTCGCTGAACCGCAGCAGAGTGGCCGGGGCCGGCCGCTCTCGGGGAAGAGACGAGCGAGCCGTTCGTCGGCCAAGGTGGGGCCGAACCGAGGCCATCTCGGAGGTCCTCCCGATCGAGTCTGTCCTCGACTCCTCTCGTGTGAGCGAAAGCCGGGTCAGCGACGGCTGGTATAAGATCGCCTGCAGGACGCCGGGAGCGGTGTCGCGCGACGTCGGAGGAACGATGACCACCCTGTCCATCGACATCGATCCCGCTTCGGTCGAGCGCCTCGTCCTCGAATTGGGAGCCTTCGGCGCCTGGGGCGAGACCGGCGTGTGGCGCCCCGTCTACACGCCCGAATGGGTCGCGGCCGCGGACCGCTTCGCCTCCTGGTGCGGCGAGGCCGGGCTGGCGGTTCGCCGCGACGCGGTGGGCAACGTGTGGGGCCGCCTGGACGGGTCCGAGGGCGGCGGCGCGATCGTGTCGGGCTCGCACCTCGACACGCAGTGCCCGGGCGGCCGCTACGACGGGGCGCTCGGCGCCATCGCGGCGCTGGTGGCTGTCCGGGCCCTGAAGGATCGCTTCGGCGCGCCGCGCAGACCCCTCGAAGTCCTGGCGCTCTGCGAGGAGGAGGGCAGCCGCTTCCCCACCGCCGGCTTCTGGGGATCCGGCGCCATCGTGGGGCGCATCGGCCCGGAGGACGCCGACCGCACGGTCGGCAGCGGAGGCGAAACCATGGCGGCGGCCATGCGGGCCGTGGGGCTCGACCCCGCCCGCATCGCTGACGCGCGGCGCACCGACATCGACGCCTTCGTCGAGCTCCACATCGAGCAGGGGCCGATCCTGGAACAGGCCGGCCTGCCGGTGGCGATCGTCGACGCCATCACGGGGATGCGCCACACCGAGGTCGTGCTGACAGGCGTCGCCAACCACGCGGGCGCCTTCCCGATGGACCTGCGCCGCGATCCCATGGCGGGCTTCGCCGAGATCGCGTGCGGCGTCGTCGCCACCGCGCACCGGATGGGCCGGCCGGCCGTCACCACGGTGGGCCGTGTCTCCGTCGACCCGAACGGCCCGGCCATCATCCCCCGCGCCGTCACCTTCACGGTCGACGCGCGCCATCCAGATCCCGCGGCGCGCGCGAAACTCTACGCGATGCACGACGGGCTGATCCGCGAGGTCGCGGCGCGGCGCGATCTCGACGTCGAGAGCCGCGTGCTCTTCGACCACGCGCCCTGTCCCTCCGACCCGTCGCTCGTCGAGATCCTGGAGCGCGCCGCCGCCGGGCAGGGCGTGGCGACGCTGCGCATGGCCAGCGGCGCCGGGCACGACACGCAGCAGATGGCGTCCGCGGCGCGGCGTGTCGCGATGGTGTTCGTGCGGAGCAAGGACGGGCGCAGCCACACGCCCGAGGAGTTCTCGAGCGTCGACGACATGGTGGCGGGCATCCGGGTGCTGGCCGCCGGCCTCCACGCGCTGGCCTATTGAGCGGCGGCCGGGAAACACGGGGAGGAGCGGGCGATGCGGCTGATCGGCGTGGACGTGGGCGGCACCTTCACCGACATCGTGTTCTGCGACACCGACTCGGGACGGATCGCGGTCAACAAGGTGTCGACGACGCCCGCCGACCCGTCCGAGGGCGTCATGGCGGGCATCCTCGGCCTCTGCGCCGCCGAGGGCATCGCGCCGGGCACGCTCCACACCGTGCTCCACGGCACGACGACCGCCACCAACGCGGTGCTCGAAGGCAAGGGCGCCCGCACCGGCATGGTGACCAACGAGGGCTTCCGCGACGTGCTCCACATCGCGCGTCACCAGCGCGTCGAGCATTATTCCATCCGCCAGGAGTTGCCCTGGCAGTCCCGCCCGCTCATCGCGCGGCGCCATCGCAAGACGGTGGGGGGGCGCCTCGTTCCGCCTCACGGCGCCGAGGTCGAGCCGCTCGACGAGGAGGGCGTGCGCGCCGCTGCGGCGGAACTCGCCGCCGAGGGCGTCGAGTCCGTCGCGGTCTGCTTCCTGTTCTCCTACCTCGACCCTGTCCACGAGGAGCGCGCCGCCGCGATCCTGCGCGAGGCGATGCCGGACGCCTTCGTGACGACGTCGTCGGCCGTGTCGCCCCAGTTCCGCGAGTTCGAGCGCTTCACCACGGCGGCGCTGGCGGCCTTCGTGGGGCCGGTGGTGCGGCGCTACGTCGAGCGGCTGGCGGCGGAGTTGAAGGCCGCCGGCATCTCGGGCGAGCTCCGCATCATGGCGTCGAACGGGGGCGTCGCGACGGCCGCGACCGTGGCCGAGAAGCCGGCGCTGACGCTGCTGTCCGGGCTCGCCGCGGGCGTGCTCGGCGGCGCCCACGTGGGTCAGCGCGCCGGTCGGCGGCGGCTCATCACCTTCGACATCGGCGGCACCAGCGCCGACATCGGCATCGTCCGCGACGGCGTCGTGGCCGAGACCGACGCGCGCTCGACGTCGATCGCCGGCTTCCCGCTGCTGATGCCGATGATCGATGTGCACACGATCGGGGCCGGCGGTGGCTCGATCGCCCATCGCGACCGGGGCGGCGCCTTCCGGGTGGGGCCGCGCAGCGCCGGAGCCGTGCCGGGGCCGGCCGCCTACGGGCGCGGCGGCACCGAGCCGACCGTGACGGACGCGAACCTCGTCCTCGGCCGCCTCGACGCGGACGACGCGCTGGCGGGCGGCCTCCGGCTCGACGCCGCGGCGGCCAGGGCCGCCGTCGCGGGTTTCGCCGCCAGCATGGGGCTCGGCGTGGAGGCGGCGGCCGAAGGCATCCTGGCCGTCATCGACAGCAACATGGCCAATGCGGTGCGGTCGCGCACCGTGCAGAAGGGCATCGATCCGCGCGACTTCGCGCTGGTCGCCTTCGGCGGCGCCGGGCCTCTGCACGGCGCCGCGGTCGCGGCCATGCTGGAGATCCCCGAGGTGATCGTGCCGGTGTTCCCGGGCATCACCTCGGCCATGGGCCTCCTCACCACGGACCTCAAATACGATGCCGTGCGGACGCAGTTCGGCACGAGCGGCACGATCGATCCCGGCAGGCTCGATGCGGATTTCGCCACCATGGAGGCGGGGCTCGCGGCGCAGTTTCTCGCCGACCGCATCGCCCCCGACGCGGTGTCGTTCGGCCGCTCGGGCGATCTCCGCTACGTCGGTCAGGGCTACGAGCTCCGCATCGCCGTTCCGCCGGGCTCCCTCGCGGCCGCCGACCTCGACGCCGTCTGGGCGCGGTTTCACGCCGCCCACGCGGCCGAATACGGCCACGCCTTCCCGGACAACCCGATCGAGATCGTCAACATCCGGGTCGCGGGCGCCGGCCGCACGCCGAAGCTCGCCGATCCCGACGCGCCGACCGGCGGATCGCGCGAGGCGGCGCTGATCCGCCGGGGGCCGGTCTGGTTCCGCGTCGCGGGGGAGCTCGGGCCCGTGCCGACCCCCTTTTATCTCAGGGCGGCCCTCCCCGCCGGGGCGCGCTTCGACGGCCCCGCCATCGTGCTGCAGGCGGACAGCACGACCGTCGTGCCGCCGGGCGCGTCCTGCGCCGTCGAGGCGACCGGCGACCTCGTCATCACGCTCGCTCCATCGAGGCCCTGACCATGACCGACACGCCCCCCGTGAAGACGCGCGTCGACCCCGTCACGGCCGCCGTGATCCAGGGCGCGCTGGAGAACATCGCGGTCGAGATGGGCCACAAGCTCATGCGCATGAGCTATTCCTCGATCATCCGCGAGTCCGAGGACTTCGGCGCCGCCCTCACCGACGCCGCCGGGCGCCAGCTCTGCGAGTGCCGGATGAGCACGCCTCTGCAGTCCGGCCCCATCCCGGGCTACGTGCGGGGCATCCTGCGCACGCTGGAGCGCCGCGGCGAGGCGCTTCGCCCGGGCGACGTCGTGATGCACAACGACCCCTATGCGGGCGCGTCGCACGGGCCTGACGTCGGCTTCTGCGTGCCGGTGTTCCTCGGCGGCGCGCTGATCGGCTTCTCCGTCACCACGGCCCACCACCTCGACATCGGCGCGCTGGCCCCGGGGAGCTGCGGCATCGTCGACGCCGTCGATTCCTATGCGGAAGGCCTGCAGTTCAAGGCCATCAAGGTCGTCGACCGCGGGGTGCGCAACGACGCCGTGTGGCACATGCTGCGCGACAACATCCGCGCCTCCGACCTCGTGGTGGGCGACATGGAGGCGCAGATCAAGGCCGCCGAGATCGGCGCCGCCCGCTACCTCGCGCTGGTCGAGCACTGGGGGCTCGCCACGGTGGACGCCGCCTACGAGGACCTGCTCGACTATTCCGAACGGCTGATGCGGGACGCCATCCGCGCGCTGCCCGACGGCACCTACCGCGCCCTGACCCACATCGACGGCTACCTCGACGACCCCGACCCCGCCCGCCGCGACCTGCCGCTCGCCGTGGCGGTCACCGTGGCGGGCGACGCGCTCACGGTGGACCTCACCGGCACGGCGCCGCAGCTCCCCGACAAGCCCATCAACATGCCGCTCGAGGGCACGGTCGACTGCGCGGTCTGGCTGACGCTGCGCTCGATCCTGCTCGACAGCGCGGTCTACGGGCACATCCCCCAGAACAGCGGCCTGACCCGCCCCATCACCATCGTGGCGCCGCGGGGGACGCTCGCCAACCCGATCTTCCCGGCGCCGGTGATCGCGCGCTTCTGCCCCGGCAACCAGCTCGCCGACACGGTGATGAAGGCCCTGGCCCAGGTCGTGCCGCACCAGGTCAGCGCCGGCATCGGCAACCTGCGCGTCGTGGCCTTCAGCGGGCTCCAGGACGGCCGCCACTGGGTCCATATGGAGATCATGGAGGGGAGCTACGGCGGCCGCCACGGGCTCGACGGCCTCGACGCCGTCGACACGCTCTACGCCAACACCCGCAACAACCCGGTCGAGGACATCGAGAGCCACCTGCCGCTGCGGGTGAACCGCTACGAACTGCGGCCCGACGCGGCTGCGGCCGGGGAATGGCGCGGGGGCATCGGCACGGTGCGGGAGTTCACCTTCCTCGGCGACGGCGGCTTCTCGCTGGAGGGCGACGGCCACCGCTATGCCCCCTGGGGTTTCGCGGGCGGCGCGGACGGCTACACGGCGTCGCTCAAGCTCGTGAGTGCCGAGGGCGTCGAGGTCGCGCTGCCGTCCAAGGTGCCCCACCACAAGGCCAGGGCCGGCGACCGCCTCGTGTCGCTCGGCCCGAGCGGCGGCGGCTACGGCGACCCGGCGCGGCGCGACCCCGCCGCCGTGCGCGCCGACGTGGCCGACGGCCTCATCTCGCCCGAGCAGGCGGCGAAGAGCTACGGCGCGACGACCGCCGGGGACGCATGATGGCGCCCCTGGTCATTCGATCGTCACCTCTTCCGACAGCGGCACGAACTGTTCGTCGCCCGCCGTCCCGTCCACGAAGGTCAGCACGGCGAAGCTCCCCGGCCTGTCGAGCGCCGTCAGCGGGTGGTGCCAGGTGTCGGCGTGATAGTGCACCCCGACGTCGCCGGGCACCCTGAAGGCGCGAAGGCCCGCCTCGTCGGGCCGCCCGTCCGGCCCGTGCGGCGCCACCAGGACCAGGTAGGCCGAGCCGTCGAGCGGCACGAAGTCCTGCGACGAGTGGACGTGCCGCTCCATCTCGACCGCGACGAGCGGCAGGGCCCTGGGTTCCACGGCCGCGAGGCTGAGGCGCGGGCGCGCCGCGCCGCGCCCGTTCTGAAGCGCGTCGATCAGCTCCAGGCGGCCCGCGCCCGGCGCGGGGCGGGGCAGCAGCAGCCCGAAGGGCGCGAAGGCCTCCGCCGTGATGGGTTCGAGGGCGAGGCGGTGCGTCACGCGGCGGCCTCCGGGCAGGGGTGGGCGGCGCGCCAGTGCTCGGCGATCTCCAGCCGCCTGCAGATCCAGACGTCGGGCTTCGCCTTCGCGTAGTCGAGAAAGCGGGCCAGCCCCGAGGCCCGGCCCGGGTGGCCGACGAGCCGCATGTGGAGCCCCACCGACATCATCTTCGGCGCCGTGCGGCCTTCCCCGTACAGCATGTCGAAGCTTTCCTTCAGGGCGACGAAGAAATCCTCGCCCGTGCCGAGGTTGCCCGTGCCCCACTTCAGGTCGTTGTTGGTCAACGTGTAGGGCACCACAAGCTGCGGCCTCCCCTCGGCCATCACCCAGTAGGGCAGCTCGTCGGCGTAGCTGTCGCTGTCGTAGAGAAAGCCGCCCTCCTCCATCACCAGCCGGCGGGTGTTCACCGAAGGCCCGTAGCGGCAGTACCAGCCGAGCGGCCGGACCCCGACGGTGCGCCGCAGGCTCTCCACGGCGCGGCGGATGTGCTCGCGCTCGGTCGCCTCGTCGAGCTTGAAGTGCTCGACCCAGCGCCACCCGTGGCAGCAGATGTCGTGCTGGGCCGCGCGGATGGCGGCGGCGGCCTCCGCGTTGCGTTCGAGCGCCAGCGCACAGGCGAAGACCGTCATCGGCAGGCCGCGCTCGGCGAAGAGCCGCATGAGGCGCCAGAACCCGACGCGGCTGCCGTATTCGAACATGCTCTCGGCCGCGAGATCGCGGTCCCCGCGCGGCACCGCGGCGGCGGCGAGTTCCGTCAGGGCGGCATCGCTGACGCCGTCCCGGTCCATCATGCTGTATTCGGAGCCCTCCTCGTAGTTCATGACGAAGTTGAGCGCGAGGCGGGCGCCCCCGGGCCAGCGCGGGTCCGGAGGCTCGGCGCCGTAGCCGACGAAATCGCGATCGAGCGATCGTGGGATCATGCCGAATCTCCCGGACTAGAACTGCTGCTCCTGGCGCCCGCGCACGAGCTGCGACAGGCAGACCGCCACGACCAGCGCGCCCCCGTAGAACATCTCCTGGATGAAGGAGCTGAAGCCGAGGAACACGAGGCCCGTGATGCCGGTGACGAGGAAGTAGACCGCGACGGTGGCGCCCCAGGGATTGAAGCGGCCCGGCACGATGCTGGTCGAGCCGAGGAAGGCGGCCGCGAAGGCGGGGAGCTGATAGGAGGCGCCGGAGACGGGGTCGGCCGCGCCCTGCGTGCCGGCATAGAGCACACCCGCGAACGCCCCGAGGAGCCCCGACATCACCAGGCAGGCCAGGCGGATGCGGTCCGTGTCGATGCCGCTCAGCCGCGCCACTTCCCGTCCCCGGCCGACGAAGAGGATGCGTCGCCCGAGCGCCGTGTAGTCGAGAAGGTACCAGATCAGCGCCGCGAGCCCGATCGCGTAGTAGAACTCGAGCGGGATGCCGAACAGCCGGTCGACGATGACGGCGTTCATCAGGCTCGGCGACAGGCCGCTGATGGTCATGCTGTCGCTCATCCACAGCGTGAAGCCGTGGATGAAGGTGCCGGTGCCGAGCGTGACGATCAGCGAATGGATGCGGAAGACCGTGACCAGCAGGCCGTTGATCGCGCCGACCACGACCCCGATGGCGAGGGCCGCCAGGATGGCCCAGCCGATGCCGATGCCGTAGTTCACGTTGAGCACCGCCACCGCCATCGAGCTCAGCGTCATCACGAAGGCGATGGACAGGTCGAAGTCGTTGGCGGTCAGCGGGATGATCAGGCCCAGCGTCACCACGACCAGCACCGCCTGCGAGCCCAGGATGGTGGACAGGTTCGGCCAGGTCAGGAACGTGTCGGGGCGCAGGATCCCGAAGAGCGCGATCAGCGCCAGCCAGACCGCCACGAGGCCGAACTGTTCGGCGCGGCGGACGAGGAGGCGCAGGCCCGCTCCGGGCGGCTGCGGCGCTGCCGCATCGAGGGGGGCGTCCTGTGACATGGCTCCGGTCCCCGCTCAACCCGTCCCGCCGAGGCTGCGCTCGGCGATGGCGTCCTTGCTGATCTCCGCTCCCTCGAGCCGCGCCACGACCCGCCCGCCCGCGAAGATCAGCACGCGCGACGCGATGGCGGCGAGCTGCTCGTAGTCGGAACTGGCGCACAGCACGGTGGCGCCGGCGGCCGCGGCCTCGGCGATGTGGCGGAACACGGTCTGGCGCGCCCCGACGTCGACGCCCTGCGTGGGCTCGTCGAGCAGGATCAGCTTCGGCGCCATCTGGAACCACTTGGCCAGGACGACCTTCTGCTGGTTGCCGCCGCTCAGCGACGCGATCGGCAGCGTGGCGTCGGCGGGCCTGACCTCGAACCGCCGGACGAGCGCCTCGGCCCCGTCGGTGAGGCCGCGCCGGTCGAGCAGCCATCGGCGCAGCGTCGCGCCGAGCGTCGGCATCGTCACGTTGTCGCCGACCGACAGCGGGCCGATCACGCCCGCGTGGCCGCGGTCGGCCGGGATCAGGACGATGCCGTGCGCGATGGCGGAGCGCGGCGTGAGGCCGCTCAGATCCGCGGTCTCGCCGCCGAGCGCCAGGGTTCCGGCCGCCGCGCGCCGCGCGCCGTAGAGCAGGTAGGGCACCTCGTCGTAGCCCGAGCCGATCAGCCCCGTGAGCCCCACGACTTCGCCGCTCCCGGCATCGAGCGCGAAGCCCCGGACCGTGCCGCCGTCGAGGTCCCGGATCCGGAGGTGGCGCCGCGCCTCGACGGGCGGGGGTGCGAGGGGCGTGGCGCCGGCGGCGAGGCGGCGGCCCACGATGGCCTCGATGAAGTCGGACTTCGTCGCCGACCTCGTCTCCAGGGCGGCCGCGACCCGGCCGTCGCGCAGCACCGTCGCACGGTCCGTGATCTCCATCACCTCGTCGACGTCGTGCGACACGAAGACCACGCTGGCGCCCCGGGCGACGACGCGGCGCACGAGGCGGAACAACTGGTCGACGTCGGCCTTGGGCAGGAAGGGCGTGGGCTCGTCGAGCACGAGCAGGCCGTTGCCGGCCGCCTCGGCGCCGTCCTCCCCCTCGATCTCCCCCGCGGCCCGCAGGATCGCCAGCAGGGCGCGTTCGACGGGGGCGAGGTCGGCGACGCGGCGGTCGGGGTCGAGCGGGATCCCGAAGTCGGCGAAGCGCCGGACGGCGCGCCGCCGCTCGCCCCGCCAGTCGATGGCCCAGTCGTGGCGCTGCGCCAGGCGGCCGGCCATGAGGTTTTCGAGCACGGACAGGCTCGGCACGAGGCCGAGATGCTGGTGGACGAAGCTCATGCGGTGGCGCCGGAAGGCGCCGGGCGGCAGGGGCAGCGGCACGTCGGCGCCGCAGATCGCGAGGCGGCTGCCCGGGTCGGGGGCGTGGAACCCCGCCAGGACCTTGATCAGCGTCGACTTGCCCGAGCCGTTCTGGCCGAGCAGGCCGTGGACCTCGCCCTGCGCCACCGCCAGTTCGGCACCGTCGAGGGCCTTCTGGCCTCCGAAGGTCTTCGACAGGTTCGACAGCCGCAGGGCCCAGGGCAACGGATGACCGGAGGACGACGGCGGCGCGCCGGGAGCGCTCCTGGTCGCCGCGGCGGCCTCAGGCGTCAATGCAGCTTCCACAGGTCGGCGTAGCCCTGCACGTAGGCGTCGCCGTAACCCTGGCTCAACTGCGGCGGCGTGCCGGCATCCTTCGCGTTGTCCTTCGTGAAGATGTAGAAGGGGATCTTGGGATCGGAGACGGCCGGCAGGCCGCAGACGCGGCGCATCTCGGAATCGATCAGCGCATGGCCGATCCAGTCGAGGTTCTCGCCGATGTCCATCTGGACCTGCCCGGTCTGCACCAGCCCGAGCACGAAGGGCGTGCCGTTGAACGCGTCGATCTTCACGCGCTCGCCCGCGCCCGTGATGCTCACCGCCGGCACGACGAACTGCGCCATGCTGTCGTAGATGACGATGATGTAGTTGACGGTGGGGTCGGCCAGCAGGGCCGCCTGGACGCCGGGGGTGATGCGCGTGCCCCAGTCCGGCACCGCGAAGTTCATCACCTTGGTCTTGCAGTCGGCGCAGCGCTTCAGCTCCGCGTCGATCCCGGCCATCATGGAATCGGTCGACAACGGACCCGTGGCGATCAGCTCCAGCGCGTTGAGGTGTCCCTTGGTCTGCACCACCGCCCAATCGGCCAGAAGCGCGCCCGCCTTGCGGTAGTCGATCGGCACGTCGCCGTCGGCGTATTTCATCACCTCGGGCGTCTGCTCGACGCCGTTGTAGTGGGACGCGATCACCGGGATCCCGGCGGCCCGCGCCGCCTGGACCTGCGGCACCAGCACGCGGGGGTCGGCGCCGGCGAGGAGGTCGATCAGGTCGACCTTCTGGTTCACGGCCGTGTCCATCCCCTGCACCCACTGCGAGGACTGGCCCTGGTTCTCCCAGGTGGTGAACTTGAACCCGGCCTTCTTGGCCGCCGCCGCCATGGCCTTCTCGATGTTGGCCGTGAAGGGATTGGCGCTCGACACCGGGATCGACAGGATCGATTTGCCCTTCATGCAATCCTTCGCGTCGAAGGCCGGGCCGGCCGCCGTGAAGGAGGGCTGCTTCAGGTAGGGCGCGAGCTGGGACTCGAAGGTGGAAAGGTCGTCGGCCCGGGCTGCCCCCACGCCGGAGGCGCAGGCTCCGGCCACGATGGCCGCGAGGGCGAAGGCCGTGGATCGAATGCCCGACATCGTCTGACTCCCGTGCTCTGGTCCGCTCTCGGGAGCAATCGCCGTGCCAGTCGTTCGGCGTCGCGGCCGAAGGGACCCACGCCCGCGTGAGGTCGCCCGTTCCAGGGGCGGCGTCGCGCGACGCCCGATCCTGTCCGCTCCGCCCATCACGGGCAGGGCCGCAGGACCGTGACCGACGTCGGCTCGATCTCGGCGAGGTCGACCGTCCCGGTGCCGTCCCGCGCGATGCCGTGGGCGCCGTTGAGCGACGGGCGCGCCCGGCCGAGCCGCGCGCCGTCCGGCGCGAAGGCCGTGAGGCTCGGGATCTGATCGCTCACCAGGATCGTGCCATCCGCCATCTCGCAGAGGTCCATCGGACGGCAGAGCCCCTCCCAGGCCCCGAGCCAGCGGCCCGCCCGGTCGAAAAGCTGGACGCGGTCGTTCTCACGGTCGCACACCAGCACCCTGTCGCTCCGGTCGACCAGGAGCGCGTGCGGCGTCATGAAGGCGGCCGGGGCTGCGGCCGATGTCGCCGAAGGAGGCGACGAGCTGCCCGCCGGGGTCGAAGCGGTGGATGCGGGCGTTGCCGTAGCCGTCCGCCACATAGATCTCGCCGTCCGCCGCCACGGCCGCCTGGGTCGGATGGTTGAAGGGCGCCCGCCAGCGGAGCGCGGGGCGATCGCCGAGGGCGGAGAGGAGCGCGCCCTCGGCGTCGAAGCACAGGATCCGGTGCGCATCGCGGTCGGCGACGAAGACGCGGCCCCGCTCGTCGGCCGTGATCCCGTGGGGATCGAAGATCGACCTCCCGTCGGGATGGTCAGCCCTGGCCGGCCACGGTCTCGACCTTCGGGCCGCCGCGCGACACGCCGACCTTGGCGGGGCGCAGCACGCGTTCGCCGATCACGTAGCCGGTCTCCATCTGCTGGACCACGGTGCCGGTCGGCACGGACTCGTCCGGCATCTCGAACAGGGCCTCGTGGCGGTTCGGGTCGAAGCGCTGGCCCAGTGTCTCGATCGGCTTCACGCCGAAGCGCGCCAGGCGCGACAGCAGATCCCGCTCGGTCAGCTCCACGCCCTGCACGAAGGACTGGACCGCCGGTGAAACCCCCTCCTTGGCCTCGGCCGGCAGGCTGGACAGGGCGCGCTGGAGGTTGTCGGCCGCGCTGACCATCTCGCGCGCGAAGGATGACACGCCGTAGCTCTTGGCGTCCGACACTTCCCTGTCGGTGCGCCGGCGCATGTTCTCCATCTCGGCCATCGTGCGCAGGATGCGGTCCTTCAGCGACGCGACCTCGGCCTGCAGGGCCTCCACGGCCGGGTTCGACTCGGGCCGCGGCTCGGATCCCGCGGCGGCCTCGGCCGGAGACGGCTCGCGGGTCGCGTCCTCGGCGTCGGGTGCCGTCCCCTCGGGCGTGAAGGTGTCGGCGGGATCGGTCATCATGGGGTCTCCGGACGGGCTCGAACTCGGTGCCGATATCGGGGCCTGCGGGCCGGAAATCAAGCGTCGCGGCCGGCCGCGGCCTCCCCCGCGGGCGCCGGCGCCCGGCCGTTCCGGCGCTCGAACGTGTCGCCGAGAACGCGCCGGATCACCTCCTGGCGCGTCGGATCGGTGATCTTGGCGCCCGTCAGGTCCGACACGTAGAAGGTGTCGACCGCCTTCTCGCCGAAGGTCGCCACGTGGGCCGAGGCGATGTTCAGGCTGAGGTTGGAGAGCGCCACGGTGAGGTCATAGAGCAGCCCGGGCCGGTCGACGCCGCTGACCTGGAGCACGGTGTGCCGGCGCGAAGCCGCGTTGTCGACGATGATCTTGGGGTGGAGCGCGAAGGCGGCTCGCCCCTTGGGCGCCCCGTCCTTGGCCGCCACCATGTCGCTCAGGCGGATCTGCCCGCGCAGCGCGCGCTCGATGCCGCCGGCGACGCGGCCCGCGCGGCGCAGCTCGTCGGCATCCTGCTCGAAGGCCCGCGACAGGCTCACCGTGTCGAGCGCCAGCCCGTCCTTGGTGGTGTAGATCTGGGCGTCGACGATGTTGGCGCCCGCGCTGGCGCAGGCGCCCGCGATGGTCGACAGGAGGCGCGGGTGGTCGGGCGCCACGATGGTCAGCTCCGTGATGGAGCGGAACTTGTCGGTGGCGACGTCGGCCGCGAAGTTCTTGCCCTCCTGCCACAGGGTGCGGATCAGCCGGGCGTCGCGGATGCGGTTCGACAGGCCGGTGCGCAGCCAGTAGGGCGCGTAGTGGCGCGCGCCGTAGGCGCGGAACTCGTCGTCGGGGAACTCGGGCAGGGCCGCGCGCAACTGGTCCTGCGCGGCTAGCACGCGGGCGTTGCGGTCGAAGTCGGGGCTGTCGCCGCTGAGCAGCGTCTCGGTCTCGGTGTAGAGCGTGCGCAGCAACTGGCCCTTCCAGCCGTTCCACACGCCGGGCCCCACCGCCTTGATGTCGCAGATCGTCAGGATCATCAGGCTCTTCAGCCGCTCCATCGTGGACGCCACGCCCGCGAAGGTCTCGATCGTGCGCCGGTCGTTGAGGTCGCGGCTCTGGGCGGTGTTGGACATGACGAGGTGGTTCTCCACCAGCCATTCGGCGAGCTCGCATTCCTCGGCCGTCAGGCCGAAGCGGGGCGCGAGCTGCCGCGCCAGCGCGGCGCCCGCGAGCGAGTGGTCCGCCTGCTTGCCCTTCGCGACGTCGTGCAGGAACACCGCGAGGTAGAGCCCGTTGCGCCCCGCCACCGTGGGCATGATCTCGCAGGCGAGCGGGTGGAGCTCCGCGCTGCGCCCGGCATCGATCTCGGCCAGGATGCCGACGGCGCGCAGCAGGTGCTCGTCCACCGTGTAGTGGTGGTACATGTTGAACTGCATCAGGGCCACGACGCGGCCGAACTCGGGGATGAAACGCCCGAGCACGCCGGCCTCGTTCATGCGGCGCAGCGCCGTCTCGGGCGCGCGGCGCGAGGTGAGCAGGTCCAGGAACAGGCGGTTGGCCTCGGCATCGGCCCGGAGGTGGCGGTCGATGCGCCGGAGCGACAGCGTCACGAGGCGCGTCGCGTCGGGGTGGATCGGCAGGCCGTAGAAGTCCGCCACCGCGAAGAGGCGGATGAGGTTGACGGGGTCGCGCTCGAAGATGTCCCGACGCGTCACCGTGATCCGGTCGAATTCCACCCGGAAATCATGCGTGCCCGCGATGGTGCGGGTGCGCCGCCGCAGGCCCTGCACGAGGCGGTCGAGCGCCGCGGGCTGCCGGGCTTCCCGTTCCTCGATGGCCGCGCAGACGATCGCCGTGAGGTCACCGACGTTCTTGGCCACCAGGAAATAGTGCTTCATGAAGCGCTCGACCCCCGTCAGGCCCGACCCCGTGCCGTAGCCGAGGCGCGACGCGATCCTGCGCTGGTAGTCGAAGCTCAGGCGCTCCTCGGCGCGGCCCGACACGACGTGGAGCTCGCAGCGCACGCGCCACAGGAACTCCTCGCAGCGGCAGAACAGCCGGAATTCCTTGGCGGTGAAGAGGCCGGCCTCGACCAGGGCCGCGCCGTTCTGCACCCGGTAGGCGTATTTCGCGATCCAGAACAGGGTGTTGAGGTCGCGCAGGCCGCCCTTGCCCTCCTTCACGTTGGGTTCGACGAGGTAGCGCGACGCGCCGGCCCGCGCGATGCGCAGCTCGCGCTCCGCCAGTTTGGCGGCCACGAAGTCCCGCGCGGTGCGGGCCACCACGTCCCGGTCGAAACGCAGTTGCAGGGCGTCGAACAGCGCCGCGTCGCCGAGGATGAAGCGCGACTCGAGCAGCGCCGTGCGGACCGTCATGTCGGCCTTGGCCTGGCGCACGCATTCGTCGACCGACCGGGTCGAGTGGCCGACCTTCTGGCGCAGGTCCCACAGCACGTAGAGCATGGCCTCCACCACGCTCTCCCCCCAGGGGGTCTGCTTGTAGGGCAGCAGGAACAGCAGGTCGATGTCGGAGCCCGGCGCCAGCGTGGCGCGGCCGTACCCGCCCACCGCCACGGCGCAGAGCCGCTCCGCCGCCGAAGGCTGCTCCAGCGGGTGGACGTAGCGGACGACGTAATCGTAGAGCGAGCGGATGAGCTCGTCCTGGAGGGCGGCCAGGCGCGCCGCGCAGCGGAGGCCGCCGTGGTCGGCCTCGAAGTCGCGCAGGATGGCGGACCGCGCGTCGCCCAAGGCCGAGCGGAACCGCTCCACCACGGCGCGCCGGAAGGCGGCGTCGTCCGACTGCTCGGCCCGGAGCGCCGCGATGTCGGCGTCGAGCCGGAGGCGGTCGAGGGCCGACACGTCGAGTTCCGGGAAGGCCGGGGGGGTCTTCAGGGCGAGGCTCATCGTCTTCCCTCTACCCCGGCGTGCCGGCCGGGCGCCAGCGCCGCGGCCGGCACGCCGGGGCTCGGCGACCCGCGAAGGGCGCCGTCCGGCGTGCCCGCCGCAGCGGGCGGCGCGAGTTATCAACAGGGCGTTCACGATAACGGTGGAAAGAACCGTCAACCATGCGGGCCGCGCAGCGGAATCCCTGTCGAATCAGAACCGTACGGCCCAAGCCTGGATTCGGCCCGGGAAGATCGCCATTGACCTTCGGGAATCGGCGACTCCGGAAGTGCGGGGGCGCGACGGTGAGACGATGTCGCATGTCAACCACAGCGGGGGGTTATCCCGTTGGAATCGCGGCCGTTAGGGTCTGTGGCGGGATGCGGGCAATTTCCGGCATGAGGGTCCCCGACAACCATCGCGACGCTTTCATGACATGAGTCGGTTGCCTGCCCCGAAGCCCATGTGTAGCTTGAATTTCTCGCCGCGGCGCCGCTCACACCGCCGGCGTGGCAGACCTTCCAGAATCGCGATAGGAGCGTTCGCAGTCCATGGTTCCCGCCATGACTCCGCTGTTCTGTCGTCGATTCGGACGATGTTGGAGGTGTGTTTCAGATTCCACGTCTGAATCGATGTCTATTGAGGTCCAGCGATCGATCACTGGAGGTCCGAGGCCGGACCCCGGATGACGACTCTGAAGGTGAGAGCATGCCAGCCGAGGTCATGACACGGCGGATGTGATCCCTTCGACGGGGCCGCCGGCCGCCTTGACGGCCGGGATCTCGCGGCACGGCATGCGTCTCGGAGGCCACTCGAGACGCGCGCCGGCCTCGCGATCCAGACCCGGCAGCGGGGCCCGGCAGGGCCCCGCGGACGACGCGACTTTTCCGGTTTGAGATGCGGCACAAGACATCCCACGCCAGAAAGAACACGACCCATCATGACAGCCCGGAACGATGCCCCATCCTTCGTGGACGACACCGCCGACCTCCGCGAGACCGTGGCGCCGCTTCAATCCCCCCGTGGCGCGAGCCGGGGACCGGCTCCCCGGAACGAGCGATGGTCCAACGCCTGCCGGCGCCTGCGCGCCGAACTCGGCGAGGCCGTGTTCAGCGCCTGGTTCGCCCGCCTGGAGCTCGACCGCATCGAGGACGACACCGCCTACCTCTCGGTGCCGACCAACTTCCTGAAGACCTGGATCCAGTCCCACTACGTCGACAAGCTCTGCGCCACGCTGGCCGCCGAGGCCCCCGAGGTGAAGCGCTGCATCGTCGGCCTGCGCTCCTCGACGCGCCCCGCGACGAAGTCCTTGGCGGCCGTCGAGCCGGGCGACGCCGAGGCGGTGCCGAGGACCGCCGCGGCCCCCGGGGGAGCGACGGCGCGCGCCGCCGCGCAGGCCAAGTGGGAGCCCAGCGCCAAGGCGCCCCCGGCGGCGGCGGCCGACGCGCTGAGCGGCTCGCCGCTCGACCGCCGATTGACCTTCGCCAGCTTCGTGGTGGGCCGCTCGAACCAGCTCGCCCACGCGGCGGCGCAGCGGGTGGCCGAGGCCGCGCCCGGCGACGCCCCGCTCTACA
The DNA here is from genome assembly GCA_964242785.1 of uncultured Lichenihabitans sp. GTDB lineage: Bacteria > Pseudomonadota > Alphaproteobacteria > Rhizobiales > Beijerinckiaceae > Lichenihabitans. Next base: position 23,581 of record CAXTBR010000006.1, on the reverse strand, counting down.
GCCCGCTCTACATCCACGCGGCGGTGGGCCTCGGCAAGACGCACCTCCTCCAGGCCACGGCCCACGCCGTGACCGAGGCGGGGCGGCGCGTGATCTACCTCACGGCCGAGCGGTTCATGTACGGCTTCGTCGCGGCCCTGAAGGCCCAGACCTCGATCGCCTTCAAGGAGAAGCTGCGCGCCATCGACGTGCTCATCATCGACGACGTGCAGTTCCTCCAGGGCAAGTCGATCCAGACCGAGTTCTGCCACACGCTGAACGCGCTGATCGACGACGGCCGGCAGGTCATCGTGGCGGCGGACCGGCCGCCGGCCGACCTCGAATCGCTGGAGGAGCGCGTGCGCTCGCGTCTGGCGGGGGGGCTCTGCGTCGAGATGGAGACGCTCGACGAGGCGCTGCGCGGCAAGATCCTGGAGAACCGCGTCGTGGCGGCGCGCGCCCTGCACCCCGGCTTCGCCCTCACGCCCGCCGTCATGACCTACGTGGCCCGCGCCATCGCCACCAACGGGCGCGACCTCGACGGCGCCGTGAACCGGCTGATGGCGCATGCCACGCTGTCGGGCACGGCCCACACGGTCGAGACCGCCGAGGCCGCGATCCGCGACCTCGTCCGCTCGCGCGAGCCCAAGCGCGTCAAGATCGAGGACATCCAGAAGCTCGTCGCCAACCACTACAACGTCAGCCGCGCCGACATCCTGTCGTCGCGCCGCACCGCGGTGGTGGTGCGGCCCCGGCAGATCGCCATGTACCTGTCGAAGGCCCTGACCCTGCGCTCGCTGCCCGAGATCGGCCGCCGCTTCGGCGGGCGCGACCACACCACCGTGCTGCACGCGGTGCGCAAGATCGAGGCGCTGAGCGGGGTCGAGACGGCGCTGGCCGAGGAGCTGGAGCTGCTCAAGCGGCTGTTGCAGGACTGACCCGGCCGGGGAGGCCGGCGGTCGCCGCCGGTCCGCAGTTCGGGCGTGCAAAGCGCGGCGGGGTTGTGTAGGGAGCGCGTGATCCGCGACCGTGGGATCGCGGCCGAGCGTGCCGCACCATGGCACCATGACGCGCGGCCGTCCCCGGCGGGGCGGCCGCCCCATCGAAGGAACCCCATGCGACGCTTCGTTTCGCTCACCCGGGCCGCGGCCGTGGCGGCCCTCGCGCTCTCGTCCGCGCCGGCCTTCGCGGCCTCCTGCGGCAACGACGCCGCCGGCTTTCCGGCCTGGCTCGCCGAGTTCCGCCAGGAGGCCGCCGCCCAGGGCATCTCGCAGGCCGCCATCTCCGAATCGCTCGACGGGCTCAGCTACGACCGCAACACGGTGCAGCACGACCGCGGGCAGGGGGTGTTCCGGCAGAGCTTCGAGCAGTTCTCGGGCCGCATGGTGCCGCCGCGGGTGAAGCGCGGCGCCGACAAGGTCCGCCAATACGGCGGCCTCCTGTCGCGCATCGAGAGCCAGTACGGCGTCCAGGGCCCGGTGCTGGCGGCGATCTGGGGCCTGGAGACCGACTTCGGCGCCTATATCGGCAACTTCAACACCATCCGGTCCCTGGCGACGCTGGCCTACGACTGCCGGCGCTCCGACAAGTTCCGGGCGGAGCTGATCGACGCCCTGCGCATCGTGCAGCGCGGCGACCTCGACCCCTCCACCATGCACGGCGCCTGGGCGGGCGAGATCGGGCAGACGCAGTTCATGCCCTCGTCCTACGTGAAATACGCCGTGGACTTCGACGGCAAGGGCCGGCGCGACCTGATCCGCAGCGTCCCGGACGTGCTGGCCTCGACCGCCAAATACCTCCAGGCCTACGGCTGGCAGCGCGGCCAGGGCTGGGCGCCCGGCGAGGCCAACTTCGCCGTGATCCAGCAGTGGAACGCGAGCTCGATCTATTCCAAGACCATCGCCCTGCTGGCGACCCGCATCGACGAGGCGACGCGGTAGGAGCGCCCGCCCGGGCGGCGCGCAGGCGCCCCTCTCACGCGCGGTGGTAGGGGTGGCCCGTGAGGATGGTGAAGGCGCGGTACACCTGCTCGGCCAGGATCACCCGGACCAGTCGATGCGGCAGGGTGGCGGCGCCGAAACCGACGAGGTCGCGGGCCGCGGCGCGGAAGCCCTCGTCGAGGCCGTCCGGGCCGCCGATCGCCAGGGCCAGCGAGGGCACGCCGCCGTCGATGAGCGTGCCGATCCGCTCGGCGAAGGCGGCGCTCGTCAGCGAGCGGCCGCGCTCGTCCAGCGCCAGCACGACCGTGCCCGGTGCGAGGCGGGCCGACAGGCTCGCCGCCTCCTCGCGGCGCCGCTCGGCGGCCGACCGTCCGCGGCCCTCCTCGACCTCGACGACCGCGATGCCGGAAACGCCGAGGGCCCGCGCGGTGGCGCGGGCCCTGGACAGGTAGAGGTCGAGCAGCTCGCGTTCGGGGCCGGCCTTCATGCGGCCGACCGCCGCGATCACGACCCTCACGGCACCGCTTCAGCTCGCGTGCTGCTCCTCGGGCCGCATGCCGCCCCACATCTTCTCCAGATTGTAGAACTGCCGGACCTCTGGCCGGAAGATGTGGATGATGGCGTCCCCCGCATCGACCAGCACCCAGTCGCAATTGCCGAGCCCCTCGACGCGCGTCGAGGTGCCGCTGTCCTTGCACTGGCGCAGCAGGCGGTCCGCGATGGCGCCGACGTGGGTGCTGGAGCGGCCGCTCGCCACCACCATGGTGTCGGCCAGAGACGTTTTACCCCTGAGATCGATCGCGACCACGTCCTCGGCTTTGGCATCGTCGAGACTGTCGAGTATCGTCCGGACCAGAGGGTCGGCCTGAAGCGTGGCGGCATCGGCCGGGGGAAGCGGCTGGGCCGCGGTCGCGAGGACTGTCGAGTTCAGTGGATCCGTCCCGTTTGATCGGAGAAAGCACGTCTGTGCCCCGTCAAGATGCGATAGCGCCCGCCTCGATTCAATCCGCGGACCCGCTCGCGTGACGATTCTTTCCGCCGATACGGTTTCCGGGCGCTTCCGCGCAGGGTCTCGGACCGCGGGGACCAGGGGCGTCGCGAGGCCGCCCGCTTGCTGAGATGGGGCCTTCGCCTGGCCGCGCTGCTGGCGCTGCTCGGGACCGGGGCGGTGGCGGTGCAGACCGCGGTCCATCCCGCCTCGACCCTGATGATCGGGCGCTGGCTCACCGGACAGCCGGTCGACCGGCGCTGGGTGCCGCTGCCCATGGTGTCGCCGCGGCTCGTGGCCTCCGTCATCCTGTCGGAGGATGGGCAGTTCTGCCGCCATCGCGGGGTCGACTTCGCGGCCCTGCGCCAGGTGATCCGCGGGGGCGACGGCACCCCGTCGCGCGGGGCCTCGACCCTCACCATGCAGGTCGTCAAGAACCTGTTCCTGTGGCCGGGTCGCTCCTACCTGCGCAAGGCCCTGGAGATCCCCCTGGCCCTGCTGATCGACGCCCTGTGGGGCAAGAAGCGCGTGCTCGAAGCCTACCTCAACGTCGCCGAATGGGGCGAGGGGATCTTCGGCGCCGAGGCGGCGGCGCAGCGCGACTTCGGCAAGGGCGCGGCCGCCCTCACCCCCCGCGAGGCCGCGCTCATGGCCACGGCCCTGCCCAACCCCATCCTGCGCAGCGCCGTCAAGCCGTCGCGTCGGCATCGCCAGTTGGCGCAGCGCCTCGTCGACATGCAGGGCCTCGCGGGCCCGCACATGTCCTGCTTGGAGTGAGGGCCCGCCCTCCGCCCCGCGCACCCGGGCTCGCGAGCATCCGGGCTTGTGGAAGCGCAGCCGAACTGAAACTGTCGGGCGCGACGAAGCAGCGCGGCGCCTCACGGCGCCACCGTCGGAGGATGGGCGATGGCCGATGCCGCGATGGAGGGCCGGACCGCGGGGACCGGGCCGGCCGCACGGGCGCCGAACCAGATCCGGGCCGTGCTGGCCACGTCCTTCGGCAACCTGATCGAGTGGTACGACGTCTACGCCTACTCGGCCTTCGCGCTCTACTTCGCCGGCTCGTTCTTCCCCAAGAGCGATCCCGCCGTCCAGCAGCTCCAGGCCGCGACGCTGTTCGCCGTGGCGTTCCTGATGCGGCCGGTGGGCAGCCTCGTCTTCGGCTATCTCGCGGACCGCCACGGGCGGCGCACCTCCCTCACCGTGTCGATCCTGGCCATGTGCTTCGGGTCGCTGCTCATCGCGGTCTCGCCGACCTACGAGTCGATCGGCGCCTGGGCGGCCGTGCTCCTGTCGGTGGCCCGCATCGTTCAGGGGCTCAGCCAGGGCGGCGAATACGGCACCAGCGTCACCTATCTCAGCGAGATCTCGCCGCCGCGGCACCGCGGCTTCTACTCGGGGGTCTGGTACGTCACGCTCATCGGCGGCCAGCTCTGCGCCGTGCTGCTGCTGTTCATCCTCCAGAAGCTGTTTCTCACGCCCGACCAGCTCAGGGCCTGGGGCTGGCGCATCCCCTTCGTCATCGGCGCGCTGATGTCGCTCTACGGCTTCCGCATGCGGGCCAGCCTTCCCGAATCGGAGAAGTTCGTCGCCGCCAGCCGCGTGCGCCGGCCCTTCGGCGCGCTGGTGGCCGAGAACTGGCGCGCCATGCTGGCCGTGGTCGGCATCACCATCGGCGGCACGTCGGCCTTCTACACCTACACCACCTACATGCAGAAATACCTGAAGCTGTCGGTGGGCCTGAGCGACGACGAGACCACGGCCGTGACGCTGGCGTCGCTGGTCTTCGCCATCGCGCTCCAGCCGCTCTACGGGGCGATCTCCGACCGCATCGGCCGGAAGCCCCTGCTGGTCGGCTTCGGCCTCGTCGGCACGCTCGGCACCGTGCCGCTGCTGTCCGCCATCCGCTCCACCCACAGCCCCATCGTCGCGCTGGCGCTGATCTGCGCCGCCTGGGCCATCGTCAGCGGCTACACCTCGGTCACCGCCATCGTGAAGGCCGAGCTCTTCCCCACCGCCATCCGCGCGCTCGGCGTGGGCCTGCCCTACGCCTTCACGGCGGCGGTCTTCGGCGGGTCGACCGACGCCGTCGCGCTCCAGTTCAAGACCTGGGGCTACGAGGACGGATTCTTCTGGTACGCCAGCGCGCTGATCCTGGTGTCGCTCGTCGTCTACCTGTGGCTGCCCGACACGCGCGAGGACTCGCGGCTCGACCAGCCGGCCTGACGAGAAGGAACAGGGCCGGTGCCGCCGGGGTTGACCGGGCGAGGCGGCGCATCCGCGCCGCACGACGCCGGGAGCCCGCCATGGGGATCTTCACCAAGGACATCCACACGCTGGAGGACCTCTTCGCCCACCAGCTCAAGGACATCTATTACGCCGAGCACCGCATCACCAAGGCGCTGCCCAAGATGATCTCCAAGGCCACGAGCCCGGCCCTGAAGAAGGGCTTCGAGACCCATCTCGCCGAGACCGAGAACCAGATCAAGCGGCTCGACCAGGCCTTCGCGATGCTGGGCCTCAAGGCCGAATCCGTCACCTGCCAGGCCATCGACGGCATCATCAAGGAGGCCGAGGAGGTCGCGGGCGAGGTCGACGACAAGGACGTGCTCGATGCCGGGCTGCTCGCCGCCGCGCAGGCCGTGGAGCATTACGAGATCGCCCGCTACGGCACGCTGGTGGCCTGGGCGAAGCGCCTCGGCCACGCCGACGCCGCGGCCCTGTTCGAGACGAGCCTCGACGAGGAGAAGGCGACCGACCGGAAGCTGAGCGACCTCGCCGGCCGCGAGGTCAACCGCAAGGCCGCCTGAGGATCGGGACCGGCCCACGGGGAAAAGCGGCGCGCCTGCGGCACAATTCGGCCCCGATCACGTTGATCGGGGGACGGCGAGATGCCGCAGGCAGGTCGGGTCGGCCGAGCCGGACGCCGCCGACCCTCGGCGGCGATGCCGGGTCGGTCGAAGCGGCCGGTCGGTCCCCAGCGCTTCGGAGATGCCCCTTTGTCCATCCTGCTCCTCATCATCATCGTGGTGCTGCTGTTCGGCGGCGGCGGCTTCTACGGCTACCGCGGCGGCTATTACGGCAACGGCGGCATCGGCATCATCGGGATCATCGGCATCATCCTGGTCCTCTACCTGCTGTTCGGCTATCGCTGAGGGCCGCGCAGGGCTCACGAGCCCGACGGGACGCGGCATGGGGTGAAGCCGTCGCGTCCCGGTCACGGTCATCCGGACTCTCGCGCCGCAGTTCCAACCCGGAACGCCGCCGTGTAAGGCTCCCGCGGACGGGGAGCCGCTCCGGCGCCTGCGATGATTCGGAACACGATCCATGCCTCCCCTGCGCGTCGGCATCGCCGGCCTCGGCACCGTCGGCGGTGCCGTCCTCCGCCGCCTGTCCGACGATGCCGCCGCCATCGCGGCCCGCACGGGGCGCGCGGTGGCGGTGACCGGGGTCTCGGCGCGGGACAGGGCCAAGGCCGCCCCGCTCCTCGCGCAGGCGCCGTGGTTCGACGATCCCGTCGCGCTCGCCCGCTCGCGCGACATCGACGTCTTCGTCGAGCTGATCGGCGGCCACGAGGGCGTGGCCCGGCGGGCCGTCGAGGCCGCCCTCGCGGCGGGCAAGTCCGTCGTCACGGCCAACAAGGCGCTGCTGGCCCACCACGGCCTCGCGCTCGCGGCCGGGGCCGAGGCGCAGGGCGCCGCCATCGGCTTCGAGGCCGCGGTGGCGGGCGGTATCCCGATCGTCAAGGTGCTGCGCGAGGCCCTGTCGGGGAACGCGATCGACCGCGTCTACGGCATCCTCAACGGCACCTGCAACTACATCCTGACGCGGATGGAATCGGAGGGCATCGGCTTCGCCGACTGCCTCGCCGAGGCCCAGCGCCTGGGCTATGCCGAGGCCGACCCCTCCTTCGACATCGACGGCTTCGACACGGCCCACAAGCTCGCCATCCTGGCGAGCCTCGCCTTCGGCACCGCCCTCGACCTCGACGCCGTCCACGTCGAGGGCATCCGCTCCATCACGGCCGACGACCTGCGCGCCGCCGACGACCTCGGCTACCGGGTCAAGCTGCTCGGCGTCGCGCAGCGCACCGACCACGGCATCGAGACCCGCGTCCATCCCACCATGGTGGGCAAGGCGACCGCGCTGGCCGAGGTCAAGGGCGTGACCAACGCCGTGGCGGTCAACGCCGACGCCGTGCGCGAGCTGACCCTCATGGGGCCGGGCGCGGGCGGCGACGCCACGGCCTCGGCCGTGCTGGGCGACATCGCCGACCTCGCCCGCGGCAGCCGGGTGCTGCCCTTCGGGCGGCCCGCCGCGAGCCTGGAGCGCACCGCCCGCGCGCCCATGCAGCGGCACGAGGGCGGCTATTACGTGCGCCTGTCCGTCCGCGACCGGCCGGGGTCGATCGCCGGCATCGCCACCCGCATGGCGGCCTCCGACATCTCCTTCGAGAGCATCATGCAGCGCCAGCCGGCCGCGACGCTGCGCTCCGCCGACCGCGACTTCGTCCCCGTGGTGCTGATCACCCACGCGACCTCCGAGACCACCATCCGGGCCGCGCTCGACGACGTCGAGGCGGGCGGCATCATCGCGGGAAAGCCGCAATTGATCCGCATCGAGCGCGGCTGAGCGAGGCGGGACAGGGGGCAAACCCGGCATGGCGTGGATCGCCGAATGGGGCCAGGCCATCGTGGCCTTCGTGCGGGAGCACGAGGGTTGGGCGGCCCCGATCTGCTTCGCCCTCGCCTTCGGCGAGTCGCTGGCCTTCGTGTCCTTCCTCCTCCCCGCCACCGTGGTGCTGATCGCGGTCGGCGGCCTCGTCGGGCAGGCGGGCCTCGCCTTCGCGCCGGTCTTCGTCGCGGCCGCCGCCGGGGCCGCGCTCGGCGATTGGCTGTCCTTCTGGCTCGGCCGCCGCTTCGAGGACCGCATCGCCGGGCTCTGGCCGCTGTCGCGCCATCCCGAGATGCTGGCCCGTGCCCGGAGCATGGTCGACCGCTGGGGCGCCGCTGGCGTCTTCGTCGGCCGCTTCCTAGGACCCCTGCGGGCCACCGTGCCGCTGATCGCCGGCCTCGCCGCCATGCCGAGCCTGCCGTTCCAGGCGGCGAACTGCAGCTCGGCGATCGTCTGGGCCTTCCTGGTGCTGGCGCCCGGCGCCTTCGGGGTCGATGCGTTCCGGCAATGGTTCGCGTGACCCGCCGCCCGCGGCGCCTCGCGGCGCTGCTGCTCGCCCTGCTGCTCGGCGGCTGCGACCTCGAACCCGGCCGCGTCGACGACATCGTCCGCGCCGACGACGCCCGGCCGGTCCGCGTCGGGACCGCGAGCGGCCCGGTGGTGGGCGTGGGCGCGGCGGTCGGGCAGGCCTTCCTCGGCATCCCCTACGCGGCCCCGCCGGTCGGCGCGCTGCGCTGGCGCGCGCCCCAGCCGCCCGCGCCCTGGACGGAGCCGCGCCCCGCCGCCGCGCTCGGCCCGAGCTGCCTCCAGAACCTCGCCCTCTCGGCCCAGCTCGGCGGCCACGGCGGCGGGCCGACGATCGGCCGGGAGGATTGCCTCACCCTCAACGTCTACGCGCCGCCCGACGCCGCGGCCGGCCAGGATCGGCCCGTGATGGTGTGGGTGCACGGGGGCGCCTTCGTGCTCGGCACCTCCGGCCAATACGACCCGAGCCTGCTGGCCCGCCGCGCCGGCGCCGTGGTGGTGACGCTGAACTACCGGCTCGGCGCGCTGGGCTTCCTGGCCCACCCGGCCCTGCGCGGCGAGCCGGGCGAGGGCGCCTTCGCGCTGCTCGACCAACGGGCGGCGCTGCGCTGGGTGCGGGCGAACATCGCGGGCTTCGGCGGCGACCCGCGGCGCGTCACCCTGTTCGGCCAGTCGGCCGGCGCCTGGAGCGCCTGCTACCAGATGGCGTCGCCGGGCGCCGCGGGGCTCTTCAGTCGCGCCATCCTGCAGAGCGGCGCCTGCGTCACGCCCGAGACGAGCCTCCCGGCCGCCGAGGCGGAGGCCGGCGGCGCCCGCATGGCGGCCGATCTCGGCTGCACCGGCCCCGATGCGCTGGCCTGCCTGCGCGCGCTGCCGGCCGAGGACGTCGTCGAGGCCGCGCCGGAGCGGCCCGGCGTGACGGGGCCGAATTCCTGGTCGCCCGCCACGGGGCGCGACGTCCTGCCCCTGCCGCCGCGCGCCGCCTTCGCGTCCGGCCGCTTCAACCGCGTGCCGGTGATCGACGGCACCGACCGGGACGAGGGGCGCCTCTTCTCCTACCTCCGCGGGCTGCGGGCCGACCTCGTCACGGAGGCGAGCTATGAGGCCGAGATCGTCCGGCTCTACGGTCCCCGCGCGCGCGCCGTCCTCGCGGCCTATCCGGCGGCGCGCTTCGACTCGCCCAGGGCCGCCTATGCGGCCGTGCTGACGGACGGCTATTTCGCCTGCCCGGCCCTCGCCCTCGACCGGATGGTCGGCCGCGCCGTGCCGGTCTACGCCTACGAGTTCGACGATCCCGACCCGCCCTTCGCCCTGCCGACGCTGCCCTTCGCGGGGCCGCCGGGGAGCTATCATGCCTCCGAGATCGCCTACGTGTTCGGCCGCCCCTGGGCCCTGGCCGACCCGTCGCGCTTCGACGCCGCTCAGGCCCGGCTGTCGGCGCGGATGGGCGACGCCTGGGGCGCCTTCGCGGCCGCGGGCCGGCCGGACGAGGCCCTCGCCTGGCCGCGCTTCGCGGCACCGGCCGAGGCAATCCTGCGCCTCGCGCCCGAGGCGATCGGCCCGGCCGAGGGATTCGCGGCCCGCCACCGCTGCGCCGTCTGGGACGGCCTCGCGGCCCGGGGCTGACGCGGCCCGGGGCCGCGCGCGCCTCAGACCGAATAGTACATGTCGTACTCGACCGGGTGGGGCGTCATCTCGAGGCGCGTCACCTCCGCCATCTTGAGGGCGACGTAGCTCTCGATGAGGTCGGGCGTGAACACGCCGCCGGCCGTCAGGTAGGCGTGGTCCGCCTCGAGGCTGTCCAGCGCCTCGCGCAGAGAGCCGCAGACGGTCGGGATCTCGGCCAACTCGTCCTTCGGCAGGTCGTAGAGGTCCCTGTCCATGGCCTGGCCGGGGTCGATCTCGTTCGCGATCCCGTCGAGGCCGGCCATCAGCATCGCCGAGAAGGCGAGGTAGGGGTTGGCGGAGGGGTCGGGGAAGCGGACCTCGACGCGCTTGGCCTTCGGGTTGGACGCGTAGGGGATGCGGCAGGAGGCCGAGCGGTTGCGCGCCGAATAGGCCAGCAGCACGGGAGCCTCGTAGCCCGGCACCAGCCGCTTGTAGGAGTTGGTCGACGGGTTGGTGAAGGCGTTGAGCGACTTCGCGTGGCGGATGATGCCGCCGATGTACCAGAGGCACTCCTGGCTGAGGTCGGCGTACCGGTCGCCCGCGAAGACCGGCGCCCCGTCCTTCCAGATCGACTGGTGGACGTGCATCCCCGAGCCGTTGTCGCCGAACACCGGCTTCGGCATGAAGGTGGCGGACTTGCCGTAGCTCTGCGCCACCTGGTGGATGCAGTACTTGTAGACCTGCATGCCGTCCGCCATGAGGGTCAGGCGGTCGAACTTCATGCCGAGCTCGTGCTGGGAGGACGCCACCTCGTGGTGGTGCTTCTCGACCTTGACGCCCATGGAGGCCATCGCGGCCAGCATCTCGCCGCGCATGTCCTGCGCCGAGTCGAGCGGCGGCACCGGGAAGTAGCCGCCCTTGGTGCGGATGCGGTGGCCGAGGTTGCCGCCCTCGTAGACCGTGTCGGTGTTGGAGGGCAGCTCGGTCGAGTCGACCACGAAGCCGGTGTTGTAGGGGTCGGCCTTGAAGCGCACGTCGTCGAAGACGAAGAACTCGGCCTCGGGGCCGACGAAGATGGCATCGCCGATGCCGGTGGACTTCAGGTAGGCTTCGGCCTTCTTGGCGACGCCGCGCGGGTCGCGGCCGTAGGGCTCGCCCGTCAGCGGCTCCAGCACGTCGCAGATGATCGACAGGGTCGAGGCCGAGAAGAACGGGTCCATGCAGGCCGTCTCGGGGTCCGGCATCAGCGTCATGTCGGATTCGTTGATCGCCTTCCAGCCGGCGATCGACGAGCCGTCGAACATCACGCCCTCGGCGAAGACCTCCTCGTCGACGACGGAGACGTCGAAGGTGACGTGCTGCCACTGGCCGCGCGGATCCGTGAAGCGGAAGTCGACGTATTTGATGTCCTGGTCCCTGATGGCTTTCAGGACATCCTGGGCGGTCTTCATGCTGTGCCTTTCGGGTGAGGGCGCGGAGGCGGCCCGCGGGCCGCCGAAGCCCCGTGCGGATCCGCGACGCGCCACGCCTACCCGGCCGCCCGATCCCGGCGCAAGGGCCCGCGGCTAGATCGCGTCGTTGCCGCTCTCGCCCGTGCGGATGCGGATCGCGCCCTCGATGGAGGAGACGAAGATCTTGCCGTCGCCGATGCGCCCCGTCTGGGCCGAGCGGCGGATGGCGTCGACCGCGCGGTCCACCATCTCGTCGCCGAGCACGATCTCGATCTTCACCTTGGGCAGGAAGTCCACCACGTATTCGGCCCCGCGGTAGAGCTCGGTGTGGCCCTTCTGGCGCCCGAAGCCCTTGGCCTCCGTCACGGTGATGCCCTGGAGGCCGACGTCCTGGAGGGCCTCCTTCACCTCGTCCAGCTTGAAGGGCTTGATGATGGCCTCGATCTTCTTCATGCGGGATCCAAACCTGTGCGGGCTCGCGGGCGTTGGGCAGCGTGCCCCGGCGTGGGGGACGCGCGGCTGCGCGGTGCCGCGACATTAGCATCGGGCGTGCCAGCCGCGCGACGGCTGAATCGGCCGTCGGCGCCGGGATCGCGCTTCGCCCCTGCCGCTTTCGCGGGCGGGGCGGCGCGGAACGGCACAGGGAGAAGGCCATGCGGCGACCCGTCGAGGTTCTCACCACCGCGGAGATGGCCGAGGCCGACCGCCTGGCGGCGGCGGCCGGCACGCCCGGCGCCGTGCTGATGGACCGCGCCGGCCAGGCGGTCGCGTCGGCCTGCGAGGCGATGCTGGCGCGGGCGGGCGGGCGGCGCGTGCTGGTGCTGTGCGGGCCGGGCAACAACGGCGGCGACGGCTTCGTCGCGGCCGCGGCACTCCTGCGGCGCGGCTGGGCCGTCGAAGTCGCGGCCCTGTCCCCCGTGGAGCGGCTGCGGGGCGACGCGGCCGCGGCGGCTGCGGCCTGGCACGGGCCGGTGGTGGACGCCGCCGACGCCGATCCGGGCGCCCACGACCTCGTCGTCGACGCCCTGTTCGGCGCCGGTCTGTCCCGGCCCCTCGACGGCGCGGCCCGCGCGGCCGTGGAGCGGATCGATGCCGCGGGCCGGCCCGTGCTGGCCGTCGACGTGCCCTCGGGCCTCTCGGGCGACACCGGCGAGGCGATGGGGGCGGCGGTGCGGGCGACCGAGACCGTGACGTTCTTCAGGCTGAAGCCCGGCCACCTGCTGATGCCGGGGCGCGCGCTCTGCGGGCGCGTCACCCTGGCGGACATCGGCATCGCGGGGGCCGTGCTGCGCGACATCGGCGGCAACCTGTCCCACGATCTGCCCGAGCTCTGGTGGCCGCAATACCCGAAGCCCGCGGCCGGCGGGCACAAATACGCGCGCGGCCACCTCCTCGTCGTCTCGGGGCCGATGCCGACGACCGGCGCGGCCCGGCTGGCGGCGCGCGGCGGCCTGCGGGCCGGGGCGGGGCTCGTCACGGTGGCGTCGCCCGCGGACGCCGTGGCGAGCCACGCCGCGCAGCTCACCTCCATCATGCTGAAACCCTTCGATGCCCCCGAGGGGCTGGCCGAGATCCTGTCGGACGCCCGCAAGAACGCCGTCGTCATGGGTCCCGGCCTCGGCCACCATCCCGACACGCGCGCCCTCGTCGAGGCCGCCCTGAAGCCGGGCCGCGAGCCCCGCGCGGCCGTGCTCGACGCCGACGCCCTGACGCTCTTCGCCGGCCGGGCCGATGCCCTCGCGGATCTCGCCCGGGCGAGCTCCGGCCCGCTCGTCGTCACGCCGCACGACGGCGAATTCGCCAGGCTTTTCGCGGGCCTCGACGACGTCCTCCGCGCGCCCTCGAAGGTGGAGCGCGCCCGCGCCGCCGCGCGGCGGCTCGGCGCCGTCGTGGTGCTGAAGGGCCCCGACACGGTGGTGGCGTCGCCCGACGGCCGGGCCGCCATCGCGGGCGAGGACGCGCCCTGGCTCGCCACGGCCGGCTCGGGCGACGTGCTGGCCGGCATGATCGGCGGCCTGCTGGCCCAGGCGATGCCGGCCCACGAGGCCGCCGCCGCGGCCGTGTGGCTCCACGCCGCCGCGGCGCGGCACGTCGGGCCGGGTCTCATCTCCGAGGACCTGCCGGACGCGCTGCCGCCGGTGCTGCGGGACCTGTTCGACCGCGGCGCCGTCACGGCCCCGTAGCGCGGCCCCGGGCCGCGGGCTACCGAAGTCACACATCACTGGCGCCAACGCCCGGCCGCCGAGATGTGTGAATATGGCACGGCCCCGGTCGTGCCGGCACGGGTGACGGGAGGGCCGGGCCCTCGGGACGGGTGGAGATCCTGTCCCGTTCCGGTGCAGGGGAACGCGGCCCCGTCCTTGCGCCCGGCGTGCCGGGCAGCCCTCCGGCTGCTCCTCACCGGCGAGCCGCGCATGCGCTACCTGTCCGCCTCACTCGCCCTGTCGGCCCTCGGCCTGGCCCTCTACATTCTCCTCGATGCGGGGCCGGTCGCAGCCGCGGGCGCTTCGTCCCTGGCCCTGATGACCTTCGCGGTCGCGGCCTTCAGCGGTCCCGAGCCCTGAGCGGCGGAGCGGGCGCGGAGGGCGACCCACTTTTTTGCTGCATCCCGCCGGGGCCGTTGATAAGACGCTTCGTCCGGGTTGGCCGGTCGCGAGACAAGCGGGCGTGGCGGAACTGGTAGACGCGCTGGATTTAGGTTCCAGTGACTCACGTCGTGGGGGTTCGAGTCCCTCCGCCCGCACCATATCGGCCGGAAGCCGCCACGGTCGGCCGGCGGGCCGGGCCGCGCGGCCGTCGACCCCTCCCACCCTTCCCCGCCATCCCGCGTCGCGCCCCCGCGGCGCGAGGACCCGGGGACCCCTTCGCCGAACCACGGCACCGAGACGAGCTTGAGGACTGAGACGATGCAGGTAACGGAGATCAGCACCCAAGGGCTGCGGCGGCAATACAAGGTCGTGCTCCCGGCCGCGGATCTGGCGTCCCGCCTCCAGGGCGAACTCGTCGGCATGAAGGACAAGGTCCGCATCAACGGGTTCCGCCCCGGCAAGGTGCCGCTGGCTCACCTCAAGCGCCTCTACGGGCGCTCGATGATGGGCGAGATCGTGCAGAACGCCGTCAACGAGGCGAACCGCAAGATCGTCGAGGACAACGGCCTGCGCCTCGCGCTGGAGCCCAAGATCGACCTCGCCAGCGATCAGGCCGAGGTCGAGCGCGCCATGGCGGCCGAGGGCGACCTCTCTTTCACGGTGGCGGTCGAGACCATCCCGACCTTCGAGACGGGCTCCTTCGAGGACCTCGCGCTGGAGCGGCAGGTGGTGGAGATCTCGGACGAGGAGGTCGGGCGATCGATCGACAGCCTCGCCAACACCAACCGCGTCTTCACGGCGAAGGAGGGCGAGGACGCCGTCGCGGCCGACGGCGACCGCCTCAGGATCGACTTCGAGGGCCGGATCGACGACGTGCCCTTCGAGGGTGGCAAGGGCGAGGACACCGAACTCGTGCTCGGCTCGGGCAACTTCGTCCCGGGCTTCGAGCAGCAGCTCGTCGGCGCCAAGGCGGGCGAGGAGCGCCGCATCGCGGTGTCCTTCCCGGCCGACTACGCCTCGGGCGACCTCGCCGGCAAGGACGCCACCTTCGACGTCACGGTGAAGGAGGTGGCGGCGCCGGGCGAGATGGCGATCGACGACGAATTCGCCAAGGAGTTCGGCTTCGACGACTTGGAAGGGCTGCGCGGGGCCATCCGCACCCGCATGCAGGAGGACTTCTCCCGCGCCTCGCGCGACCGCATCAAGCGCTCGCTGCTCGACGCGCTCGACAAGCGTTACAGCTTCGATCTGCCCGAGGGCCTGGTGTCGCAGGAGTTCGACAACATCTGGCGCCAGATCGAGGGCGAGCAGAAGCGCACGGGCAGGACCTTCGCGCACGAGAACACCACCGAGGAGGCGGCGCGTGCGGAGTACCGCCGCATCGCCGAGCGCCGCGTGCGGCTGGGCCTCGTGCTGGCCGAGGTGGGCGAGAAGGCCGGCATCAAGGTGGACGACGCCGAGGTCGGCAAGGCGCTGGTCGAGCTCACCCGCCAGTTCCCCGGCCAGGAGAAGATGGTGTGGGACCACTACAGCAAGCACCCACAGGCGCTGAGCACGCTGAAGGCGCCGCTGTTCGAGGAGAAGGTCGTCGACCACATCGTGGCCCAGGCGAAGGTCACCGAGCGCACCGTATCGCGCGAGGAGCTGTTCATGCCCCAGGACGACGAGGACGCGCTCCTGGCGTCGTCGCCCGCGCTCGACCTCGCCGAACCCGACGGCGAGGCCTCGGCCCCGGCCTGACGGGACGGGGCGGGCGGGGCAGGGCCTCGCCCCCCGGGACGGCACGGCCGGCGGACGCATGTTGCGCTCCGCCGGGCGGCACATATATTCGACGGGCGGCCGGTGCGGCCGCTGCCACCAGGGTGAGGGCCGGACCGATGCAGGATCCCATCGCGCGTTACACGGACTACCTCATCCCGCAGGTGATCGAGAACACCAGCCGCGGCGAGCGGGGTTTCGACATCTATTCGCGCCTGCTGCGCGAGCGGATCATCTTCCTCACCGGGCCGGTCGAGGACCAGATGGCCTCGGTGATCATCGCCCAGCTCCTGTTCCTGGAGGCCGAGAACCCCAAGAAGGAGATCTCGCTCTACATCAACTCGCCGGGTGGCGTGGTGACGGCGGGCCTCGCCATCTACGACACGATGCAGTTCATCCGCCCCAAGGTGTCGACGCTCTGCGTCGGGCAGGCGGCCTCCATGGGCTCGCTGCTGCTCTGCGCCGGCGAGGCCGGCCTGCGCTACGCCCTGCCCAACGCCCGCGTCATGGTGCATCAGCCCTCGGGCGGCTTCCAGGGGCAGGCGTCGGACATCCTGCGCCACGCCGAGGACATCATGAAGATCAAGCGGCGCCTGAACGAGATCTACGTCAGGCACACGGGCCGCGACTACGACACGATCGAGAACACGCTCGACCGCGACCACTTCATGACGGCCGACGAGGCCCAGGCCTTCGGCATCATCGACCGCGTCGAGACGAAGCGGGTCGAGCCGGCGGCGGACGCCAAGTGATCCGCGCCGGGGCCGCATCCGTCGGCGGCCCCGGACGTGCCCCGCTGCGCGGGGAGGGTTGCCGGGTCGTCCGGCGTTCGAGGGCAGGCACTACGGTTCGTTAGCCGGCCGCGGCTAATTCTTGAATGTGATTCGAATCGCGCCCGGCGCGAGCCGGGTCGGACTGGAGACGACAATGAGCAAAGCCGGCGGCAGCGATTCGAAGAACACGCTGTATTGCTCCTTCTGCGGCAAGAGCCAGCACGAGGTGCGCAAGCTGATCGCGGGCCCGACGGTGTTCATCTGCGATGAATGCGTCGAGCTCTGCATGGATATCATCCGCGAGGAGAACAAGTCGTCGCTGGTCAACCGTCGCGACGGCATCCCGACCCCCCGCGAGATCTGCAAGGTCCTAGACGATTATGTGATCGGCCAGCCGCAGGCCAAGCGCGTCCTGTCCGTGGCGGTGCATAACCACTACAAGCGCCTGAACCATGCCGCGAAGCACAACGACGTCGAACTGGCGAAGTCCAACATCCTGCTGATCGGGCCGACCGGCTCGGGCAAGACGCTGCTGGCTCAGACGCTGGCCCGCATCCTCGACGTGCCCTTCACCATGGCGGACGCCACCACGCTGACCGAGGCCGGCTACGTCGGCGAGGACGTCGAGAACATCATCCTGAAGCTGCTCCAGGCGTCCGACTACAACGTCGAGCGCGCCCAGCGCGGCATCGTCTACATCGACGAGATCGATAAGATCTCGCGCAAGAGCGACAACCCGTCCATCACCCGCGACGTGTCGGGCGAGGGCGTGCAGCAGGCCCTGCTGAAGATCATGGAGGGCACCGTCGCGTCCGTGCCCCCGCAGGGCGGCCGCAAGCACCCGCAGCAGGAGTTCCTGCAGGTCGACACCACCAACATCCTGTTCATCTGCGGCGGCGCCTTCGCGGGGCTGGAGAAGATCATCTCCGGGCGGGGCAAGGGCACGTCGATCGGCTTCGGCGCCAAGGTCCAGGCCCCCGACGACCGGCGCACCGGCGAGGTGTTCCGCAAGGTCGAGCCCGAGGACCTGCTGAAGTTCGGCCTCATCCCCGAGTTCGTCGGCCGCCTGCCGGTGATCGCCACCCTCGAGGACCTCGACGAGGACGCGCTGAAGAAGATCCTCACCGAGCCCAAGAACGCGTTGGTGAAGCAGTACCAGCGGCTCTTCGAGATGGAGAGCACGGAGCTGACCTTCCAGGACGAGGCGCTGAACGTGGTGGCCAAGAAGGCCATCGAGCGCCGCACCGGCGCCCGCGGGCTGCGCTCTATCATGGAGGGCATCCTGCTCGACACGATGTTCGACCTCCCCGGCCTCGACGGCGTCGAGCAGGTGGTGATCGGGCCCGAGGTCGTGGAGGGCAACGCGAGACCGCTCTACATCTATTCCGAACGCGGGGCCGAGAAGACCGGCGCCAGCGCCTGATGCGGAAGAGGGGGCGGGATCGGCGACGGTCCCGCCCTTTCTCTTGCACGCCCGTCGCGCCGTCCAGGGCGCGACGGACATCTCGGCCTCGGCCTTGAATGACGCTTTCGTGACCGCCATCTCCGCTCAAGGTGACGGGACCAGCCTGGGAGACGGCCGGCGAGATCCCCGGGCCCTCCGCAGCGGGGTGCCGATCGGGGCCCCCCGCGGGCCGTCGAAGCGCCGGGCTGGCCCCGATCCTGCGACGGCGACGACACGGTGCCAGGAGTGCCGGCGGCCTCGCGAGAGGCGCCGGCGAGCGTTCAACCTCCGACAGGATGCAGCATGACCAGCCAGAAACGCTCGCCCGCGACCCCGGGGTCCATCGACACCTATCCGGTGCTGCCCCTGCGCGACATCGTGGTGTTCCCCCACATGATCGTGCCGCTGTTCGTCGGCCGCGAGAAGTCCATCCGCGCGCTCGAAGAGGTGATGAAGGCCGACAAGTTCATCCTGCTGGCCACGCAGGTGAACGCCACGGACGACGATCCGGCCACCGACGCCATCTTCACCACCGGCACGCTCGCCTCCGTGCTGCAGCTCCTGAAGCTCCCCGACGGCACCGTGAAGGTGCTGGTCGAGGGGTCGCGCCGCGCCAAGGTCGGCAAATACGTCCGCACGGACGAGTTCTACGAGGCCGACGCCGAGGCCCTGGCCGACGACCCGCTCGACAAGGTCGAGGTCGAGGCCCTGGCCCGCTCGGTGGTCAGCGAGTTCGAGAACTACGTCAAGTTGAACAAGAAGATCTCGCCCGAGGTCGTGGCGGCCGTCGGCCAGATCTCCGACTACCCGAAGCTCGCCGACACGGTGGCGTCGCACCTGGCCGTCAAGATCTCCGACAAGCAGGGCATCCTGGAGACCACGTCGGTCACGGCGCGGCTGGAGAAGTGCCTCGGGCTGATGGAGAGCGAGATCTCCGTGCTCCAGGTCGAGAAGCGCATCCGCACGCGCGTCAAGCGCCAGATGGAGAAGACCCAGCGCGAGTACTACCTCAACGAGCAGATGAAGGCCATCCAGAAGGAACTCGGCGACGAGGACGGGAAGGACGACCTCAGCGAGCTCGAAGGGCGCATCAAGGAGACCAAGCTGTCGAAGGAGGCCCGCGACAAGGCGCAGGCCGAGTTCAAGAAGCTGAAGCAGATGTCGCCCATGTCGGCCGAGGCCACCGTGGTGCGCAACTACCTCGACTGGCTCCTGTCGATCCCGTGGAACAAGAAGTCCAAGATCAGGCGCGACCTGCCGCTGGCCGAGTCCACCCTGAACTCCGACCACTACGGGCTCGACAAGGTCAAGGAGCGCATCATCGAGTATCTCGCGGTGCAGAGCCGCGCCAACAAGCTCACGGGTCCGATTCTGTGCCTCGTCGGGCCGCCCGGCGTCGGCAAGACGTCGCTCGGGCGCTCGATCGCCAAGGCGACGGGGCGCGAGTTCGTCCGCATCTCGCTCGGCGGCGTGCGCGACGAGGCCGAGATCCGCGGCCATCGCCGCACCTACATCGGCTCGATGCCCGGCAAGATCATCCAGTCGATGCGCAAGGCCAAGACCTCGAACCCGCTCTTCCTGCTCGATGAGATCGACAAGATGGGCCAGGACTTCCGCGGCGACCCCTCCTCGGCCCTGCTGGAGGTGCTCGACCCCGAGCAGAACGCGAGCTTCAACGACCACTACCTCGAAGTCGACTACGACCTGTCGAACGTCATGTTCGTGACGACGGCCAACACCCTGAACATCCCGGCGCCCCTGATGGACCGCATGGAGATCATCAGGATCGCCGGCTACACGGAGGACGAGAAGGCCGAGATCGCCCGCACCCACCTCATCCCGGTGGCGGTGTCGAAGCACGGCCTCACCAAGGACGAGTGGTCGATCACCGACGAGGCGCTGCTCACCGTCATCCGCCGCTACACGCGCGAGGCGGGCGTGCGCAACCTCGAACGCGAGATCTCCAACCTGGCCCGCAAGGCCGTGAAGGAGATCATGATGTCGGGGTCCAAGGCCGTGAGGGTCACGGAGGCCAACCTCGACGACTACCTCGGCGTGCCGAAGTTCCGCTTCGGCGAGGCCGAGACGGAGGATCAGGTCGGCGTCGTCACGGGGCTGGCGTGGACGGAGGTCGGCGGCGAGCTCCTGACCATCGAGTCGGTCGCCATGCCCGGCAAGGGCAAGATGACCGTCACGGGCAACCTGCGCGACGTGATGAAGGAGTCGATCTCGGCGGCCGCCTCCTACGTGCGGTCCCGCTCGATCGACTTCGGCGTGGAGCCGCCCTTCTTCGACCGGCGCGACTTCCACGTCCACGTCCCCGAGGGCGCGACCCCGAAGGACGGCCCCTCGGCCGGCGTCGCCATGGCGACCAGCATCGTGTCGGTGATCACCGGCATCCCGATCCGCCGCGACATCGCCATGACGGGCGAGATCACGCTGCGCGGCCGGGTGCTGCCCATCGGCGGCCTGAAGGAGAAGCTGCTCGCCGCGCTGCGCGGCGGCATTAAGAAGGTGCTGATCCCCGAGGAGAACGCCAAGGACCTGGCCGACATCCCCAACAGCGTGAAGAACACGCTGGAGATCGTGCCGGTGTCGCGGCTCGACGAGGTGCTGATCCACGCGCTGGTGCGGCAGCCCACGCCGATCCAGTGGGAGGAGGACCTCACGGCCGTGCGCAAGGCCGCCGTGGCGGGTGCCGAGGACGATGCGTCGGGCGTGATCGCCCACTGACCGCGCTTCGCCACGGGTGAGATCGAGGGCCGCGCGCCGCAGGGTGCGCGGCCCTCGTCACGTCGGGAGATCAGGGCGCGCTCCTTCGCCCCCTGCGGCCGAGACGCCGCTTGTGCGAGGCGCGAGGCCCATGTTCAATCCGGCGGATCGTCGGCCCCTCTCGGGCCCCGATGTCGACTTGGAAGGCGACGGCGAATGCGTTATGACCTCGGGTCAACCGGGCTGTTCGGGCGGTTAGCTCAGTCGGTAGAGCATCTCGTTTACACCGAGAGGGTCGGCGGTTCGAGCCCGTCACCGCCCACCGCGCCCCGCGCCGCGGCGTGGACGAGGATCGTGGGCCGCGCGGCCCTGGCGGTGTCCCTCGCGCTCCCGGCCTCCATGGCGGTCCTGCCGGGGGGCGCCGCGCTGGCGGCGTCGCCGATGTCCTTCGAACTCCTCACCATCTCGGGGCCGGCGCCCTGCAAGCGGCGCTGCACCGACGCCAGTGTCAGGGCGGACGTGGTCAGCGCCCAGGGCGAGATCAACAACGACACCGCCGACGCCCTCCTGGCGTTCCTGCAGCAGCATGCGGGCGACCCGGACTTCCGGCCGCTCGTGCTGCTCAACTCGCCCGGCGGCACGGTGGTGGGCGCCATGAAGCTCGGCCTCGTGCTGCGGAAGGCGGGGGCGAGCGTGGTGGTGGCGCGGGCCGTCGCCGCGGACTCGGCCGACGACCTCCACGTCGTGTCGGGCTACTGCATGTCGGCCTGCGTCTACGCCTTCTTCGGCGGGCAGCGCCGCATCGTGCCGCCGCGCAGCCATCTCGGCATCCATCGCATGGCCATCTACAGCCACGACTTCAGCCTCTTCGGGGGCGAGGCGACCACGCGGACCTACGGCACCGGTGAGCTCGTGACGGCGCTGAGCCAGTACACCAAGCTGATGGGCGTCGACCCCAGGGTGATCGAGGAGGCCGAGCAGATCTCGCCGGACTCGATCCACATCGTCACGCCGCGCGAGATCGCCCGCTGGCGCGTCGGCACGCCCCGGCTGAAGTAGATTGCTCGGCGCGGGCGGCTCGCGCGCGGGCCGCCCGCGTCCTCGAAAAAGCCGGGCCCGATGCCCGCGGCGCTTGACACCCCCCGACCCCCGCCTTATCCCCACGTCACCGGGCGACGCTGTTGCATAGCAGCGCAGTTCGTGGGGGAGTAGCTCAGTTGGTTAGAGCGCCGGCCTGTCACGCCGGAGGTCGCGGGTTCGAGTCCCGTCTCTCTCGCCACCAGCTTCGCGTATCCTGACGCTCTTCTCGGCCTCCCTGACCGGTCCCATCGGCGAGTCGTCTTCGTCCGACTGTTCCGATGCCTCAAGGCGTGAGGACGAACCTGAAGCCGCGGAAGCTGATCGCGGGCCGGGGAACGTTGCCGGCCGGGCCGAAGGCCTCGATGAGGCGCGCCAACTCCTCGTGCGGGACGGCGAGGGACACCTCGCAGAGCTCTTCCGCCATGCGTCTCGTCCGCTGTTCCCCACTCCAGGCGATGTCCGTCGCGGGCAGGGGGTCGATCGAGGTGGCGAGCGGGCGCGCCAGATCGTGGAACAGCTCGAAGATCGCCTTCACCATGGCGCCTTGCAGCACCGCGTAGCCGGTGTTCTCCGCCACGTCGAACAGGCGTGAGCCGACGATGGCTCCGGTATCGGTCTTGGCCTCCATGACGTGGGCCGTGACGCCGAACCGCCTCGCCCCCTCGTAGACCGCGAAGCTGATCGGCGCCCAGCCCGGGAGATCGGGCGGACCGGGATGGAAATTGTAGGACCCGTATCCCGCCGCATGCAGCATCCACCGCGGCACGATGACGTCGGTCGTGAAGCCGATGATGCGCGCGTTGAGGAGGACGTCGAGGCCGATGCCGTCGAGGGCCGGCCGGTCGGCGACCGGATGGATCGTGACGTCTCGATTGTGCCGGCGCAGTCCGTCGGAGACGGCGCGGACGAACTGCGGCACGCGACAGATCAGGATGATGTCGGTGATCATGGCGGTGTCCCGGTCGAGGCCGGTCGCCGCGGCGACGGACGCCGTCTCACCCTCGGCATCATGCTGCCTCCCCCCGGCGGGATCGATCCCCCATCTCCATCGCCGGATCGCCCGGGTCAAGCCGACTCCGATCTCAATCCCGACAAGACCTTGGCATCGATGCGCCGCGCGACCGAAGGGCGCTGGGGCGAACCGGTCCCGGCCGGGGTTTCGCCTTGCGGAGTGCGGTGCGGTACATTAGTTCTCCTCCAAGCTGATGGGGGCCGGACGGGCTTCGATCGCCGCCTTGAGGGCTCCGCCGCGGGCCGCGCGGAGGGACCATGCCGGGGCTTCTCGATCAATACCTTCCACTGGTGATCTTCATCGCCGTGTCGCTGGTGATCGCCGGCGCACTGCTGGTCGTGCCCTTCGTGGTGGCGTTCCAGGCGCCCGATCCCGAGAAGCTCTCGGCCTACGAGTGCGGGTTCAACGCCTTCGACGACGCCCGCATGAAGTTCGACGTGCGCTTCTACCTCGTGTCGCTGCTCTTCATCATCTTCGACCTCGAAGTCGCGTTCCTGTTCCCCTGGGCCGTGGCCTTCCACGACGTCGGGCTCTTCGGGTTCTGGTCCATGATGGCCTTCCTGGGCGTCCTGACGATCGGCTTCATCTACGAATGGAACAAGGGCGCCCTCGAATGGGACTGATCCTCGACGAGACTCCTCCGGCCCCCGGCGACACGCTCGTCGCGCCGGCGCCGCCGAAGGGCGGCCAGCCGCTCATCGATCCGCGCACCGGGCGCTCCATCGAGACGGACGACGCCTACTTCTCCGGCCTCAGCGGGCAGTTGGCCGACAAGGGCTTCATCCTCACCGCGACCGACGACCTGATCAACTGGGCCCGCACCGGCTCGCTGATGTGGATGACCTTCGGCCTCGCCTGCTGCGCGGTCGAGATGATGCACTTCTCCATGCCGCGCTACGATTCCGAGCGGTTCGGGTTCGCCCCCCGCGCCAGCCCGCGCCAGTCCGACCTGATGATCGTCGCCGGCACGCTGACCAACAAGATGGCTCCTGCCCTCCGCAAGGTCTACGACCAGATGCCGGAGCCGCGCTACGTCATCTCGATGGGCT